>NZ_JBQCJX010000003.1:0-425822 GCF_051967555.1 Paenibacillus sp. SAF-068
TCTCCAATAAAGTATTGAAAAGAGCGATAAGCTCATTTTGAATCTGACGAGATTAAACATCTCATTTGTGCTCCAGCCGATTCAAGCCAAGGCTTGTCTCGAACTTTCGCGTTCATTCTGCAAGCAGAATGTTTACTCACTCGTTGTTCAGTTTTCAAAGATCAAACTTGTTTTGTTACCGAATGTCGTTCTCTTCAGCAACTTTTATATCTTACCACATCCGAACCAACTTTGCAAGCTCTTTTTTTTAAGTTTCTTTCGAAGCTTATTTCATTTGCTTGCCGCACCGTGTAAACTGTGTTTTCTTGGCCGGAATTAGAATATACCATGTACAGATTTTGAATGCAAGTCTTTTTTTGAAGAATGATGCATCTTTCTATTTTTATTATGGTATATCTACATTATCACTTACATCTCAGACAAAAAGGCCTCCCTATAAAAGAAAGACCTCTCCTCAATTTGCTCTAATATCTATAATTAACTGATAATCTCTTGTATATGAAGTTGCCGTTGTTGCATTAGGTTAACGATGTTTCCTTCTACCGATACCATAGGCCTTGTAGGATGATCTCGATCAGAGAATACGATCTCTCCAATTTGGTTATTGCTGAGTTTTACTCGTATGCCATTATGGATTTGGGTTGATCGTTGAACAAATGCACTCACAATGGCAGGGTCCAATTTCCCAAAGGCCTCACTCTGAATCTGTTCCAGAACTAGATACGGTGATTGTGCCTTACGGTAAATTTTTTCCAGCGTCATGGCGTGGAAAATATCAGCGATAGCTACAATCTTAGCGTAGATATGAATCTGCGTCCCACTAAGCTGTAACGGATAGCCTGATCCATCCACTTTTTCATGATGCTGCAAAGCTGCAAGTCTGGCACCCTCATTAATGGCCTTTGCCTGTTTCAGAATCTGATAACCATATTTGGTATGCTGCCGGATCTCTTCCTGCTCTGTAACCGTCAATGAAGAAGGCTTATGAAGGATTTGCGGATCTACTTTATTATTGCCTATATCATGGAACAAGCCTGCAAATGCCACTTGCATCCAATCCTTGGAGGGAAGATCTATCCACTGCGCCAATTGATAGGATGTAATTGCACTCAGTACAGCATGGTGATACACATAATCATGTTCTTGCATTACTCGTGGACTGAAGGTAAGCACATTATATTGTTTGAGATGAGCAAAAACAGCCTCTAACTGCGTACGCAACTCATATACCGGCAATTCAGCCGCCAGAGAGGACAAGAATGCATTTTTGGTTAGTCCGACCATCTTCTCATACTCTTCCTGTAGGGACGTTGCTACAGGGGCTGTAGTCACGTTCCCTGTCTTTCCTGCCCGTTCACCATTCTTCTCGTTTGCTGTACTTCCCGCGGACGCAGATGCACCTTTGGTTCCAGTACTGCCTGACCCCATTCTCTCTTGCTCAATATCCACCTGGTGAATCATAAAGGCTCTCAGTACTTCCATATCCTTGGGTAGAATGACTTTGCCCTTCTGAAGCAAGACGTTGCCACGAAGCGTTTGTACATCACTCCCAAGTTTGAGTCCTGGTTTGACTTCTGACAGGGTGATTAGTCCCATGTATATTCCCCTCACTCATCGTTCTTCTATGTTATTAACAAAACAAGACCATAGTCCCGGTTTTTTCATGATATTTCCCATTATATTACTCAGGTATCAGGCTGTACATCCCAGATTGGGAAGAATAAACGAAGAGATTCCTTATATACAACAAAAGGGCTCCCAGTGGGAGCCCTCCAATTCTTCATTCCAATCTCCAAGAGATCGGTTATTATAACATTCTATTTTTATGCTTCCGAACCGGAATCGTCGCCCTCAGCATCAGTGTCTGCGTCAGAAACGCTTCCCTCTTCCAGGCTTACTGCCGGAGCTTGGGTTTCCCCGCCTTCCACACCTTCAAGTGACTCATCGTCTGGTTCTTCTTCATTTTTGTCAATACGGCTGACCGTAGCTACTGAATCCTCGTCACGAATATGAATCAGCTTCACACCCTGCGTGTATCGACCCATAGTGGATATGCCTTCCATGCTCATCCGGATCAACGTGCCGCTAGAGGTGATGATCATCAGATCCTCTTCCGTTTTAACCATCTTGAGACTGACTACTGCGCCGTTCTTCTCTGTGACATTAATCGTCTTAATCCCTTTACCGCCACGCGTCTGCATTCGATAGTCACTCACAGGTGTACGTTTACCGTATCCTTTGGCTGTAACGATCAGAACATCGAGATCTTTATCGACTACATCCATGCCGATAACGGCATCCTGTTCATCCAATGTGATCCCTTTAACCCCGGTGGCACTACGTCCCATGGAACGTACATTACTTTCGGAGAATCGAATAGACATTCCGTGAGCTGTACCCATAATGATCTCTTGCTGTCCATCGGTCAGCTTAACATCAATTAGAATGTCATCATCACGCAAGGAAATACCGATCAAGCCGCCTTTACGGATATTGGTGTAATCCTCAAGTGGCGTTTTCTTCACAACCCCTTGGCGGGTAGCAAAGAACAAGAATCTGTCACTTTCAAATTCTTGAACCGGAATTACAGCATTAACCGACTCACCCTGCTCAATCTGGATCAGGTTGATAATCGGTGTCCCCCGTGCGGTACGTCCAAGCTCTGGAATCTCGTACGCTTTGAGACGATACACCTTACCTTTGTCGGTGAAGAACATGAGGTAGTTGTGAGAGTTGGTTACGAACAGATGCTCAACAAAGTCGGTATCTTTCGTATCCATACCCACAACCCCACGTCCACCACGTTTCTGGCTGCGGTATGTGGATACCGGCAGACGTTTCACGTAGCCTGTATGGGTAATTGTAATGATAACCTCTTCACGTGGAATCAGGTCCTCATCCAGAATGCTTTCTTCACCTACAGTGATCTCTGTACGACGATCATCGCTGAAGCGGTCGCGGATCTCCTGCAGCTCTGTACTGATAATTTCAAGCACCAAATGTTCATTGGCCAGAATTTCGCGATACTCTCTGATTTTGACCATCAGTTCGTTGTATTCATTCTCAATACGTTCGCGTTCCAGACCTGTGAGGCGTTGCAAACGCATATCGAGAATAGCTTGAGCCTGATCATGACTGAGTGAGAAACGCTCAATCAAACCTTCTCTGGCTGCATCTGCATTACTGGAAGAACGAATCAATGTAATAATCTCATCGATATGATCCAGCGCAATGCGCAAGCCTTCCAGAATATGCGCACGAGCTTCAGCCTTCTTCAGTTCAAACTGCGTACGTCTGCGAATAACCTCAATCTGATGCTGCAGGTAGTGATACAACACTTCACGCAAGTTCAGAATTTTAGGTTCTTTATTAACAATCGCAAGCATGTTAATCCCGAAAGTGGATTGCATCGATGTATGTTTGTACAGGTTGTTCAGAACAACCCCCGGATTCACGTCTCTGCGAAGCTCAATGACCACCCGCATACCGTTACGGTCAGACTCATCACGAAGGTCAGTAATGCCATCGATTTTTTTATCACGTACCAACTCGGCAATTTTCTCAACGAGTCTCGCCTTGTTTACCTGATAAGGCAGCTCCGTAACGATAATTCGCGCCTTGTTGTTATTCTCTTCGATGTTGGTTTTGGCCCGCATCGTTACAGAACCACGTCCAGTCTGATACGCCTGGCGAATGCCCGAGCGACCCAAAATGTAGCCGGACGTAGGGAAGTCTGGTCCTTGAATGTAATCCATGAGTTCCATGGATGTAATGTCCGGATTTTGAATCATGGCCTGTACACCATCAATGACCTCACCCAGATTATGAGGAGGAATATTGGTGGCCATACCTACCGCGATCCCGCCGACCCCATTGACAAGCAAGTTAGGAAAACGAGCAGGCAGAACGATTGGTTCATGTTCTTCACCATCATAGTTCGGCTGGAAATCAATCGTATCCTTGTTGATATCTCTAAGCATTTCCATAGCAATCTTGGACAACCGAGCTTCGGTATAACGCATGGCTGCCGCCATATCACCATCGACCGAACCAAAGTTACCATGTCCATCTACATGCATATAACGCAGGGAGAAATCCTGTGCCATCCGTACCATCGTCTCGTAAACAGCAGAGTCACCGTGTGGATGATACTTACCGATAACTTCGCCGACGATTCTGGCTGATTTTTTATGTGGTTTATCGGGTGTCATGCCGAGCTCTGACATTGCGTACAGAATCCGCCGGTGAACCGGCTTCAATCCATCACGTACGTCAGGTAAGGCACGGCTAACGATGATGCTCATCGCATAATCCATAAACGATTCACGCATCTCGACGCCTATATCCCGATCTGTAATCTGAGAGTTCATTTCTTCCGCCATGCTGGACCTCCTTCTTGTCCTTCAACAAACGTTCCATTCCGTCATGCAAAAATTGATTATATGTGAAAAGCCTAACAAGGCTAAAACCGCGCAAGAACGCTACTCTTTATTATATTACTTTCACAAAAGTTACACAATTAAACGTCCGCTGGGCAATAGCCTTTCTTCCGGGAACTTCTGCGTGTCTGGGGATACGCCCTGCCTTCCTCCCCAATTGCACATACAATGCTAGAAAAACGGCATATGTACTGTGCCCACCGAGGCTAAAGCCATTCCCGTCCTACGATCAAACCGCAAATTGTGCAGCTCATCGCACAAAACGCCATATTTCTCTATTATACCACTGAAATCATCTCTTGTCCTTTGATTTCTCCTTGTCATTCCCTCTTTAGAACTGAGCAAAACATGAAAGGACTGATCCATCTTGGGTATCCAACGCGTCTCCAGCAAATGGGCCAAAACAGCTGTGTTACAACGCAGTCGCATTGTGAATGAATATATCCCAGTGACCCGAAAATATAGTCGTCAGACACTGGAACGAATGACTGAGTTATTTGAGTCCAACTATATCAAACCAGACCGTGGTACTTACGGTAATGGCGTTATGCGAGTAAAAACAACCCGTTTATACGAACCTGTCGTTAATTCCGAAGACACCGCCACAGATGAAGAGGTTCCAGTAGAATCCAATGATTCGAACCTACCTGATGAACCTGAAGCAAATACAGTTATCTCCAGAGCTACCCGTCTCACAACAACATATCAACTCCATTACGGTACAGAGGAGCGATTCTTTCATTCCCTGGATGAACTCGAACGAGCACTGAATGATCGCATTCAGGAACGTGATTATATCATTCAACAGGGAATCTCGCTGATGAAGCATGATGATTTGCCTTTTGACTTGCGTGTGTTGACTCAGAAAAATCTGCAACGCAATTGGGAAACAACAGGTGTGCTGGGCCGTGTTGCAGCACCGGGCAAAATTATCACCAATATTCATGGTGGTGGACGATTGGCCACATTTGAAGAACTCGTACTCCCCCATCTGCAACAGGAGGGCTTCAAAAAACTTCGCAACGAACTATATCGCTTAGGTGTTCATACCGCTGTGCAACTGCAAACATCTTTTCCAAGGCTCAAAGAGATTGGTATTGATATTGCGCTGGACGAAGAAGGGCGTCCTTGGATTCTTGAAGTTAACACACTGCCGGGCATTTATGCTTTTGGCTTATTACCAGACAAGGAAAAGTATCGAAAGATCAGACGCTATGCCATTGCGTACGGTCGTTTGCCCTCGAAAAAGGGTAAGAGCCCTCGTTCATCCTCTAAAGCGCAGGCCTCGTCTGTCAAAAAACGTACACGGCGCTAACTAAGGGAACCGGAAGTCTGCTGCTCTCTATTCCGTGTTTCCAATAATATAAAAAGGCGCCCTCACAGGCGCCTCTTCGAATATGTTAAATGTCGAGGTTTTTCACATATTTCGCGTTCTCTTGGATAAAGTCACGACGCGGTTCAACGTTATCCCCCATCAAGGTGTCAAACATGGCATCAGCAAGTATGGCATCATTAATCGATACTTGCATCATGGTCCGACTCTCCGGGTCCATCGTCGTTTCCCACAACTGTCCGGCATTCATCTCGCCAAGACCTTTGTAACGTTGAACGTTGAATTTCGCATTTTCACCCAGTGTTGCAATAATTTCATCGCGCTCTTTCTCAGAACCGGCATAACGAATCACTTTGTTGCGCTCAATCTTGAACAATGGCGGTTGTGCAATATATACATAACCTGCCTCAATGATCTTGCGCATGTAGCGATACAGGAATGTCAGCAATAGTGTTCGGATATGAGCACCATCGACGTCGGCATCGGTCATCAAAATAATTTTGTGATAGCGGGCTTTGGAAATATCGAAGTCATCACCAATACCAGTACCCATCGCCGTAATAATTGCTCTAATCTCCGCATTACCCAAGATCCGGTCGAGACGGGCCTTTTCCACGTTCAAGATCTTACCACGCAGCGGCAAGATCGCTTGGAAATGACGATCCCGTCCTTGCTTTGCTGATCCGCCGGCAGAGTCACCTTCGACGATGTACAATTCGCTGATTGAAGCATCCTTGGATGAGCAATCTGCCAGTTTACCTGGAAGGGAGCTTACTTCCAATGCCCCTTTACGACGTGTCAGTTCCCGGGCTTTGCGGGCAGCTTCACGCGCACGCGCTGCTTGCAGTCCTTTTTCCAAAATGCGACGGGATACGGAAGGATTCTCTTCCAGGAATTCCTGCAGCTTCTCGGCGAACAGGGATTCAACAATCCCACGAACTTCGCTGTTACCCAGCTTGGTCTTTGTCTGTCCTTCAAATTGCGGTTCCGGAATCTTGACCGAAATAATAGCTGTCAAGCCTTCACGCACGTCATCCCCAGAAAGGTTACCCGTACTGTCCTTGATTACCCCCGCCTTACGGGCGTAGTCATTGATAATCCGCGTAAGTGCACTCTTGAAACCTGATTCATGCGTTCCGCCCTCATGCGTGTTGATATTGTTCGCGAAGGAATAGATATTTTCAGTGTAGTTGTCATTGTATTGCAGGGCAACTTCCACCTGGATGTTATCTCTGGAACCTTCAACGTAAATTGGATTTTCATGCAGTACTTCACGCTTCTGGTTGAGGAAAGAGACATATTCGATAATGCCGCCTTCGTACAGGAATGTGTTGGTTGCACCTGTGCGCTCATCCGTCAGTGTCAAACCAATTCCCTTGTTCAGGAACGCAAGCTCACGAATACGGGCAAGCAAAATGTCATAATCATAAACTCTCGTTTCCGTGAAAATTTCAGGGTCTGGATGGAACCTAACGGTTGTTCCCGTTTCTTCGGTTGTACCGATTACTTTCAGGTCATACTGAGGAGCACCACGACGATATTCCTGTTGATAGATATGTCCCTCCCGTTTAACAGTTACAACCACTTTTTCAGAAAGAGCATTCACAACCGACACACCGACACCATGCAAACCACCGGATACTTTATATCCGCCGCCGCCAAATTTCCCCCCTGCGTGGAGGACAGTCATAACTACCTCAAGTGCAGGACGTTTCATTTTGGCGTGTTCGCCGACAGGAATACCCCGTCCGTTATCGACTACAGTCACGCTGTTGTCTTCATGGATACTGACCTCAATGTGGTCACAGTAACCTGCGAGAGCTTCGTCAATACTGTTGTCCACTACTTCCCAGACCAGATGATGCAGGCCCTTGGAACTGGTGGAACCGATATACATCCCCGGACGCTTCCGTACGGCTTCCAATCCTTCAAGGACCTGAATTTCATTCGCATCATATGACGGTTGATTCATAGACATATGCCTTTCACCTACTTCTATAGATTCAATATCGTAAATATGCGTTAACTAAGAATGTTTGCTGAAATAGGCAACGTCCTACATTTCAGCCAGCTGTCCACTTATGGACAAGTAGCACAGTATGCACTCCATAGGTGCCACATTAACGCTAGAGATCAGGGAAAATGTGAGCCCGTTTCTTCAGCGTGGCTGAGGAAATAGGCGAGTAGTACACAATGTTTTTGGTTACCACAATGGACTTGGCTTCCTCTTCGCCGATATGCTCCACTGTTTTTTCCTGCTCGGCATGTGTGACATACTGTTTGGAGATCTTTGAGGATTTTTCAATCGATATATCAAAAATAGCGACCAATTCGGAAGAACGGATGATCTTCTCACCGCCCAGATGAATGTACATAAGCCCTCACTCCTTAGCGTTCAACCTGTCCGGCATGAACGTGATAAATACTGGCATCTTTGAGCTTGTCAACGTTCAGGCTCTCAATCCCCGTAGCCGTAATAAAGGTTTGCACCTTGCTCTGGAACGTTTCGATCAGCTGCGTCTGGCGAAAAGGGTCCAGCTCAGACAAAACATCATCCAGCAACAGCACTGGATATTCTCCGATTTCTTCATGAATCAGTTCAATTTCCGCAAGTTTAAGGGACAACGCCGTTGTGCGCTGCTGCCCCTGCGAGCCATATGTTTGTACTTCCCGATCGTTAATGAAAAAGGACAGGTCATCCCGATGCGGCCCACTAAGGGTTGTGCCTCGGCGAATCTCCTGCTCTTTCATTTGTGATAATTTTATCATAAATTGGTCCATTAAGACAGCTTCATCTTCCTCAGAGGCTTCGCTGAAGGAAGGTAGGTAGGCCAGCCGCAAGACTTCTCCGCCTCCGGTGATCCCCTGATGAATCGTTTCTGCCCACTTTTGAAGTTTCTTTATGAATTGTTTCCTTTTTTTGACGATTTTAACACCATGTTCAACCAGTTGTTCGTTCCACACCTCAAGCATGGTCTGGGCTGATGCCCCTTGTCCCCAAAGCTGCTTAAGCAAATTGTTTCGTTGGACAAGCACTTTTTGGTATTGCTGCAAGTGGTACAGATAACCTGGTGCAACCTGTCCGATCTCCATGTCAAGAAACCGGCGGCGGACCCCCGGTGTGCCTTTTACAATCTCCAGATCCTCCGGTGCAAACATCACGACATTGAGCGCTCCGACAAAATCACTGAGCTTGCGCTGCTCCAGGCCGTTAATCTTTGCTTTTTTGCCTTGTTGCGACAAAGATAGCTCAAGCTTGACTGATCCGTACTTTTTGTCGACCTCTGCTGCAAGTCTGGCACGTTCCTCACCGAAACGAATCAGCTCCTTGTCACGGGATGTACGGTGGCTCTTGGTGAGTGCAAGTACAAAAATAGCCTCTGCAAGATTCGTCTTGCCCTGGGCATTTTGACCGATCAACAAGTTTACGGGACCAAAAGAATCCAGTCTCAGATGTTCATAATTGCGGAAATTCTGCAGATCAATGCTGTTCACAAACACGCGGTAACCTCCCTTTTATCCCGTCCGTCAGGAGGCAGCAGGATCGAACTGGTCTTCTTATTCTGCAGCAACTTCGAATGTGCCTTCTCCGTCCACTTCAACGATATCCCCAGGGTATAACTTACGTCCCCGACGTTCCTCGGGCTCTTTATTCACACGTACAAGTCCTTCCTGAAGCAATGCTTTGGCCATACCTCCAGTTGGGATGCAATCAGCCAGTTTCAAAAATTGATCAAGCTTAATATATTCCGTACGAATCGTAACTTGGTTCACTGTGATCTTCCTTTCGTTAGTTGGTCGTCCGATATGGCAATATCACATAAAGGCTATGACTGTCATCCAGCGGTTTCAAGATGATTGGACTCATGACTCCTGTAAAAGCGATCATCAGCTGCTCACTTTCAACGACTTTCAGTACATCCAGCATGTATTTGGAGTTGAACGAGATTTTTAACGGATCTCCTGTAAACTCGGCAGGTTCGATTTCTTCTCTTACTTTACCTAGCTCGGAAGAGCTTGAAGAAATTTCAACGGATCCCGAATCCATCGTTTGCATGCGCACAATGTTTGTTTTCTCTTCACGCGACAGCAAATAAGCCCGGTCAATGGATTCACTTAATTTTTTTGTATCTAAAACAAGTTCTGTTTTGTATGACGTTGGAATAATTCTAGAAGTATCCGGATATGTTCCGTCCAAAATACGGGAGTAGAACAACACACGATCGATTTTGAACAGGACCTGGTTATCTGCAACAACGATATCCACAAGGGTATTTTGGTCCGGAACAATTTTGCTGAGCTCGTTCAGCGTTTTACCGGAAATAACCACGTTGTTGAAGCGGATACCTTCTGCATTATCCAGCATTGCTGATCGAGTAGCAAGACGGTGACGGTCTGTTGCCACAAATTTCAATTCATTGTCACCCAAACTCCAGAGTACACCTGTGAGGATTGGAGTGGTCTCATGTGTGGAAATGGAGAATACGGTTTGTTTGATCATATTTTTCAGCAAATCTCCCGGAATGGAGACGGTTTGGTTTTCTTCGATGCTTGGCAGTACCGGAAATTCTTCCGGATCAAGACCTACCAGTTGAATCTCGGTAGCACCTGCAGAGATGAAGGTGTTGAAGTTCTCTTTGACTTCCATGTGCACTTCCTGCGATGGCAGCTTCTTGATGATCTCCACGAAAAACTTGGCTGGCAAAACGACACTGCCGGGTTGATCGACCTGAACTACGCTTTTATCTCCATCTTCAAGCGGGATGAAGGATTGAATGGATATATCTGTGTCACTTGCTGTCAATGTTACACCTTGATGATTCACGTCGAATTTGATACCGCTCAGAATGGGGATCGTTGTACGGCTCGAGATCGCTTTGGATACTTGCTGTATGGAATCGTTTAAGTAGTTTTTCATTATGCTGATTTTCATGGTTTCACTCCTAGCTGATTTTTTGGGTGTTGGGGTGTTGAAAGGTGTTTTTCAAAGGCCGAAGGCTAAGCTCCGAAATGGCTATTTTGGAGATGATATCTTTAAGATCTTTTTAGTAATAATAGTAATAGGGGCACTGAATATGTGGATAAGTGGGTATAAACCCGTACACCCAAGCCTATCCACATGTGTATACGTTGTGCATAGGCTTGGGACTTGTTCAGGTTGGATTCTTAATTTTTTCGGTTAAGTTGTTGATAACTTTATAGAGATCCTGATCATTTTTAATCGCTTGGGAGATTTTTTCGTGAGCATGTATCACAGTGGTGTGATCTCGTCCTCCGAATGCCTCCCCAATTTTGGGCAGAGAAAAATCTGTCAGTTCACGAGAGAGATACATGGCAATCTGTCTTGGGAAAGCAACTGCCTTGGTCCGTTTCCGTGCTTTGAAATCTTCAAGCTTAAGGCTATAGTACTCGCCGACCTTTTGTTGGATGTCATGAATAGTGATCATTTTTGGACGACTGGAAGGAATAATATCCTTCAGTGCTTCAGCTGCCAGATGAGTGGTTACATCTTGATTAGTCAGTGAAGAATAAGCAACGACCCGAATCAGGGCGCCTTCCAGTTCACGTATGTTGGTGTCAATCTGGTTGGCAATGTACATCATCGCTTCATTCGGAATATCCAGGTTTTCCGCACGTGCCTTTTTACGCAGAATTGCGATCCTTGTCTCCAAATCTGGAGGCTGGATATCCGTGATTAACCCCCATTCAAAGCGAGAACGAAGTCGTTCTTCCAGTGTCGGAATTTCCTTCGGTGGTCTGTCGCTGGAGATGATGATCTGCTTCCGTTCCTCATGCAGCGCATTAAACGTATGGAAAAATTCCTCTTGTGTTGATTCTTTTCCCGCCAAGAACTGAATATCATCAATGAGCAAAATGTCGACACTCCGGTATTTGTTACGGAAGCTCTCCCCGCGGTTGTCACGGATCGAGTTAATGAATTCGTTCGTGAATTTCTCAGACGACAAATAAACGACTTTACTACCCGGATCATGCTCCAGAACGTAATGTCCAATCGCATGCATCAAGTGAGTTTTACCGAGACCTACTCCTCCATACAGAAAGAGAGGGTTGTAAGCTTTGGCGGGCGCTTCAGCGACCGCCAGCGATGCGGCATGGGCAAAACGGTTGCCCGGCCCGATGACAAATGTATCGAACGTATATTTCGGATTCAGCATGCTGAGTACCGCTTCTTCCTGTACAACTGTAGGCGTTGGCGCCGGCAGTTGCGGGTCCGGTTCAGCAGGCTTGTTCTCTTCGATGACAAATTTCACATCGACTTGCTTGCCAAGCAGCTCGTATACCGTCGAGCCAACCAATTTGGTGTAACGGCTCTCCAGCCATTCGACGGCAAACGTGGTTGGTGCGGAAATGACGATGGAGCGGTCATTCAGCTTGGTGGCTTTGGTGGCTTTGAACCAGGTGTCAAAGCTGGGTTTGCTGAGTTTGTTTTGTATGATTGATAAAATTTGCTGCCATAAATCAGAAGTATGGCTGTCCACAGACTGTCACTCCTTTTACATGTTCCAAGTGTGGCTTAAGCCATGATGCAGTGTCGAAATACGAGATATATTGTTGAATTTATCCCCAAACCCCCGCAGGTCGAAAACAAAAAAAGTATGAACAACGGAAAATTGTTCACAACTTTATCCACAGGCTGTTGATAATATTATGGGTCAGATCACATATTCACATCCAAAAGTAATACAATCATAGCAAAAGAAACCCCGCATTTCAACGTATCGCGTGATTTTATCCACAAATTCAATAACTTGTGTATAATTTTTAGTCACAACACAATATATTGTTTATAAACTGTTTAATTTTCGACAGAAAGACCCAAATACCAAAAATGTTTTATACACAGGTTATCCGTCAAATGATGCCAAATTGTGTGTAAAAGCATTCTTCGTTTGTGAATAACCTGTCTGTGGATAACCATGAAGTGAAAATGGAGCATGTTCGAGATCGTAAACAGAGTTACCTTTCAACCTCGTGTTTTCCTGGCAATGGAGCAATGGTGAAAGCTACGAATTCAGTGTCAGGGTGGAGACGGAGAGGGGAATAAACTTATGCTTTTAATGGAACAAGATCAGAGGTGTATATTCTGAGCAAATGGTCACTCTGTGATCGGCGATGTAGGAGAATGATGGACTAAGGACTTCATTTTGAGACATTAGGAATGTGAATTAACCGAAAATGAAGAGCTAAGAAATGCTCAAATCAGGGGATAGAATGATATGAATGTATTCTATGATTCTGAAGGATAAATGATGTGTCTATAGCAAAAGAGGGCGTTCCTAAAACCGATTTTTGGTTTTAGGAACGCCCTCTTTTTTGGTGTGAAGAGATGAAGTATGGATTGATGATTTAGAGACGGGGAAGGGACATCTTACGCTGGAATTCAGCAATATCTGCGTATTCCTCTTCAAGCTTGCGAGAGATCCGAATAAAGATGGGCAGCAGTTCCTGATAGAGTACAGCGTTCTCTTTGACAGGAGTATGTCGATGCGTTGTACCCACCATGGAAGAGACGGCATGAAGCGATTCAATCCGTCCAGTAGCGTACAAACCAAGTACGACGGCACCCAGACAGGAACTCTCGAAGCTCTCGGGCACAACGACCTCCTGATTGAAGATATCAGACATCATCTGGCGCCAGAGAGGAGAGCGTGCAAATCCACCAGTAGCTTGAATGGAGGTAGGCTGCCCAATCTGTTCTTCCATGGCAAGCAGTACTGTGTATAGGTTGAAAATAACCCCTTCCAGAACAGCACGGATCATATGCTCTTTCTGATGATGGAGTGTTAAGCCAAAGAAGGAACCACGGGCATCCGGATTCCACAATGGGGCACGTTCGCCCGAAAGGTACGGATGGAACAGAAGCCCTTCTGAGCCAGGCCGAACACGCTCGGCAATCTTGGTCAAGACATCATAGGAATTGATGCCGAGTCGCTTTGCTGTCTCCACTTCAGAGGCGGCGAATTCATCCCGCACCCAACGGAACAGCATGCCACCGTTATTCACAGGCCCACCTATAACCCAAAGATTCTCTGTGAGGGCGTAACAGAACGTCCGACCTTTGGGATCGGTAACTGGATGCTCCACGACGGTACGAATGGCCCCACTGGTCCCGATGGTTGCTGCAACAACACCAGGCTCAATGGCGTTTACACCGAGATTGGATAAAACCCCATCACTTGCGCCAATTACGAAGGGCGTGGAGGAGGAGAGAGCCATTTTTTCAGCGGATTCGGTATTCATTCCTTCTAATATATATGTTGTGGGTACGAGCTTTGAAAGATGGTCCGGTGTAATGCCTGCTACCTCAAGAGCCTCTGCGTCCCAGTCCAGCTGTTCCAGATTGAGCAAGCCGGTACAGGACGCGATGGAGTGATCAACAACATATTGCCCGAATAAACGGAAGAACAGATATTCTTTAATAGAGATAAATTTCGCTGTACGCTCAAAAATTTCAGGCTCATCGTGATGCAGCCACATCAGTTTGGTTAGAGGTGACATCGGATGAATAGGTGTACCTGTCCGCAGATAGATGCGATGTCCTAATCCATTCTCTTGAAGCTGGGCAGACCATGCTGCACTTCGATTATCCGCCCAGGTGATGCAGCGGGTTAAAGGTTGGTTATCCTGTCCCATGGCAATGACACTATGCATAGCGGAGCTGCAGGATACAAACAGGATCTGCTCGGCAGCAACGCCACTCTGATCCATGACTCCCCGGACAGAGCGCAGGGCCGCTTGTACAATCTCATCAGGGTCCTGCTCGGCAACATCGGGTGCAGGAGTATACAAAGGATATTCCTGTGTTGAGGTACTTACGACAGAGCCTTGCTCGGTGAATAACACGGATTTGGTACTGGTGGTACCAATATCGATCCCAATCATATAGTTGTTCATATATATAATCCTTCTTTCTCCAGAAAGCGATGAGATTTTAATTTCTTTCTATTATAGAAACTCCATTTATACCACTGTACTCAGGAGCAAAATAAAGATCAGTCCGACCACGGATAATAGTGTTTCCATAACGGTCCACGTTTTCAATGTCTGGGCAACGCTCATATTAAAGAATTCTTTGATCATCCAGAATCCTGCATCGTTCACATGAGACAAGATGAGTGACCCCGCGCCTGTGGCAAGTACAACCAACTCAATATTGGCCCCTGGTGTGAGTGCAAGCACTGGAGCGACGATGCCAGCAGCTGTTGTCATGGCTACGGTTGCTGAACCGGTAGCTACACGAATAAGTGCAGCGACAAGCCAAGCGAAGAAGATTACATTAATGTTGGCATGGGTGGCCACTTCAGCAATGGCGTTACCTACACCACTGTTGATCAATACCTGTTTGAAGGCACCGCCTCCACCAATAATGAGAATGATGGTCGCGGTAGGCGCCAGACATTCACTGGTGAAGCGAGAAATATCGTGTTTGGTGAATCCACGTGCAAAGCCGAGTGAAAAGAGGGCAAATACGACTGAAATCAGCAGAGCGATGATCTCATGACCGATAAATTCACTGAAAACAGTGAGACCACTCGTGGCGTTAGGGTCAATGATGCTTGCTATGGAACCGATGAGCATCAAAATAACCGGCAGCAATATGGTAAACAGGGTTATACCAAACCCAGGCATATTGCTGTTTGTTTTGGTTGCGAATTGTTCAGCCAGTTCAGCTGGCGGTTCGGTGTGTACTCTTTTGCCAATAAATTTACCAAACATGGGACCCGCAATAATCGCTGTAGGGATACCAACAATAAGGGAGTACAGAATGGTTTTACCCAGATCCGCGCTGAAGGCTTCAATCGCTATCATTGGCGCTGGATGGGGAGGAACCAAACCGTGTACAGTCGACAGACCGGCCAAAATGGGTATACCAATCTGCAACAGAGACATGTTGGTTTTACGTGCAACGGTGAAGATGATCGGAATCATCAAAATTACGCCGACTTCGAAGAAAACAGGAATACCAACGATAAATCCAACAATCATCATGGCCCAGTGCACACGTTTCACACCGAACCGATCGACCAATGTCGTTGCAATGCGCTCGGCACCACCCGATTCGGCCATCATCTTACCAAGCATCGTACCGAGAGCAATAACAATGGCAATGGTTCCAAGTGTGCCGCCAAGTCCACCGGTAATGGAAGAGATCACATCGGCAGGTTTCATGCCTGTAAGCAAACCGAGCATTAATGCTGACAGCAGCAGGGTGATGAAAGGATTCCATTTATACTTGGAGATCAAAACGATCAGAAAAACGATCGCAATTAACGTCCAAACCAATAATGTTGCGTTGTGGGATAGTCCAAAAAGAGTGCTCATGATGTTATGTGCTCCTTTATTTCTGATATAGAACGCTTACAAGTGAGATTAACTTCACATTAAGTGTAACCATGTTAGTACTTGCCGCATGGATATTGGCGAAAATACAGCTTTATCATGCCCAAATTTGAAACAAAATTGCATTTTGTATACTTGTCGACAAGTTAAGCCGCAATCAATCACAGCGGATATGATTGCGAACGCTTTACTCCTTTTAGGAATCAAAGCTCTCATGCAGGGTTTTGCCTGAATCCTGGAAATACGTGCGGACTCCAGTCTGAATGAGCAGTTTGTCACCGGATTCAAGTGCTTCAACGAGCAAACGGTGTTTTTCAATTACAGCGCTTACTTTCTGCTCGCCTTGAACGAACACTCTGCGCGTCGTGAGCAGCATAACGGTCATCACAACATAACGAATACTCTTCCATAGATGTGAAATACGGGAATGCTGAGCGGCTTCAATAATCGTCTCATGAAAAACGAGATCCTGATAGGCGAATTCGACAGCGTCCTGATGTCGTCCGGCGAGTTGCATTTTGTCGATTACGTTACGTAGCTGGGTAATTAATGACGCTGGAACATCACCTGCAAGTCGCTGCTGCACAAAACTTTCAATCAGGAAACGGACATCATACAATTCTTCGACATCCTTGATTCGTAGTCCAATGACAACGACACCCATCCGTTCAAGCCGAATAAGGCCTTCATTGGACAATGTTCGTAACGCTTCACGAACAGGCGACCGACTGCTGTCAAAATCAGCCGCAATTCGATTTTCCGACAAAATCTCTCCAGGTCGAAGGGTACCACTGATGATCCGCAGCCTTAATTCGCAGGCTATGGCTTCACCACGGGAAGCCCCTTGAAGCCAGGAAGAAGGAAATAGCATATGGCTAACGCTCCTATTAATAATAATCAGTTCATTACTGATCATAACATAACTATTTTGCGGACTGGACATTTGTTTGAATCTTAAAATTAACTGCATCTAATAAATATTCTTTAATTGATAATTTTCCAAAAAATGTAACTTTTTACTATTTTGTGTAGATATAATGTTGAGTTCAATGAAATACCCTAAAGCATACTTTTTTATAGTATAGCTTTTCAAGAAAATTGTAAATCTTCATTTTCTATTAAGAAAGAAATCTTCATTTTAATATTTAACGTAAAAAAGTATAAAGAAAAAACCAACTTTCCTTGAATACAATTGTTTACTAAATAGGTTCTGAAATAAAATTTGAATATCTTACAAAGTAAATAAGAAATCTGTAATCATTATAAACTTAAATTCAAACTTTATTCAGTAGTATATTACTTTTGTTTATTGATTAAAAAGAAAATGTTTGAAAATATACAATATAGTGTTAATATAATAATGTAATAACCACAAAATATATTTATTGGAGGTATTTGTATGAAGAAAAAGATATTATGTTCTATATTGTCATTAGGATTAGTTGGCTCTTTCGCACTATCTTCTGTCTCAGCAGAGAACTTATCTGAAGTTGTACCAAGTGAAGTTGCAGCTAAAAGAGCTTTTGCAGAACAGTACAGCCATGAGTTAAAAGTAGATTTGAGCTCAGAAGAAAAAGTAGAATATAGGGAAGAACTTGATTCTACTATTGCTAAACTGGTTGCTCAGGGGGCAACAGAGAACGAGATAGATAAGGTAATTCGTCAATTTAACGCTCATGTTTTCAAAACAGAAACTAACCCAGATAAAAATGAAGTATCACCACTCTCACAAGCTTCTAATGTTACATTAACTAAACCAATAATAACTTATTCTGGTACAACTGGTGAATGGACAGTAACAGGTGGCGGCCATTGGAATAATGAAGCTTGGAAAGCAGATACACCTGGTGTATGGGTTCCTATTACAGGCCAAACAAAAATAATTGGTGGTCCTGACTCTATAGGATTAACTTATTACAATAAGAGTGGAACCTATAATGCTAAAGTCCTTAGATCAGCAGGTTATTTATATGATGGTAGAGGCAATGAGGTTAAAAATCCAAATCCTACTTATGGGAGTGGGGCAGCAGGAGTCGCTTTTGAAATTCAAGATTATATGAAACTTGTCAATGCAGGAACAGTTGATGTTGCTTACATGGGTAATAATTTTGCCGCCCAAATAACATATGATTCCAATTTTAAAAATTTACACGGAAATGCTCGAACAATGTATGTACACACATGGGACACAGCAAAAATAAGCAGCATTAGTTTAGGTGTGTCTGGTGGTAACTTCGGGGCTAATGTAACAATTTCTAACGCTGCAAAAAGTTTCACAGTGTTCAATAATGCTGATGCAAGTTTTTAAAGTTATGTAGATAATCTGGTTTTACTCATATTAAAATAGCTCTTGGTCACAAAGCTTTATTTTTAGAGTAGCTATCATTTTATAAAAATATGCAAAATGAAGCCTCCAAGCCCGTTTAAAAATGGGATTTGGAGGCTTTAGTGTATAAACTTTATTTAGAAATTAAAATATTTATAAGTTGAGTCAAGCAAAATTCTATTCCTGACTGAACTCGGAGATATGTGGATTTATACTGTGGATAGTTTCTAACTTTAATTAGTTATCCACATGTTAATAATTTCCCAACCATGTTCAATCACCGTAGTTGACTTTTATAGGTGGGTCATGATAATATTTATAAAGGTGTTTTCTGTGAAGATGAAAGTGATTCATCACATAAGTATTTCCTTGTGAGGAGGTGCAATACATTGAGACCTACATTCAAACCGAACGTTAGCAAACGTAAAAAAGTTCATGGTTTCCGGAAAAGAATGAGCACGAGCAACGGCCGTAAAATTTTGGCCGCACGTCGCCTTAAAGGCCGTAAAAACCTGAGTGCTTAATGCATTGAAGACCACCGAGGTGGTCTTTTTTTTCTTAATTAGCTCAATTCAGACTGGATGCTGCTATAGTTCAGGTCTGAATGGTCTGCCAAAAAGTGCTGAACAGACACGATGTATGTATGTGGAGTGAGTTTTCCATTTGTCGAAAACTTACCTTTATATAAGGATGACGGTTTACCGTCATTCAAGAAAGCCTATACTAAAACAGTAATGAGGCCTCCGTCAACAACAATGATGGAGAACAGCAAGGAGAAGCGCCGTGTATAAAAGACTGCGTCTACAAAACCGGGCGGACTTTAGCCGCGTATACCGGTATGGAAAATCGTTTGCCAATCATCAATTCGTGGTGTACGGCTGCCGACGTAAAGATACGGAACAATTCCGGGTGGGCGTATCATGCAGCAAGAAAATCGGGAACGCTGTCGTACGTAACCGGATGAGACGCATGATTAAGGAAATTGTTCGTCATCATGAGCATGAGATTGTCACGCAAATGGATCTGATTTTTATCGTCAGAAAAGGTGCACTGGACATGCCCTATAAGGAAATGGAAAAAAGCCTGCTACATGCGATGCGCAAGGGCTCACTTTTGAAGTCAAGTAAGCGGTAAGCTTCGGTTTATTTGTCCTCCTAATTATGGTATGATTTACGGTGGAATGGATTGGTTAAGAGAGGGGTTATGAAGTGTCGCGATTGAAGACATCAAAGGGGAAGTGGATTCTCCTCATTGCAGTCATTGCAATGGTCACCGTACTGGCCGGATGTACTCCACAAGGGACAGTTGGAGTCACTACGGAAGATCTAAAGAACAGTGAGTCGTTCTGGAAAAGTAATGTCGTTTATTGGTTTTCCTTAGCACTTGACGAATTTGCAAATTGGTTCAATGGTGAATACGGTCTATCAGTTCTTCTAATGGTTTTAATTGTAAGGACATTAATCTTACCGTTAACTATGAAGCAGGTACGGAGTTCCAAGGCGATGCAGGCTATCCAGCCGCAACTGAAGGAGATCCAAGCCAAGTATAAAGATACACCTGAGAAAGTTCAGCAAGAAACAATGAAGTTGTTTCAAGAGAACAAAGTTAATCCGATGGCGGGTTGTCTGCCGCTTATCATTCAGATGCCGATTTACATCGCACTTTATAGTTCAATTAATGGAAACTCCAGTTTGAGAACCCATGATTTCTTGTGGCTCCAGCTCGGAGAACCCGATCACCTGTTTATTTTGCCAGTGCTGGCTGCGATCACTACATTCATTCAAACATGGATGATGATGCGTATGAACCCTGCGCAGCAAGTGGGACCAATGCAGTTCATGCTGTGGGTTTACCCTATCTTGATCTTCGTGATGTCCTATCAGTTCCCGTCAGCACTTCCGCTGTACTGGTTCTACAGTAACATCTACACGATCGTGCAAAACTATTTCCTTTACCGGAATAATGATAAAATCGTGGCTGAGGTCAACGTGAAGCAGAATAGCTCTTCGAAAAATGGAGCTAAACGCAAAAACGGTGGCAAAGCGACCGTCTCTGGAAAAGGGTCGAAAGGGGCCAAAAAATCGAAATGACCACAGTCATTACGTCAGGAAAAACCGTTGAAGATGCTGTAAACCAAGGATTGACCGAGCTTGGCGTAAGTCGGGACAAGGTCGAGATACAAGTGTTAGAGCAGCCGTCAAAAGGATTCCTGGGTTTGTTCGGGGTGAGGGCGGCCAAAGTAGAAGTGAAATTGTTGCCTGTACCAGAAGTTGTCCCACAGCCGATCAAACCAGCTGCATACCAACTTGAAGTAGATGCATTACTTAAGGATATCGCAGCTAAAAATCCCTATGAAGAAGCGGCTGCTTTCTTGAAAGAGGTCGCAGCAGGTATGGGACTGGATGTTGAAGTGCATATCAAAAAACAGCGGGATGGACATATCTTCAATATTGCCGGCGACGATCTGGGCATGATTATTGGCAGACGTGGACAAACACTGGATGCGCTTCAGTATCTGACGAACATTGTAGCGAACCGATATTCGGAAAGCTTCGTTCGAATTGTGCTCGACGCGGAGAATTTCCGTCAACGTCGGCGGAAGACGCTGGAGGACCTGGCCGATAGGTTGGCTGGACAAGCCATCCGTACCGGTAAGGAAGTTGTACTGGAACCAATGCCTCCGCTCGAACGAAAAGTCATTCATGCAAAACTGCAAAATCACCCGCAGATTAAGACGTTAAGTAAGGGCGAAGAGCCTAATCGGCGTGTGGTTATTACGACGAAATAACTCGAAATTGAAGACGCAATGGCTTCCTGCCCGGTGCAGAAGCCATTGCTTTTTTCGTACAGAAGCAATTTGGTAAGGTACGTAGAACAAGTGAAGAGTGAACTTAATACGATAAGTGACATGTCATATGTTATATCATTAATAGAGTTGAAAATGGATATGGCGTCCCCCGAGGGACGGCAATTTTAAAATAGAGCAAGGAGAGATAACCATGATCAGTGATACGATCACAGCGATATCAACGGCTGTCGGAGAGGCGGGTATTGCCGTGATCCGGGTGAGTGGCCCGGAAGCAGTGTCGGAGACGGAAAAGATTTTCCGCAGTAAAACCCCTTTAACTCAGGCAGCATCCCATACAGTTCATTATGGTCATATCATAGATCCAGTGAGCGGCGAGAAGATCGAGGAAGTGCTGGTAACAGTCATGCGCGCTCCACGGTCTTTTACAACAGAAGATGTCGTGGAGATCAGCGCCCATGGTGGTGTAGTGTCGGTAAAACGGGTCATGGACTTGTTGTTGCAGCTCGATATTCGCCTGGCTGAACCCGGTGAGTTCACGAAGCGTGCTTTCCTTAATGGGCGGATTGACCTGTCTCAGGCTGAGGGTGTCATGGATCTAATTCGTTCCAAATCGGACCGGGCTTTCTCGGTTGCATTGAAACAAGTTGAAGGCAAACTGTCCTCCAAACTGCGTGATCTACGATATACTTTGGTGGAAACATTGGCTCATATTGAAGTAAATATCGATTATCCCGAGCATGACGTGGAATCGTTAACGTCTGATTTTATCAAAGAAAAGTCCAGTCAGGTTATGACTGAGATCGATAAATTGCTGACTACAGCAGAGCAAGGAAAAATCCTGCGAGAAGGTATCACTACCGCTATTGTTGGACGACCTAACGTAGGAAAATCCTCATTGATGAATACACTGGCGCAAGACAATCGGGCTATCGTCACCGACATTCCAGGGACAACTCGTGATGTAATTGAAGAGTTTATTACGATTAATAACATTCCGCTGAAGTTGCTGGATACGGCAGGCATACGGGAAACGATGGACGTTGTAGAAAAGATCGGGGTAGAACGCTCTCGTTCTGCGGTAAGTGAAGCCGATCTGATCTTGATGGTTGTGAATGCTGCGGAGCCACTTCATCCGGATGAGATTGAATTATTGGAACAAATCCGCGGTAGACAATCGATAATCATTATGAATAAAATGGACTTAACGCCACATGTAGAACGTGACGTGCTGCTTCGATATATTCCGGAAGAACGGCTTGTGCCGATGTCGGTGAAAGATGATCTGGGTGTGGATCGACTGGAAGAGGCGATTTCTACGCTATTTTTCAGTGGCAAACTGGAGTCCGCAGACCTGACCTATGTCAGCAATGTACGTCATATTGCGTTGCTCAAAAAAGCAAAGCAGTCCCTGGTAGATGCATATGAAGCAGCAGACCAGTTCATTCCGATCGATATGATTCAGATTGATGTTCGTTTGGCGTGGGAGCACTTAGGCGAGATTGTTGGAGATACAGCCCATGATGCATTAATTGATCAGATTTTCTCCCAGTTCTGTCTAGGAAAGTAAAAATAATATACTGACGATTGACTTAGATCCTAGTGTATGATGGAAAGGTACAATTTCTGCCTGTTGTCAAAGGATGGAATGATATTGTAGCCATTACGTGTTGGTTTCATATAGATAGGAATGCAGATTCCGATGAACGGTTAGAAGTATTTTGTTTTCATTATAAGGGGGTAAACGGGAATGGCTTTTGATGGCGGCAGTTATGATGTAATCGTCGTTGGTGCAGGACATGCTGGTGTGGAATCCGCGCTGGCCGCAGCCCGTATGGGGTCCAAAACACTGATGATTACGATCAACCTGGATATGGTAGCCTTTATGCCTTGTAACCCATCTATTGGGGGACCGGCCAAAGGACATGTTGTGCGTGAGATTGATGCACTTGGTGGAGAAATGGGACGGAATATCGATAAAACCTTTATTCAGATGCGAATGCTTAACACGGGTAAAGGGCCTGCTGTTCACGCGCTTCGAGCTCAGGCAGATAAATTCTCCTACCAGCATAAAATGAAGGAAACGATGGAGAATGAACGTAATCTGACAATGCGTCAGGGTATGGTTGATCGCCTGATCGTTGAAGATGGAAAATGTGTAGGTGTTGTGACTCAGACCGGAACGGAGTATCGGGCCAAAGCAGTCGTTCTGACAACAGGCACATACCTGCGCGGCAAAGTGATCATGGGTGAGTTGATGTATGAGAGTGGACCAAACAATCAACAACCATCTCTTAAATTGTCAGAGCATCTGCGTGAACTGGGCTTTGATCTGGTTCGTTTCAAAACAGGTACACCACCACGTGTGCATAAGGACACGATTGATTTTAGCAAAACGGAAATTCAGCCTGGCGATGATGAGCCGAAGTTCTTTTCCTATGAAACGGAATCTTCTGATAATGAGCAGCTGCCTTGCTGGTTGACGTATACCTCTGTGGAGACACATCAAATTATTAATGACAACCTGCATCGTGCACCGATGTTTTCGGGTGTAATCGAAGGAACTGGACCGCGTTATTGCCCATCCATTGAAGATAAAATTGTTCGGTTTAGCGACAAACCGAAACATCAGATTTTCCTGGAGCCGGAAGGCAAAAATACATCCGAGTATTATGTGCAGGGACTATCTACAAGTCTGCCAGAAGATGTTCAACTTGCGGTTCTGCGCTCCATTCCAGGTATGGAAAAAGTGGAAATGATGCGTAACGGCTATGCAATTGAATACGATGCGATGGTGCCTACACAATTATGGCCATCCCTTGAAACCAAACGTCTGCCAGGTCTGTTCACAGCAGGTCAGATTAATGGTACTTCCGGTTATGAAGAAGCGGCTGGACAAGGCGTTATGGCCGGCATTAATGCAGCTCGCAAAGTACAAGACAAAGAACCGATTGTGCTTGATCGTTCCCAAGGTTATATTGGTGTACTGATTGATGATTTGGTAACAAAGGGAACCAATGAACCGTATCGTCTGTTGACTTCACGCGCTGAGTATCGTCTGTTGCTTCGCCATGATAATGCAGATATGCGTTTGACGGAGATCGGACATGACATTGGCCTGATCCCTGAAGAGCGTTATGCGAAATTTTTGGATAAAAAGGCAAAAGTCGAGCAGGAAGTCGCACGTCTGAAAGTGGCTAAAGCTCGCCCGGTTGAAGTGAATGCCAAGCTGGAAGAGTACGGATCTACACCTATTCAGGATGGCAGTACGTTGCTTACCTTGCTGCGTCGCCCGGAGCTGGGGTATGAACTGATTGAACAGCTCTCACCATCTGAGGTAGAACTGACAGCAGATATGAAAGAACAAGTGGAAATACAAATTAAATATGCGGGTTATATTGAGAAACAATTGATCCACGTGGAACGTTTGCAAAAGATGGAGAAAAAGAAAATTCCGGACACCATCGTATATGATGAGATTCATGGCCTCGCTATGGAAGCCAAACAGAAGCTCGCTACGATTCGTCCAATCTCGATTGGTCAGGCTTCTCGTATTGCTGGAGTTACTCCTGCCGACATCTCCATTCTGCTGGTCTACCTGGAGCATTATAACCGTGTAACCGCAGCAAGGGGACAATAATGGACGATATTCAACAGCAACTGCAGCGGCGCTTAAAGAAACATGGATTAGAGCTGGGAGAACTCCAATTGGAGCAATTCGAACTGTATTATCAGGAGCTGGTATCTTGGAATGAAAAGATGAATCTGACCGGAATTACGGATCGGGAGCAAGTGTATACCAAGCATTTCTATGATTCGGTTTCACTGGCCTTTTATACAGACATGACCAAAGTAAATAAGCTGGCTGACATTGGTTCTGGAGCAGGTTTTCCTGGATTGCCACTGAAAATCTGTTTCCCGCACATTAAGCTTACGATCATTGATTCATTGAATAAACGGATTGGCTTTCTACAACATGTGGTAGATATCCTTGGTCTGACAGACGTGGAGTTGGTCCATGGACGTGCGGAAGAGATTGGACGCAAAGAAGGATACCGTGACAGTTACGATCTCGTTACCGCGCGTGCAGTAGCCAAGCTGGCTGTGCTGAATGAATTCTGTCTTCCTTTTGTTCGTAAAAGTGGAATATTCGCTGCGATGAAGGGTGGAGACCCACGTGAGGAAATGAAGGAGGCGGAGTTCAGCTTCAATCAGCTGAAAGGACGGGTTAAGGCCGTTCATCCATTCCAGCTTCCGGTTGAAGAATCAGAGCGTCACATCATCCTGATTCAGAAATTTGATAAGACACCATATAAGTATCCGCGCAAACCAGGTACACCAATGAAGACTCCACTGGTGTAGTTGTGTGTGGATTTTGTAATCAGTCAAAACTAAATGGATTGTGGAAATGAATAAAGAGGATGTTTCACGTGAAACATCTTCTTTTTTTTGTTTTCTGAAGGGGATGATTAAGGTTAACAACACAGACCCTCCATATTACATATCTCTTAAAGAAACTATAATGATGAATTTCAAGCAGCGTATCTGATGCACAAGCTCATTAATTGAACGTGTGCAAGACGTCATATTTCCAATATTCACAAAGAAAAAGCAGGAAAATTAGCAGAGTTTAAAGAATAGGTAAGCATAGGATTATGATAGAAAAGATGATAGAATAGAAGTATCCGATCCTGGGTCACAGCGATCATAGATTATATGTATAGATAGATGGATATACGCTCGTTGTTGTATGACAGAAGGCGTTATAAAAGGCAATACTTATTCCAAGAACGATGCATGTGAAGGGTCGCTTATTGAATAAGAAGCACCTGCAAAGACTGTGGGAGCTATTACGAAACTAGGTGGTAATCTGCGGAATGAAAGAACAATTTTCGAAGTTGTTTGGTTTGGCGGAGCGCAATAACGGAGATGAGATCAAACAGATTCCGGTTAATGAAATTGTGAGCAGCCCATATCAACCCCGTACTATTTTTGATGATGATAAAATTGATGAGTTGTTGCAGACGATCAAAACACATGGCGTCATTCAGCCAATTGTCGTTCGCGTGCGAAATGGATCATATGAGATTATTGCCGGGGAACGTCGCTGGCGTGCAGTTCGAAAACTGGGTTTGGATACGATTCCGGCTATTGTACGGGAATTCAACGATTCTCAGGCCGCATCCATTGCACTGATTGAGAACCTGCAGCGTGAAGGATTGACCTCAATTGAAGAGGCCGTCGCTTATCAGAAGCTGATTGACTTGCATCAACTGACACAGGAAAGTCTTGCACAGCGACTCGGCAAAAGCCAGTCAACCATCGCCAACAAAATCCGGTTGTTGCAGCTCCCGGATGGCATTAAGGCCGCGTTGATGGAACGCAAAATTTCTGAACGGCATGCAAGAGCATTACTTTCTCTGGATACGGAAGAACTGCAGATGAAGTTGCTTGGAGAGATTATCGAAAAAGAGTTAAACGTGAAACAGACAGAGGCACGTGTTGCCTTCTACAAGGAAGCATCCAAGATCAAAAAATCCAAACGCGTTTCCTTTACCAAGGATGTAAGACTTGCACTTAATACGATTCGCCAATCCATTGACATGGTGACTGGCTCAGGTATGGACATTAAAACCAAAGAAGCAGACCATGAGGATCATTACGAGATCGTTATCCATATTCCAAAACGTAAATAATTGAAGCTTATGGCGGCAATGAGCCGCTTTTTATGTCTATAAAGCAAGTTAGGTCTGACATTTTCAAAGAACAGTATAGTGATGGAACGGTAGTTGTTGTTTGTGTGGACGATAGCCGCCTGCTTTTTGTTAACAATATCTCACAACCTACAAGAAAAGACTCCTATTTTATTTGAGGTGAAGTAATTGTCTAAGATTATGGCCGTAGCAAATCAAAAGGGCGGTGTGGGGAAAACGACGACATCTGTTAACTTGGGTGCAGGACTGGCTTCACTCGGGAAAAGAGTATTGCTTGTCGATATTGACCCTCAGGGGAATACAACCAGCGGAGTTGGAATCAACAAAGCAGATGTGGCTAATTGTATATATGATGTCATTATTAATGAGGTTCCTCCTCAAGAAGCGATTGTGGAGACTCAGATTGAAGGCCTTCATATCATACCTGCAACGATTCAGCTTGCCGGAGCCGAGATCGAATTGGTGTCCACGATATCACGGGAAGTTCGCCTGAAAAAATCACTCGCCATGGTGAAAAAAAACTATGATTACATACTGATCGATTGTCCACCATCCCTTGGTATGTTAACGATCAATTCGTTGACTGCTTCCGATTCGGTGATCATTCCGATTCAGTGTGAGTATTATGCTCTTGAAGGATTAAGTCAGTTGCTTAATACGGTTCGTTTGGTACAAAAACATTTGAATACATCCCTGCAGATAGAAGGGGTATTGCTGACGATGTTTGATGCACGGACCAATCTGGGGATACAGGTTATTGAAGAAGTGAAAAAGTATTTTCAACAAAAAGTATATCAAACGATTATTCCGCGCAACGTACGGCTTAGTGAAGCACCATCTCATGGTCAATCGATCATTACGTACGACCCTCGGTCAAGAGGGGCGGAAGTGTATCTAGAGCTCGCAAAGGAAGTGATTTCTTATGAGTAAGCGGCTTGGAAAAGGTCTTGATGCCCTCATTCCTTCGCTTTCAATTAATGACGATGATAAAGTCGTAGAAATCCCGATTAGTCAACTGCGGGCTAACCCCTATCAACCACGTAAAGTATTTGATGAGGGCGCGATCCATGAACTGGCTGAGTCCATTCGTCAGCATGGTGTCATACAACCTATTATAGTTCGTCCTGTATTAAGAGGTTATGAGATTATTGCCGGAGAGAGACGGTTCAGAGCATCCCAATATTGTGGTAATGCAACCGTACCGGCTGTAGTCCGCAACTTTAGTGACCAGCAGGTAATGGAGATTGCCTTGATCGAGAACCTGCAACGGGAGAATCTGAATGCCATGGAAGTTGCAGTTGCTTATCAGGGGTTAATGGATCAATTCGCGTTGACTCAGGAAGAGTTGTCTGTAAAAGTAGGTAAATCACGTTCTCACATCGCTAACTTCTTGCGTCTATTATCATTGCCTGAAGAAGTGAAAGACCATGTTTCACGTGGAACATTATCTATGGGACATGCACGTGCCATCGTTGGCATTAAAGACGAGGTTGTAGTGAAGCAACTTGCCAAACAAACCATTGATCAGCAATGGAGTGTACGTGAGTTGGAAGAAGCTGTTCAACAACTGGATCGTTCCAAAACAGGTGAGGCTAAGGCCAAATCGAAGTTGAAAAAGAAAGATCCATTTATTGATACGTTGGAAGAATCTCTGCGTGAACGTTTCAAAACAACAGTGAAAATCAAGCACAATAAAGATAAAGGTAAAATTGAGCTCAACTACTACAGTCAACAGGATCTGGAACGGCTATTGGAATTGTTACAATAACAGTCGGTCTATGATTCATTAACAACATGCGGGGCTTACTCATGTCATGACATATCGCCTCTGTATCATGGAGAAACGATATGTCATTCTTTGTTTACGGGGTCATATGCGTAGTGCGTGTAGGCTAATTATTAATATATGGGACAGGGGTGGTTGTGAGGTGGAGGGAGTTATCTATCTGGATCATGCAGCAACATCTTGGCCCAAACCACCTGCTGTCGGTGATGCGATGCTGAATGCAATGGAGATTGCAGGGGCTAATCCGGGCAGAGGAAGCCATCGAATGGCTGTACAGGCAAGTCGTGTTCTGTTCGAGGCGAGAAGATCCATATCCCATATTTTTGGTATCAAAAATGCAAATGATATTGCCTTCGGATCAAATACGACAGAAGCACTGAATTTGGCTATTCAAGGTTCGCTCAAGGAAGGCGACCATGTGATTGCCACTATGGCTGAACATAATTCAGTTAGACGCCCACTGGAGTACATGCGCAGATTACGAAATGTGGAGATTGATTATGTACCCGTTAATGCAGCTGGAGCCATTGATCTGATGCAAATGGAACGTATGTTTCGTTCCAATACGAGACTGGTGGTATGTACACATAGTTCGAATCTCCTTGGCAGTATTCTTCCTATTGAAGAAATTTCGCTCCTGTGTCGTAAAAATCGAGCGATCTTGTTGGTAGATGCGGCCCAAAGTGCTGGTGTTATGCCTGTAAATGTACAACACTTGGGAATCGACATGTTGGCTTTTCCAGGGCATAAAGGACTGCTTGGTCCTCAGGGTACAGGGGGCTTGTACATTGCCTCTGAGCTCGATATAGAGCCTTTACTCCATGGAGGAACAGGAAGTCAGTCCGAAGCGCTGGAGCAGCCTAAGGTGCGTCCTGATCGGTATGAAGCGGGTACACCCAATACAGTCGGAATCGCAGGGTTGAATGCGGGTGTGAAGCACGTTCTGGAGATGACTCCAGCGTTCATCTACCAACATGAGTGGGAATTGACCCAACATATGATGGATGGGTTGTCATCCGTCAAGGGCATTCGGATGCTCGGTCCAGAGATTGGCCAGCCACGCACCGGATTAGTATCCTTTACTGTGGAAGGGTATGATTCGGCACAACTCGCCTTCCGATTAGATCGAAATTACGGGATTGCGGTTCGCTCCGGCTTTCATTGCACACCGCTTGCACACGAATCTGCAGGTACAACCGCTACCGGAGCAGTAAGGGCAAGTGTGGGATACAACTCAACTCGAGACCATATGGATGCACTCGTTAAGGCAGTTTTGGAATTGACGGGGGCAGACTAATTAGAGTTGAAGTGATGAATTCATATATTACAGTACTGCTTGATTAAGCTTATGGATATCCGGTTGATTAATAATAATTGATAAAATTACAGACAGACGTAATCTGATCAAAAATATAGAGGGGTAGTTGCAATTACATGGCTGAATTAAATGAGCTGATTCTGGAACAGCTGTTATGGATTATTGGCGGAATGGCATTACTTACGGTGATCTTGCTGATTGTGAGTATTGCTCAAGGGGCAAAGTTACGAAAGTTTAAACGTAAATATGAAGCCATGATGGCTGGCAGTGGAGTAGAGGACCTGGAATCGTTGCTGATTAATCTGAAAATCCAGATGGACAGCATTGAGGATGAACACAAACTGCAAACGAATCAGCTTCAAGTTGTCATGCAAAAGCTGACCCGCATTCAAGGTAAAATTGGCGTGAAGAGATACAATGCCTATGGAGAGCATGGCAGTGACCTGAGTTTCTCCATGGCAATGATTAACGATAGCCAGGATGGCATGGTCCTTACGGGGATATATAACCGAGACGGTTCTTATGTATATGCAAAACCTCTTAAAGGGGGAGAGTCCACCTACACTCTGTCCCCAGAGGAAAAGGAAGCTATTACTCTGGCACAGCAAGCAGAGTAGAACGTGTATGCCATTCCCGGATAGCCGAGTACAGACTGCTGGATATAATCTCGGACATGCGCATAACGAGACTGAGCCGTGTGTTCTGTAAAACAAAGTATTCCATAAAGCCGCCGACGTTAACGATACCTGTCAGATGGATATCGCCGACCGGCGGTAATTCTTTATTTACTCCCGCACCCGGTTTGAGTGGACCATTGACGACTTGAATGCACCCTACACTGGATGATTGCCCAAGACAGGCATCAATGCCAATCACATAAGGGTTATGGTGTGTCTTCTGTATGTTGTGAAGTGTATCCTGTAGGTTCATCGCATGGACGGGCTCATCCAAGGTGCCATAGAGATGGAATAAAGGGCTGTCCCACTTGGAAAGGGCTGATCCGACCAGAGGACCAAGGCAGTCGCCTGTTGAGCGATCTGTGCCGATGCAGACGATCACTACATTTTGCAGAGAATGGGCTTTATAGAGATGGAACATTAAACGATGGGTAATGGCGGAGTGAATGCCTGGATCGGTATGGGGGATTTTGAGACTGGTCATGTCTTGTGATGAAAAGGAACGCGAAGTGGGATTCATAGGATCTATCCTTTCCCTTGGAATAGTAGTAACAGTATATGGAAAGGTAGAGCGTTTTATACTTCACGAGGACAAGCTTTTTCTCTGGGGTTGGACGTATGGGTGAAAGGAGCCGGACATGGACGAGTGGATTAACGATTGGATGCTGATTGCGTTTGATTCAACCCAGCAGGCACTGCGTGCTGAAATGCTGCTGGAGTTTGCCGAGATAGAGATTGATTTGTTCCCTACGCCAAAAGAAATTACAGCAGGGTGTGCGCTATGTATTCAGTTTCCGAAAGAGGATCTGGAGCGAGTGCAAAAGATCATTCGTAACGAGTTCGTAGAGATTCGAGGCCTCTATTTCAAAACAGAAGACAGCTATGATAACATACCGATGTAGAGGAGGCATGATGCATGTTGCCATTTCAATTTGCTCAAGGGGATGCTGATGTCAGTACCGCAGCCGTCGTTGATGAAGCCCTTCGTTGGACCGATAAAGTCTGGAACAAAATTGCAGATCCCGATATGTGGCTTAACATTATGTTCAGCTCAATCCGGATTATCATTATTTTTATCATCACCCGTATTGTCATTAAGGTGGTATATCGAATTATAGATCGTTCCATGGAACGCAAGCAGGAAGGCAAGATTCGCGTGAATCCGCGCAGATTCGTAACCGTAGGGGAACTTCTAAAAAATGCGACCTCCATAACATGTAATTTTATTATGATTCTGCTACTGTTATCTGAGATCAATATCCAAGTTGGACCACTACTCGCGAGTGCCGGTGTGCTGGGGCTTGCCATTGGTTTCGGTGCACAGGGTCTGGTCAAGGATGTTATTACGGGTTTCTTCATTATATTGGAGGACCAATTCGCTGTGGGGGATGTTATTCAGACGGGAACCTACAAGGGAACGGTTGAGGTGATTGGGCTAAGAACAACCAAACTGGTCAGCTGGCAAGGTGAGGTACACATTATCCCGAACGGGGCAATTGCAAGTGTAACGAACTACTCCATGTCGAATTCGCTGGCTGTAGTGGATATTCCGATGAAGGCGGACTTAAGTCTCGATGAGTCGGTAAACCTGGTGAAGAAGTCTTTGGTAGGGATTGAAGAGCGTGATCTGAATATCGTGAAGGTACCGGATGTGCTTGGTATACAGTCGATGTCTACATCAGAGTATGTGGTGCGAATTGTAGCTGAATGTATGCCCAACTCTCGTGCTTCTGTGGAACGGCAGATTCAGGGCGATGTGAAAAAAACTCTGGAGTATCGTGAGATGAGTCATCAAGCAGCATTGGAACATGCAGCAGCTTTGGAGAAAAATGAGGGGGATGGCACAGGTGGAGCGTAAAAGTTTCCAGCTTGGGGATATCGTGCAGATGAAGAAGCAACATCCCTGTGGCAGTAATGAGATGGAGATCATTCGAATGGGTATGGATATTCGGATCAAGTGCGTCGGATGTAAGCATAGTGTGTTGATCCCTAGAGCAAAATTCGAGAAGAACATGAAGAAAGTATTGCGTTCAGCCGAAGATTCCACAGAATCATGATCTTGCAGTGATAAGGGATGCAGTACACGTAATAACGTTTACATGCAGGCTCCGTAGGAGTATTGCGTTCTGTAAATGATCATGCTATAATCAATATTGCTGCGGAAAGGTACCCAAGAGGCCCAAGGGGGCTGACTCGAAATCAGTTAGGCGTGTCACAGCGTGCGTGGGTTCGAATCCCACCCTTTCCGCCACTTCAATTGCAATTTACTCAATACGTTTGAGTTGAATAAAAAAGATCGATAAGAAGACTTTCCATTAGGAAAGTCTTTTTTTGTATAATGTTATATCAAATAAGTATGTATTAAGCTTGTATGTATATCAGTTGTCTCAATTATATTTATGACTAAAAACAAAAACAAAGAGCCCAAAAGGGCTCTTTATCCGGCGGTGCATTTGTTTGTTAGGAAACAATCGGTCGTAACAATCAGAAACCTGGTGTACTGCACGTAGCAATACGCGTGCTTCAGACGAAGGGCCTTACAACACATAACCACTTGCTTCTTAAATTACGGGATGAATCTCCAACAGCGAATGATCGGCTTCGTTGTCCAACGGAACCACACCTCTCTCGTGCACCGCCTAAATGTATTATGTGCTTTATTCAGTTTTATATACATGGATCGTAAAAAGTATTGCGGTCAATGAACGCGGGCTTTGGTCAGCTTCTTCCACTTCCGATTATGATTGCTCGTTTCAGGGAAAGCTTCACCTTTTTGCAGCGTTACCCGCTTTGGGTTCTGAATCTCCGTAACAAAGCTTTTTTCCCCAATCTCCGTATACTCTCCATCGTTTGGTGCTTTGTCTCCGGGTTCAAACTCGGTTTTTTCACCCATGATAAAACCTCCTCTGCAGATTATGTTACTTTGTTGCTTCTGTAGTTTGCTCCATTGCCGATCTGATCATGTGCCAATATGTACAGGGAACGTTTGCTTGCACTTTGACTCGGTATTTGTTATATTAATATAGTTCGAGTTTGTGCTCGTTCCTTGCTCTCAACCTGGATTGAGGGCCAGAGTCCATAAGGAGGTGAAAATTATGCGCAAATATGAAGTGATGTACATTATTCGTCCTGACATTGAGCAAGAAGTTGTTCAAGCTACAGTCGATAAATTCCAAGGCATCATCTCCAACGGCGGTGGTGAAGTTACAGCTCACGACGTTATGGGTAAACGCCGTCTTGCGTATGAGATCAAGAAATTCCGTGATGGTTTTTATGTTCTGGTACATTTCACTGCTGAACCAGCAGTTGTAACTGAACTTGAGCGTCTCATGAAAATTTCTGACGAAGTTATTCGTTATCTCATTACCAACGACGTTAAGTCTGCTTAAGACAACTCGTGATTAACGCACCAATACGCTCTGAAGGAGGGGATTACATTGTTGAACCGTGTCATTCTGATTGGCCGGTTAACCCGGGATCCTGAGTTGCGTTACACTCCAGCAGGAGTAGCAGTTACGCAATTTACTTTGGCAGTGGACAGACCGTTTACAAGCCAAGGGGGAGAAAAGGAAGCGGATTTCATTCCGGTCGTAACCTGGAGACAGCTTGCCGAGACTTGTGCAAACTACTTGCGCAAAGGACGCCTGGCTGCAGTCGAAGGACGCATTCAAGTACGGAACTACGAGAATAACGAAGGAAAACGTGTATACGTGACCGAAGTCATTGCCGATAATGTCCGTTTCTTGGAGTCAGCTAACCGTGATAATAGCGGTGGCGGCGGTGGGCAACCAATGCGTGAAGAGCCTTCTTATGGAGGCGGCGGACGCGCGAACAATAACAATAATTCGCGTAGCAACAATCAGGATCCTTTTTCCGATGACGGAAAACCGATTGATATATCGGATGATGATTTGCCATTTTAACATGAACTGATACTCTTAGGAGATATGGGTTACATGATAGGAAAGGACTGAAAAGCATGGGCTTCAAGCAAAGAGAAGGCGGAGACAACGATAAAAGACCGGCACGTCGTGGCGGCCGTAATAAACGTCGTAAAGTGTGCTTCTTCACAGCTAACAAAATTACTCACATCGATTATAAAGATACGGACTTGCTTCGTAAATTTATCAGCGAACGTGGAAAAATTTTGCCACGCCGTGTAACAGGTACTAGCGCTAAATATCAACGCATGCTGACGATTGCAATCAAACGCTCCCGTCAAATCGCATTATTGCCATACACAACTGAGTAGTTTATACTCAGCTTGCATACGAAGCAGTCGGCTTATAGCCGGCTGCTTTTTTGTTTATGTAAGTGCGAAGTTGCATGTTCACTCTAACTAATCAGAGAATCCAATACTATGGTGATAGAAGCATTCAAACCTCAAATGAATTATAATAGAGTCTACCTACTGAAAAGGCTCAGTTAGCAGGAATAGCTTTATTTCAGAATAATCACCAGGAGTGGACATGAATACATCAAAACATAAAGGCAAACAGAGAAAAAAGAGAAGTCTGAAAACCTGGATTATAGCTACTCTTTTACTTTCCATTATATATGTATGGTTACAGCAAAACGGTGATATGGATAACATGTGGCCCGGGACAACGGTCCAAGAGGTTGTACCGATCACCGGTCTTCATCCTGTGGTAGCAGAGAATGAGAAATTATTGGTACGGAAGGCAGCGAGACGCGGAATAGAGATTGTTATCACCCACGGCTACCGGAGTTCTGAAGAGCAAGATGCACTATTTAACCAAGGTCGCTCAAGTCCAGGCAATATTGTTACTAATGCGCGTGGTGGCGAGTCATATCATAACTATGGATTAGCTATTGATTTTGCACTGAGGACGCCTGAGGGTGATGTGGTGTGGGATATGGAGCGGGATGATAACGGGAATGGCAAGGCAGACTGGATGGAAGTTGTAGATCTCGCCAAAGAGTTAGGTTTCACTTGGGGTGGAGACTGGGCAAACTTTCCGGACTATCCTCACTTACAGATGGATTTCGGCTTGAATATCAATGAGTTGAAACGTGGTAAAAGACCTCCTGAATCACAGTAAAACGATATTATATATACATTTAAATGAATAAATATTAGATAAGCTCTGCATTTTGCAGGGCTTTTTTCTTTCTTTTGTAAAATAAATGATAAAAGATGACAATTTGGTCTTTACATTAGCAAATAAATAAAACTATACTATAATAACTAGATTTTTTACTTTGATCGCACATATGGTTTAAATATAAGCATGACCACTCCAATGGATTAAATCTCAGCTATAGTTCGAGAACTATTCAACACTCATAAATATGACATTTACCTCACGTATAGTTAGGATTATCTACTCAAATCAAAACACACACATACACTCTATGTAACTATTATGTTACGTATACGTTAAATTGACTAATTGCCTATGTACTCCTCACAGCCAAAAACATGATAATACCTCCCAAACTCCTGGCTATATACCTTTATAGTATTACTAATATCCAAATCTGTAGTATAAAAAACATTTATACCAAAAATCTCAAAATAAGCATTGACGTTAGCTAAAATTACACGTATGATTACATTAATTATTTTGCTGTTTAATTCCGCTAGGAATTATCAACATTAATTGACCAATGGTCTAAATATAAGTCTTTTAAACTTGTTTCTCCTAATGATTTGGTATTTTGTATAAGCTATTGTTCGTTATCTTCAAGAACTTGGAAATATACAGTGGATGCATTCATCTATACGTGAATACAATCTACGGAAATTATGGGGTTAGGGTGATTGATTTGAATACAGAGCTATTGGAAGTCAGAAATCTAACAACATCATTCAGAATTGAAGATGACTATTATGCAGCAGTGGATCACGTTAACCTTAAGGTGAAAAAAAATGAAGTATTGGCGATTGTAGGTGAATCGGGTTCAGGTAAAAGTGCGTTTGCTTTCTCTCTTATGGGTTTGCATAACAAAGCAAAAATCGAAGGCCAGATTCTCTATAAAGGACAAGATATTGCCAACATCTCTCCAAACAAGTTGAACAAGCTACGCGGTAAAGAAATGGGCATGATTTTTCAGGACCCATTGTCTGCGTTAAATCCTCTAATGATTATTGGTGAACAGATTGAAGAGATCCTCACACTTCATCAGTCTAAGCTATCTTCCAGAGAGAAGAGAGAAAAGGTCATTCACTTATTGAATCAGGTAGGGATCCCACGTCCCGAACAAATATACAAGCAATATCCTCACGAATTATCTGGTGGTATGAGACAGAGAATTGTCATCGCCATTGCGATTGCCAACAAACCGGAACTACTCATAGCCGATGAACCAACGACGGCGCTTGACGTTACGATTCAACTACAGATTCTGGAACTAATCCGTGATCTGAAGAATGATATTAACGCAGGCATCATTCTGATTACACATGATTTGGGTGTCGTAGCTGAGATGGCTGACCGCGTTGCCGTTATGTATGCAGGCGAAATTGTTGAAATCGCAGATATCTTCACATTGATGAACGATGCGAAGCATCCATATACCCGCTCATTGTTGAACTCTATTCCTACCCTGTCTGAAGAAAGATCCAAATTGCATGTTATCCAAGGCATTGTTCCATCGCTCAAAAATCTTCCTCGCAAAGGGTGCAGATTCAAAGCCCGAATTCCATGGATTAGTGAATCGGCTCATGAAGAGAACCCACAGATGCATGAAATTGCGCCAGGTCACTTTGTAAGATGTACCTGCTACCAGCATTTTCATTTCCCTGACCAAAGCTGAGGAGGAATAACATAATGGCATTACTCGAAGTAGAAGGACTCAAGATACACTTTCCAATTCGCGGTGGATTGCTTAAACGGGAAATTGGCAGTGTAAAGGCTGTTGATGATGTTAGCTTCTCCATTGAACAAGGTCAGACCTATGGTCTGGTTGGCGAATCAGGTTCAGGTAAGACAACAACAGGAAGAGCCATTATTGGGCTAAACCATGTCACTGAGGGAAAGATTCTGTTTAACGGTAAAAATCTGGCTACGGAGCGACGTAAGAACAGGCAGCTCCAGCGGGATGTACAAATGATTTTTCAAGATCCATATTCATCACTGAATCCAAAGAAGCGAGTTATCGATATCATCGCTGAGCCGTTTCGTAACTATGAGCGTCTGACAGCGACCGAGGAGAAAAGACAAGTAAGAGAATTGCTTGAAAAGGTTGGTCTGAGTCCAGAGTCAATCTACAAATACCCGCATGAATTCTCAGGGGGGCAGCGTCAACGGATTGGCATTGCACGGGCTATTGCATTGAAGCCGAAGCTGATTATTGCGGATGAACCAGTATCTGCACTCGATGTATCAGTACAGGCTCAGGTACTCAATTTCATGCAGGAAATTCAAAAAGAATTAAATCTGACTTATCTGTTCATCAGTCACGATCTGGGCATTATCCGTCATATGTGTGATCAGATTGGGATTATGTATAAAGGTCGATATGTGGAACAGGGCACAACAAATGATATTTTTGAGAATCCGCAACACATCTATACCAAACGTCTGATTGCAGCCATTCCGGATATGGACCCAACCAAACGAGAGGAAATGGTAGCCTTCCGTCAACAGGTCAAATCCGAGTATGAACATTCATACCGAAATTTCTTTGATGAGGAAGGGCTTGCATACTCGCTCCAATCCATTTCCGATACTCACCGAGTAGCTCTACCTCAGAAAGGTTGAAGGCCATATGTGGAAAACGATAGTACGCAGAATTATCATAATGATCCCTCAGATCTTTTTACTAAGTCTTTTGGTCTTTCTGATGGCGAAAGCCATGCCGGGTGATGCACTAACGGGATTGCTTGATCCAAGTGTTGATCCCAAAGCATTGGAAGCACAGCGAGAGAGACTGGGATTAAACAATCCCTGGTACGTGCAATATTGGGACTGGATCAAAAACGCCATTCAAGGTGATTTTGGACAATCCTTCCGATTTAAAATGCCGGTTACGGACCTGATCGGCCAACGTGTGGCAAACACATTCTGGCTGGCACTGGCGACACTTGTACTGACTTACCTGATTGCTATTCCACTCGGTATCATCAGTGGTCGTTACAACGATACCTGGTCTGATCGGTTGATCACCGGATACACCTACCTGGGCTTTGCCGCACCTTTGTTCATCTTTGCACTGGTGATGGTGTGGATCTTCGGATTCCACTTCGGCTGGTTCCCAACGGGAGGAAGTGTTGCACCAGGTCTTACACCAGGTACATTCAGCTATGTGATGAGTAAGTTCTATCATTTATTATTACCGGCACTATCCATGGCATTGATTACAACGGTATCTACGGTTCAATATTTGCGTAGTGAAATCATTGATATCAAGCATAAGGAATTCGTTATTACCGCGAGAGCCAAAGGCGCCTCGGAATCCCGGATCTATAACAGACATATTTTGAGGAACTCACTGTTACCTATCGCTGCGTTCTTCGGATATGAGATTACAGGGCTTATCGGAGGTACGGTATTTATCGAAAGCATATTCAGTTATCCAGGTATGGGGCAGTTGTTCCTGAGTTCCATCTCATTGCGGGACTTCAGCGTTGTGACTGCACTCGTATTGTTATATGGCGTGGCTTCCATTCTCGGGGCATTGCTGTCTGACATAATTCTAGGAATTGTAGATCCACGTATACGGATCAAGTAAGAACTTGAAGATTTCGGGGTGAAAACAAGATGAGCAAGGCCAACGAGGTAGTTGTAACTTCACAAAAGATTGATAAAAGCCCCTCCAGCTTGAGTATTTTATGGAGGGAGCTTGTCAGAGATAAGGTGGCACTAATCTCGCTCATTTTCTTGGGCTTGGTCATGTTGCTGGTATATGGCACGTCTCTCATTCTGAATCAGGATGATATCGTACGCGTGGATCTATTTGCCTTATATGAACCGCCATCCGCGAAATATTGGCTTGGAACAGATTATGGAGGTCGTGATGTGTTTGGCCAACTGGTCATCGGTACACGTAACTCCCTGACCATTGGTATTATTGTGACGTTAATGACTGGCTTCATAGGTATCTTCATTGGCCTTTTATCCGGTTATTTCGGTGGCATGGTAGACAACCTGTTTATGCGTGTTGTTGATTTCTTCATGATCCTTCCGATGTTGATGATTGTTATCGCGTTTGTTACGGCAGTACCGAAATACAATATCATCTCCTTCTCTCTGATCATGACGGCGTTTCTCTGGATGGGTATTGCCAGATTGATTCGCTCCAAAGCATTACAGGAACGGGAGCTGGACTATGTAAAAGCTTCAAAAACATTGGGCTCTTCTCATCTGAAGATTATGCTCTCACAGGTTCTTCCGAATCTGAGCTCCATTATTATCGTAACGATGACATTGAACCTCGCTGCCAACATTGGCCTCGAATCCGGGCTGTCTTTTCTGGGGTTTGGTTTTCCCGAAAGTACGCCTAGTCTTGGAACACTCGTAAGTTATGCACGTAATCCGCAAACCCTGGAGTCCAGATGGTGGATATGGCTACCCGCATCGGTACTGATTCTGGTATTGATGTTGAGTATAAATAATGTCGGTCAAGCCCTAAAGCGTGCGACTGATGCAAGACAAAGAAGAGGTTAAAAAAAGGGAGGAAAGGTTCATGAAAAAGGGATTATTTTCACGGGGACTATTTTTCACGATGATGTTGGTCTTTGTATTGGTGCTCGCAGCGTGCTCTGAGAAAGAAGCAGCTACTCCAGCTCCTGCTACCAACAACACAGAAGAGGGAAAAACGGAGGAAAAACCTGCAAATGAAGAGGGCGTTTACTCCATTGAAGACTTCAACAATGTCAAAACGAATGAAGGTACTGCGATCGAGGGTGGATCGATTACATTCGGACTTGTATCGGATACTGCTTTTGAAGGTACACTGAATTTCAACTTCTATTCCGGTAACCCGGATGCACAGGTTCTTCAATGGTTTGATGAAGGTTTGCTGACTTGGGATAAAGACTATGTGTACACCAATGATGGTGCTGCAACATATGAAACTTCCGAAGATGGCAAAACGTTCACACTGACCATTCGCGACAATGTAAACTGGCATGATGGCAAGCCGGTAACGGCTGAAGATCTGCAGTTTGCTTACGAAGTTATCGGTAACAAAGCTTATGATGGTCCACGTTACGACTCCAACTTCACTAGTGTCGTGGGTATGGATGAGTATCATGCTGGAAAAGCAAAAACAATCTCTGGTATTAAAGTGCTGAGCGACAAACAAATCAGCATTACGTATAAAGAATCTACTCCGTCCCTGCTGACAGGTGGCGTATGGACGTATCCACTCGCTAAACATATCTTCGGAGATATGGATGTAGCAAAAATGTCTTCTTCCAAAGAAGTACGTGAAAAACCAATTGGTTTTGGTCCATTTAAAGTGGATGTTATCACTCCAGGTGAGTCTGTAACTTTTGTTAAAAACGATGACTACTGGCGTGGAGCTCCAAAACTGGATAGTGTAACTCTGAAAGTTATCAACCCGACAACGGTTGTTCAAGAACTGAAATCTGGCGGGGTAGACCTCGTGGATGCATTCCCGACAGATCAATATAAAGACAATGCTAACCTGTCCAACGTAGAATTCCTGGGTGCAATCGATCGTGCGTATACGTACATCGGCTTCAAACTGGGTACGTGGGATGAAGAGAACGGAAAAGTGGTAAGCAATGCCGAAGCAAAAATGGGCGATAAAAACTTGCGTAAAGCAATGTGGATGGCTGTAGATAACGATCAAGTTGGTAAACGTTTCTATAACGGTCTGCGCTGGAATGCAACAACCCTGATTCCACCGTCTCACCCAGAATTCCATGACTCCAGCAATCCGGGTGTAACGTATGATCCGGAAGCAGCGAAAGCATTGCTCGATGAAGCTGGTTACAAGCTGGATGGTGAATTCCGTACGAATCCGGATGGAACACCACTCGAAATCAACTTTGTATCCATGACTGGTGGCGACACAGCTGAACCATTGGCACGTTACTATGTTCAATCATGGGCTGCTATTGGTTTGAAAGTAAACCTGGAAATGGTTGAGTTCAACAGCTTCTATGACCGTGTAGGTAACACAGGTAAAGATGATCCGAACATTGATGTGTATCAAGCAGCATGGGGTGTTGGTATTGACGTAGATCCATCTGGTCTGTACGGCCGTGATGCACTCTACAACTTCTCCAGATTCTCCAGCGAAGAGAATGACAAATTGTTGGCACAAGGTATCTCTGCTGAAGCATTTGATGTAGACAAGCGTAAAGAGGTCTACAATCAATGGCAGCAATACATGGTAGATGAAGTTCCTGTATTCCCTACACTGTATCGTGCAGTTGTAGCACCAGTTAACAAACGTGTAATGAATTATGCGATTGGTGATGGAACAGGCGTTTACCTGAGCGACCTGCAAGTTAATGCAGACAAGGCAGTTGTAGCTGAGTAATACTTCTTCCATTAGCAGCTGTAAGGATTGGGGTCCTTTTAAGAAGTCGGTTGCTAAATGATATTGAAGAATTCTCCTGGGAGATTGAACTAAAGTGTCTTTAAAACATGGATTCTGTACACTCTGGCATGGGTGTATGGGGTTCATGTTTTTTTTGTAACCAAAAAATAAAAAAAATTTAACTTTTTTTCAAAAAAGTGCAGACAAAATGCCTTTTCACTTCGTCTATATAGGTAAGAGGTGATCATCTTATGAAAAAATGGTGGAAACGGTCAGGTATGCTACTGGCTCTGCTGCTCATTATATATTTGGGTGTAAAACCGGACATGCTGGTAGGCAAACCGGGAATAAAAGCTGAATCTGCAGTATTAATGGATATGAACTCCGAACAGATCTTAATGGATTATAATGGCTCCGAAGAGATTGCTCCGGCAGGCGTCAGTAAGTTGATGACAGAATTGTTAGTGATGGAAGCTGTAATTAATGGAGATATCCGGTGGGATGATCTCGTTAACGTGAGTCTATATGCCAGTTCCGTGGGTGGCAGTCAACTGACTCTGAAACAGGGAGAACAGTTCACTGTTCAGGAGTTGTTCCAAGTGGTAGCTGTATACTCAGCGAATGATGCAGCAGTGGCTCTGGCTGAACATATCAGTGGTACTGAGCAGAATTTTGTGCAACAGATGAATCAGAAAGCAACTCAGATTGGGCTGTCTGAGGATACAAAATTCAGGAATTCAACAGGCCTCAGTGAAAAGCTGCTCGGTCCTAACCGTCCGATGGAAATAAAAGGGCAGACCTTGATGACGGCTATAGATGCATGCAAGCTTGCGCGATATCTGCTGAACAACCATCCCGAAATTTTAAGAATCTCCAGTCAAATGCAAGTATCGATGCATCAAAAAGGGATGTACATGAGCAACACGAACTGGATGTTGTCTTCCATTGGTGGGCCTTATGCTTATGATGGGAATGACGGATTGAAGACCGGGTATGATGAGGATTCCGGATATCATTTTGTGGGGACAGCTGAACGTGATGGCAAAAGACTGATTTCAGTTGTATTTGGAACAGAAACTCGTGAAGGACGTTTTGTGGAGACACGGAAGCTATTCAACTATGGATTTTCGGGCTCCAAATAAAGAGAGGACATGAACATACTCAAGAAGACCCATCTCGCTGTTAACTTGTGGTTAATCATGGTAAAATGACTTACGTATAATTCCATATTTTTATGCAATTCACTTTAAAGGGGGAGATTGTTTGAACACGATTAGTAAAAAGGTATATGCTCTCACACTCACCATGGCCATGTCCATTGCACTGATTCAACCAGCTGTACAGGCGGCCGAAGCCGTAAAACCTACAGCCTCAGTCTCGGAGGCCATTGCTTCCAAGGCGACAAAAACACTGCAACAACTGGGATACATAGATGGCATTACAGATGGCATGACCCAATTAACGACTCCAATCACTCGCGCGGAGGCAGCAATCATTCTGCAACGTGTACTTCAACTGGATGCGCCTGCTTCACTCACAGGTTTTGCAGATGTTTTGCCGGAGAATGAAGCTGCGCCTGCCATCTACGCATTAAAGCAAGGCGGATTCATTCAAGGGAAGGCCAAAGGCTACGCGCCAGATGCTCCACTAACACGTGCACAGATGGCATCGTTGTTCACACGTGCATTTGAACTGAAGGATAATGGAATCCAGGTCGTATACAGTGATGCCGATCAGATTCCAGCTGTGCATGCCGATGACGCTGCGCGGGTAAAACAGCATTTTATTATCGAAGGTAGCGCATTTAACGCCAAACAATCAGTCACCCATGGGGAATTCGCTGATGCACTGTATCTGGCACTTGGACTTGATGTGAAATCGGATGGTCTTACTCCTCTGGAGGACTTCTTCAAACAGCCTGCTCAGGCAGGGTTCCAGATGTCGCCGGACGGTAAGCATCTTGCTTACCTGGAGCCATGGAACAACCGCATGAATATCGTAGTTACTGCAAACGGTCAGGACAAGCCTGTACGGATTACGAGCGAAACTGAACGTAATATTGCTGGGTTTGCGTGGGCAACCAATGAAAAGCTACTCTATGTACAAGACAAAGCAGGCGATGAAAATTACCATATATATGTGACGGATATCGATGGTAAAAATAGCAAGGACCTGACGCCGTATCCTGACACAAGAGCGATCCTGATAGATCCACTTGAAAATATTCCGGATGAGATTCTGGTAGGCTTGAACAAGCGTGATCCGCGCATTTTCGATGTGTATCGGATTAATATCAAGACAGGGGAGGCTGTACTTGCCGCAGAGAACCCGGGTAATATTACGGGCTGGCTGACGGATCACGAGGGTAAAATTCGTGTTGCTGTGTCTAGTGATGGCAATGTGTCTTCGTTACTGTATCGTGAATCAGAAGATCAAAAATTTGAGCCGCTTCTGACAACGAAGCTTGGAGAGACCTTTGCGCCAGTCATGTTCACGTATGATAACAAAAATATCTATGCCATATCCAACTTGGAGAGAGATAAAACGGCGATTGTCGAGTACAGCCCAAGCAGTAAGAAGGTAACCAAAACCATCTATGAAAATAAAGATGTGGATGTAAGCAGCTTCGTACCTTCCAAAGAAAAGGGTACCATTCTTGCTGCTGTGTATGAGACAGATAAAGTGAACTATGAATTCTTTGATCAAGAGTTCAAAACGCTAATGCAGGATATCAAAGCAAACGTGCCAGGCAAGGAGATTAGTATCAGCAGCATAAGCGAGGAAAGCCAAGTATTGTTCGTAGCGTATAGTGACAAAGCGATGGGTACGTATTATTTCTACGATTCCAAAACAGGCAAACTTGATAAACTGGCTGATGCCGCACCTTGGATTGATGAAAAGCAAATGGCGGATATGAAACCCATTACGTATAAGTCACGCGATGGCCTCACCCTGCATGGTTATCTGACGCTGCCTCAAGGTGCTGAAGCAGAGGCTTCCGACTTGCCATTGGTTGTAGTGCCACATGGGGGTCCTTGGGCTCGCGATTCATGGGGCTTTAATCCGGAGGTTCAATTCCTTGCAAGTCGCGGTTATGCCGTTCTACAGGTTAATTTCCGTGGTTCCACGGGATACGGCAAGGAATTCCTGGATGCAGGTAATAAAGAATGGGGCAAAGCCATGCAGAACGACCTCACAGACGGTGTGAACTGGCTGGTTGAAGAGGGGAAAGTTGATCCTAAACGTGTAGCCATATATGGAGGATCTTACGGTGGATATGCTGCTCTCGCAGGTCTGGCCTTCACACCAGAGGTCTATGCTGCTGGCATTAGCTATGTGGGACCTTCCAACATCTTCACCCTTCTGGACTCACTGCCTCCTTATTGGGAGTCAGAGCGCAGCATGTTCTATGAACGTGTAGGAGATCCCCAGAAAGACAAGGAATTGTTGACGGCGATTTCACCGCTCTTCCACATCGATCAGATGAAGGCTCCATTATTCGTAGTTCAGGGTGCTAATGATCCACGGGTCAAACAGGCTGAGTCAGACCAGATCGTTGAAGCCTTGCGCAAGCGTGGTGTCGATGTACCCTATATGTTAAAGACCAATGAAGGCCATGGCTTTGCGAACGTCGAGAATCAGCTTGATCTGTACCGTGCGATGGAGAAATTCCTGAATCGTCATCTGATGCAGCCATAATACGTTAGTCACGAGGGCTGTCCCGCCGGTTTCATTGAAACGGTGGGACAGCCTTTATTTTATCGAATCAGAGGTAAATTGAACCATATAATCATATTATTAAATTGACATATGGATTTCTTTTGTTTTAAAATGACCAGTGAGTCATTATTATTCGATTCGGTTTAATATATATGTACAATACCAACGGTACGATACTGAATTTATGATCTGATCGGGAGGTAACATGTGATGCAAAAACAAATGAAATGGCCGTTAATCCTCTTTGCCATAGGGGTATTTATGGCTGCGTTGGATAACGGAATCATCACCTCGTCATTGACCACTTTGAATGCATCATTTGGTGTATCTCCAACGTGGGGGGCATGGACGATTACGCTCTACACGCTAGGGCTTGCGGTGAGTGTTCCTATTGCAGGTAAACTGTCGGATCGTTATGGTCGCAAGAAACTGTTCTTGATTGAAGTGGCGTTGTTTGGGATCGGGTCCCTGCTCGTTGCGCTTAGCACTTCGTTTACGTTCTTCCTGATCGCTCGTGTTATTCAAGCTTTGGGCGGTGGGGGGATATTTATCATTGCCAGCTCATACGTATTAAGCAAGTTCCCAGTGGAGCGTCAAGGCACTGCTCTGGGTCTGCTTGGAGGTATGAATGGTGTTGCTGCTATTCTGGGACCTAATGTCGGTGCTTTCATATTGGACATTACGGGTAACTGGCATTGGTTATTCCTAATCAATGTACCTATCGCCATTCTGTTGTTCATTGCAGGTATTCGATATATTCATGAAGAACAGGAATTGAACCGTACAGCAGTGGACTGGAGCGGTATCGCTGTCCTGACGCTAGGTGTACTCAGTTTAATGTATAGCTTCAGCAATCTGGACGGTGTGAACATGATTCAAAGCCTGGGATCACCGATGTTCTACGGCTTCTTCTTGGCAGGTATAATTATTCTGATACTCTTTTATTTCATGGAAAAAAGACTGGAAGGATCTGAACGTGAACCAGTTGTATCGACACAGCTTCTGGGCATTGCGTCCTTTCGTTGGACGCTGTTGATTGCCTTTTTCTCCGGAGCCATCCTGGCCTCGGTGATCTTTATTCCCGGTTTTGTTGAACAGTATCTTGGCGTATCCAATACGGCATCCGGATACTGGTTTACTCCGCTCGCGCTGGCATCCGGCATTGGGGCGGGTGGAGGTGGTTACCTCGTTGACCGCAAAGGGCCCATCTGGACGTTATCGGTTGCCGGGCTATTATCTGCCATTGGATTTCTGCTGTTCCCATTATGGGTGGAGCATATCTGGCAATTTGTCATTGCGAGTACGCTCGTAGGGATCGGCTTCGGCATGATGCTTGGTGCACCAGTAAACGTGCTTGTCACAGAACAGGCGGGTGAGAACAATAAAGGCATCGCGGTAGCGACCAGTTCGTTATTCCGCCAGATGGCGATGGCTATTGCACCTACGATTTTCGCCGGATTCCTGGCGCGTTCTTTCATTAATCTGGGGTCCAATATTCAGACTGGGTTTGCTGACAAAGGAATTCAGGTGCCGCCTGAGATGCTGGAGCAATATGCTTCAGGTGGAGCATCCGGGAGTGATGTATCCGGTCTGACAGCAGGTCTGGCCCAAATCCCTGATGAAGGGATCCGTGATGTATTGCTTCAGGCAGTGCATCAAACGACAGGGCAGGGTTACAATGGGCTTTTCTGGTCCGCGGTTATATTCAGCGTGCTTACGCTGGTGGCTGCACTTATAACGGGACGTCTGCGTCATAAGGAGAAGAGTCATCATGTGGAAAGTGTATCCTCGAATTGATTAGATATCGTGTGGAAATGAAGAGAACAGTGCACCTTTTGTAACTCAAAAAGGAGTCGCTGTTCTTTTCAATTTAACCGGATTGTAACTTTTCTTGCTCCCGCAATGATTACAATAGAACGAGCGTAAGCGGTGTCTTGATTCCAGAGAGATAAAACTTCAGAGAACACCGAGTCACAAGGCATCCCAGGCGTTTAATTGGTATTATGCAGTATCATTTTCATAGTGAAGAAGGAATCGATGGATGAAAAGCAGAACTAAAGATAAGAAGAAGAAAAGAAGAAAAGGCCTATATATAACGCTCGTTTCACTTGTTGTTTTGTTAATCGGAGGTTATTTGTTCCGTCAACAGCTGGCTGTAGCGGCATTTGATCTGTTTCTCGCCGGTTCGGTAGAAGAGCAGTTATCCCGCTCTTATGTACCGCAAGAAGGCAACAATACGCCTGATCCAACGGTGTATCGTAAGGAACCTTTCTCCGTGTTACTGCTGGGTTCGGACAAACGCGCCTATGAGAAGACGCGTGGACGTTCGGATACCGTCATCTATGCTGTAGTACGTCCCAAGGAATCCCGTGTGCTTCTGGTATCCATTCCACGTGATACGTATGTGCAAATTGTGGGACGGGATGCAAACAAGGACGGCGTAGATGATTATGATAAGCTGGCGCATGCCTATGCTTTCGGTGGGGAGAATATGTCCATCAATACGGTGGAGAAATTTCTTGATGCTGATGTTGGTTACTATGCAACGATCAACTTCGATGGAATCACAAAAGTGGTTGATGCACTTGGTGGTGTGAAACTCCCAATTGATGAGGACATTGTGAACAAGAACCCGAATCATGTTCAATTCACGATTGAAGGCGGTAAGCCGATCTATGACGGGCAGGACGCACTGTATTATGTCAGATACCGTGAGGATAGCGATTTTAATCGTACCAAGCGGCAACAGATCTTCCTCAACGCGATGGCGAACGAGATGCTGAACTTGAATCAAATCGCCAAAATTCCGGAGTTGATTCAGATTATGGGAGATAGCTTCCAGACGGATATGCGAGCTTCCTTTATTATTGATCTGGCTAAACAGGTGCTTACTCAGGAGAAACCGCAGATTTCAAGCTTCACTATTCTTGGTGAGGGGATGAAAAAAGATGGTATCTATTATGGTCAGGCTGACGAGAAAGATGTCCAATATGCCAAAGAGCTGATTAACAACTGGATGGATCAATCCACCCCAGCCGGTGAAGTAATGATTCCTGACCGGCAAAAGATTGAATAACCAATTCCATACCGATGATGTGTTGTAGACCACAATCAGCAGTACGTTTATTCGCGGGCTGCTGTTTTTTTTCTTTGTAGCGAGAAATATGATCCTTTTGGAACATCCTGCGCTCTGATTCGTATAATATAAGTTGAGCGAGATAGGTTGAACGAAGAAATTCACAAGGAGGATACACAAGGGTATGAACATCGCATTTTTTCTGCTACCCAAACAAGAGGTTACGTGTGTGACGTCGGATTCTACGCTACGGCAAACGTTGGAACGGATGGAATATCATCGTTTTACGGCGGTTCCCATTTTGAATAAAGAGGGCAAATATATTGGTACGGTTACCGAAGGCGACTTACTGTGGTATATGAAGAATGCCGAGGGAAAGATTACATTTGAAAACGCTTCAAAGTTCTTGCTCAAAGACGTTCCACTTCGCTTGGATATTAAACCCGTGTCCATTGATGCCAACATGGAGGACCTGATCAATCTGGCTAAAGTTCAGAACTTTGTCCCTGTGGTCGATGACATGGAGCGTTTCATTGGTATTGTCAGACGGAGTCAGATTATTGAGTACTGCGAGGGCATTGTAGCCAAAGAATCAATCAAGGCCAAGTAAAGCTGCGCCGAATTTAAACATTATTGTGTCATTAGGGATAATCACCGCCGCCCGGTATCATGTTAAACTTAAGAAGTCGTGAATCAAGGGCGCATTTGAAGCTTTTTACAAAATATAAAGTTCAATAGGATGTACGGAGGACTCCGCATAAGTACCTGACATCAGTTTCGGAGAACTTCTCCGCTTTTTGGGGTAATTTTGCGGGCCCTCTTTTTATGCTATAATCGAGAATAAAGCTTTTTCGGGGGAGTGACTTTCGCCAATATGCCTAAAGAACTGGATGTAGCCAAACGTGCTAAAGTGATTGAATGGCTGAAAACCGAAGTGCTTGATCAGGTATCCCGATTATTCAAGGCGTTATGGGAAGGCAGTACAACTCGAATCGGGGACAGTCTTGCCAGTTTGATGATGAGTAGTTACATATTGGGCCGCAGGCTCGGTATTCCTTTCAAGGATCTGGATGAACTGCTAGTTGAGAAGTTGAAAAAGCATAAACAGGAAGGTCACCAGCTTGAAGACTGGTACCAGGATATTTCCGCGCTAGAAGATCATATGCGTAAGAGGTGAATTTGTTGAAATTTAGCTTTAAATCAGCTGTTTGGAGCGCAGTCTATCTGCTCTTGCTACTTTCGCTGTTAACTCCTTTATCAGTACTTGCCATATTTTTTATGATGATTCCGGGAGTTATTTTGTATGCTTCATTGTCCTTAAAATCATTTATATGGCATCTCGTGCCCGTAGCGGTTATTTTGGTCGTATTCCACCCCATTTATCTGTTACTATTGCTCATCTTTACCCTGCCTGCGATCGTTATGGGTCACGCGTATAAAACACGCAAGTCGGCCCTGTTTGCGCTGATGGCGGGAAGTGGCATGATGTTGGCAGAATACTTGTTGTTGCTCTTGGTCGGCAGTGTCATTTTCCAATTCGACCTGTCCAGTTATATTGAAGATGTAGTCAAATTAACCATTGAACCGTTAACGAATTCATCTAATCAGATGATCAACGGGTTTGCGTGGACACCGGAGATGACTCAGGATGTCGCCAAACAAACGCAGCTTATGATTCCGTTTGCCCTCGTTGTCACATCGATGGTCATGGCTTTCATTACGCACGCCATTGCACGTCCGATTCTGAATGTGATGGGTGTGGTGGTATCGAAGCTTCCACCAGCGAGAGAGTGGCGTATGCCGCGTGCGTTGATCTGGTATTATTTCCTGGCACTGTTGATCGAAGTGATCTCCAGACAAAGTGATGGAACATACTGGACCATGATTGCCATGAATCTGTCGCCGTTGATCAATCTGGGCTTCATGATTCAAGCGATCGGCTTCTTCTTCTTTCTCTCACATACTAAGAAATGGAATCCGGTTATACCTTATTTCCTGGCGGCTGCGGTCTTCTTCATTGGTCCGCTTCGGATTATCGGGATTATCGATCTGGCGTTCCCGCTTCGTGAGGCAATATCGAAATCAAAACGATAGGGTGATGAGTCTTGCCTAAATTTCTGAAGAAACGCTGGCACGGCTACTATACCGTATGGGCGTTCATACTGCTGCTGTTGCTCGTTATGTTCGTTACCATTTATAACTGGACGCTTGGTTTGATTAGTCTGATACTGGCTTCGGCGCTGGGAATCGTCATGATTAAGGCGGAGCTCGCGTTCCGCCGTGAGCTTAACGACTACATTAATGGCCTGTCCATTCGGATCAAACGGATGGAGGGGGAAGCGGTCAGCATGCTTCCATTCGGAATTGTGCTGTACAGCGAAGATCGTACGGTAGAGTGGCATAATCGCTTCGTTGCGGAGATGTTCCAAGAGAAGACAATGGTGGGTAATCCGCTACTTAATTTGTTTCCCAAACTTCCTCAGCCTAAAGAGAAGAAGGATGGGGCCAAGGAACCTTCATCCAGGGAGTTCCATGATGAATTCCAGTTGGATGATCGGCATTATGGAGTTATTCATAACCCGCAGGAGCGGTATGTATATGTGTACGAGATTACGGAGCTAGCCATTCTTCGTGATAAATATGAAAATGAACGTCTTGCTTTGGGTATTCTCGTTCTGGACAATCTGGACGAGGCTGCCCAAGGTATGGATGACCAGCAGCGTACAGCGCTGATTGCTCGTGTGACCAGCGAGATTACGTCATGGGCCAAGCAGTATGAAGTGTACCTGCGCCGGCTGTCCTCGGATCGTTATCTGTTAATGCTGAATCATAAGTCTTTGCAGGAACTGGAGCAAAGCCGATTTGTCATTTTGGATGAAGTTCGGGAGATGACCGCTGACCTCAAAGTGCCAATGACACTCAGTGTAGGACTGGCGTTTGGTTCGGATAGCATCAGCGAGATGGGAGAACTGGCTCAGTCCAGTCTGGATATGGCACTTGGGCGCGGTGGCGACCAGGCCGCTGTGAAATCGGGGCAACGTCTGTCTTTCTATGGTGGCAAGTCCAACGCCGTGGAGAAACGGACACGGGTCAGAGCACGTGTTATTGCGCATGCGCTGCGTGACCTCATGCAGGAGAGCGATCGAGTGCTCATCATGGGGCACAAAATCCCGGATATGGACGCAATCGGTGCATCCATCGGGGTATGGAAAGCGGCGAGTCTGTACAATGTAGAAGCACGCATTGTTCTGGATGGAATTAATCCAGCGATTGAACGGATGATGGAGCAAGTGAACAAGGACGAGAAGTTGTCCAAGGCATTTGTCTCACCGGAACAAGCAACCCAGATGATGACAGAGCACACGCTGTTGGTTGTAGTGGATACACACAAGGCCTCTATGACAATGGAGCCGAAACTGGTGCAGTCTGCAACCCGTGTGGTCGTTGTGGATCACCATCGTCGGGGTGAGGAGTTCATCAATGATGCTGTGCTGATCTATCTGGAGCCTTACGCATCTTCGGCTGCGGAACTGGTAACGGAGCTCTTACAATACATTCATGACAAGGTACAATTCACTCCGCTTGAAGCTACGGCTTTGCTGGCCGGCATTACAATGGATACGAAGCACTTTGCATTGCACACCGGGTCCAGAACTTTCGAAGCGGCAGGCTTCCTGCGCCGTAGTGGTGCGGATACCATTATGGTCCAGCGGTTGATGAAAGAGGATCTGTCAGAATATATTGCTAAGGCAGAAATCATAAAGCATGCTAAAATGGTATACGGGAACATTGCACTGGCGGTCACGGACCCTGGTAGCAAGATTTCACAGATGATGATCGCCCAAGTGGCGGACACATTGCTGAACATGACGGACGTGGTCGCTTCATTTGTTATTAGTGAGCGTCCAGATGGACTGATTGGCATCAGCGCGAGATCGCTGGGGCGCATGAATGTTCAGGTTGTCATGGAACGACTGGGCGGTGGCGGACATTTGACGAATGCTGCCGTGCAGCTTGAAGGAACGCTTGGAGAGGCAGAAAAACGGCTGACGAACGTACTGGCTGAAATCGAAAAGGAAGAGGGGCTGTTCGAATGAAAGTCATTTTTATAAAAGATATGAAGGGTCAAGGCAAGAAAGGGCAAGTGAAGGAAGTATCTGAGGGCTACGCACAGAACTTCCTGCTGCCACGGGGAATCGCACGTCTGGCAACAGACGGCAACATGAAGACACTCGACAACCAGAAGGCGGCTGAAGAAAGACTCAAACAGGAAGAGAAAGCCGAAGCGGAAGCACTCGCGAAGAAGCTGGAAGCAGAAGTGACTGAACTGAAAGCCAAGTCCGGCGAAGGTGGTCGTCTGTTCGGTGCCATTACCAGCAAACAGATCGCAGAAGCTTTGTCTAAAAAGGGTCTGAAAGTAGACAAACGCAAAATTGAGCTGGACGAGCCTATTCGTACACTCGGCGTAACACAAGTAACTGTCAAGGTTCACCCTGAAGTGAAGGCAACCTTGAAGGTACAGGTAACGGAAGAGTAAGATGGGCGGCGAAATGTTATTCGACCGGATTCCCCCGCAGAACCTGGAAGCCGAACAGGCCGTGCTGGGTGCAATCCTGTTGCAGGGCGAGGCCCTGATTACAGCGATGGAACGGGTGCAAACCGAGGATTTTTACGATAAGCCCCATCAATTAATTTTCGAAGCGATGATTCAACTGGGTGAGGGAAATCAACCGATTGACCTTGTAACACTGACTTCGCTTCTGAAGGATAAAGGTGAGCTGGAGGACATCGGCGGCGTTAGTTATCTGGCTAAGCTGGCCCATGGTGTACCTACAGCCGCGAACGTAGACTATTACGCTCAGATTATTGAAGAGAAATCAATGCTGCGTCGTCTGATTCGTACGGCAACACAGATCGTAAGCGAAGGATATACAGGCGGCGAAGATGTTGCAGCCATGCTGGGAGAAGCTGAACGTCGCATTCTGGAGATTTCCAATCGTCGCTCCAGTAGTGGTTTTATAGCCATTCAGGATGTATTGATGGAAGTATTCGATAAAGTCGAAACGCTGCATCAGAACCGGGGAACGACAACCGGAATCCCTTCCGGCTTCATCGATTTGGACAAGATGACTGCCGGATTCCAGCGCAGTGACTTGATCATTGTAGCGGCACGTCCATCCGTAGGTAAGACGGCCTTTGCCTTGAATATCGCTCAGAATGTAGGTATCCGGGCGCAAGAAACGGTAGCCATCTTCAGTCTGGAGATGTCGGCTGCACAGCTCGTACAACGGATGATCTGTGCGGAAGCGAACCTGGACGCCGGAGTTCTTCGTACAGGGGAATTCAAAGGGGACGAAGATTGGCAGAAGCTGACGATGGGTATTGCAGCTCTAAACGAAGCCAATATCTATATCGATGACACACCTGGTATCACGGTAGCCGATATTCGTGCCAAATGCCGTCGTCTGAAGAAGGAGAAAGGTCTGGGTATGATCCTGATTGACTACCTTCAATTGATTAGTGGACGCGGTAAAGCCGGGGAGAACCGTCAACAAGAGGTATCCGAGATCTCACGTACACTGAAGCAGATTGGCCGGGAACTGGAAGTTCCAGTGATCGCCTTGTCTCAGCTCAGCCGGGGTGTAGAGCAGCGTCAGGATAAACGTCCGATGATGAGTGACTTGCGGGAATCGGGTTCGATCGAGCAAGATGCCGACATCGTAGCGTTCCTGTATCGGGATGACTACTATAATCAGGATACCGAAAAGAAAAATATTATCGAGATCATTATCGCCAAACAGCGTAACGGTCCGGTAGGTACGGTAGAATTGGTCTTCCTGAAAAACTTTAATAAATTCGTCAATTACGAGAGGGCACATAATGACGCCTTCGCGATGTAGCGGACAGGTGCTGACAGCTTCGATCAAGAAGCCAAATCGCCTGTCCCGAAGATCAACCATTAGCACAACTGAACTCAAATATGTCATATAAATACCAGATATAGGTCCACTTTGAAATGGGTATCCTTGAACCGGTGATAGCAGTCAAGCAAGATTGGGCTGAAGTCGCCGGTTTTTTGTGTCGAAATAGTGGGTAATTCCCGAACATTACGGTTGCACTATATCTAATTGTTCGCCATTTGATTTGACTTTGAAAAAGGGTACTGGTACACTAATATTGCTGCGTTAAAGCAGCACAAACCTTCCCTTGAATGTAACGGAAGGACATTTTTACTGTCCGTTAGCACGCTTCTCAGTCGGTTTATTGCGTAACATGCCTGCCGGGATAGAGGACGGACAGACCAATACAAAGGTGCGCAAGGCACCCACGGAGGAATGTTAACTATGTCAACGGTAGTTGTAGTGGGAACGCAATGGGGAGACGAAGGAAAAGGTAAAATCACGGATTATTTGGCGGAGAGCGCTGATGTAGTGGCTCGTTATCAAGGTGGTAACAATGCGGGTCATACAATTTTGATTGATAACAAAAAATATAAACTGACGATGATTCCATCAGGGATTTTCTACACGGATAAAGCGTGTGTCATTGGTAACGGAATGGTTATCAACCCGAAGGCACTCATCGAAGAAATTAATTATATTCATGACAATGATTTTACAACGAAGAACCTGTCCATCAGTGAGCGTGCACATATCATCCTGCCATATCACATGGTATTGGATGCATTGGAAGAAGAGAGCAAAGGCCCGAACAAAATCGGTACGACTGGCAAAGGAATTGGCCCTTGTTACATGGACAAATCAGCCCGTATTGGTATTCGGATGGTTGACCTGCTGGATGCTGAAGATTTCGAACTGAAACTGCGTCACTTGGTCAAAGAAAAAAACCGTGTCATCGAGCAAGTCTACGGCGGTCAGCCTGTTGATGTGGAAGAGATTCTCAGAGATTACCTCGGATATGCAGAAATTCTGCGTCCTTACGTACGTGATACATCCGTTGTTCTGAACGAATATATTGATGAGAACAAAAAAGTATTGTTTGAAGGCGCACAAGGTGTGATGTTGGACCTTGATCAAGGAACTTATCCGTTTGTTACATCATCCAATCCTTCCGCAGGAGGCGTATGTATCGGTTCTGGCGTAGGCCCGGCTCGTATCCAGCAAGTTATCGGGGTAGCCAAAGCCTATACAACCCGTGTAGGCGATGGCCCATTCCCTACGGAATTGCATGATGCGATCGGCGACCAAATTCGTGAGACGGGACATGAGTACGGTACGGTAACTGGACGTCCACGTCGTGTGGGTTGGTTCGATAGTGTTGTTGTTCGCCACGCGCGTCGGGTTAGCGGAATAACAGGTCTGTCCCTGAACTCTCTGGACGTAATGACAGGTCTGGAAACCGTAAAAATCTGCACAGGATACAAATTCCGCGGCGAGATCATCACACACTATCCGGCAAGCCTCAAAATGCTGGCTGAATGTGAAGCGGTATACGAAGAGATGCCAGGCTGGAGCGAAGATATTACTGGAGCGAAGAAACTTGAAGACCTGCCAGTAAACACACAGAATTATGTAAAACGCGTTTCCGAACTGACAGGCATTCCAATTGCCATCTTCTCCGTTGGTCGTAACCGTGAGCAAACGAATCAAGTTCTCCCAATCTACGAGTAATCGAAAAAATAGAGAGATTGTTACTTGAGTTATAAAATAGGATACTTTGCCGATTAGGCAGTAAAGCCTCCAGTTGTTGCTTTTATAGCGATGACTGGAGTTTTTTTTGTATGTTTTTCGGATATAATCCCGAGATTTCCGTCAATACTGGTTAACAGTAGAGTCACAGATCCCGACATGCGCATGCTAGACGGGTGGGATAATCGGAGGGAGAGAACGGGATGAAGTTGCTTGTGTGGTTTGTCAAAATCGTGCTAACCGTATTGCTGGTCAGTTCACTGACACTGCTTACGACCGGATTAATTGTACAGTCATATGCAAAGTCGCTACTCGCGAGTTTCAATATTCAGTGGGAAGGTCAACCCATGGGGTTAACCGCCATGTTTCAGGGTGCCTTGGGTGCTAAAACCAGCGAGGGGAATAAACCGGGAAATGGGACCACAGATCAGCCGACAGGAGCAGACGAAGAGCAGGTTCCGGAAGATGCTGTTTCAGTTATGGGCAATGGGACAGAGAGCGGTGAATCTGGCGTAGATACAGGCGGCGAAGCGTCCCAGGGGGACGGCTCAGGCGAGGGAGCAGGTGCAGGCACTGAGACGGATACGGGCATGGGTAATGAATCAGGAACAGCAGAGAGTGGCTCAGCTTCAGGAAACGGTACCGGGGCGGCCAGCGGAGGCGCTTCTTCAGGCAATGATGCCATTGTTGTATCACCGGATGACATTACAGGAGCGAAGGACAAGCTGCCGGCAGCGGAGAAAGAAAAGATCTTCAGCCTGCTCATGAATAAATTGCCGCAAAAAGAAATGCAGCAGATCTCAGGCGCCATGGAAGGTGGCCTAACGGAACAGGAACTACGTGAGATTGAACAGGTCATCTCGAAGTACCTGACCAGTGAAGAGTACGACAATCTGATGGAAGTACTGCAAACAGAATAAGATTGGAAGGTAAGCAGGCGTGCTTATAAATTGTTGGAGATAATCCATGTTCCTCATGATTTCTTTTACGTAACCCCTTATCAGAGTGGATCTGGTGAGGGGTTTTATTTGTATTTTTATGAAAAACAAAGCATATTTTACTGGGTCTTAGAACCTAGTCTTAAACAGCAAACAAACGTACATTATATCGAGGTTATTGAGGCATAATGGGTGATGGATCACTCGTAAGACCTTATGGATAATTCAGGGAAACCAAGCGTGGCGTGGCTTTGCGGTGTGACGTGTAGAGTTGAAATGAGTGTAAAACCTGTGTTAAAGTATACGGGTGTGATAAAAGGTTAAAATTTTGACACTTTTATGTGCGCAGCTAAAGTCCTGATTTTGCGGACACCCAATACATGTATCAACGAGCATGGGACAGACACGATGGGTGATGTCTTGACAGAAATGCGAACTGAGAAGTGCTGAAAAGGAGAGAATCATGAAAGGTTTCAGAGGCATACGCCAACCGGGCAAAGACCGGGTACACGAACAATCCGGGGAACACCGGACGGCCGAAGACAAAAACAACATGAGCATGTCCACCTTCAGTGTGAATAAGAAGCGCGTTCTGGCCTCGCGCAAATGGATCATTACAGCAGCCTGTGGTGTATTCATCGCAGCATCGCTCGGGTTCGCAGGCAAACAATATGTGACTGCAAACACGGTGCCGTATTATAAAGTAATGGTTAAAGGTAGCGAGATCGGTACCATTGCAGATGAAGCGCAATTACAACAACTATTTACAGAAAAAACCGAGGAATATCAACATAAATATCCGGATGCAGAGATGGTGCTGAACACGGATGGCATCACAACCGAAACGGTAAGAGCGTACAAACCTGAAGTGAACAGTGACGAGACACTGGACAAACTGGGTGACATGCTGACAGCCTACGCCAAAGGTGTGGAGCTCAAGGTAGACGGTGAAGTCATTGGTATTGTGAAGGATCAGGCAACAGCTGATGCAATCCTGGAACAAGTGCAAAGCAAATACATATCGGCATCGACTGTGCGAAGTTCGCTGAAGACGAAGTCGGTATCGGCTAATTCCTCGAAGAAAGACGAGGGACCAAGTACAACCCTGAAGTCGGTAGGCATCAAGGAAGATGTAGCGACGGATGTGGTGAAGGCTGATCCAAACAAAATATGGGATGTGTCCGAGGCGGTTAAAGCATTAACCGTTGGTAAAGACGCGCCTGTAACTTATATGGTTCGTGAAGGAGATACAATCTCTTCGATTGCTGCCAAGTATGAAATTACACAAAGCGAGATTCGCCAACATAATCCGGGCATCAAGGAAACGTCGCTTCAAATCGGAGACGAACTGACCCTGACCGTTCCGAAACCGGCGATAACCGTTAAATCGGTTGAGCAGGTTGTTGAGCAGATTGAGATCAAACCGCAAGTGGAAGTGCGCAAAAGTGCTGAGTTGAAAGCAGGTACCACAAAAGTCGTGCGCCCAGGACAAAGCGGATTGAAAAGCATGCAATACCGTATAACCAAAGAAAATGGTGAAGTGATTCAGGAAGAGTGGCTTGGTCAGGAAGTGATTAAAGCAGCTGTAACTGAAGTAGTCCTTAGCGGAACAAAGGTCGTTGGTGAGGGAACAGGTGAATTTGCTTGGCCGGTATCCAATGCAACGATGAGCAGCAGCTTTGGACAACGTTGGGGTCGCCAGCACAAAGGTGTCGATCTGGTAGGTAACCGCGATGTGAAAGCGTCTGATGAGGGTGTAATTACTTTTGCAGGACAGAAAAGCGGTTATGGCAATGTCATCATTATTAACCACCGTAACGGATACGAAACACTCTATGGACATTTGAACAGCATTGGCGTTAAGGTTGGTCAAGTGGTTGAAAAAGGTGAGAGTATCGGCGTTATGGGCAACACGGGTCGTTCGACCGGAACACATCTGCATTTTGAGATTATCAAGAATGGAACGGTAGAAAATCCGTTAACGTATCTGAACTAATAGAGCTTAAGGAAAGCAAGGTTGGCTATGATGCCGGCCTTGTTTTTTTACTGCTGTAAAAAATTTTCAAATGAAAGACCTTACAAGCCACCGATCGGGATGTGACGGTGCTTCAGGTATGTTAAACTAGAGAGTATAGACAACAAGCTAGAAGAATTAATCAACGAGGCTTTGGTACAAGCTGAACATAGAAGAGAGATAGACGCTATTGCGGATTATGCAGGATATAGGGGTGAATTCAGCCGATGCAGGGGAAGATTTTGGTGGTGGACGATGAACAGCCCATCGCGGACATTTTGAAGTTTAATTTGGAAAAAGAGGGGTACGAGGTCATCTGTGCATTTGATGGCATTCGTGCGGTTGAACTGGCATTATCCGAGAAGCCGGATCTGATGCTGCTGGATCTGATGCTCCCAGGCAAGGATGGTATGGATGTATGTCGTGAGGTGCGCGCTCATCTGGAGATGCCGATCATTATGCTTACCGCCAAGGATGGCGAGATCGACAAGGTGCTCGGGCTGGAACTGGGTGCAGATGATTACGTGACGAAGCCTTTCAGTACGCGTGAGTTGCTTGCACGGGTGAAGGCACAGATGCGCAGACGACAAAAGCTTGCGATTACGGCAGAAGCGCCGGAAGATGAGGAAAAGCAGGTCATGCGGCTATTTGATCTGGCGTTTGATATGGACATGTATACGGCTTACAAAGGCGGGGAACCGCTTGATCTGACCCACCGTGAGTACGAACTTCTCTATTATATGGCGAAGCACTCCGGCAAGGTTATGACGCGGGAACATCTGCTGCAAGCGGTATGGGGATATGAATATTTCGGCGATGTACGTACCGTGGATGTTACGATCCGTCGTCTGCGTGAGAAGATTGAGGAGAATCCGAGCAAACCGGAAACGATTCTGACACGCCGCGGGCTCGGTTATCTCGTGCGCAGTGCCAAAAGCGTGGGGATATAATGGGCCGATTCGCGCGATTCTCGTTCTTTCGAACGATTCAGGCGAAATTGATTATTATCTATGTATTGCTGATTCTGATTGCGATGCAATTGATTGGCGTTTATTTTGTGAGCGCGATGAAGAACTCGCTCACGAGCAACTTTACGGAAGACTTGCAGGCCCGTGCGGAGATGCTGTCTGTTCTCGTGGGGGAGACGATGGCGGGTGGCGAAGCAGAGGCAGGCGAGGACAAAACGGAAAATCTGCGTGTGCTGGTGAACAACCTGTTCAACATTAACGGTGCCGAGATTCAGGTGCTGGATGCCAGCGGCAAGGTACTCACCACCTCGCTCAGTTCTCATTCGGATTATGTGGGGCGCAAAAACACCCAAACCGTCGTCAGCCGTGCGTTGCAGGGCATTCGGGACAATGAGGAATATATCGTGGACGAGGATAATGTTCGCAAGAAAGTCGTCGCCAAGCCGGTGCTGTCTGGCGGCAAGATCGTTGGCGCGGTCTACATCGCGGCATCCATGAATGAGCTGTATTCCACGATGGAGGGAATCAATAAAATCTTCATCTCCGGTATCCTGATTGCCCTAGTGTTAACGGCAGTACTTGGCGTGATCCTGTCTCATACGATTACGCAGCCGATTAAAGAGGTCACTCGGAGAGCGACAGCGGTCGCAGAAGGTAACTTTGATCAACAGACACCTGTATTCGGCACGGATGAGATTGGTCAGCTCAGTCGGGCTTTTAATTATATGACCAGCCGACTTCGCGATGCACTCTCGCAGAATGAAGAGGAAAAGGAGAAACTGACCTCCATTCTGACCAATATGAGTGATGGTGTGGTGGCAACGGATGAGTACGGTAAAGTCATTCTCGTAAACCGTCGTGCCAGCAGTATTCTGGGCATGCATCCTGCAGATATTGAAGGAAGACACTTTGCCATATTACTCGGCATTGATCCGGAGGATGCGGAAGCTCTCGCGAGTGGGTTCACAGGTTCGACGTTGCTGCAGATTGCGCCCGCAGGACAAGAAGAACCTGTGGTCATTCGGATGACATTCACGCCGGTTCATCGGCGTGAACGGGGGATCACGGGGACCATTGCCGTACTTCAGGATGTTACCGAGCAGGAAGAGCTTGAGGCATCCCGGCGTGAATTCGTGGCCAATGTATCCCATGAACTGCGTACACCACTGACTACGATCAAGAGTTACGCGGAAGCGCTGGACGACGGTGCATTGGAAGACCCGCAGCTTGCCGGTCGTTTCGTTGGTGTTATTCAGAACGAGACGGAGCGAATGATCAGGCTGGTTACGGATCTGCTGCACCTGTCGAGGCTTGATTCCAAAGAGGCTTTGCTGCGGAAACAGCCAACCGACATTCTTGAAATGCTGGAGGAAGTGACCGATCGATTCTCGTTCCAGATGCATCAGAAGGATATTCAGCCTGTGCTGTCTGTGGAGAATGATATTCCGGCTGTTCCACTGGATCGTGACCAGATTGATCAGGTGCTGGATAATGTCGTGTCCAATGCGCTGAAATATACGTTGGAAGGCGGCACCATTACGATTGCGGCTAGACGCAGTGATGAACACGTACTTGCCATCTCGGTATCGGATACCGGTATGGGGATTCCACAGCGTGATCTGGATCGCATTTTTGAGCGATTTTATCGGGTGGACAAGGCTCGTTCCCGCAGTATGGGAGGCACAGGGCTAGGACTGTCCATTGCCCGGGAAATTGTGAAGGCACATGATGGCAGCATCTCTCTTGAATCTGAGGTAGACGTGGGCACGACAGTAACGTTCACGCTGCCGATGCGTGAGGAAGGGGGTGAGCACCGTGAAGGAACGGATTAAATCCATGGTGCTTGCTGCCCTTGTTGTAGCCAGTCTGGTTCAGAGTTATTTTCTGATCTACCGTTTGCCCGGAGGCGGGGATTCCATCGTGACGTCAGAGACGAACTATGTGAAGACGGAAAATATGGGTCAGGAACGCAATATTGAAGAATTGATCTTTCCCGATCAGATGATTATTCATCTGGGGGAGGATAAACATACCGTCTTTTACCCTGGCAATACGTTCTATCAGTTGATCTATTCAAGGTTACAGGGGCGGACGTTCGATGATTTTCAGCGCCGCAGCGTGCAATCGGTGAACTGGGATCAGATTCGCAAGGAGAACCCCGGATTTGAGTTATCGTTCAAAGAAGGTATTCCCGTAGCATTGTTGCAGCGGGTGATGAGGCTCGGCACGGATTCCTTATTCCAAGGGGAGACGATTAACCGCATCTCGATCTATACAGCCAAAAATGAAACGAAGGCCCATGCGCTGTTCTTCAGCGCCAAGGGAGACGTGGTATACGAAGCAACGCAGGCAGACCTGACCGTACAAGACGTGCAGCAGCATGTTGACTTTGGCACGAACTGGACACCGTATACCTTGATGGATGGCGGATATTATATCCCCGCGGAAGCTCTGGAGACGATTGAGGCAGATGTGCCGACAGGGCAATTCACTGTTGAGCAGATGCAGCGCAGTCTGTTCTTCGATCCAAGCATGACCCGGAACATCCGGGAAAAAGATGGTTCGGAGATCTATACGGACAGTAAACGCAGTCTGCAGGTAAAACAGGAACAGCGCTGGATCAGTTATACCGATCCGGCAGCACCGCCAGCGGGACAGATTGATCCTGCGAAGGATGCGTTGTCAGCGGTTGATTTTGTGAATCAGCATGGTGGCTGGAAAGGTCGGTCACGCATGATGCTGGGGACCGCGGACAGCAAGACACGGCTTGAATTCCAGCAGTATTACGGCAGCTATCCGATTATGGATTCCATGCAGTTCCGCTTCGGCACGATCAGCATGGAGATGCAGCAGGAGACGGTATCCAGTTATGAACGTTCACTGGAGTACCTGAACGAAGGGGCAGAGACGAAGAGATCGGTCAAATTGCCTGGCGGGGAGAAGCTCCAGGCTCTGATTAAGAAGGTAGCCGGTGAGAATCGTCAGGTCGTGGATGTATATCCGGCCTATCGTCCTTCTACGATTGAGGACGGACTGAAGCTGATTCCGGTATGGGTTATTCGCTTTGGAAACGGGGAGGAAACCACCGTTTCTTGATGGGTTGTAGGGTAATGGAGTCATTCGCTATCCGAGCGAGGTGTTCGCCTTTATCGCCGGATTTCTCCCTTAGGAAAAGGGAATCAGGAAATCTGGGGATAACAGCGATCGGAAGGTTGTTCTGACCGCGGAGTGGGCCAGTGTGATATTAGCTGCTTTTATCAAGTGGACGGAGGTGAATGTATTGGATTGGGGACGGGCAAAAAATGTGTTGATCTATGCCTTTCTGCTGCTCAATCTGGTGCTGGGATACCAGATCTGGATGGATGCGCGAGAGACGGCCGGAGCCAATCTGGACTTCACCTCACTGGCAGATAATACACAGCAGGCAATGGAAGAGAAGGGTATTCAGGTGCTGGCTCCGATTCCGAATGAAACGCCAAAGTTGCCGAAGTTGTCCTATGAATTCATTGAAGAGGACAAGGCTGGTGTAGATATGGAGCTGGAACAGCCTGTAGATAGCAAATTGATCTTCTCGCAGAGTGAGCTGGAAGATGCTTTACAGCGAGAGATTCCACAGATCGGCACATACCGGCTGGATCAGCTGATGGCCGAGGATGGGGCTTTTGTACTTCACCCACTGGTGGATGGCAAATGGCCGCTCTTCAATGTGAGTCTGGAGCTATTCTACAGCGACCAGAAAATAACGGGTTATCGTCAGACTCCGGTGCGGATTACGACCGCAGAGGAGAGCGATCAGCAGGTGCTTCCGGCGTCGAAGGCGCTGGGAACGCTGATCGAGAACTTTTTGCCAAATGATGCGATTGTGAAAGATGTTCAGCTGGGCTATTACGGACAGTTATTCAATTCAGATATACAGGTAGCGATGCCGGCATGGCGGTTCGTGCTGGAAAGTGGCGAAGTGTTGTACGTGCAGGGCATCAGTGGGGATGTATTCAGTCCCAAGACAGACAAACCAGGGGAGTAATGCGTTATGGGGATATATTTTACCGTGTTATCCAGCGGTTCGACAGGCAATGCCACGGTCATACAACATGGGGGCACCTCTCTCATGATAGACGCGGGTCTTAGTGCGAAGCGATTGGATGCACTGTTCCAGGAAAGGGAGATTTCTGGGGCAGAACTGGACGGGATTCTGGTTACACATGAACATTCCGATCACATTAAAGGACTAGGCGCGATGTCTCGGAAATATAATTTACCAATCTATGCGAATCTGAACACGTGGGCGGCACTGGAGAAGTCGGTTGGGGCGATTCCAGAAGAAAACCGGAGGGTGTTTGAGACGGGTGAAAAGCATGATTTTGGGTCACTGCGCGTGGAATCCTTCGGGATCTCGCATGATGCGGCTGAGCCAGTAGGGTATACGTTCGATGATGGCAGTGAGAAGCTGTCTGTTGCAACGGATCTGGGGTACATGAGCGACAAGGTTCGCGATGCAATCTCTGATTCTGACGTGCTGGTGCTGGAGGCGAATCATGATGTCGAATTGCTGCGTATGGGGCGTTATCCGTGGAACACCAAGCGCCGGATTTTGAGCGACATTGGGCATTTGTCGAACGAAGCAGCGGGGGCAGCGCTTAGTGAACTGATGAACGGACGCATCAAGCGCACGTATCTGGCACATCTTAGCCGGGATCATAATATGATGGACTTGGCGAAAATGTCGGTGCGCGACGCGATGGAGAGCCGTGGATGCTTCTATCGGGATCATGAGTTCAAACTCTGTGATACGTATTACGACCGTCCTACGCCATGGGATAGGGTGGGTGAGCCATAAAGCTGTCGAGTTCGGCGGCTTTGCGCTCAACTTCCTCACGGGTCAGAATGCCTTTATCAATAAGCAGTTCGATGATGGTACTGAGTGCAAGGGTATTACGATAGTGTTCTTCCTTGAGATCGGCCAGCTTGGCCGCCATATGAACTTCATCCATGGCTGTAAGTGTACGTGTGCGATCCATGTTACTTCCTCCTCTATGAAGCTTCGAATTGTCTTTTACTATTATTGTAGTCAGGCTGGGTGGAAAACATTCCTCTTTTTGCCGCTAACATTTCTCTGATAAGGCGTGTATGCTGAACCTGTGACCATGCAGGGGTGAAAAAGTTCTTCAAAATGGCCAAAACGGCGCTTAGCGAACCGGATTTTGTGGTGATAGATACTATGGACCTTTATTGTTAAGCCCGTCATAGCAGAAATGTGCGTTAATTTTCGTAAATATGCAACTTTTTGGGATTTGGCGTGTTTAGTATATGAGGAGTATTGTGATTTTGGCTGTTTTGCGTGTGAAATGGCATGTCATAGAATGCGAGAGCATGATTGATAGAGTCACTGACAGAATGGCGTGTCCGTTCTGTTGTACATAGACGCTGTATCTCTATTCGATTGGAAGCCGGGATGCGGCGATATGCAAGACCATTTTATAAAATGCAAAAAGGCATGGGAAAACGAGAGGTTTTTTACGTTACACACCTAACGGAAGACACAGAACGAGGCTGGAGAAGCGTAGTGTTCGCCTGAAAGCTTTCTGAAAGAAAGCTACTTCGGAAGCATACGCTATGAACAAATTTTACCGAGAAAAAAGGAATCAAAAAAATTTGTGAGTAACAGCGATCGGAAGGTTCATCTGTTGGCGGAGTGGTGTATGTGAGAACACCATCGTTAATCCATGCGACAACTTAGGCGGCAGTCAGGGTCTTGATGCGTGACAACGAAGGGGAGAGGATCACGATGGGATTGTTTGGAGACGATTTTTATTCAACCAAAGTATCAAGACGCGCCGAACCTGAACAGAAAGGCAAACTTCTGATTATCCGCCCTGGAGGCAGGGGACGTGGACGTGACCGCTGGAGCAATCCGCGCAGATCGCGTACGGGAATCAGTTCCACAGTGAAGGTAGCTGTAATTAGCTCGGTGATCAGCTCCATCGTGACCGTCATGCTGTTTAGCTTCATCACACAGCCCGCTTCGTTACCACTGGCGAATGCTACAGGTAATGGTAGCGGCGGCGGTGCACAGGCAGCGCAGACAGCGGATCCATACGATCGAATTATCCAGGCAGCAGCCCACGTTCGACCTTCTGTGGTGAGCATTGTGAACCATAAAACAGGTAGCAGTCTGTCGATGGAAGACTCGGCACTTGGCTCAGGGGTCATTTTCAAGAAGGAAGATGGCAAGGCCTACATCATGACCAACCACCACGTCGTGGAGGGCGCGAGTGATCTGGAGATTGTGACTGTAGACGGGGAGACACATAAGGCGAAGCTGGTCGGTAAGGACCGTGTGAGTGACATAGCGGTATTATCCGCAGAAGATAAAGGGCTGGGTGCAGCGGCGGAGATTGGTGATTCCAGCAAACTTCAGCGCGGTCAAACGGTGCTGGCAATCGGAAACCCGCTCGGTCTGGGCGGTACGCTGACATCCGGTATTGTCAGTTACACCGATCGTATTCTGCCTGTGTCGATTAATCAGGACGGCGTGTACGACTGGGAGCAAAACGTGATCAGACGGATGCGGCGATTAACGAAGGCAACAGCGGCGGTGCTTTGGTTGATCTAAACGGCAAAGTGGTCGGCATCAACACGATGAAGATCTCGGATACGGGTGTTGAAGGTCTCGGCTTCGCCATTCCGATGAACGAAGTGATGAAAACCGTAGATTCTCTGCTGGTGAACGGCAAAGTATCTCGTCCATACCTGGGCGTATACACGGTGGATCTGAGCAACCCATATGCACCCCTGGATGACGAGCAACGCAAGGATCTGAAGCTGCCATCTCATGTGGACAGCGGTGTGGTTGTGCTGGAGGCATCCGGTCCGGCATCTGATGCGGGCATGAAGCTGAATGATGTCATTACGGAATTTGACGGGCAAAAAATTACCTCCACGCTGGATCTGCGGAAATATCTGTACGATCAGAAGAAGATAGGGGATACGATTGAAGTGACCTTCTACCGGGATGGCAAAGCGGAGAAAGTATCGGTGAAGCTGACGGATAAACCGGAGTAAGGGAATTTCAGGCGGAGCTTATACTGTTGCGCGGAATGAAATAGGGAAAGCTAGAAGAGTGATCAGATCAACTGACCACTCTTTTTTAGTTGTTATGGATTGGACGTATGCATTCGACAGCAAATGAGTAGATCAACCATTTATGTGTTCCCATGATCAGTTAGACCCGGAGCCAAAGTAGCAGATACATCAGACTTGGGCTGTGGTAAACTGTTGTCTATATGTTCGAACGGTCGCTGATGCAAATAACATCTCTTTGTCGATCTCACTTTATTTCAAAATGGAAGGGGTTTTTCTAATGAAACGATTGAGGAAAAAGATGCTTGGGGGAACAAGCTTGATGCTGTCCCTGTTGATGTTATCTGCCTGTGGATCTGAGGTAGCCACGACAGGATCTCCGGTGGATACAAGCGCTCTGCAAGAGAAGATTGCCGGGCTTGAGAAGAAACTGTTGGAGCAGGGAGCCAAGAGCGTTGAGCAGGAGCAAAAGATCGCAGCACTTGAGACCAAGTTGAATGAGCTAAGTACAAATGTGCTTGCGGTAGGTCAGGCTGGTGGTCAAACGCCTGTAACATCGGGAAACAACGGATCGGCCGGGAAAGGCGATGGGGTGCTGATTACGTTTGCCCAGTATGAGAAGCTTGAGGTTGGCATGTCTGTGGAAGAGGTTATCGAGATCCTTGGTGGTGAAGGTGAAGCACTGAGTGAAGCGGAGAATATGGTGGTCTACAACTATAAAGGTACTGCTGGCAATGGTGCCAATGCGGTTATTGCTTTTCAAAGTGGCAAGCTGTTGACGAAGGCGCAATCGGGATTGAAGTAAGACAAGCAGGGATAGAGGCTATTCCTAGAATGGAATGGAACAGAATAGGGAAATACGTAACTCTGTTTTCTCAATTTAGGCGCAGGATTCATTCGCTATGTTGAGTGACAAGAGCATTCTTTTCGAGGTACCTTGGAGGTATCGAGAAGAATGCTTTTTGTGTTCTTTTACGGCGAATGGAGAGGTTTGCAGGAGGTTGGGCACGATAAATTAGGGCTGGGGGTTTCTTTTCGGTGGCAGGTGTGATAGAACAGAGAAGTGGCTATCCTGTAATGGGATACGCGGTTGTGAATCGGGAACATAGCTGGTTACAGAAAGGATGCTTAACGGATGTACGTTGTATGCAAAGAACACGTGGACATTGCCATCGACATGTTTGTCGATGAGTATGAGGACGCTCCAGATATCGTTGATCTGAAGGAGACGGAATTTGCCGATTGGGACCCGCCTGCGAAGTGCGCCGAGTGCGAACAGCACGCGGAATTCCTCGTCGTTTAGCGTACTGTAGGACTTAGACGGCTGGAGGCGTGACTTAAGGTGGCGCTTCGGGCTGACTTTCCATCCGGTATGAACATCACAGCAAGAAGCCAAGGAGAGCGTGACGAGCGCTCTTTTTGTGCTTGTGCGGGAATTGGTGGGGGTGTTGGTAGGCAGCTTGGAGTTGGGCGAGGGTTGTGGGGGCTGACGGTGGAGTAGCGCCGCTAACGAACCTGACGCACCTTATTCGTGGCAAATACCGCCTGGTTGAAATCTAACGAATCGTAGACACGTTATATTGCTGAAATGACCTTGAAAGTGTTGGGAAACGCTTGTTTTGACTGAGATAGCGTGTTTCAGATTCGTTAGATTTTAAAATAGCCGAAATGGGGCTGAATAAGGTGTGTTTGGTTCGTTAAAATTTGGAGAAATGTGTAGGATAGGTATAATACCGTTGGAATGAACCTTAATTATAAAGATTGGGCAAGCAAGACAATTTAGGAGGAATGATTTTTCATGTTTATTCAGATTATTGGCGTAGGCAAATTGAAGGAAAAATATTTGACGCTGGGCATTCAGGAATATGCCAAGCGGCTCGCCCCGTACATCAAGTTTCAGATGATCGAGGTCGCAGACGAAAAGGCGCCCGATACCCTGAGCGAAGCTGAGGTTCGGGCGGTAAAAGAGCGCGAGGGCGAACGTATCCTCGCGCATGTGAAGAGCGAGGCGCATGTTGTCGCGCTCGCATTGGATGGCCAGCTCTGGAGTTCCGAGGAGCTGGCATTGGAGATCGACAAGCTCGGCACGTATGGGACGAGCCATGTCGTGTTTGTCATCGGAGGAAGCCATGGGCTCTCCGATGAGGTGTTGCGCCGCGCGAAGCAGCGCTTGAGCTTCGGGCGCATGACCCTGCCGCATCAGCTTATGCGGCTGGTGTTGGTGGAGCAGATTTATCGTGCGGTGAAGATCAATCGGGGTGAACCGTACCATAAGTAGGGCGAAATTTTGGATTAAAATCCTCCACAAAGAAAGATTACAGAATATTGCTAGATTTAAATAAATGAGTGTAAAATGTAAAGAGTGTTATCCCTGATATTTTAAAAAAAATATATAGATCTGTTGGAAAAGGGGGGTTACTGTTGAAGCTTATAAGTTTTAGAGTAACACAATTTCGTTCTGTAGAAGATAGCGGTTGGATTAATGCCAGTGATGTCACAGCTTTCATAGGGACAAATGAATCCGGAAAAACAAATCTGTTGGTGCCGCTGTGGAAGTTAAATCCTGCAAAAGATGGCGAAATTAATGCAATACAGGACTACCCTCGTGACCAGTATCATATTATTCGTGCTAAGAAGTGGAAGCCAGTATTTATTGCGGCAAGATTTCAACTCTCAGAAAATTTAAGCGATACTATCTCTACAATGACAAAATTACCTAGAGACCAAGTAAACCATGTTATTGTAACGAAGAATTATGATGGTGAGTTCAACGTAGAGTTCCCAGAAGCAAACGGACCTTTGAAACCCGAGGCTCAGTTAGTCCGTGATAAAATGACGCAGACTGTTCAAGACATTAAAGATATCCCAACTACACTTAAAGCTGACGAAACCCTTAAGGAAAATATCTTACATGTGTTGGAGACGGCATTGTCAGTTGTTGAGGGAATTGAAGAACAGACAACTGATTTATCTATTCTGACGCAATTGAAGAATATACTTAACGAAATTGACTTATCGAAAGCTGCTAGGAGATCATCTGTTTCACCAAGGTTTGGACAGTTAGTAGACGAACTTGAGGAAATGATTGAAGCCGTGGATGTACCCGAACCAGAAGATAATGAGGAAGTCAATAATTTGATTATAGAGAACCTACCTTTTTTTGTTTATTACTCTAATTATGGAAATCTTGATTCAGAAATATATCTACCACATGTAATACAGAATATGAATAGAAACGATCTTGGCGTAAAAGAAGCTGCAAAAGCAAGAACTTTAAAGGTTCTGTTTAATTTTGTGAAACTGAAGCCTCAAGAAATATTGGAGCTTGGTCAAGATCTTGCACCAGGATCATCTCCAACTCAAGAGCAAATCGAGGCTGTGGCCGAGAAGAAGAAAGAACGAGATGTCTTACTTCAATCAGCCTCAACGGAGTTGACATCGAGATTCCGAGAATGGTGGAAGCAAGGTGATTATCGCTTTAGGTTTCAGGCTGACGGCAATCATTTTCGTATTTGGGTTTCAGACGATAAGAGACCAGAAGATATTGAGTTAGAAGGTAGAAGTACAGGTCTTCAGTGGTTTTTGAGTTTCTATCTTGTTTTTTTGGTAGAGAGTCAGTCTTCGCATAAAGGAGCAATATTGCTTTTAGATGAACCAGGTAACTCATTGCATCCAATTGCGCAAAGAGATCTGTCAGCATTCTTTGAGAATCTTTCAAAAACAAATCAGATTCTTTATACCACCCATTCACCATTTATGGTTGATCCAAACCATCTGGATAGAGTCAAAGCGGTTTACGTAGATACTACTGGTTCTACTGCTGTATCTGCAAATCTGAGAGCATCTGAAGGCCAAGTTAAACAAACCCAATCTATTTATCCAGTTCATGCTGCGCTTGGGTTATCGGTATCAGACACGCTACTACAAGGGTGTATTAGTGTAATAGTTGAAGGAGCTTCCGATCAATATTATTTGAGCGCGATTAAAAATTTCCTTATCGGAAAGGGTCTGATCCTTCCGAATCGAGAAATTATCTTTATTCCTTCTGGAGGGGTTAAAGGTATCGGGGCAGTTGTATCAATTATTTCAGGAAAAGATCAAGCACTCCCCTTTGTATTGTTGGATGGGGATGGGCCTGGACTAAGTGGAGCTAGGAAGTTAAGGGACTCAGCATTTGAATCAAGTCCTCATAATGTTATGGTTGTGAGCGATTATGTTGGTATAGAAGGTGCAGAGATTGAGGATTTGTTTCCTGTTGCTCTTATATCGGATATAGTAACTCGAATGTTACCAAGACCTGCAGACTTAGATGAAGATTTTTTGGACATCGTTCAATCGGGAATTCCAATTGTTCAGCAGATTGAAAACTATGCATCAAAAAACAGTATTGACTTACAAAAAGGATGGAAGGTTGAATTAGCTCAACGGGTAAAAACACAGTTACTTAAAGAGCGAGTTGCTAATCAAATTGATGATTCTACCATGGAATTGTGGGGGAAAATCTTTAAAGAAGTATTGGAACCATAGTTCTTTTACTTATAGTGAAATCAGTAGGGAGTTTTTAAGGTTAGGGTGTTTTCCTTTTGTAGGGAAAACCCCTTCTGCCATATTATTAGCGGAAGGGGTTACACTTAAAAAATGTTTCTGAGTCTCATCATTGAAGGAGAGATCAATATTACTTACACGCTTTTTGTCGTCTAGTATGATCTTCTTTACGACGAGGTGAACAAGAGTTTTACGTTGTTGAAACGGAGAATTACGTAGCAGTGCATCGAAGTTTGTCACAAGGGTACGCACTAGTTCGTAGGATACGGGATCAGCCTGATCGTCTCGAAGTTCTAGTTCCAGCTTTGACTTGCGGGTTAGCTCAATATCCAGATCTTTGTTTAATACAATCAGGCGCTCAGAAAACATATCGCGATCAATATCGTCTATCTCATACAAGTCGAGGTACTTTCGTTTCTTTTCCTCCAAACTGGTGATACGTGTCTGTACTGCTGATAACTCATCACGTAGCGGTTTGATCCGTCCGGATCGTATTTCATTGACATTGTGAACAACTCTTTGCAGAATCTCTGGATTCACCACGGCTTGTCTGATGCGTTCAGTTACCGCTTGTTCTGCTTCTACCTTACGAACGCTGTTGGCGTGGCACACGGCGCTTCCCTGGCTTCTGAATCGACCACAGGAATAGTACATCCGAGTGATCTTCTCGCCATCCTTCGACCGATTGATCGTGCGACTCGCGGTCATGGTGGCACCGCACTCAGGACAACGAATCAGTCCAGTTAGCAGATACTCTCCTTCAAACCGCTTTTTGGGCAACGTGGCCTTCTTTTCCCGGAGTAGCTGAACCTTGTCCCATAATTCTTGACTAATAATCGGGGGATGATGGCCTTCTACTAGAATAGGCTCTTTATTTTTGCCCTTACGTCTTCGTTCTGCCCAATTTTCATAACGATTGTAGCGGATTTTACCTACAAACATCGGATTATCTAACAGGTCTCGGATCGCTGTAGTGGAGAAAGGCTTGCCAGTTTGGGTTTTATGCCCTCTGTGGTTCAATTCATTGGCAATGGTCTTTAATCCATGTCCAGAGGCATATTGTTCAAAAATGTGACGTACAATGACTGCTTCCTCTTCAGCTATTACGACTATGGATTTACTTTCCCGTGAACTGCCGGTGCCTGCAATTACTTTGTATCCTAATGGAACTTTACCGTTATGGTGCCCCATCTTGGCTCGTTGCTTATGCCCCATCTTCACATTGTCTACGATGGTATTTCGCTCCAGTTCACCTACTGCCCCCATCATTTGGAGGGCAAATCGTCCCATGGGGGTACTGGTTTCAAAGTTTTCGGTGAAAGATCGGAATGAAATATTATTTTTCTCCAGCAAATCTACAATATGGAGTAGGTCGATACTCTTTCGAGCCATCCGATTGAACTTCCATACAATGACTTCATTGAACTTACTTTCTTCTGCATCTTTCAAAAGCCGTTGAATCTCGTAGCGTCCTTTGATGCTTTTTCCACTGACCCCGCGATCTACGTACTCATCGACAATATCTCCGCCATACAGCTCACAGTATTTCCTCAGGGTATCAAGCTGGGCATCAATGGAATAGCCGTGTTCGGCTTGTTCTTCTGTACTGACACGCGCGTAAATAGCAACTTTCTTCGGTAGTCTTTGATTCATTTCTAACGCTCTCCTTCATGTTGTAGTGTTGGAATCTCCAGATTAAGCAGCGCCACAGAACCTTGAATCACTGCTTGTTTAATATTACGATCAGCAGAGAGGGTGATTTTTGAGATCATGCTTCGTAATAGTGCTTTTTGTTGCTGTGACGTTGCCCTTTGGAATACAGGCTGAAAGTCTTGAAGCACACGGCGGATACTGCCAAGGGGGATAGGTTGCTCTGGATCATCAACGATTCTTTTCTCCAGTTCTTTCTTTTCCTGCTCAAACATAGCTGTTTGGCTTTGAAGTTTACCGAGTTTTAGCTTCAGTTCCCGACTGTCGATATGTCCATCTTCAAAAAGCTCGTAACATCGGAGAGTTCGTTTCTTCAATAATACTTTCTGTGTCTCAATCTCTTTAAGTCTTTTTCGGAAAGGCTCCAGTTTTTTGTCTCGTCTTTGATTAACCTTTAACGCCAACTGTTCTGCTACGGTAGGCTGGCAAAGGAACTGTTGCATATGTTTGTTTACCCAGTCCTCAGCTTGTTCAGCAGGAACGTGATGAGGCTGACAAGCTGCGTAACCCCCAGAGTTATATCTACCACATACATAATAATGATCTACGTATGAGGCCTTTTTTTTCCGTCTGCGGGATACATGGGCCGTAACCATGCTGTGTCCACAGGTTGGACATTTAAGCAATCCAGTTAGCGTAAAGATATGGGAAGTGCGCTTATTAGGCTGATGGGACCGGTGAGCCAATTGTTGCTGTACCTGCTCCCACAGATCTATTGAAATAATTGGTTCATGCTCTCCGTCTACTATTTTTTTGTGTTCCAAGGCAGACTTGTCTGTGTAGGTTATCTTGCCGATATAGTTAACATTCGTTAAGATGCCTCGCACCGACGCAATATGAAATAGTTTTTGTTTTTTAGTTCGATATCCGTTTTTGTTTAGGCGATTCACGATTGCTTTTAGACCAAGACCACTGGCATACCATGTGAAAATAGTTTGAACCAGCTCTGCTTCAACAGGAATAATCTCTACATGGGAGAGATGTCGGTTCACAGGATGGGAAATCCAGCGATATCCCAATACTAAATTTCCACTATTCCATTTACCGAGTTTGTTACGACGGTTCATTCCAAGACGGACGTTTTGCTTAATTTGGCTACGCTCATGTTCAGCGATGGAGCCGAGCATCTGGATCGCAAACTTCCCCATGGGAGTATCCGTTTGAAGATTTTCCGTAAGGCTATGAAGTGTAATGCCATGTTTGTCAAAGAGTTCAGTGATGAATAATAAATCGTTTAAACTTCTTGATAGCCGACTTAAACGGAGGCAAAGAACCTGCTGAAAGTGCTCTGAACGAGCATCTTTCAGCATTTCATTCAGTGACGGTCTACCAGAAATAGACTTTCCGGAACGCCCTGCATCAATATAGAGTTTGTGAATATCTAGCTGTCTTTCTCGGCAGTAATCATAGAGCACTGATTTTTGTGCTTCTAAACTAAAACCTTGGACTTGTTCTTCCGTTGATACGCGAATATAAAGTGCGACAACCTGTTTTTCCATCATGTGTATCACCTCTATGCAGCATTTGGTTGTGACTCAGGGACAAGCTTATCTGTTTCAGTCGCAGCTTCTTCAGCTTGAAGGTAGCAACAGATCATATCTGCAAGAATATCGATGAATAAATCGAGATCGTTGTTTTCCGTGGAATGGTCCATTGTATAGGTTCCTCCTGTAGTGAATGATTGTAGGTAAGGTTGTAGCTTCGTTACATCAATGCCTTCTCCTTCATGCTAATGAAGCTTCCATTCCCCAAAATAATGTGATCCAACAGTTCAATACCAAGCAAGCAGCCGCTATCTCGTAACCGCTCCGTCAGTTCAATGTCCTGTGGACTCGGGTTGGGATCTCCCGAAGGGTGATTGTGACAGGCAACGATGGCGGCAGAGTTAGCGAGGATGGCCAACTTGAACGTCTCCCTGGGGTGAACCAGGGAAGCGTTGAGTGTTCCGGTAGAGACAGTATGGATTGCGGTCGGCTCATTCTTGGCGTTTAGACAAAGAATCGAGAAAATCTCTCTATCACAATCACCAATGAACTGACGGAACAAGTCAGCGGCGTCCTGTGGCTTGCGAATTGTTCTACCAGGGTAAAGGATGGATGATGACTCTCTTACCATCCGTAAACCGACAACCTGGATGCGTTTGGCTGGGGTATTCGCCCTCTTTGGTCTTTGATTATTAGGTGCTTGGTTACCCGCCATATATGAACCTCCACGATAAAATGTAGTTAATTATTCGTTATCATGGTTATATTAAATATTTTAAAAATGAACAGAATCGGTTTTCCCAGAAGGGCTGGTCACGCCCCGGACCTCAGTGGTTAGAACCCCATCTGGCACATGGCCTTCTATGTCTTGCCCCCGGTGCCCCCTGAATTTTAGGGAGAAAGAAACACTTTTTTGTCAGGGGGGGGATTCTTTTTTTTCTATCTACCTTATTTTTTTTTCGGGGGCAATGGGGGCAAATGACCGAAATCACTTACCCTGCATGAGCTTTCATTGGCCCCAAGTTTTCGAATTTCAGGGACATAGCCCCCGCTTCTGGGGCAGAGTTTTAAAATCCCTCCATAGGATCAAGTTCCTCAGCATCATGGGTAGTTACCAGAGTCTCTTCACGAGTCTTGTTTTTAGTGCTGGGCTCCACCTCATCATATAGAGCTGCTTTTTTCACCCAGAGCAATCTCTGGCGCTGTTTTTTGACAGTTTTTTTCATGAGAAAATGGCGTCGTTCTTTACCCTTCTCTTTTGAAATTTCCGTTTCCGTTAAGTTAGCATCGGCTAATTCCTTCCAAAGAGTAGAAGAGGTGATAGGGAATTGTTCCCCACGTTTGGACAAGAATTGGCTGACTTCGTTATAGATTAGTTCAGGTAAGAAGAAGAAGTGATTCTCATCCTGCCAGCCAACAAGAGTACTGTTGTTCGGAAAGGTCTTCGAAAGAGGGTCTGGATGCACACTATCGCAATGAATGCTTTGGTTGGCCAACAATTGAGAGACAATATTCAAGAAACGTGATGATGGCTTTATCTCCGTAACTTGATGTCCTTGTTCGTTAGCAATCTCAAGAAATACTTTCCAGCCTTCACTCCGAAGTTTATCTCCCATCTCGGTTGTTACTGCTCCAACACTTTCAGCGTATTCTAGACCCGAGTTCAGTCCCAAGTACAACCAAACCGCTGCTTCAACCATTCTGCCGTGAACGCCTAATTGGGATGCTGCTTTTCTCCTTTCATTAAACAACTGTCTCAGTTCATTGTGGTTGGGTTTACTCATGGACTGTCCGACCCATTCCAAGTAACCTTTCATTGCAACACTCAATTTTTCAAAATCGTCCTGAGCCTGTGTTAAACGGTCCAGATTGACATCTGTTTTAAGCAGTTCAGCAGGGAACAAACGGGCTACGCTTGAGCCGCCACCAATTAAATCTTCTGCGGTGACGAGTGCATTGCCCCGTGGCGGGTAGTCTGGTCTGAGAGACGTATCCTGTTTCATACGCCCCCGACCTACGCGATCCCCGTAGCCTCTGAGTATCTGTTGCGCTAGTGATTCCATGCTGTTCTTCTCTCTAGGCGAAGTGGTAGGATGATAGTCATCAATGAGAAGAAGCGAATCCTTTGTGTCAAAACCACGTTTTTCAACCGAGTTAGCTGTATCCTTAAAGCTTGCTGGCGGGTGCTCCAGCAGGTTACCAAAGTGACAGAGAAACAACTTGGCTAAGGTTGTTTTACGACTACCTGTGTAGCCGTGAAGCCATACCAAAAATTTAGGTTCGATCCCCAGCAAGCGAAGTCCTTCACAGAGCGGTGACAAGTAAGTCAACGCCCACAGGACAAGTGTTACTCGATGTGGAGCAACATTTAGCAGGTTCAGGCTTGCTTTCATTGCTTCTGTGCTACCAGTGTTGAAGTTGGAAAGATTATAGTTTTGAAGCCGTGCTTCCAGTTCAACCTTGACATTGGGAATGCCTAATGCGCCGCCAGCATGTAAGTACGTCCACTTATCATCAAGGTTAATCCAGCCCAAATGGGTGTAAATTCGTTCTCTTATTGCCGCTGAGGAAGTGGATTGAATGGCGAAGCGAACCAAGTCGCGGATTCTATAACCTGGAAAGAGGGTCGGTTCAGGTCCCCACATGGTTAACCACTTCATACTTTCGAAATCCTGAGCAGGCACCTGAATGGAAGGTAGCCTTCTTTGTGAGCCAATGAGTAACCCATCAATCTCATAAACTATATTTTTTTCGGTACCATTATCTTTAATAATGGATTTTACAATTCTAGCGATAAAGTTAGCGATGGGGACATGCTCTGTCTCCCCGTCAGTTTTATATTTGGCCACACATAGAGAATTATGGTGTATGGAATGATTGCCTCCCATTAAATGAATGTAATCTTCTGAAGATAATTTTTTTAAGACAGTTTTCTTAGAATTTGCTGAAATTAATAGTGTCACAGGAGAGTTTTTAGGCTCTTGGGTATCCTCATCCAAACTAACACTAGGATGGCATTTCGCAATTTGATCTAAGCCACATCCCAATGTGGCGCATCGAGTAGGGCCGTAGGAAGCATGGGAACGTTCTGCGTGCAATTTCCGAATGCGATCTTCACTGTGATGATCGTGCTTTTGACTGAGTTGTGAAAAGGCCAAAGCAGTTTTGCTGAATCCTGCCCTAACCAGCATGGACACAATGTGAAGCCACTGAGTTTCACTGCATCCATGTAGTTGTTGTTCTGACAGCGCCTCTTTTATCACCTTGCATTTGCTTGAAAGGCGTTGTAACTTGTCTTCACTAATCGATGAATGCACAGGCTTTGCTATCTTGGAAACAGAAGCAGGCTTTGATGGGAGTAGCGAAGATACTTTTGGTGAAGTTGACTGCTTTTTGAGTTTTCCTTTGATCAGTCGATTCAGTACATCCTTGGGCAAGTCAGCCAGTGGAATGTCACCGGGACCTCTATCTTCAATCCAAAGGTATTGCCCACCATTTTGATGCTGGGAAGGTGGAATGACCGTCATTTGTCCATCAGCCAACAGAGCCAATTCTTCGTGCACCACTTCGGGATTGACGTCAGCTTGTTTTCGCAAAGCCACGTGTTTCGGTACACGAAACAGATATCTCGACCCTCCTCCTGGAGTTGAAAATTGCCAAGTGGGAGGAATGTTTTCATCAAATAACTGCTCCATTTTGGTTTGTCCGTATTCACCGTCAATGTCGAATCCGATTACTCCCACTTCTCCGCCAAGGATCATGCCTAAGTTCAATTTTGGTGATTTTTCGAACCACTTTTTAAGAACAGCAGGGTCTCCGGAGGCCTTGGAAGGCCAATTGGCGATCAGGGGAGCCTTTCCTGGTCTAGTGCAGTTCTGCTTGTGTTTTTCAAAAGCGCCCTTATGATCTGCCGGGCACAATGGGAGAAACTTAAAACCCATGTTACCTTGGGCTAAAGTTAACGCTGCTGTATGAACAGTCAATGTATTTAAAATACTTGCCGAGAGTGTGTTATTCCTATTAAGTATTGTCATGCTGGATTCACCTTCCATATTGTTATTAAAAGGGGGCGTAGCCCCCGTTATGTTCTTATTAAAGGTTGTTCTTGTGATTTATTCATTGACGACTTTGCGTCTGCGTTTGTGTTTAAAAGGACTAGATTTTGGTACTCGGTTGATCATATCTCCATCATTGTCCTGGTCATGGTCTGTGTCGATCAATTCGTCTGCATCATTCAATTCAAACTCCATATCAGTCAGGACTTCCATATTACGCGGGTCAAGATAATTGCCGATCAATTCGTCTTCATCGGTTAAATCGCCGTATGTGTTGACTAAGCTGATTAAATTTGGGTCGGTTTCAAAGTCGCTCTTCTTGTTATTATCGTTCGTTGTGGGAATATTACTGGCGAGGTTGGATGCAAGGTTAGTCATGTCATGAGATGGCTTTAATTTATTTTGGACTAACTTGAAAAAAGCAACCTTATGTGATCCATTTTTTAAATATCTAACTCTCTGAAAAGAGATGGAAGATGCATTGGAGAAATCAAGAGAAAAATCATCAATTATTTCGTTAACCAGTTGACTGGAATAAATATTGAATTTTTTTCCGGATTTTTTTAAAGGAAAGTAGTTCTCGTCACCAGTGAACCCCAAACCAATAGCGATCCCTTCGGGATTGAGAGCAACTTGAACATTTTCCGTAGCGCCGATTTCCTGTATGACCTCAGGGCTAAAGGTGAGGCGTGTACTACTTTTATGTTTCACTACTGTCAAAACACTGTTTGGAATAACTTTTCTACCCGAGTGTCTGCTTGCAGAAGGGCGAAAATTCATCTCTGTTAGGATAGATACTTTGTCGTTTGTTTCATTTTTTTGTGTCATTGTGCATTCTCCTTTTATTTAAATAATTCTGTTAGAGACACAAGGCACGAAACAAAAAACGCGCCAGCAAAAATACCCTAAAAAAGGTAATTTTACTGGCGCGTTTATAGAAATCGTATGATAACACCGAAGTGTTACTTCATTACGATAATATTCGCTTTTGTCGTGGCTTTTCGAATACGTTGTATTCCTTCATCGCCCCGGCCAACGTGTATGTTTTATAGATCACATTTTGCCATAAGGAAGATTCCTTGTCAATCCATTTATAATATTTTCTTTTATATTAGGATTCTTTACTTCTATGATCCTACGTGTTGTAAGCTGAGCGTCACAGCTTCATACAAAAATATAATATACACTTATTTTTACTACTGTTTCTAATAACTCATACACTGATGAAAAAAAAGAATGGCTACATGTGTGTAACCATTCTGTACGCTTTTTATCCGAGATTTTTGAAATTTGAAATACCTTCCCAAATTGTTGTAATGATGAGCCATAGAGATGGGAAGAAGTTAAGTAAGCTCTGTATGGGGTGAAATAGCAGTCCGATAATGCTTCCCAAAAAGATCATAAACGAAGCTAACCAAGCCCCACTTATTGCATGAAAGACATCCCAAATAATAAAGGTCACGCGTTCGAAATTGGTCAACTGTAGCATTTCATTAAAGTTCATCTTTAGATTGTGGATTAGTTTACTTGGTGTATTCACAATGTAGGAAAAGTTGTATAGCACATTGGTGGACAGATCGAGCGTTGCAGGTACCCATGCTCCCTTAATAAATTTCAAATGATAACGAAGGTCTGTTTCACCGTAAGCTAATGCAATCGTTCTTTTCGATTTCGCATCAGTTTGTCTCATTTCCTTACCTAATGCACCTGAATTAAATGTGTCCATGTACGTGATGAAGAACGCCTTGCTGGATTTTTTAATTTGGTCGTTATTCATTTGACTCATATTGGTGAGTGCGGACGAATTTTGCTGTTCGCCTAGAACGGAAAATGTGGATAGTAATACTTTTGATTCATATTTCTCATCTAGACTTGAAAAGCTTGTCCAGACATAGAGTATAAGTGTAAGAACAATTGCTATTTTTGAAAAATTCTCATATATTTTGCCCATTGACGGAAGTCCTCCTTCATGATGTGTAACACCATCAGCGGTTAATTTTTGATAAATGTTCCAGTGCTAAATATATATTCGTCAAAAAGCCCTTGTGACCCATAAGGTAGTGAAATTGTGTTCCCTTTTAGAACAACATCGGATTGCCCTTCCCCGTACCATACCAGTTCTAGAGGGGATGTATCTGTTTCGCTAAAAATGTAGTTATAGCTGTATACCCAAACGTATGTTTCAAGTAGTCTATCACTGGCCACAATTACAACCTCCGGCACGGAATCGCTATCAAAATCATGCTCTTTTACGTAAAAACTGAAGCCTTCTCTCAAATCACCAAAATCATCAAATGGACTGGACGTGCTTTGTGGAGCATCGAATGGAAGTTGCCATCCTTGATGAAGAGAATCACTAATGGCAAGGGCCTTTACGCCATTCGGTGAATCCATTCCAATGAACAGGCTTATTGGCTCGCCGTCCAATACTAAAGGCAGAATAAGATCAGCATCAGGAGGACTCCATCGGCTAAAGTTACTTAGAGTAGCGCTATCTGTCGCCACGGTTACCTCTGTTGTTGCTGTTTGCTCGGAAGAGGGTACTGTCGATGTCGAATCTGTTGTGGCTACAGTCGGCTGTTCATCCTGTGCGATGGGATTGCTCACAGCTTGAGAGGTCGTGTCTTCTGTTGGCGTAGCTTCAATTACGGTGGTTTCAGAGGTCGCTCCCTCTAATTTGTCCACAATATGGGCTGTGAATAGAGTCCACTCCGTAGTAGCAGGCTGAAATTGCTCACCATCTATACTGAACTCAATGACATCAAAACTAGCATTACCAAATACCTGAAATACGGTTCTTGCCAGTACATTTACACCTGAATCCGAAAACGTACCCTCATACATAACGTAGTGATCCAGATCAGATGCACCTTGAAATGAAACATTCTGCCACGAAACATTGCTGAAATAGTTGGGATGCTCCACAATATTCTTTAATTTGTATTTCGACTCTCCAAACGAAGCATTCTGTACAACAGATATGTATTGCTGATTTTCACTCATCGTCATTGAAAGTATAGCTGAGCCTACAATGATGATCGCGGCACCGGAGGCAATGATAGCTACTCTGGTTTTGCGCTCACGAACAACTTGGATTTGTCCTGGTCTTGTGTTATCGAGTTGTTGGAGCAGTTGTTTGAGTAGGGTTTCTATTGACACTTTGGAGTTGCTGATCAATCGCATTGTTGCACCTGTTCGATTCGTGAGTGTTAGATGCTTGCTTCGAAAGGAAAGCCAGAAGAAAACGACTGAAGCGATCAAGGCGAGCCAGTGAACACCTGACCCTGTCGAGAACAGTATTGCGCTAATTGCTGCAAACAGTATTGCAAATAACAATTGGAACCAGCTAATACTATTTCCCACTGAAACTTTTTGAATATCTGAATAGGTGAGATGATCCTGTTTTATACCTAAAGAAAAGATACCTAAGATTTTGCTGATTGTTTGTAATTGAACTTCTTGTTCACGAAGTGTCACGGTAGATTCTCTTAGAAAATAGGTTAGATAGCTGAACCCGCCTTTCCAAGTTAGCTTGAAGGAATGAGGGTTATTTTCTGTTGTCATAAGGAGCTCCTTTTTATAAATAGGTATTTTTGTGGGCTGGTTAAAATCTTTTGAAGGAGAAAGTAGTAAGGCGGAACTTACACAGAAATATTAGTAAAATCTCGTTTAAAGATTGTTTTAATATTAACATACAATTGTGAGGTTTTAAACAAAATACCTTGTTACTGTATACTCCTAATTCTCATGTATCCTCTCTAATCTTAAAGGTGTAGGAGAGTGGATGCGATGGAAGGCGATATATTGTTGACGTTAGTAGGAGCCAGAATAAAGACGTTACGAACACAAATGGGATTGTCTCAAGTAGAGCTTGCAGAAAAAGCTAAATCACAAGACACATACATCGGAGAAATTGAACGTGGCAATCGTAATATTTCCTTAAAAATGCTTGCCAAAGTTGCGAGTGCACTGGAAGTCTCGGTAGAGGATCTCTTTTCATTTGGCGAGATAACGGAGACAGAAAGCATGATCAAGCAAAAACAGCTTATTGAAATCTTAAGGTCGAAACTCGAAAGTCGCTCGTTAGAGGATGTGCAATTAGCACAACGAATTCTCGAAGATCTTTTCAACACTATTGATAAGCATTACAGTAGAAAGTAGAGTAACAGGCAAAGAAGTAAGTATTCTTTGCCTGTTTTTATTTTAATCGGTGGGAATTACAATGAATTTTGGATTTACTTTTATCCCAAGAGTGGCATGAATTCTATGAAAACTCATATTTCTAGTGGACTGGTTTGCTTGATGCGTAAAGGACTTAGCCATGGAGGGATCTTCAAATAGAAAGTAGTCTCTGTCTTTCTGTTTACCAAGCATGGCAATGAAGGCATAGTTGTAACTACCTAAATTGCAGATGCCTCCGCTGCCTAAAGGAATCAAATCAATGATTTCCTGAATAGTCATCTCTTCAGGCATTTCAGGTTGCTTATCCAATGCAAGCAATAGACAAGCGAACAGTCGATCTGCATTCGCTCTTTCAGTTATCAAGTTCAGGTTGAATCGTTGACTGCTGGCGGTTTCCCAGTCTAGTGTGGTTATGATCGGCTCGGGTAGATTTAGGGAGCTTTCGGCTATTTTGCTGAGGATCTCGCGATGTCCGTAGGCAAACAAAAAGCGACCTAGCTTCACAGAAGCCTGATCGCCAAGTGTAGATTGTGTCTTGGGTAGGAGTTGATGGTAAAAGTCACTGTATTGCTCTATAGTTGCGGACACATTTTCAAGTACTACGCACTCATCCTGTATTTCAGCTTCTCTGAGCAGGTCGTTCATGCCTTTGACTCGACGGGAATCTGTGAGTTCGACCTGATCAGGACATAGAAGATGAGTAATAAAGGCGATTGTATTGAACGCATATTCGTCTTTTCCGAGTAAGTCTTTCCAGTATGAGATAACAGATGACGCTTCTGGTTTATACTGTTCTATGAAGTTCTTCCAATTGCTAATGACAGTTAGATGGAGCTTTTTGTACGGGTATGGAATGCTTTGTTGTTGCCATTTGCCGCAAGACCATGAGAGGGTAGAACGTAGGGTGTGGGCTTCGATGGTGACAGGATCAGAGAACAGTTGTTTCCAGTCCTCTAATGGCTCAATTGGAAACTTGGCAAAGGGAAAGCGGGCAAGGTGTTGTTCATGATGTGTTTTTATAAGCACAGCCAGTGATTTTTTCTTGGCATCAGTCAGTTGCAAGGACATTAGATGATGCTCCTTTCAGTTATAGATTAGGTTTAGTTGGAGTTGACAAGGAGCCATTGCTCGGTCTCAGTAGAATGAATACCTTTTAACGTAAAAAATGTCATGCTACATTCATTGTCCAGCATGACGTAGATTTTATACAAAGTGTATTCCTCATAAAAAGTGTATTGTTCAATGTATTCAGGGTAATACGTACCCGCAGAACAGGAGAAGGTAGTTTCATCGTGTTGAATGGGAGTAAGTTGATCAGCTGTTTCCATGATGAAGTACCATTGACCCGGTGGAGGGAAGGCTTCTCCTTCATGTGGATCGCGAAGTTGTTGCATGTAATTGTAGATGAATGTAAGGCAGGCTTTAGGAAATGAGTTGGTTTGGATTAAGGTAGCGAGCTGCTTATCAGATGTCAGGTCGATCATTTTTCTGATTCCTCCTGATGGCAGTTACTTTGTGGGTTATTACTATAGCGTGGATGGTTGTTAGCTTCGGCTGCTCTAAGTGCTTCGTGTGAAACGTAGAATGGTTCAGTCAGTTCCGAAACCCAGCCTAGTGCGAACTCAATGGGGCTTCCTTCAATGGCTGGGGGTTCATCTGCCCAATCCTTTTCTAGTGCGAATTGGATATTGTCCTCTTCTATGGTTACAAACAAATCTGTACCATCATAATAGGGATTCACTGTGTCTACTTCCTGAAATGTAAGAGCGACCCGCACTTGATGCACGGGTCGCTCTTTTTCGTGAATTTGAATTTCTTTCTCTGCAATGGTGAGGAAGTGAATATCGCCTTCAGGGTTGAAGGTTGACTCCAATAGTACTAAGAGTTTTCTTTGTGTAAAGTTCATTTGTATACCTCCATAGATTGTATTCATAGGTATGATATAAAAATAAAACTTGGTTTATTACAAATTATTGGGAAGGGTAAAAGTAATATTTGAACCAATTAAAAAGAGTATTGTGGATGGTTGTTGTTAATTTCCGATGCTACAAGTGCTTCGGGTGAAACATCTAAAGCTTCAGCCAGTTCCCGATACCCAGCCCAGCGCGAACACATTGGGACTTCCTTCAATAGTTGGAGGTTCATCTATCCAATCTTTTTCCAAAGTAAATTGGATGTTGTCCTCACCCATGGTTGCAAATAAGTCTGTACTTCCAAAATAAGGATTGAGTAAGTCTCCTTTATGAAACGTAAGAGCGACCCGCACTTGGTGTACGGGCCGGTCCTCTTCGTGGGTTTGGAATTGTTTTTCCACGAGAACTGAGAAAAGAAGCTTCTAGTTATTATTTATTATGCAAACCTCCCTTACATAATTCAAATTTAAAATCTATAAGCGGAAAATTGTTGATACCTTGTATGAATGACCGATTATAATACTTTGAAGTTTGTTGTTCATCGTTGTTCCAAATAACAATTGACTCTAAATGGAATATGTTGTATTGTGGAACAACAGAGAACAACGAATATAGGGAAAAGAGGTGTGCGATGCTGCCCCACAAATGGAGAGATTTTCAGTGTTTTGATCCTGTGAAATATTTACCGGAACACGCTCAGCTTTTTTCATTTCTTAAAAAGTATAGCTTTTCCATACCGGAAGGACACTTAAAACAAGCACTATGGTGTCATTATATGGGTTTTTGGGCAGCGGCTAACGCACAAATTAGGACATTTTTTGAATCAGTATTTGATGCGATGGCGGTTTTCGTTTTTGGTGGATCTGTAGATAATTTACCTTCAAAAGAAAAAAGGGAGAAGCTTAAAGAAACAATTCCACCGATTTTATCCCGTAATTTGAATGAGGTTGGGAACAACGGGAGAAATTTTTCTGAAGGGATTTTTAAAAGACTTCATGCTGAAGGATCTCACCCGGGGTTATCTAATCCGGATGATTGTACGTTTCGTCTGAATTTGGTTGTTTTAACTTCAACTTACTACTTGTGTAAATTTGATCAAGTAGCAGCGCTAGCATTTGATAATAAGGGAATTGGAGAGGGCAGAGATGGCGGACTATAAGGCGAGCTTAAGTAGAAGTCAAGGAAGAGAAGCATGGGCTGTTATTTTTAGACATCCCATGCGGAGAGATGTGCGTGGAAAAATAGGATTAAGAATCAGGAAAGGATTAGGAACATCAGATGAGGTAGAAGCCACTAAATTAGTCGAGCAATTAAATACAATCTTAAGAGATGAAACATATTGGACAAGTTTAGCAAGAGATAGAGCCGAGTTATTGTTCGATTCTAGAGTTGTTTCTGCTTTTTATAATAAACTGGAAGAAGTTCCTAGTGATCTTAAGAAGATTAGAGAAGGTTTTTTACCCTTTCCAAGTGTTGAAGATGGTTATTCAAGAACACTGTTGGTGGGTACCACAGGAGCAGGTAAAACAACGCTATTGAGGCAAATCATGGGCACCCATTCTAAGGAGGATAGATTTCCATCTACTGCTTCAGGTAGAACTACCATTTGTGACATAGAAGTAATATGTGCTGAAGAAATGGCGTATAGTGCTGTTGTTACATTTATACCGCGACTTGAAGCTCGCTTCTATATCGAGGAATGTGTGCAGGCAGCCGTTCAATCTAGACTCTTTATGGAGCGAGATGATCAATTTGTTGATAGTCTCTTAATTCATCGAGAGCAAAAGTTTAGATTAAACTATGTTCTTGGTCATCCCTCTTCATTAAGGCAAATGGCTTCTTCAAATGAATATGATGAATGGGATGAAGAAGAGCAAGAGGATAATTTTAGTGATGAAGCTATAGAAAATTCTCTAAAAGAAACTCTGTTGGATGCATTAAATGGCTATTTGCTAGAGATTTCTGAGTTAAGTAAACTAGCCAAGGAAACTGTAACTGCACAACTTTCCATTGATGAAAAGATGTTAGAAGGTGAAGATAGGGATGCGCTGAATGAGCTGGTGTTGGAGTACTTAGATATTAGTTCAGCTTTCCATGATGTAATTGATGATATTCTTGATGATGTACAATCTAGATTCCATCAGTTAACCATTGGAAATTTACAAACCGATCCTCACGGATGGGGGATCAGTTGGACTATAGAACTTGACAAGAAAAGTGAATTTCTCCGAGAAATACGGCGTTTTTCTAGTAATCATGTAGATCAATGGGGTACTCTGCTTACACCTCTTGTAGATGCAATAAGGGTTAAAGGACCATTTAAACCTAAAGATTTGGATGAAGTTCCACGTTTAGTAATTATAGACGGGGAAGGTCTAGGTCATGTAGCAGATACAGCAGTTAATTTGCCTACTAGAATAACAGGTTTATTTGATACCGTTGATTCAATTATATTGGTTGATAATGGAAAACAGCCTATGTTGGCAGCTCCACAATCGGTTCTCAAAACTATTTTAAATAGTGGATATATGAAAAAGTTAATTGTTGCATTTACACACCTAGATGGTGTTAATGGTGATAACATGCCTAGAGGGATAGACAAAGTAAATCATGTAAAAGCCTCTATTGGCCCAATTATTTCAAAAGTACAGGAAGATAGTGGATTTGTGTCAGCAGGGCACGTTGAGCGTATATTAAATGAAAGATCCTTTTTCTTTTGGGACTTGCCCAAAGATTTAAATAAAATTTCAAAAAGACAATTATCAGGGATGATAGATGAAGTGATTTATTCTTCGGATCAACCCCCGCTCCCCCACGCGAAAGCTCGTTATGAAAGTATAAGTCTTATTGTGGCTATCCAAAATGCAGCAAAAGAATTTCATGAAAGGTGGGATTCTAGATTAGGAATTAGATATAAACCAGGAATCACCACTGAGCATTGGACTCGTATAAAAGCTCTTAATAAGCGCTTGGCTTTTACTGGTCAAGACTATTATGACACTCTTATGCCAATATCGGACTTAATACAACTTTTGTCCCATTCTGTAAGTGGATTTTTAAGAAATCCTGTTGAATGGGTAATTGAAGCTAAAAGTGACGAAGAGAAGGAAGATGTTATTAACCTATTCCGACAAGAAATTTTTTCTACCCTTCATGAGTTTACAAGATCCCTCCTATGGATTAACCATAGATCTGAATGGAGTGGAATGTTTGACCTCAAGGGTACAGGAAGTGGAAGAAAGAGATCAGAGAAAATAAGTAGATTTTTTAATGAGAGGGTTTCAGTAGTTGGCAACATATCAGCTAAAAATCAAGAAGAGGTTCAATTTATAAAAGATGTTTACAATTTAGTAAGCCAAGCTATTGAAGAACAAGGTAGCTTCATTTCCAAATATTAAGAAATAGCATCCCCTTGGGGATGCTATTTCTTAAATTAATCTTCGGGGAATAGTTGTATCTGCTCTAAAATGCTCTGTTTCTTAACCTTGCTCTTTATGACAAGAGTTTCAGGAAGCCAGTGCTTGTTCTTTATTCTAATCTTTTTAGTTGCTTCACTAAATAAAATGTTTTTTGACTTCCGGATATCCTCCAAAACCTTTATGTGAAATTCAATGTCATCAAAACGATCCTTTATGGTTTGAATAGGTCCAATCTCACAGCCAACCCATTTTCGCTTTAAAATCTCGCTAACAATATAGGTTGTTCCGCTACCTCCAAATGGATCAAAAACTGTATCACCTTCATTAGTTGATAAAGATATGACTCGTTCTAACAGCTTTAAGGGTAGCTCATTACTAGTTCTTGTCTTGTATTTACTGTGTCTTACTGGAGATATGTCGTACCAAACATCAGTTAAATTAATGCCGTTTGGATTTAGTTTGTCTTTGTACCCGCCATAGTCATGGATGTCACCACCACAATGTCGGCAAACTTCTAAAGGCCTTCTTTCAGTATTAAAAACACTAGGTTTCTCACCTTTAGTATAATAAAGGAGGCCATAGTGAGATGGGTATAATTTATTTTGAATAGGAAGACTGTATTTAACATCAGCTGCTATCCAGTGTCGTAGTGTAAGGTGTTTATTCAAAATTTCAGCAATGTAGGTATTCCACACTGGTAAATTCCAAATAAATAGAGAGCCTCCCTCTTTAAGTAAAGATACACACTCTAGTACCCAATCCTCAGTCCACTTTAGATACTCTTCTTTAGAGAGTTTGTCATTGACCCCCGATTCATAATTTTTATTCAGGTTGAATGGTGGATCTGCAAAAATAAGATCAACGGATTCCTTAGAAAGTGTTCTCATTAATGAGATACAATCAGCTTGAAAAAGCTTTCCTTGTTCAGTCTGAAATACTGGTTGAAACTCTTTTTCTTTATTACGCTTTCCTGGTTTAAAGTACTGTGAGATTTCTGATGAATGGTCAGCTAAAAACTCTTTTATTTGATTATCAATAAAACCTAGACGTAATTTGAATTGAATTTCCGACTGATTAGTAGCATCTAGAATTTTTTCTAAATCCCCTGTATAAGGATAAATCATTTCTTTAGAATAGTATTTTAATTTGCTAAGTTTGACCCCCGAGATCTTAGCAAAATCTTTTAGTTCAAAATCGTCTTTGACGTTAATTGCATAATAGAATTTATTCATGTATAACCCTCCATTATTTTATTGTATCAATTATCTATAACAGTGTCATTGACAGGAATTTAACAGGGTGATATCATGAGATCCAGATGTAAAATTAATACATACGGATCTCACTTGGGGGAGTAACAATGATAATTAAACAAATAGTTCCTTTAATTGAAAATATAGGCTCAAATGCTGCTGCTGTAAGAGGACTAATGAATCAAGTGAAGAATTCAATTGCTCGAATGCAACATCCTGCAGGCAGTGGAGAATTCAGGCTATATAATGAGCGTAAGGGAAATGGAGTAAAGCCTATAAAGGAAACTTTTATGTTTGAACTGAAAGAACATAAATGGCTATTAGAACATCGTGTAGATGTGGGTGTTACAAGCAATCGTCCGGGACCAATTGATGCAGTATATCCTTTGGGAAACCAGTTTTTTGCAATGGAATGGGAGACAGGAAATATTAGTTCTTCACATCGAGCGATTAATAAAATGGTCACAGGTATGTTGAGAAATCAGTTGTTGGGGGGAGTATTAGTTCTACCCTCAAGAGAGATGTATGAGTACCTGACAGATCGAGTTGGTAATTTTCGCGAACTTGCTCCCTATTTCGATGTATGGCAAAAGGCTAACTATAATATTGAAGAAGGATATCTCTATGTGATTGAAATTGAGCATCACGGGTTGACGGATGATTCTGCATATAGAATTATCAAGGGTACCGATGGAAGAGCGTTGTTGTAATTTATTTCGTTATGGAGGATTTGTTATATGGGACTTCTTGAAGTTAGGCAGATCAGAGAACGATTATTTGAAAATTATGATGGTATTATTGATTTAGGTGATACAAAGTCTGGAAAGACAGAGGAGCTCGAAAAGAATTTTCTTTCACGTGCTCTAGCGGCATATAGTGTTAATATACTATACCCGACTGTTGAAGTAGGCGAGATCGTAAAATACATTGTTGATGGACCGAATGATAACGGGATTGATGTGATATTTTACAACAGAGATTTAGAAGAATTATGCTTGACACAGTCTAAATTTAATGAAAAAGGTGATTCAGAACCTGATCTTGGAGAGATTAAAAAATTCGTTAGTGGCGTAAGAGACCTAATTAATATGAAATTCGATAAGTTCAACGAAAAGGTCAATCTTCTAAAAGATGAAGTTGTAGAGGCATTGAGAAAAAGCAGGTTAAAGCTAAAAATTGTACTTATTTATACAGCCACAAATCTTTCTGCTCATGCTAGACAAGAGTTTAATGAATTATTAGAAGAATTAAATACTATAAGAGAAGTAGCAGAATTAGAAATAATCAATCAGAAGAGAGTACATTCATCCTTAAGTAATGCTACTTCTAAAAGAAACATAGAAGTTGAGGTTCAATTGAAGCAATGGGGTCATTATCATGGAGGGAAAGAAGCTTTCTATGGGCAAATTTCAGGAGATCAGCTAGCAGAGTGGTGGGAGAGCTATGGTAATGATTTATACGAATACAATTTAAGGAGAGTTTTAGGGACGACAGATATAAATAATGAAATGAGAGAAACCTTAGAAACAGAACCCGAATTATTCTGGTTTTATAACAATGGAGTTACTTTAGTGTGCGAAGAAGTGATTAAGAAGCCTATTTTCGGTAATTCAAGAGACCTAGGTATATTTGATTGCAGAGGGATAAGCATTGTAAATGGGGCTCAGACAGTAGGTGTTATTGGAAAGTACGGACAATCTTCAGAATCTAATAAGACTAATCTACAAAATGTTTATGTTCCATTCAGAATAGTATCAATGCAGACTGTGGACGATGAGGGAAATAATTATCAAGATGAGAACTTTGCATCAGATGTAACATCAAAAAATAATAGACAAAACAGAATTGAAAATAGAGACTTTGTGGTACTTGATCCTATACAAAAACGAATTGAAAATGTACTTGGTATATCAGGGATAACATACCACCTAATGAGATCTGAAGATGAAGAAGTTTCCAGTGAAAATAGCTTTAGTCTGCGGGAAGCGACAAGAGCTCTTTCATTTGCTCAAGATATTGAAGCCACAATTTTAGTTAGTAGAGAAATCGGAACTGTATACTCAGATTTAAATCATGCAAGATATAAGAGATTATTTAATGAAAGCACCACGGGTTATTATGTTTGGAATTGTGTTTTGATCCAAAGAATTATTAATGAGGCTATTAATACTGTAATGGACGAAGAGGGAGATACTGATAAAGCAATCTTATTACATGGACATGAACTTATCAGCAAAGTTATTTTTGATTTACTGACGGTCAGAAACATAAACAAAAATGATATTGGTATAGACTATCTCATAGAAGGTAAGGATTTCATAAATTTGGTTAAAAGTATATTGTCAGTAATTCCTGAAAGTGTAGTTAATACGAAAAAAGGGCTCGCAAATTTCTTTAAAAGCCCTAGTGATATGAGAAACCTATATTTTACTATTATAGGTAGTATTGGAATCATTGAATCGGGTGTAGATGGAGCAGAAGAATCATCGAGAAAAATTGAATTTGACATTTCTCAAATTGAGGCTTTTACACGCATCGAACGTGCAGGTCTGACCAGATTTAACAATAAAATTAATTCTGAGGATGAATTTGCTAAGGAGTTTTTCGAGAATTGGGTAACTACGATATACAATCCAGAGAAACACCATTTCACATATAATTCAAATATACAATTTTATTTAAAGGATGATGGTGTTCAAGCTGCAGATAGATTTTTATTCAGGATTGCATATTACACAAAGCTGATTGTTTCTTTTGAATTTAATGTGTATGGAACTTTGTATAAAAGTAAACTATTCAAATATCCAGAATTTACAGAGTGGGCAGAAAACAATATTGATAACAAGGGTCGTATCATTATCAATAATGAAGAGGCTCTTAACAAAATACTTTATATTGCTCAAAAGTATGTTAACTAATCATATAACATATCTATATAGAGTATTCTATAAGTAGGAAATTAAAATGAAAGGTGTCGGTATGGATTATGAGTATAAGAAAAGGAAGATTTGAGTTTTGTCCAGGATGCGGACAATACAAAGAGAGTGGAGAATTCAGAGGTGGATTATGCAATGAATGTGAAGCACAGAAGGATTAATTAAAATAATATAATAATTGAATTATAAACTAAGGACATTCTTAAGAATGTCCTTAGTTTTCGCTCTACAAATGATACGGTGAACCGTACCATAAGTAACAGCGGAGTGCTTTTGATAAAAATAGAGATATCCGAAAGAAAACAGAGCATCGTTTACCAATTAAAGCCTCTATCCCGATTAGCGGAGTAGAGGCTTTACATATAAAAAAGACCCAATCACCTAAAATGACTGGACCCTCAATCATAAACTATATTTCAAAATCAATCGTACCCTTTCCACTTAACTCAAACGGACCAGGTGTGACATCTGCATCGGGCCTCTTTGTTTCGAAAAAGTCGGAGTCAAAATGATAGGGAGTGCTGTCCGGCTCCTCAAACTTCATGTTGGCGTGATACGTCTTTCCAAGCAGGTCCGTGGTAATTAACAGGGCAGAAGTCCCTCGAAGCAATTCGGGCTCATGGATGTGAATGTGCACCTTACCTAGCGCAGGATCAATCTCCACGTTTATGCCCTTCTGAGCATAGATCTTCGCATCGGATTCATGAGTACTTGGAACCGCATGGTTGAGATACACATTTCCACCCATAGCCACCGGAAGAACGGCATTGCCTATAAAGAAATCCTTCGCCGCATCGCCAAGTTCAAGAAGCTCCTCTTTGGTGTATTCCCACCATTTTTTATCTTTTACATCAGGATGTTGATCATAACCACCCAATCCCACAGCATGCAGATAACATATGGAATTGTCCGGAACACCATCCATGACCGTCTTCCCATCCGCTCCAACGGCATCCCTTGGTTTAAGGGGAAGATGCTCAAAGAAGGTAATAGGGACGGGTTCTTTATTCTCATCGTTATCACCCAAGAAAATATTGTTGTAGTACCTGTCATCGCCTCCCGTGATATTGGAGTACCCCGCCATGGCTGTCTCGTGAGGGAAGTGGTACGGCGTAATCCGCGTAATCTCGGAACGAACTACGAATCGGCCTGCAAATAAATTATGGACAAATGCGCCGCCCTGGGCCATATTTCTGAAATTCATGGGCGAGAGGAATAGATTATGATCGACCATATACGGACCATGGCACACCTCAACGAAGAGGTCTTCCGAGAGATTATCAAAAAATACGTTACGGCTGATGCGAGTCCCCTGTGCCTGCCAGTCCAGCCAAAGCGCTCGGTAACAGCTATACATGATATTCTCGCTAATTTGAGTATCCAGGGAAGCATGCAGTTTAATTCCCGCAACTTCGGCACCGTGTCTAAGCCGTTTGTGATGAATATTATAAATACGGTTCTGGTAAATGCGGCTGAAGGCTGCTCCCATATGACCCACAATACCTGCCTGTTCACAATCATGAATTACATTACCTCGAACGATGTGACTACCGACGCGATCTTTATGCCAGCCGGAGCGTAATGCTCGTAAAATAACCTCCTGCTCCCGTTGAGTACCGCCTTTACTATGCTTCTCCAAAGACTTGCTGTGACCTGTACCGATTTCGGTACCCAGGCTAATACCAACGCACTTGGATTCACTGATGATATTGTTTTCAATAATCCAGCCTTTGCTCCAGTGAGGTCCAATCAAACCTTCCTGGTAATCCGTAGGCGGGGCCCATTGAGGAGAAGCTTGACGAAGTGTGAACCCACTCACGGTGATATAGTTCAGTCCCGGTTTCTCAGGCCAGAAGCAATAAGGACGTACATTTATTTCTACATTTTCCGTACGAGGATCTTTTCCACCAAAGTTAGCCCAGATTTTGGTTGTGGTAGAACCAACCTCGGCATACCAATTCAACAGTGAATCCTCAGGATATTTGGCTTCGGGCCAAATTTTAGGGTTGTGAACGCTTTCAACATTATTGCACTCATACAATGATTTGCCATCCAGATAGACATCCCCGAGATGAACTGGGAAAGGTCCGTCAAATAACCAGTCTCCACTGAGCTCGACCTCAAAGGGATTACGGACGGAAAAGATGGAATTGAGCACTTCTGTGCTCCAAACCTGGTCTCCTTCAGACTTCCAGTTGGTAATCCGCTCAGCTCCTGTAATCACGACTTCCCCGTCTCCTGCGGATCGATATACGATTCGATGCTCCGCTGTTCCTCCATTAGCCGGGTTAACCCATTCCCTGTATACTCCTGCATGAACAATAACGGTATCACCAGCCATGGCATGAGCCGCAGCGCGCGATATGGTACGAAGGGGTTGATCTGCTGTTCCTTTTCCTTGATCATTCCCATGGTTGGATACATGATATTCCATAACAACTCTCCTTCTATTATAAAATCTTTGTTGTATCCCGTTATTATACTAGAAAATAAATATATTGGGAGAGATAGGAAGGTGCATGTTAGCCTGAATTGACATTGAATATAAGGTAAACTACAACCACTTCCCTATGAGGTTGTGTTTTTTTTGCTTTTTGACACTTTAGCTATTATTAAAAGCTATAACCAGCCATGCATTTTTCATATAACATGCTATCTTTCCAATCATGCTATACTCAGTGAACCAAAAAGTTAGAAGGAGAAATAACTATGATACCTTTTCGTAATGATCATGTAGGTAGCTTTCTACGTCCTGCAGATTTAACTCAGGCACGTGAACAATATAAATCAGGCAACATCACATATGAAGAATTAAGAGCTGTGGAAGATCAAGAGATTATTCGAATTATTGAAAAGCAGAAGGAGAATGGTGTATCTGCCGTTACGGATGGTGAATTCCGCAGAAGCTGGTGGCATTTTGATTTTCTGGGCGGCTTGGATGGTGTAGAGCTGTATGAGGAAATTGATGGGCCTCAGTTCCATAACATGCAGACTCGAAAGGGTGGAATTCGTGTTGTTGGTAAAGTAGATTTTTCGAGTCATCCCTTTGTTGAAGACTTCAAATTTGTGAAAAAGCATGCAGGTGACGCAGTGGCGAAACAGACTATTCCAAGTCCCAACATGCTTCTATATCGGTTGGAAAATGGCGCCAATATCTATACGGACCGGGAGCAATTCCTTCAGGATACAATTGCGGCGTATCAAAAAGCCATTCAGGCTTTCTATGATGCGGGATGTCGATACCTGCGATTAGATGATACCGCTTGGGCAGACCTATTCTCAGAAGCTGGCCACGATAAGCTGCGTGCCAAAGGTCTGGAACCGGCGGAAGAGTTGAAAACGATGCAGCGAATGATTAACGAAACTTTGGCTCATAAACCGACAGATTTAGTTGTGACGATGCATATTTGTCGCGGTAACTATAAATCGAACTATTTCTCAACGGGTGGTTACGAGTACGCTTCTGAAGTTATTTTTGGAGGCTTAAACGTAGATGGATTATTCCTGGAATTTGATGATGAGCGCTCAGGTGGTTTTGAGCCATTACAATATGTGAATCGAACAGATTTGAAAATCGTGCTTGGTTTACTCACATCGAAAACAGGCGAGTTAGAGGATAAGGAACAGATTAAAGCCCGGATTGCAGAGGCGGCAACTTATGTTCCTCTAGAGCAACTTTGTTTGAGCCCACAATGCGGCTTTTCTTCTACGGAAGAAGGCAATATTTTAACGGAAGAACAACAATGGCGTAAACTTCGTTATGTGAAGGAAATTGCAGAAGAAGTTTGGAATGAATCCAACTAAATAACGGAGGGGATGTAAAATGACAATTCAAGCAGACCAAGAGACAGTTATCGTTGAAGCATTCATTAATGGTCAACATGTAAAATCCCTTTCGCAGTTAGCTAAAGAGAACCCGACCAACCCATCCGAGATCGTAGGCTATTTCCCTGTCACAACGAGAGAACAAGCAATTGATGCGATTGAAGCGGCGGCAGTGGCATTTAAAACCTGGAAGCAGACTTCCATTGATGAACGCATTATGATGATGCGCAAGGCGATCGAGAAGATTAGAGCAGCTGAGAATGAAATTGTACATTTGCTGTCCAGAGAGCATGGCAAGCCCTTGTATGATGCACACGGTGAAATTTATGTTTCGTTAATGTGGATGGAGTTTGCTTGTAATGAAGTTACATCGGCTCTACAGGAAGAGATCAAAACGCATGAGAATGATAAAACGATTCTTTCCTATGATCCCATTGGTGTGGTAGCGGCGATTAGTCCATGGAACTATCCCATTGCTTTATCTACGATTAAGATCGCTCCTGCCTTACTTGCGGGAAACACCATTGTGCTTAAACCGAGTCCGTATGCACCGCTGGCGGCAGCGAAGGTGGCAGAGATTATTGCGAGTGAGTTCCCGGCTGGTGTAATCAATGTTGTTCATGGTGATGCGGATGTGGGCGTTGAACTGACCACGAATCCCCATGTTACGAAGATCGCCTTTACAGGTGGGACCGCAACAGCTAAGCATATTATCAAAGCAGCTTCGGAAACGATTAAGGATATGACGCTTGAGCTTGGTGGCAATGATGCGGCGATCTTCTTGGAAAGCTTTGATGTTCATGATGAGCGAGCCATGCGACGGATTGTCATTTCTAATTTCTTGACAGCAGGCCAGATCTGTATGATCGCCAAACGTGTGTATGTACACCGTTCTATTTATGATGAGTTTGTGGAAAAATATATAGAAGCGGCAAATCGCTGGATTCGAATTGGTGATCCCTTTGATTCAAATACGACGGTAGGCCCGGTTAATAACCTGAAGCAAAAAGATTACGTGCTTGGTTTGGTTGAAGATGCGCAAAAGCGAGGGGCTAAGGTCATCCCTCTCGGTCAAATTCTGGATCAGAAGCTGTTTGACCAAGGTTACTTCTTACAACCTACGCTTGTTTTGAATTGCGATGTTCATGATCCGATTGTGGTGGAGGAACAGTTTGGCCCTACGGTTCCGATTCTGCCATTTGACGATGAAGAGCAGGTAATTCATCTACACAATGAGAGCATATATGGATTGACGAGTTCTGTGTGGGGCAAAGAAGAGGATGCCATCTCCGTCGCACGTCAACTCGAAGCTGGAACGACGATGATCAATACCGCTGCTGTGCAGGGGCTCGACGTTCGGTTCCCTTTCGGTGGCTTCAAGCAATCGGGTATTGGCCGTGAATACGGCGCGGAAGGTATACGCACGTATACCGAAAAACATGTCATCAACGTTCCGAAGACATTGGATCTTCCTTATATCCCAGAATAAATCGTATAGAAGTTGTTCAAAAAAATTCTAACTTTGCGCTTTGTTTACTGATTTTTAAGAATCAGTAGACGGGGCGTTTTTTGTCAGATCATAGGAAATAAAGAAGCCACTCCATTTTTGGAGTGGCTTTGTATTCAGCTCTTACACGGTGAACGACGGTTATCTTCTACCTAGTGTCTCCCAAATTCCATGGAGCCAGGAGTCAAACTCAGCATCTTTGTCGCCCTCGTAGGTATCATAGAGATCCAGACGTGTCTTTTGCAGTTTTTCCTTAAATTCCTCAAATGTATGACCTTCAGGAAGGCTTTTTTTGATCCGCAGCAAAATTTTGTTAGTCCCTTTAAACAGCTCACCTTTGTTTTTGGCAGGCATTTGTACATCTTCATCCAACTGTTTCAGCTTGAGATATGCGGCTTCACGCACCTGGAACACTTGATCATTTTTCAAAACATGCTGCAGCAACTTAATGGTAGGTTCTGTATTCCAGTTCCCCAATTCGTTCACCGCATTCAGTCTGTCTCTCCAGCTTGACGTCCGATTAGCCGCTCGTTTGAGCTCTTCAAGGTTCTCCGGTAGTTCGTTAACTGCTCCAATATCATGGTTGTTCGTCAAAATTCAATCTCCTTAATCATCGCCATCTCGGCAGAATGATGAATGTTATTTATGTGATCACTATTATAGCACGAACCAGACTAAACTACTCTTATGAAGCCGACTCCTTAATGAAGCCTACCATATACACCCAACCAATCAGTCCACATAAGACAAAACCAAACGCATGCAGAGCTCCGTAAATGGGAATGAAATCAAGTATGGTTAAGGAATACATATTTTTCAGTAACGGATAGAAGATGGAAATGACAACAACCGTATAAAAGGCTAGACAAGAAAGGCCTAAGAAGAAGGCTGCCTTAATATCCAAAGCATTTTTCTTTAAGTAAGTAAGGAGATAAGCGGTGTAAACCACAATATTACAGGCGAACAAAGTGACACCGACATATTCAATTGGCTTGGAGAAAATCATACCAATAGCAATCAGAATGGGTCCGATGATATCGATCGCAACGACCCAGGGATACCAGCTTTTCTTCGTCATGATGCGTCCCAGTGCACCAATAAAAATGGGGACAATTGCAGATGAAAAATGAAAGTGAACCGAGCTTAATGCGTGCGTTGCAGGATTAGCCTGGAAGAGGTTTACTTGATATTGATATAAGGTAAACCAAATGCCCCCGATCAAAAAATAAACGAGCCCCGCGCCAATCGCTATTTCCGCTGCTTTTCCTTTAGCAATCATAATCGTGGTCAAGCCATAGATGCCAAGCAGCAGTGTGAACAGTAGCCACCCAAGGGACAGAATGCCTGGGATTGTCGCACTTTCTAACCCCCACATCCTACTACTCATTACTGAGGTTAGGGTAAGAAGCGCTGCGGGAAATTGAAGCCATTTCATAGCAGCATAAATCATTCGTTGATGTGTATTCTTTTCGTCATGGTTCAAAAGTAAAATCACAAGAGGCACAATGACGAAAGCCGCAAAAAGCAGAAATTTCTCAACAAGTTCAAATTGAAAGTAATCCAGAGAAAATATCAGAATCGTTATGATTCCCCCGGGAAATGCGGGTGATTTCATGAGTTGCCTGAGAGAACTATTCATGGGGTTTCCTTTCTGATTACGTTTATCGTAAGATCTGCCTGCATTCAGTTATGTAGTGTTTCTTTAGTATAGAACGGCAAGTCTCCTTCTAGTAGTCTATTATGAAACAGTGCTTTAATAAAGGAGCCGTGGAATCCAATGAATAAAAACAAAAGTACAGAAATGAAACGCTCTTCAAGAGCAGAAAATATCCTATCACAGATCAATAGTAAAACTAAGCTAGGCGAATTACGTGAAATCGCGAAGGACATTAAAAAAGATCACGAACTAGCGATGGAACTTTGGTCAACCGAAGAGTTTTTGCCCAGACTATTAGCAATCTTAATTATGGATAAAAAACTTCTTTCAGAAGAGGTGCTGAATAAGTTGGACAAGGATATGCAGACTTACCCTTTTGATGAGCGAAATAACTTAATGGATTGGTTAATGGCTAATCAGCTCAGCAAAGACAAGAAGACAATTGCATTGATGGAGTCATGGGAGAATAGCCCTTCTGCTCTTCAAAGGCGAGTTTTCTGGTATTATCAAGCGCGATTGAGATGGACCGGACAAACACCGCCTGATAATACCGAAGACTTGCTATCTGCAATTGAAGCTAATATTAGGCAGGAAGAACCGGAAGTTCAATGGGCTATGAATTTCATTGCAGGCTGGATAGGTGTTTATGATCAAAAGTATCGTGCACGTTGTATTAAACTTGGTGAGAATACGGGTCTTTATAAAGATGAAATGGTATCTAAGGGCTGTACACCTCATTATTTGCCAGAGTTCATTGCGATTGAAGTTAACAAACGAATTAAAAATTAGTTATCCCTGAAAAAAGACAGAGTTTCGTCTCTAGAATGATTCGGTGAACGTACCAAGTAGTATAAAAAACGCCACAGCACCTGCATGAAGCAGAGTTGTGGCGTTTTTTTATTTAAGAATAAACCTCCTCAATAACAAGGCTTCATTCTTCAAATCCCAATAAATTTATGCATTCTTTGTGATTCAACCAGGCAAAGGCAACTGTCATCACGTTCTTGTTCAGTTTTTGTTTAGAGTAAATGATTATACTAAAATTCGCAATAAATCTGGAGACGGGAAGAAGGTAATAAACGTTGTGATAGATCGTTTTTGAACAGTGTGAGTTGCAGACGAAGCAACACAAGAATTTTGCTGTAGTAGAGGATTACATTTTACATTTCATTTTTGTACGGAGGAAATAAGTATGGGCAACGGTATTAAAAAAATCATTTCAATTGTGCTTACGGTGTGTCTAATGTTTGGGGTTAGTGGTTTGGCCCCTTTGGACGGCTCAGTGGCCAATGCTGCAATCGCTCCAACGACAGCGGAGACGAATTACGGTCAATACCGGGTCAAGTTAACTGCCGACCCGGTGACGGATACGCCGCCTAGCGGTTTTGGTACAGCTGCATCAGACGGACGTATCTGGACTGACAAGAGCGTCACAGCAGAGGGTGATGGCAGTTTCAATGTAAAATTGTCAGCGCTAGCACAAGAATATATGACGGCAAATTCCACCAATCCAGGTGTCGGAGGGAGCGGCAGTACTGATGGTCCTGCGGCAGATGTAACCTTCATATTGGACATGAGTTCGTCTATGGGCAATCTGAATGGGAGAGAAATAGCGGAAACAGCAGGTGGACCCGGTGTGTACTATCGTGTCGAAGCGATGGCCAAGGCAGCCAATGATGCAATCCGCACAGTCATGGATGCCAATCCCAATAACCGGGTTGCCGTTTATTGGTTTGGAGGATCGGCTAGCTCCAACCACCTCGGCACGTTTATGGAACTTGGGCACTACGACTTTGGTACAGGACATGGAACGGAAGATTTTTTGAAATATGCAACAAACCAAACCATCACGGTGAACAGTAATCTGACCAAGGATGGCAGTCCCGTTGGTACACAATCGGCAGTTTCGTTGGGGGCAGGAACACCAACACAGGATGGCATCATGTATGGCGTTTCGAAGACGATGAAAAATGTGGGAACCAAGGGTACGGGACCTAAGCGTCAGCCGTATTTGTTCCTTCTATCGGACGGGGCGGCGATTCATGCCAAGAAGGCATGGTATTCTTCCCCAAAAGGAAAATCATTCGAATCGGATTATAACAATGCATTAACCGAAGCTACAACGATTGCTAACTATACTCAGAGTGGAACTGATGGCACCAAATACGTACCTGCTACTGCCGGTACCAGCCTTGCCAATACAGGTGATCCGGAAATCGCTGCGCTGACTATACTCACCGGCGCATATATGAAGGGTCTTTTGGATAATCAGTACACGGCATACAATGGAGGAGAATCCACTAAGGCCAAAGTGTATACAGTGGGACTGGGTTCCACAACGGCAATTAACGGACCATATAGTGGTAGCCAGCCAGTCTATGCATGGGCAGGGCTTGACCCGAAAAGAGTCAACGATCATAAGGATGACAGCAGTTATAACTATGGTACGGCAAAGAATACGTATGACAAGCTGAAAACCTATGCTGCACAGGGACCAAATGGTTTTAACTACGCAGATTCTTTTGTATACAGTAATTATTATACATTCGCTCCAACCTACGACATTGTCAGTTCAGCTTTTGCTGGCTTGGCCAATGATGTAGAAGCTACTACGACCATACTTCCGCTTCTCAATATACCGGAGACTACGGATCTTGGCTCAGAGACAGCCGATATAGCAAGTGCAATTGTCGTTGCAGACGAAATTAGCGAAGACTTTAATGTGGATCTGTCCACGTTGAAAATCGGTGACACCGTTGCAACAGTGGATGCAACTACGACGATCAATGGCGGTACAGCGTATCAATTCGCTGGATACGGAAGTAAAGCCGTCATTAAGACAGTCGCAGGCGTTACCAATCTCACTTGGTATATCGACGCAGAAGACATGCAACCGCATATTTATCGCTTCAAGAACCGGACAAACCCACAATCGGGGGATTATAGTGCGCCAGCAGAAGGTACTTTTAAGCTCAGTTATAAAGTAAAACCGACTTTTCAGGTATCGCCGAATCAAGTCGGGGATCTATCCCGCTATCTCAACTCGGGTAATGATATGGATGGGGCCAAAACAGCGGCTTATTTCTTCCCGCCTACGGACAGCCCTTACTATCTTGCTTTAACGAGTAAGCAAACGATCTCCAAAACAGATGGAATCGGTGCATCGTACGTAACCGAGGAGTCGCTGAACCAGGGCAAGGCGACGATGAGACTTGGAAACAACGGTAAACTTGATCTGATGATGGGAATCAGCAAGACAGGTCCGGTGACAGTTCTGACCAACGGTTCGATGGACTATACAGTTACCATTTATAGCTATACCAATACGTCAAAAACCGGACTTAGTGTCACCAGTGACGGTCAAACACAAACGGGAATTGATGTTCCAGCCAACAGCAGCAAAGTGCTGACGTTCACTATAACGGCACCAAGTACGCAGCAGACACTAGTCAGTGATAACGCTGTAATAACGGGGATCAACCTGGGCTCGAATACAGTGACTACCACTGTAACGGATGTAACAACAGCAGTAATCACCACCCATGTCATCGGAGCTGTTGGCGGCTCGGCTGCAGGGGATGACACCTATGATATTGGTGATTCAGCGACACTTACAGCCAGCCCGGTTCTAGGCTATGCATTCGTGGGATGGTATGACAATCAAGAGGGGACAGGTACTCCATTAAGTACAGATGCAACCTATACGTTTACCGTTCAGACGGATGTGGACTATTATGCTAAATTTGAAATATTGCCTTTCGCTGAGAATGACACCTATAGTGTCTTGCGAGGAGATACGCTCACCATTCCGGTGGCAGAAGGAATCTTGTTGAATGATACAGATGCGAAGAATCGTCCGCTTACGGCAGTGAATATCAGCTCAATCAGTGATCCGAGCAAGGGTGACCTTAATGTAAATTCGGATGGCTCATTTACGTTTGTGGCGGATAGCGAAGCGTCTGGTAGTGTGACGTTCACCTACCAAGCTGATAATGGAATTGCCCTTTCGAATGAAGCTACGGTGACAATCACGATTATGCTACCCGTTGCTACACATGAGCCTGTGGCGGAAAATGATAATTATCGCATAAAGAGTGGGGATACACTCATCGTTCCAGTCGAGACAGGTTTGCTCTCGAATGATACGGATGATGAGGATCATCCTCTTACCGTGACAAATATCAGCTCAATCAGCGATCCAAGTATGGGCACGCTGAATGTGGACCCAGATGGATCGTTCACGTTCAATGTGGAGGAGAATGCTTCCGGTAAAGTGACGTTTACGTACCAAGCGTTTGACGGAACCGTTCATTCGAGTGTAGCGACGGTGACGATCACAATTACGATGCCAATTACTACGCATGTCATTGGGAGTGTGGGCGGCACGACTTCGGGTGATGATGCTTATGGGTTTGGTGAAACAGCAACGATTACGGCTAATCCGGCTGTGGGCTATTCATTCACAGGTTGGTATGACAATGAGGAAGGTGCAGGCAGTCCTGTAAGCACAGCTGCGGCCTATTCCTTTACTGTTCATACAGCTGGAGACTATTATGCAAAATTCAAAGCGGTTCCAGCTGCCGCTAATGACAGCTACCAGGTTGTCAGAGGAAGTACGCTGACTGTCCCGGCAGAACACGGATTCCTATCCAATGATACTAACGCTGGAAATGATACCCTTATTGCAGTGAATATCAGTTCAGTTAGCGATGCAAGCAAGGGTACGCTGACCGCCAGCTCGGATGGTTCATTCACGTTCGAGGCAAAAGAAGAAGCGTTCGGCAGTGTGACGTTCACCTATCAAGCTTCTGACGGAACAGGTCAGTCCAACATAGCCACGGTGACAATCACAATGACCAACCCGAGCATTGTTGGAACGGTCACGGATAAAAAAACCGGTAATCCGATATCAGGCGCAACAATAATTCTACGTGACCTTGCAGGTAAAGAGAAGGGACGGGTCACAACGGGTTCAGATGGCAAGTACACTTTTGAAGATGTCGTGATCAATAAATATATGCTAGAAGTGATTAGCGATGAGTACGGCCTTGCTCATAGAGAAGTTTCAGTATCTACGACCAACGGCAATGCGAACGGAGTGGTTACTCAGGACTTCGAGCTTGTCGAGTATGAAATGACGTTGACGGCCAACCCATCGTCCATACTTGGTAACGGCACGTCAACATCGATCTTTAAGGCGATGGTGACTGATAAAGAGGGTCATCCTCAGGCAGGGGTTCAAGTCGTATTTGATGTGCCAAATACAACGTACGGTCATTTTGCTGGAAACTCCAATACGGTAAGTGTTTTAACGGATGCAGATGGCATCGCAACCACAACCTTCACCGCGGGGGTTCTTGGTGGTACGGGGTCTGCATCCATACCGCTGACGGCAACGGTCGATGATAAACCTAGAGGTCTCCATGTAAGTGATATCATCTATATTACCATCACCCCTGGTGTGATCACGGGTATTGTCACAGACCAAGCGGGTCACCCGGTAGCAGGCGCTTTAATTAAGGTGAGCAAAGATTTTGACGGTGACGGCATTGCCGATTTTCATGCGGTTGCAGTTACAGCGGGCGATGGAGCATACACCCTGGCTATACCGCAGGGTAATGTGACGTACGATGTATCCATTACGAAGCAAGTAGATATTGGCGGACAGAAAACATCCGTCACGTTTAATCAGAGTGTTCCAGTAAACGCCAGTGTGGATGGCCGATCCTTTGAGGGGAACAAAACAGTCTCGGGTGTTGTCTTGGTGGAAACATCGCAGGGTGGCTCCCTGGCACTCAACGGTACTGTGGGTGGAGGCTATACGGTTTTGATCAATGACGGCAATGGGGCTCATACAGGCCAAGTTGACTCCAATGGAATATTCAATATCGACAGTGTACTTAAGGGCAGCTACACTGCCGATGTCATTTATAACATTCCGCTTCCGGGCGGTGGAACACAACCTGTTGTAGTCGGCCATGCTGATATTGAAATCAGTTCAGACGGACAAATCAGCATTAGTGAGGTGCTCATTGATCCCTACGGTACAATTACCGATTCCGTGACGGGTCATCCAATATCCGGTGCAATCGTTACGCTTCATTACAGCAACGGAACGGTGGTCAACTTGCCACCTGTGAACAATTTCCCACCAGCGGATAATGCGAACCCGCAGACGAGTGATGCGACAGGGCAGTATGCGTTCATGGTATTTCCGCATACGGATTACTATTTAACCGCGACCAAGGCAGGATATAAGGATTTCGACAGTAGAGTTGTTGATACGAACCAGCCGCTAATTCATGTAGGTACGGAGATTGTGCTGTACGACTTTAGCATGACGCCACTGCCGTCATCCAACGGAGGGGGCTCTCCAGTTGTAACGACTGATCCTGTTGGATTGCCAGTCACAACGACTGAGCCTACGACAACCATAACGACTAAGCCGATCGACTTTGCCACAGCCATTCTTGTGGATAAAATGAAGGGCAGAGAAGGCGATACGCTAACCTTTACGGTGATTTACGCCAATAAAACGCTGACTGAGGCTGATGGCTTGTATGTTAAAGCTACGATCCCGGCGGGATTGAGTTTAGTTGATGCAAACGGCGGAATAGTTAGCGGCCAAGAAATCAAGTGGAATGTTGGTAAGGTAGCGGGAGACACGCGTGGCCAATTGACGTTTAAACTAAAGGTTAACGAAATGACCGAAGGAGAGAACTATGCTTCTGTAACAGCTGTGGTCGGCTCTGAACATAAGCTTACGCTTGTGAATACGCAAGACGATATGTCCTTGATTAAAGTGATGTTGTACTCTAACCGTTATGAGCACAAGCATGATCGATATATTATGGGTTACCCAGACGGTAATGTGAAACCTGAAAAGCTCATCACGCGTGCAGAGATTGCAGCTATTTTTGCCCGAACGCTTCATTTGCAAGATGAGGTTCGACACATCAAACTGTACAGCGATGTCGCTACGAATTACTGGGGTGCCGATTATATCGAAGCTGTCGCAAATAAAGGAATATTCAAAGGATATGCGGATCATACATTCAGACCGGATCAGCCCATTACAAGAGCAGAGTTGGCAACAGCCATTGCGCGTTATCTCGGCGTTGCCAAAGAGCTGAAGATGGACCATATCTTGAGAATGAGCCCGTTTACAGATATTGAGGGGAACTGGGCAGAGCAGTCTATTGATGAAGTTTTCCGTTTCGGTATCGTATCAGGGTATAAAGATGCATCCTTCCAACCTGGAAGTCAGATTACCCGAGAGGAAGCCGTTAAGATGATTAATGGGATGCTTTATAGAGGTCCTCTGACTGGAGCAGAACCTTCATATCCGGACAACCGTTTGGACAAATGGTCATATGGACATGTCGAGGAAGCAACGAGAACCCATACGTATAAAATCAATGAAGATGGCTCCGAAACGATGATCGAGTACATCCCGCAAGATCTGTGGTAATTTTCCATTGTGAACACACTCAAACCTAGTATTATGTGTATGCTATCTTAAACTCAGCTGAGGGATCTAATTAGATTCCTCAGTTTTTTTACTATCCGGTTACGTGCATACCAATTGGGGAGTGGATCCATAACGATAGACACAAAAAAGAACCGCATATCACGCGGCTCTTCAATTGAATTACGTTTCTTTTCGTTCGAGTCTTTTTCCCTTTTAGCGCCCGCCCGTATTCGAAGCCCAGACAGGAATCCAACTGTTCGGATAATTGCTATTGGTCAGCGTTGTGTTATAGAGAACTAAATTCCCATCACTTTGCATGACCAGGGTGTCACCCGTTGTGTTAGCTGGTAAGCTGCCCCCATGATGGCCTGGAATCCATGAGGTGGTGTTGGGAGACCAAGCAGCTACCTGTACAGAAGTATCAATCATCAAAACTTTATCCCATCCCCAACCCGTATAATATTCGAATTTACCTGTAGCCGGGTTGAAACCATAACGATAACCATATTGGTAAACATCCTGATACTTCGTTCCATATTTATACATAATAGGTTTCCCGGATTGCGGTTCGAATGTAAACGAAAGAGCCCCACTGTTACTGGTCCCGCTGCTCCAAAGAGAAGAACCGTTCTGATAGATAACGAAGTTCCCGTCATTCTGCCAAATGGCTGAGAACCTGCCATCTTGTGAGGTGAGATAGTCCCCCTTCGCCATGCTTTGGCCGATTGTGAGTTTATCTCCAAGATAGCCGGCAGAAGCTGTCGCGGGTACGGCAAATGCAAGAATCAACAAGTAAGCCATAAGAATTCGAATTGTTTTTGGGAAAAATCGTTTGTTCATTGGACACGCTCCTATGTTTTTTATATGGGTAGGAAAGACGGGAAATAAGATCTAAAATACTTCTAACGGTCACCTCCTTTACAGAAAGCATGAAAATTTTTGATTCTATTATGTAATGGGATGTGTGCTTGTAAGAGATGGAAGCGAGTGTTGCTTGTGCTTTGATAGAGGAATCGCAGTATCGGTAAAGTTCAATACTTTTTTTTCCATTATAGCAATTCAGAAATATAAAATCCATATTTATCTATAAAAAATTCTGAATCTATCAATCATATCCAATGCGTCCTAATCTTTCGTCTCCTCTATCAATCCTCCAAAATTTTTACATACAATTTATATATTTTATGATCTTTATGAATTGAACTATGGTAAAATATCTCAGGATCGATAATTGGAGAGGGGTTTTTTCATTCATGTCTTGGAAAAAAGTTTTGGGTAAAAGCACACTGCGTGTAGCTACTGCTGCACTATTACTCACCCAACTATTGGGCGCAGCAGGTTCTGTCTCTGCCGCAGGCAACGATGTAGAAGTACACTTGATTGGAATCAATGATTTCCACGGTCAGTTAGATACGACATCCATCGTGGGTGATAAGAAAGCAGGATCGGCTCCAATTCTAGCAACCTATCTTAAAGAAGCTCAAGCCAAATATGAACACTCCCTACTCTTCCATAATGGGGACTCTGTTGGTGCATCAGCTCCGGTCTCATCTATGGATCGTGACGAGCCTACGATGGAATGGATGAACATGATGGGGTTTGATGTAGGGTCCTTGGGTAACCATGAATTCGATCAAGGTATTGCTGCCCTAAAAGCACAGATCTTTGGTGGCCTTGATCCAAAAGAAGGTAAAGTAACCCATGCCGGTGCAAAATTTGATTACGTCAATGCTAACGTCATTGATACCGCTACTGGCAAAACGTTGATCCAGCCTTATGTGATTAAAGAAGTAGGCGGCGTCAAAATTGGATTCATCGGCTTAGTGACGAAATCTACACCTGCTAAAGTATCCCCATCGGGTACCGCTGGTGTGCGCTTCTTAAGCGTAGAAGAAGAAGTTGAAGCCGTTAATAAATATGCGAAAGAGTTGCAAGATAAAGGTGTAGAAACGATCATTGTGTTGGCACATGATCCGGCAACGACCAAAGAAGGCGTGACTACTGGAGAAGCAGCTGATTTGGCGAAAGCTCTACCGGCAGATTCCCCTGTTGACGTTATCGTTGCAGGCGACAATCATGCTTTGGCTAACGGTGAAGTGAATGGAAAGTTGATTGTTCAAGCGTATTCCTATGGTACGGCTTTTGAAGATATCAAACTGATGATTGACCCGGCTACCGGAGATGTAACTGAAAAATCAGCTACGGTTACAACGACTTTCCAAGAGGGTGTAAAAGAGGACCCTGAGACATTGGCTATTATCAAAAAATCATTGGACAAGCATCCTGAGCTAACGAAGCCAGTAGGTACAACAGATGGTTCCGTCACTCGTACAGATGCTTATAATAATGAAGCGCCTCTAGGAAACCTGATTGCTGATGCGATGCGTCATGCAGACTTTGGTGATAAAGCAAGCGCTGCTGACTTTGCATTTATGAATCCAGGTGGTATTCGTGCGGATCTGCCAAAAGGCGATGTAACCTTTGCTGATCTTGCGAAAATCCAACCGTTTGGCAATACATTAGTGAAACTGGAGCTGACTGGCGAACAGGTTAAAACCTTGTTGCAGCAGCAATGGGGTACCAATGCTGACGGTACACCTAATACCAAGACACTTCAAATCTCTGGTTTGAAATATACTGCAGATTTTAATAAGCCGGTCGCAGAACGCGTAACGGGTCTTAGCCTTGAAGATGGAACATTGATTGATCCTGCAAAAACATATACAGCTGTCGTTAATAACTTTATGGCTGCAGGCGGAGATAACTATAAAGTGCTGCTGGATGCTAAATCATCCTTGGCAGGCCCAATCGATCTGGATGTATTCTATCAGTACATCGTAGAAACGTATAAAGGTGGCAGCATCGAAGCTAAAAATGAAGCGCGTATCACAAACCTGGCTGCATCTACCGAGCCAACAGAAACACCTGTATCCTCAGAGGTTATTTCCCGTGCTGAATTTGTAAGTGCGCTGGTAGACATGTTGAAACTAAACAAAGTAACGACGGCACCTGCATTCAAGGATGTTGCTGCCAATGCTGCATATGCTGATGCGATTGCTGAAGCAACGCAAGCTGGATTCATTCAAGGTTACGGGGGGAACTTCTACCCGGAACGTGATATTACTTTGGAAGAAGCAGCGACGATTTTGGCAAAATTGGTGAACAGCCCGGCATCTGAAGCGAATGCGGCAACGATTATTGCTGCTTTCGAAGATGGTAAATCCGTGTCTGCTTACGCAATTAAGCCTATGGCAAAATTGATTGATAAAGGTATTCTGGGTGGAACCGATAAAAAATCACTTCAACCTAAACAAGGTCTCACGACTAACGATGCCAAAGCTTTAATTGAAAAGGCCGTTGCAGCCAAAGCTTCATAATGTAGAACTTATTTGAACCTTATATTTAAAATAGGAAAACACATCCGATTGGGAGAATGCTATATCCCAATGCAGGATGTGTTTTTTTGAATAAGGAAGCAGACACGTTTGATCATATGATGAGATTGAATCGACAAATTGATGTTTCTATGATAGGGTGGAGGCATCCCATAGGCATTCTACTCTTCGGAGTAGAGTGCCTTCATGTATATTATGGGAGCTTACATTAAATGTATTTTAAATTCATTTGGATCGGTTTTGGAGGTGGTGATGCTATGTTTCTCTCTTTAGCCCCAACAGGGGATGGTTGGATGAGTATGAAAATTGTGAAAATATCATTTAATAAAGAGGAGCGAACATAGCATGACTACTCGTTTTCAAGCGGAGAACCGCATTCCATTAAATTCTTCCCGACTTAGGGATTTACGTAAATCCGGGCGTTTGCCAGGCGTTGTCTTTGGCAGAAATACGGACAATCAGATGATTCATATTCCAACAATAGAATTTCATAAATGGTTGAAGCAAGGAGCATCTGGTTTTGTTGAATTGCAGTTTGAAGACAAAGGCGCATTGACCGTATTGTTGGAAGACCTTCAACGTGATCCGGTTACACGGGATTTGCTTCATGTGGATTTTCAACAGGTGCAAACGAATGAGATCATGCGTACTAAAATTCCTGTCAAGTTCAACGGCACCCCGATTGGCACAAAGAGGCCTTGCCGAGACACTTGCCAACGTCGATTGAATTTGACATTAGTGCGATGGAACTTGGAGAAACGCTACATGTAAGTGATGCAACGTTTGCAACAGATGTTACGGTGATCTCTGAGGGAAATGAGTCTCTTCTCTCTGTAGTTAAACCTTAACGATACCGAGTATGAACTACCAGAATAAGTAAAAATTAACCGTACGGATAATAATCTGTACGGTTAATTTGTGCTTTCATTCGCAAAATTCAGGTGTAAAGTAGGTAGACTCAGCACAGGTGATCACTATAATGGAAATAAGATACATATACAGGGCGGTGGGCCAAAAAAATGGACAAATTAAAGAACAGCGGATTCTATAAACTGAAGTTCTTCATAACTCCTGAAGAGTTGAAAGCTCTATTACAGCTTTTCGAGCAGAGACAGGTGCAATTCCATCATACCAATGCTGCCCGGACAGAGCATGATCATAGTCAGGTGTATGAGGCGTATCAGACGTTCTATCAGTATTATGTGACAGGAGAACAGAGAAACGATGTTCGTCCCTTCTTTATATATTCCATTTCGGTTGCGTTCGATCAGGAAAGTTCAGGATTTTTTGTGAGAAATGAAGGTGTTTCTTTCCCATATCACGCACAATGGGCAGAGGATGAACTGCCGTGCATCATGCTTTCGTTACCGAAAGGCGTTCAGGTTAATTTGGAAGATGAAAAAGGAAAATACTATATATATGAGGATATCCGGGATCATCAACCGTTAACCTATGCGCTTTTCAATGAGATTAGGGACTCTATCAAAAAAATGACAAAACCTCTTCGCTTCTCAGCTCATGATGCCGATGCAATGAAGGAACAGAAGCCCTCTGTGCGTATAAGCCAGGATGCAATGCACGACTTGAGCCAATCCTGGATTTTCAATAAATATGGACTTCTGATTCATGGCAAATAGGAAGGGAGAACTCTAATCATGGAACCAATACAAGAAATAGAGATACTGGCCATAGAGATTGCCCTACGTCTGAATCAAGCAGAATCTCCCGCTATGCAAGCATGGTTGGCAGAGGCGGCAGAGTAGAAACATCCGTATTCGGGAACTACGACCATATACGATATTTCATATCGACTTAATTAGCTCATTACAATGATAGGGAGTGTAGATCTATCATTCTCGACCCACCTTCGTACAGTAAAGGGGGGTTCTTTTTCGTGTTTAAAATAAGACATCAAGCTGCCACTTCCCTCCTAAACCGTCGGACAAATACACTTTTTCAGCCTTGTCCACGTCTATCCCTGACCAAATTCCAATCGATTGCATTTAATAAACTATCAAAATAAAGGAGGTTTTGAGAATGGGAAATAGAGGAGTTCGGAGTTATCCCCCGGTTCGAATATACAATTCCACATCATTTACTGCTACCGGAAGAGTAGAGTATGCATCTCTCTTTTGCAGCGATGACAACTATGCGGTACAGCGTGATGAGACTTGGCAGGCTTCTTCACGTGGAGCGTGCTTGGTGACAAGAATTACAGCAACGGTTAGAACACCGAATGGCAACATCGAAGCTGAACCGTATACGTCCTCGGGCACGTCCTACAGCCAATTTGCCATCATACAGGCAGGACCAAACCGTTTCCAGGTTACTCGTGTAGTAAGTACACCGAGACGGGGCTGTCGGAAGTAAGAATGCAGGATACGAACGTAATCTGAGTAGTAGTCCCCATTCAACACAAAGCAACGACTCGCCCAATCTACTAAGGGCGAGTCGTTTCCTTATCATGACATGGCGAATGGCGAATCAATGCTTCTGATACCATAATATGCGGCGATACATGGAGGAATCTTTCAAGTGCCGGAAAGGGCGCAAGTCGGGTCGATAATTACCTTCAATAATCCAAATTCGAGCTTTCTGGTCGATTCCAATGTCAAAGCCGACTTGTCTAAGATCGGGGTTGTGTTCTGCCAGTTGTTTGGCAGCGAGGAGTGCAGTTCGTTCTGCCTGAACAAGCAAAGTCCGGCCTCCGACACGTGCGAGTTGCAGTGCCTTAAGCGCAGGCAAGGTACGGCTGGCCACGTTCGTGACCAAATATCCTCGTGATGCAACCTTGGCATAGGCGCCAGTCACTTTCCACTTCGATGGCGCTTCCTTTTTGCGTTGAACCATGATTCGAAGATCAAACGGTTTATTGCGAATTCGAGCCAAGTGCAGGCGTTGCTGGACAACATAGGTGCGATCTTTATAGCTTTTGTCGAGCCAATCAAGCAGCTGATCTGTATTCAGCAGGGTAATGGTATGATTCTCATTCTGAATTCGATAGGTGTTGGAACGCTGACGTTCAATGAATACGATATCCCTTCCATAGCTTCCATTGCAAGGTTTCAGGACTAAGCCTGGGTAGTGTAGCAGCATGTTTGTTAACGATTCCTTCTCAAGAAGCTGTGTTTCGGGTAACCGCTCGGCGAGTAAGGGCACACTCTGGAGCGTGCGATACTGCAACCATTTGTCTCGTTGAAATAACATCGAATCACAGCCTTTTTAAGGGTCTATACTCATTCTAAGTGATATAAGTCATCCATATAAGCTGTCATTCGTCTAATTTTATAAACCTCATTCGTCCTATAGGGTTTTTGATTATAACTGATGGATATCAGGTCTCTTAAAAGAATCATTACCATAATTCTAAGGCTATCTAGTACATACCGTTTACCACAAATTTATCCTTGATTATACCGTATGTGCCTGTACTTATTATAATTCTTACTGAGCTTGTGCCCTATTATTTTGCGAATAAAACATGAGAAATTAATTTACTCAAAGATAAGAAAATTAAAATGAAAGGGTGTAGATTGATTGATAGATAGTGGTAGAGATTTATAATCTTTATTTGGTATACTAAAAAATGTAAGGTGATAGAGGAGGGATAATATGCGATTTGTTCACTTGTCAGATTTTCACATAAAAAAAGAGGGGTTAAAAGATTTAAATCAGATTGTTAAGGCTCTTTCAAATGATTTAAGCGCTTTTGATTCAAGTAAAAAGATTGATTTTATTTTATTTACTGGCGATTTGATCGATCAAGGAGGTAGAAGTTTTGAAAGTGTAAGTCAGGCTTTTTCTGAGTTTGAGGAAAATGTAATCGTGCCATTGATTGAGTGTCTCAATATGGAGAAAAGTAGATTTGTTTTTATTCCTGGTAATCATGACATTGATAGATATGCTGATGATAAAATCGATGAAAGTGGTCTTCATACAACTTTAAGTGCGGAAGCAGAAGTATCATTATTTATAGATAAAAACGGTACTAAAGGGATTAAAAGAATTTTGCCGTTCAAGCAATTTGAGAAAGATTTTCACGAGAACACTAACTGTAAAATAACAAATTTTCATTCAAGTTATATTTTTGACGTGAACAATACTAAAATAGGTATTAGTGCATTTAATACCGCATGGAGATGCTACGATAGTAAAAAAGATCATGGAAATATTTTATTAGGTAAACGTCAAATCACTGAGTCTCGTGATTTTATAGAAAATTGCGATATAAAAATAGCATTGATGCATCATCAATTTGATTTTCTTAATCCCTTTGATATGGATGCAGTCAAGCCTTCAATTGAACGAGAGTATGACATGGTATTTTGCGGACATGTTCATAAGGGTAGTAATTATAGTCATAGTAGTACTTTTGGAGATATGTTCATGTCAATTGCACCGTCGAACACATCTGATAACATCTGGAATAACGATCAACGTTATTTAAATGGTTATGCAATAGTAGATTATTCTGATAATAATGGTGTAATTACTGTAACCAATAGAAAATATTCTTTAGATCATGAAATGTATTTATCTAATGTTGAGCTAGCGCCAAATGAGGGTGTTAAATCTTATACTATAAAAAAAAAAGAAAAACAAAATAAAAGAGGCGAAAGTGATTATAGCGATTCAGAGCATGATTTAATGAATCCAAAGTTAAATCAAAATAACTATTTAAGTGAGGTTAGTAGTGAGAAGTATCCTTATATTCCTATAAACCTTGAAATTAGTAACAGTAAGGCATTAAAGTTTTCGAAAAGCACTTATTTCAAAAAATATATAGGAGAAATTTTAGAGAAGAGTGATAAGTACTCGGATTACAAGGAAAATGCTCAATTATGTTTGTTGATAATGGATAAAATGCTGAAAAATTCAACTGTTTCTAGTATTGAGGACTTTATCGAAAATATAGATAAAGTTTTTTCCTCTATTGAAAATAATATGGAATTAATAGAGAATTTACAGATATGTTTTGATAACATAAAAATTTGGCTACTCGAGATACATAATCTTAAAGGGCACCAACAATTAACTACTAGTGATGATATATTTGAATTTATATTTTCTGATTTAGATAAACACTCGGATGATGATATTGTGGAAGTGCTTTTATCGGAATCAAAAGAAACTATTTCTTGTATTGAACATAATCGTGGAATGCGACTTGAATTGAAAGGAAAACAAGGATTGGTAATGGAGATAATACTTCTTTTTACATTACCAGTATTGGTTAATATCGATCTGTTTAAACAAATAGGAGCTAGTAGCGATATTAATTTAATCCAATCAGAAGAAATAATTCAAATTTTGAAGCTGACTTACGAAGAATACTCAAGTTATAAAGAACACCTCAAAGGTAGAGAGGATGAAGTTAATTCAATCATTAGTAGCATAGATGACAAAAAATTCACAATTGTTAAAGGAATTAAAGGTGTCGGTAAATCAGCTATAGTTTCTTCGGTTATGGAAACAATGAAAAGCAAGGAAAACATATCATTTTTGGTGTTTTCATTTAAATATTCTAATAATATAGTGGAATTTATTTATAGCATTATAGAACAATGTAACTTGACAATAGTTAATAATATTGATATGGAAATATTGGTTGAAGAAGTTAAGAAATATAATAAGGAAAATGGGATGGCTGAATTTCCAGAATACGTAATTCTACAACCGTATTTTAAAGAAGCAATAAAACGTTCATTAAAAGAAAACGTTAAAGTATGCATAATTATAGATTCTCTTGAGTTAGTTACACACTTAGAGAATCAGTTAAAGTTTTTATTGGAAGATATCATAGACATCTGTTCAATAATGTTGGTTACAGGCAGCAATAATGAATGTGTGAGTGGGTTTATTAATGAGAGTCGACCAAACATTATAGAAATAGAGTCGTTTGGTAGAAATGTAATACCACTATTTACAAATTTAAAGGATTCGATTCCTAAAGAAAAAGCTCTGAATGACAGGGTTTATCAGAGAACAAAAGGTAAAATTATTGAGTTAAATAAGATAACTGGTTCTGGTGATCCAATTACAGAAGAGAGTATTGAAAATCTTAACAATGTTTTAACTCTAATAGATCATGAATATATTTTTATTGAAGAGGCAAGCTTAGGTAGTAGTATACTTGAAGAGTCTTTGTTACTATTTTCTGTTTTCGAAGATATTGAGCCGTTATCTCTAGATAATGTTCAAAGTTTTTTAGATTTCAGAGGGATTTCTGCTAGAATGCCGATGATAAGACATGAATTGAGAAAAATTGAAAGCCATCTAAGTAATATGAGATTTGGTAGAATAAGATTTGTGAAACAAGGGTTATCTGATTATCTCCTAACCTCCTATTTTTCCTTTAGAGATGTAGAGCAATTTATTAAATACATTTTTGAGTGGATATCAAATGAACAAAAACTGGAAGTGCGCTTCATTGGTGAGTTTCTAAGGAAAATGGAAGATAAGCAAGTAATTAAAGTTGAAACATTTGATAATTTAACTAATTGTTTTATGAATAATTTATTGAGTAAGCAAAATTCACACAAGTTATTCTTATTAGGGAAGTATATATTTAATGAGTCTTATAAAAATATAAATTTATCAATGAAGTTTTTAAGCAAAGCGGTTGAATCGGACAATATTGAATCAATGGTCTTTTTGGGACTTTCATACATTGAAGGCAATAAGGTCCCTAGAAATGTGAAAAAGGCAGAAGAAATGCTAAGAAGAGCCTCAGATTTTAAGGATGTTACTGCAATGGCAATGCTAGGAATATTGCTGGTTGAAGAAAATAATAATATAGAAAAAATTAATGAATCCAGAGAATTACTTGAAGAAGCATCTCGACTAGGGAATAAACTAGGAAAAGTGCAACTTGCTATAAGGTTATTGATGGGTAACAAATTTGTTCAAGATATTGAAAGGGCAGACAGTCTCTTAAACGAACTTGTAGAGGGAAATTATGTGGCAGCAATTAGAGTTATGGGTACAAGATATATTTATGGGCATTGGATTGAGAGAGATGCGGATAGAGGAAGGAATCTCTTGAATAAAGCAATCTCGAATGGTAGTGTTCAGGCAAAATTAATTTTGGCAAGATACCAGGTTAATGCTGGAAAAACAGAAAAGGATTTAACTGAAGGAATCAATTTATTAAAAGAGTTAATAGAGAATGGGAATACAGACGCGAAAGCTTATTATTCAAAAATATTATTAGAAGGACCAATATCCATAAGAGACGTTAAGAATGGGTTGGTTTTACTGAAGGAACTTGTTAACGAAGGTGTTGAAGAATGTCAACTTGATTATGCTATACATTTATTTAGTGGTGAGTATACCGTACAAAACATAGATGAAGGTAAAGAGGTATTGGCTAAATTAGTCCAGCAAAACTACAAGAATGCAAAAACAATATATGGTGAAATGCTTATTGATGGAGATCATTATGCTAAGAATATTCAAATGGGCCTAAATTTAATAAATGAGAACGCCAACAATGGCGATGATTATGCCAAGAAAAAACTAGCATATAGATATGCAAATGGCTTTGGTTTAATTAAGGATATCGACAGGGCTATGAATATATTTGAGGAATTGACAAAGTTAGGAGATACATATTCAGAGTATTTCCTAGCTAAATTATTACTTGACTCTGAAAATAATGTCAACGAAACTGATGTGGTTAGAGCTGTTCGCCTCCTTGAAAAGGCGGAAAAATCAGGCAGTATAAAAGCAAAAATACTTTTAGGAGAAATATATCTTGACGGAGAGCATGTTGATAAAAACATAAAAAAAGGGCTAGGTTACTTAAATGATGCTATAGCACTAAATGATTCAGAAGCAATGCGAGAGTTGGGTTACAGATATTTGAATGGAATAGGGTTGCCTATCAACAAAGAACAGGCCAGAAAATGGTTAGAGAAATCAGTTTTTCTTGGAAATAAGTTAGCTAAAACGATACTAGGTCATGGAATTATCCTTAATAAGTTGAATTTGGATATTAATTACGGGCTTAAATTATTAGAGGAAGTTTCTAACGAAGAAGTAAACGCCATGAGGATATTAGGTACCATGTATATCTCCGGTAATTTAGTATCTCAAGATAAAAAGAAAGGTGAAACCCTTCTTAAAAGTGCTTTCCAAAAAGGTGATAAAAAGGCAGGTGTCAAACTTGCTAATATGATGTTAGACGGAGTTTATCTAAATAAAAACTTAAATGAAGGAAAAAGAGTATTAGATGAGCTGGTTGAGGGAAATTATAAAGAAGCTATTATAGAACAATCTAAGAGACTGATTACTGGTAACGGTTTAGATAAGAATATCACACAGGGGTTAAAGCAATTAAACGATTTGTCTGATAAAGGTAGTTTGAAGGCTATGTTTAATTTAGCACAGACTATCTTGATAGGCCCTGAAGATGTCCCTAAAGATCTTAGAAAAGGTGAAAAGTTGCTTAGAGAAGCAGAAGAGAGGAACAACGAAGATGCACGTAGACTTTTAGCGAGATTAATAAATGAAAATGTACTCAAAGTGTCAAATAAAACTGAGGGCATAAGTTTTTTAGAAAAGGCAGTTAAGGAAAATGATTCGGAAGCAATGCAAATTTTAGCCAATTATTATCTTGAAGGTCACAAGGTAAGCCATAATCTAGAATACGCAATTGAACTTTATGAACGTTCAATTGAGGATAAAGATAATAAATGCATGGTAGAATACGGTTTGAAATTGATAAAAGGTCAATCTATAGAAAAGGACGTTCAAAGGGGGATATCTTTATTAAAGGAAACAGCTGACAGGGGATATCTTTTAGGTCAATATCATTTGGCAAAGATTTATTTATCTGTTGAGATGGTTACGAACAAGTACGAAGAAGGATTACGAATGATGCGGCAGCTTGAACATGACGGTGATACTAATGCAAAAATTTTCCTTGCCAGGTCGTTATCTCTTGGAGATAAGATTGAAATGGACAGGGAGGAGGCAACTCTGTTATTTGAAGAGCTAGTAAAAGAAGAAGAAGATCAAGGGATATTAGAATACTCTCAATTTTTGCTCGATGGATTTTATTTAAAGGGAGGTGGAAGAAAGGGAGACAAGTTAATTCGACAATTGATTCAAAAAGGTAATCAAGAAGCAGGTCATGTATATGCCTCACGATTAATAAATGGAGATGGAGTACAAAAGCATGTTTCTGATGGAGTTAACAGAATAAAAAAGCTTGCAGAAAGTGGAGTTAAAGAAGCAATGCTTGAATATGGGATTAGACTTAAGAAAGGAATCAAAGTTGGAAAAAATATAACTAAAGGTAACAAATTTATTAAACAAGTCTTAGGCACTATAAATTCAGATGAATACCATGCATTTGGTATGCTAGCATATAAGCTTGAAGACTACGAACTTGCAACTGAACTATTTGTGATAGCTTTTAATAGAGGTAATGAGCACTCTGGTACATCATTAGCATATATGCTTAGAAGAAATGAAATAAGAGGAATCATACCAAATAATAATATATATTTACTTTTGCAAAATGCGTTAGAAATAAATGGTGATACAGCGGTTATAAACCTAGCTCTAACTATAGTTGCCGAAAATGATTTAGAAGATGCGAATTGGATATACGCTGATATGCTAATTAAAAGTTTATTTAAGTGCTCCAGTGCTGCTAGTTGGTGGTATGAATCAGCGAAAAAAGAGAATGATTACGAGGGGCACCTGATTATTGGTTGGTTATCAAAATATAACATAATACTGGACCCTGATAATTTTAGTTACAAAGATAGGTTGAACATAGCTAGTGCAAAATGGAGTTTACCCGATTGGTTGATAAATGGCGACCTTCAATAATTAAGCAATTTTACTCTTTAAAGCGAGATATTTCATATTTTTTTATTTGAGTATAGGAGAGTACAAAGTAAACCATAATTACAAAACCAGGCAGGAATTAAATCTTACTCTTATATTAATACTTATAAATAAGAAGCTGAATGTCTGAGTGCATCTGCTTCTTATTTGTATGCAAATATCCTGTAGGCCTAGACAGGAACAACCCTCTACCAGTATTTTTCGACTATGTTCCCACACATAAAGGTATAAAACTTTTTTACCAGTAGATTGCAAACTTGTTCGTTTACTGTCCAACCTTACGATGGTATACTCACAATATTCAAAGCAGATTTTTGAGAAAATATGTCGAATTGAGGCTTAATTAGGATGATTACAAATGAACAAAAGGACGGAACAATCATCCTTATCCCATCGCTGGAACCAGATGAGAGACTTCTATCCTATGTCCGTCAATTGAGAGACTATGGGTTTATCAATATTGTCATTGTAGACGACGGATCGGGTGAGGCGTATCAGCCCATCTTCGAGGAGCTTGGAGAGAACGGATGCGCGCTGCTGAGACATGCGGAGAATCAGGGAAAAGGTGCTGCACTCAAGACAGGCTTCCGTTATATTGCACAACAATATGGAGCGGATTCTTTTGTGGTTACTGCCGATTCGGACGGGCAGCATGCAGCGGAAGATGTATATCGTATAGCCCAAGAGGCCAGGATTCATCCAGACTCGCTGGTGCTTGGTGTAAGGAACTTTAGTGAGGGGGACATACCGCCAAAATCTTTGTTCGGCAATCGGATGACCTCCTTTATTTTTGCCATGCTCTATGGCAAGAAGCTATCCGATACCCAGACAGGACTTCGCGCATTTGGCCCAGGACTGCTTGCGTTTATGCAGGATGTACGCGGTATTCGATTTGAATATGAGCTTCAGATGCTCATCTCGTGCATTCAAGCTGGTATACCCATTCATACCATGCCAATCCAAGTCATTTATGAGAATGGCAATGCGGGCACTCATTTTAAAGCGATTCAGGATAGTGCTCGGGTCATGGGGGTGTTGTTCTCCAATTTCCTGCGGTTCATTTCATCATCGGTGGCCAGTTCCGTTGTCGATTTGGGCATTGCCTGGTTTTTGATCGATGCGTTGCGGCCTCTGTTGGGTGATCAGCACTATCTAAGAATTCTGCTCGCAACCGTGATTGCGAGAATTATTTCCATTGTGGTCAACTATGTACTGAACAGATACTTTGTATTCCGCAAGGAAGATAGCCAGGGCAGTCTATGGCGCTATCTAACGTTATGCGGAGTGGTGATCTTGCTTTCCAGTACCGGCGTATATCTATTCCATACCGTTCTCTTCGTAGATGAGAAACTGGCGAAATTCGTCTGTGATGCCTTGCTGTTCCTGCTCAGTTTCCAATTGCAGCGAAGATGGGTATTTGCAGCAAGGAGGAAGCAGTTGTAGTGCAAAACGAAAAAAGGCAGAATATCTTTTTTATCATCACGATGATCCTGATGTCGATTTATTTGGTATGGCGTACGTTCTTTACATTGCCATGGGGTGAAGGCATGCTGAACGTCATCTTCGGTATGCTGCTGATTGTGGCTGAAACGGTCACCGTACTGACAACCTTTGAATTATTCTTTCAGAAGATGCAAAAAGAACGTACACAGCTCGACTTTCCAATTGTCCCGCCGGAATATTATCCGGATGTGGATGTATTTATCGCTACCCATAATGAACCCGTTGATCTGTTATATAAAACCGTTAATGCCTGTACGTTCATGGATTACCCGGACAAGCAGAAGGTTCATATCTACCTCTGTGACGATGGAGCAAGACCTGAGGTGGAGGAGCTTGCCAGACAGTTTGGTGTGGGATATCTGGGGTTCCCCGGTAACAAGGATGCCAAGTCCGGTAATCTAAACAACGCCCTGAGCAAAAGCTCTTCTCCGCTTATTGCAACGTTTGATGCCGATATGATTCCACAGCACACCTTTTTGATGAAAACCGTCCCCTATTTTATGCTCTCCACGTTTATTAAGGAGAATGAGGAATGGCGTCTTCGCCGCGAGGATGAGATGGACCCTACGTTTAAGCTCGGGCTGGTACAGACACCGCAGAGCTTCTACAATCCGGATCTATTCCAGTTTAATCTGTATGCAGAGCAAGGTATCCCGAATGAACAGGATTTCTTCTCCAGAGAAGTGAACATCCTGCGTAATGCCTCCAATGCGGTAGCCTATACAGGCAGTAATACGATCATTTCCCGGCAGGGTATGGAAGACATCGGAGGTTTTCCGCTCAATACGATCACCGAGGACTTTGAGACAAGCATCCGCTTGCAGCAGGAAGGTTATATTACCTATGCTACGCAAGAGGTTCAAGCTGCCGGGCAGACGACTACCACAGTCAAGAGCATGATCAAGCAACGGATTCGCTGGGCGAGGGGTATTATTCAGAGCCTGCAGAATACGCGGGCACCCGTATCCGGGAAGCTTCCTTTCTGGACGAGAGTGACCTACTTAAGCAGTTTCTTATACTGGTGGTCTTTCTTTAACCGGTTGATTTTCATTTTGGCGCCAATTTTGTTTGCGTTATTCGACTTCCAGATTGTAAACACCACCTTCTGGCAAATCTTGATATTCTGGCTTCCATCCTATTTCTTCTACAGTGTATCCATGCGATATCTGTCCAGCAATATTCGGAATCAGCGATGGAGTCAGGTTATCGATACGATATTTATGCCTTATCTAATCTGGCCTGTTCTCCTGGAAACGCTGGGTATCCGCGAGAAGAAATTCAAGGTTACCAACAAAAGCAGGGCGAACGGCCGACAATGGATGTCAGCTCTGTTATATGCACTTCCGCATATCTTCTTGCTGTTGCTTTCCATTGCAGCCGTGATTCGGTATGTCAACGGCAAGTACGGCATTGCGCTGTTCTTCAGCAGTATCATTATTTTCTGGCTGATTCATAACATGATCGCGCTATTTTACGCCCTGTTCTTCATGATTGGCCGTCGTGCGTATCGGGAGACAGAACGGATTCGGGCGCAGGAAGATGTTACGATTCACGACCAAGCCAACAATCTGCGATATCAGGCCAAGACGGTGGATGTATCCGAACAAGGGATTGCCTTCTATGTCCCGTATCCCATTTATTTGGCTGAGCAGAAGGTCATCTCACTGATTGTCAAAACCGAGCGATATGAAGCGAACCTCGATGCAGTCATCGTGTACGTGAAACAGGATGGAGAGGGCTGGCGTTACTCCGCAACGGTTCAGCCAGTCGATGAGCATGATAACCGTCAATATATGCAGATCATCTATGACCGTAAACACTCGTTGCCAGAGCAGATGAACCTGTGGGATACGGCTTATGACGATATGTTACGTAATGTAAAAAAACGGATTGTTCAACCCAAATCGGATCAGCGAAAAATGCCGCGGCTTTCCCTTCAGCTTCCAGTTCATTTCACCAATGATGCGGGCTGTACGCTGCGCAGCTTCAATTATCGCTTCTTCTCCGCGACGGGATTTCATGGTGATATTGCGGCGGGAGCGGTCGTTACTTTTTATACGAAGAGTAATATTGAAGTCATTTTGCAACATACGGGGAAAACGACAGCCCGTGAGCATGAAGTACTTCTTTCGGTAGAGAATATCGATGATATTGTGGAGAAGGGCCTGATCGACCAATTGCTGACGGATCTGATTCAGCCACATTCCGATCGTTCCACCAGAGAAGGTTAGGGGAGATAAAGATGCTCATTGTGCTTCATTTTGTGATGGGAGTTTTATTGATAATCTCCTTTGTTGGTTACATGCAGTTTGTTCGGAAGACACTTGCACTACGGTGGGAGTTTATCCCTGTATTTGTGTTTTCCTCGATTGCCTGCATCGTATATTTCGCTGGCTTGGCAGGCCAGCTCTTTATAGGAAGTATTATTGTGTTGATCCTAGGCTTGGTGTTTGTTAGAGGTACGCTGGTTCGAGCTATCCGACAAGGGACCAAAACCAAACCGAATGTATTGTTCTCGTTATTTCAGTTTTCTTTTCTGGGCGGGACGTTCATCTTTTTGCTGATTCTGTTCCAAAATGAATTGACACACTACGATAACTTCTCGCACTGGGCCATTGTGTTGAAGCAGATGCTGAGTACGAATGCCTTTCCGACACCAGACTCCAGCCTGATTGATTTTAAAAATTATCCGCTGGGGACTTCGTCATTTATTTATTATGTCTGTCGCTTCATGGGGCATTCCCAGTCCGTAATGCTTTTGGCACAGGGACTGCTGATCTTTTCCTGTTTTTATGCCATGTTTGGCATCGTTTCAGAGAAGAAACGTTTTCTCCTGTACGCGTTTCTCGGACTCGGGTTATCTACGCTTTCTTTTTTCAACCTTACGATTCGGATTACCAATCTGCTCGTGGATTTCTTGCTTCCGATTTACGCGCTCGCGATCCTGGCAGTTATTTACCAATATCGGAATGAGATCATGAAGGCATGTATTGTTGTTCTTCCGCTTGCGGGGTTGCTGACGATCATCAAAAGCACAGGGATTATTTTCACTGCGATCGGCCTGATCTTCCTGGTGTATACATGGCTGAAAAATGGGCAACGCTCGAACTGGAAAGTTGGACTGGCTGTGCTGGGTACCATTAGTGGTTCATTCCTTCCGTATCTCGGCTGGAGCTGGCGAATGGGGACGGTATTCCAAGGGGTTGATAACAAATTCGAGGGAACAGCTGCGGTGATCAAAGCAGGCAAGACGGGAGAACAGAAATGGGAGATTCTGATGCTCTTCCTGAAATCAAGCATGGATATCACGTCCAGGCCTGTGCTCGGCATTGTACTTTTCCAGCTTGTCGCGATTGGAGCTTCGGTATTTGCCGTTGTTGTGCTCAAGAAGAAGTGGAACCTATGGAAAGCATTAATTGCTTTGGACGTTGTATTGTTACTGTACTATGCAGGCATACTGGCGTTGTATCTCTTCTCCATGCCTCTCGATGAGGCCATTGTCCTGGCGGGATTTGAGCGTTATGCATCGAGTATCGTTGTATTGTTCGCTGGTGGGTTGGTGTTGTGCGCTGCGATCGACCTAGAGCGTTCCTTCCATTATCGGATCGGTGAAGTGCCTGATTATCAATCCTTTAAGACGGTCAAGACGAAAGGTCATTATCAAAAAGGCATTATCGGATGTATGGCGGTTGCGGCCACCATTCTTTTGTCTGAATACAATGGTATCGTGTCTATCGCCAAAAGTTATGATACAACCCTCCCTTACAAGATTCATGCGGTTACCGGTGATCGGTGGTATCCAGGTGGGCAGGAGGATAACAACAGATATCTCTTCTACGCCTCAGACAGGGACCAGCAGGTCACGAACTATTACATGCAATATGTAGGGAAGTATTTCTTGTATGCTCCACATGTGGACGGGATTGTGTTGTTCTATGAGGACAATATGGACAATCTTCTGAGCGGCTACGATTATCTGGTGGTCGTCGAGACGGATCTCAACGCCAAGTGGTTGCTCAAGAAACATTATGGCATCGATATGCAAGAGGGGATCTACAAAATTACCCGTTCCGGAGATCAGATCATGCTTACGTTGACTTGAGTTAGGATGATGATGTTCTATTTTCGGATCGTCGGACGGGATAAGCTCCATATTCGGGGAATGTGCAAAACAACAACTAAAAGCTGTACGGACATCATCCGTATGGCTTTTTAGTGCTCGTCAAATAAGATACAATGATACTTGTAGATAGCGGAAAGCCGCATTGAAGAGAGGCTTCCATGAAATTATGATGGGGCCGCATTCACACGTCTAAATCCATCTCAAAGTGGTGAACTCATGAAGGAACTGCACAACCCGATTAATAGGAAAACGTATTACATTTCCATGCTAACCATCATTGCTCTGATGTTATCTGGATTAGTCCTGTCCACGACCGAATTGAAGGGGATTACGGCGGGGTATGTGATCCATTGTCTATGTGTTACCGTGCTATCCGTATGTTTATTGATGTATCCAAAGGTAGAGACGTTTCCCTTTCGATTAAGCATTATTCTGATTGGATTCGCTTACTTCTACACACTTGCTTTTTTATATCCCCAGTCATGGACCAACTATATTCTCATCTGTCTTCTTCCAGCCCTCGCCATCCTGTTCTATGATCTGAAATTATTCTATTGCTCATTGATTCTTAACGGGATTTTGCTTCTCTTAACGTTTGGTTACAATCTTCTGTATAACCAAGGAAACGAGTACGCGTATTTACATACGGATGTGGTAGGCAATTTTATTAATATTATGGCGAGCCAGGTCATTCTCTTTCTTATTTTCCACCTGACCATTTCCCGGATGAGGAAGCAACAACTGTATTTGGAGCAACTACAGCAATCGGAGCGTTTGAAAATGATCGCCAATTTAACTGCTGCTGTCGCACATGAAATTCGAAATCCGGTTACGGTTGTAAGAGGTTTCTTGCAGTTATATCGAGAAGATACAACTTTTGAGCAACCGGTGAGGAATAAGTTTGCTTTAATGATTGATGAGCTGAATACCGTCGAGCAGGTAACCTCCCAATTCCTGACTCTTGCCAAACCCAATAGAGAACTAAGGCCAGAGAAGGTCGATGTTAAGGAAGTTCTTGAAGGTGTGACGGGTCTGCTCAGCTCCTATGCAATGTTATCGAATAAACATATAGAGGTACAGGCGGAAGAGGACTGCATGATTCGCATTAATACCATTGAGTTCAAGCAGTTACTGATCAATCTTATCAAAAATGCACTGGAAGCCTCGGATACAGGGACAACCGTCAACGTATCCGCCAAGCGATTGAAGCAGTGGGTGGAGATGCGAATAACGGATCAGGGAAGCGGCATGACAGACGAAGAAGTGAAGTCGCTGGGGACTCCGTTCTATTCATTGAAGACCAATGGAACGGGACTGGGTTTAATGATCTGTTACAATATCGTGGAAAAGTATGAGGGAACGATTGAATACCAGAGCGCAAAGGGTCGGGGTACCTCGGTAACTATTCGCTTTTTAGCTAAAATGGACTAGGCTTAATAATAAGATAGCGGCAGTGGGGACAAAGGCATCTTTGTCTCCGCTGCCGCTATTCGTCTATCGCGTGTGATATCGCCCCTTGGGCACCACCATCGGTGACCCCGAAACGGGGTCTTCAATCACGGTACATTCCAATCCAAAAATGTCTTGGACCTGTGGGGCTGTTATGACCTCTGCGGGCTTACCCTCAGCCACAAGCTTCCCGGTGTGAAGCGCAAAGATATGATCTGCATACCGCGCCGATAAGTTGATATCGTGCAGTACCATTACAATGGTCGTTCCGTGTTTGCGATTCAGTTCGGTAAGCAAGTCCAGGATCTCGACTTGATACGTGATATCCAGGAAGGTCGTCGGCTCATCGAGAAAGAGGATATCCGTCTGTTGCGCAAGCGCCATGGCAATCCACACACGTTGCCGTTGCCCCCCTGAAAGCTCGTCAATATTGTGATTGGCAAATTCGGTGATGTTCATGATGGTCATGGCTTCAGCCACAGCCTCATAATCCTTTTTGGTCCATCCACTGAATAAGGATTGGTGTGGAAACCTTCCACGACCAACCAGATCGGCTACCGAGATACCTTCTGGAACAATGGGAGACTGCGGGAGCAATCCGATCACGCGAGCCAATTGCTTGGGCGGGATCTTGCTAATAACTTTGCCGTCCAGCGTAACACTGCCGGATGTAGGCTTAATGAGTCTGGCCATTGTTTTCAAAAGGGTAGACTTACCGCAACCGTTAGAGCCAATAATGACACTGATTTGGTTGCTTGGTATAACGATGTCCACTCCATGGATAATGGTTTTATTTTCATATCCCGCAACGAGTTGTTTTGCTTCAAATACATGTGTCGGTTTCATTATAACTCCCCCTTACGATTCATTCGGATTAACAGGAAGATCAGATACGGTGCTCCGAGTAATCCGGTAATGACGCCTACGGGGAATCTGTACTCAAAAGCAAACTGTCCGATGAGATCTGAGGCTAGAACCAGATTAACACCAACCAGACCTGCCGGGATAATGTTCGAGGACCCAACACCTACAAGCCTCTTCGCGATAGGTCCCGCAAGGAAGGAGACAAAGGCGATCGGACCTGTAGTTGCGGTAGCAATGGCGATCATGCAGACGGAGCTCACAATAAGCGCAATTCTGGTCTTGTCCGTATCTACACCTAATGAAAATGCCGATTGCTCTCCAAGTTCCAGTATGGAGAGGTGTTTGCCGAGCATCATGATGATAGGTGAGCAGATGAGCACGGTAATCACCAGAGGCGGCAGTGCACTCATTTGAGAACCATTCAGACTGCCTGTGAGCCAGCGGATGGCAGCAGGAATATCCTTTTCCGAACTAACCAGTAAGAGATAGGAGATGACCGCATCAAGCATGGCTTGAATACCAATCCCGATAAGAATTAACCTTCCGATGGAGAACACTTTTCCTCTGGAGAGCACATAGATGAACAACACCGTAGCCAGACCTGCAATCACTGAAGCCAAAGAAACAATGGCTCCGCTTGCATGAAGCACAACGATACAGAACACAGCCGCAGCGCTTGAACCTGACGTGATCCCGATGACATTAGGGTTCGCCAATGGATTCCGCAACATGGTCTGGAAGGTGTAACCTGCAATACCGAAGGCGAATCCGGCAAAGAGACCTGTGAGCATTCTCGGTAGACGTATCGTATTAACGGCAAAAGAAACTCCTTTGATCTTCTCTCCCGATAGAGAGCTGATGACATCTTTAACCGGATAGATGGTGTTGCCGAGCAAAAGCATGGCGCAGCATAGAGCACATGCAAGTATGGCAAGGAGACTGGTGACAAGTATCCAGCGGCGACGTCGGTGGCGTCTGCCCGCCATAATAAATTCAATCGATTGATCTCTCATAATGAACGCACTTTCGATCGCATCGCAAGGATGATTAATATGGGAGCACCGATGAATGCGGTAACGACGCCGACTTCAAGCTCTCCAGGGTTGCTGATGAGTCTGCCGCCGACATCGGATATCGTTAGAATGATCGCTCCAGCTATGGCTGACATGGGTATGACAAATCGTAAATCAGGGCCTATGATCAGGCGTATAACGTGGGTGGATAACAATCCAATGAACCCAATAGGTCCAGCCAGTGCAGTCGCCGCTCCGCATAACAAGACCCCTGCAAGAGCCGCAATGAATCGAAGTGTTCCTGTTCGAACACCAAGTCCTGTTGCAACATCGTCACCCAGAGCAAGCGCATTCAGTGCCGGGGCCGTGAGAAATGCAATGAGTATGCCGATGAGCAGAAACGGAATGAATGTACTGATTCCACTCCAGGTTGCCGATCCTACGCTGCCCACTTGCCAGAACCTGAACTGGTCCATGACATAAGAGCGAGGAATCATAATGGCGGTGACGAGGGACGAGAGCGCGGCGCTGATGGCCGCTCCGGCCAACACAAGCTTAATGGGCGTGGCTCCGCCACGCCCCATTGAGCCGATTCCGAATACGAACACAGCCGTTATTGCAGCTCCGGCCAGTGCCAGCCAGATATATTGATTGGCGCTGTTGATGTTCAGGAAGGCAATACCGATCACCACAAACAGCGATGCACCTGTGTTGACGCCCAATATGCTTGGGTCGGCAAGTGGGTTCCGGGTAACGGCTTGCATAAGTGCTCCTGATACACCGAGTGCTACCCCGCATAACAAACTGAAGACGGTTCGGGAGATGCGTTTGCGCACGATGTTAGCCCCGTATGAATCTACTTCCGGGTGAAATAATCCGTCGATTAACTCATGAAACCTCACGGGTCTAGAACCAAAGACCAGTGAGGCAATCAGAGTTGCAACGAGCAGAATGAAACAAATGACTAACACCAAGATGAAGTTCTTGGGGACTTGTGCCCGTATTCGGTTTTCATTCGGAACCGATGTACTATTCATTGATTTTGTCGATTGCTCCACCAATTAATTTCAGGTAGTCATCGATCGTGTAGGAAATGGACAGTGGGTTTGGTGTTCCAGCAGCAACCAATGGTGTGTCTGCTTCAATGAATGCGACGGAACTACGTTTAACCGCAGGGATCTTGCCCAGCAATGGATCAGCCTGAATGGCTTTCAACAACTCGGCACTACCATATCCAACAAGGATATCTGCATCATTCAGGGCTTCAGCATTCTCTGCACTCAGACTCAGGGAATAGCTGTTAGGATCTTCAATTTGGCTAGTGATACTCTCCGGGACAACCAATCCGAGCTCACCCAGGAAAGCCACACGGGAATCTACAGGTGTATAGATATGAAGTTTGGACATGTCTTCAGCGGAGAAGTTGACCCACACCACTTTTTTGTCTTTGATCTGAGGATATGCGGCTAGCTTCTCGTTTACCATAGCCTCTGTATCTTTGATCAGCTGTTCGCCTTCTGCTTCCATACCCATACCCTTCGCATTGAAAGTAACCTGCTCACGCCATGTTGTTGCCCATGGAGCCGTTGGATAGGCTACCACTGGAGCAATTTCACTAAGAAGGTCATAGTCTTCCTGCGTGATCCCGGAGTATGCTGCAAGAATGACATCCGGATTGGAATCGGAAATGGCTTCAAAATCAAGTCCGTCGGTATCTTGGAAAACGTTCGGGTCAGTTACACCGAGTTCATCGAGTTTCTTCGCAGTCCAAGGCAGCAGTCCGCTGTCATCCTGAACACCAAAGTTGGCTGCCGAGAACCCTACAGGAACTTGTCCAAGCGCCAGAACGACATCTTGGTTAGCCCATTGTACTGTAGCTACACGCTCAGGCTTTTTCTCAATAACGGTTTCGCCCAAGGCATGCGTAATTGTAATCGGATATCCGGCATTCTCACCTGTAGCTGCTGGTGTTTCGGTAGCTGCCGAGTCACTTGCAGCAGGAGTTGCTGCTGGTTCTTCAGTCTTATTACCACAACCAACTAGTGCCAGGATAAAGACCAGTGAGATCAGTAATGCGGTTAACGGAAACTTTCTCTTGGTATTCATGTGTTTCCCCTTCCTGAATCCTAAAATGTATTGGGTGCTTCTTGACTTCCCGATGGGTTGGTTACATCCATTGATATGTATAAAAATATGTATATAAAACGTTTTATACATTTGATAATGATTATCAACATCAATAAATATATCTTTTTATTAAAGACAGTGTCAATAAAAAAATTGTAAACGTCCATATTATATTCGGGTTACATTCGTTGGGAAAGTAGTCCATGATCCGTTCTTAACAGAATAGTTAGAGGATGAGAGCCGTGGGGGTTCTATTAAATAGAGCTAGAGATGTTATTCATGTATTTCATTCCAGATCATGGTATATTTCTAGTAATAAATAAAATGTAGGGAGATTCTATATGCATAATCAATTCATCAAAAGGTTGATCGTTTTATGTATGGTTTTTGTTCTATTACCAACAACGAGTGTGCTGGCTGCGTCGTCGCTTATTAAGGACCCGGTCTTGGCCAAAGTGATTCGAGCAGAGTTGAAGCTATCGGCTAAGAAGGAAATAAAGGCTGGCGATTTGAAAAAACTAAAATCCATATATGCTATGGAAACGAAAAATAAGATTTCCAACTTGCAGGGTCTTGAACACGCGGTTAATATGACGGATCTATTCTTGCCTGGTCAAAATATTAAAAATATTAAGCCACTCAACAAGTTAAAGAAATTGACGTTCTTAGCGGTTGAAGGCAACCAAATTACAGATATCTCGCCACTTTCAGGTCTGACTAATCTGCAAAATCTGGTTATGGACGATAACAAAATCAAAAGCCTGGCTCCACTAAAAAATATGCCCAAGCTGACCAGTTTGCTCGCCAGCGGTAATCAGGTGACCGACCTAAGTCCTCTTCGCAAATTAAAGTTGGAATGGGTCATTATGAATGATAATAAAATTCAGGATCTGAAACCTCTAAAAAATCATCCGACCCTGGAGTATCTTTATGTAGAAGATAACCTCATTAAGGATATTGCAGTGCTCGAAACCATTCCGCATCTGACAGAGGTATATCTGGCGGACAATCCGTTGAATGAACGTGCAGAGCAGGTTGTGAAAAACTTGGAGAAGAAAGGCATCGTTGTAAGTTTGGTAAGCGAAGAAGCGGATCAGGCAAAGTAAGTTCTGTCGGTCTCCACTGAAGCAGCTTATAATATCGGAAAAAGATAATTCTTCATGATAATGGACAAGAACAAAGAAGGCCGCAGATTATTCTGACGGCCTTCTTTAAGTGTGGATAGAAGCGCTTGGTAACAACTTAACGCCCGTGCTGCACACAGCAATATTACTCCACGTCGATCTCCTTCACCGTCTCTCCCTCAACCAGCACCGGCTGATAGTAGGTGTTCGTCGGCAGATCTTTTTTGCCTTGCAGATTCTTGATTACCCAGTCGGCAGCATCGCGGCCCATTTGCTCTTGGGGATGGGTTAGTGTGGTAAGCCGAATGTTGGCGTTCTTGGCGATATACGAATTGTCCTGACCAATGATGGATAACTCATCCGGGATGGAAATCCCCAGCTGCCTGCAAGCATGCACGACCTCCAGTCCCACCTCGTCGTTGTAACAGACGATTGCGGTGAGCGAATCCCTGTTTTCATCCAGATACGTTGCTACATTAGAAGATAACTCCGGTTTCGATGCGGTATCAAAGGAAAGCACTTGATCAGGATGGAACCGTAACTTCGCTTCACCAAGTGCCTTGATATACCCCTTCATCCTATATTTACCTTGCAAATCATCCATTTTCGCAATAATGCCGATCTGTGTATGACCCTTGGAGATCAATTCCCGTGTGGCAAGATAACTGGATTGCACGTCATCCAGGCAGAAGAACGGAACCTCCAACTCTTCATAGAATGCATTAATCATCGTAAACGGTACATCCTGCTCCTTGAATGACAGGTAGTATGCAATATTGGGATTGTACAGATTACTTTTGGTCGGTTCGACGATCAAGCCATCCACGCCGTAGGAGAGCATCATTTCGAGTGCTTTTTTCTCCTGTGCCACATCATTATTGGTGCTGGCCAGCAGTAACGAGTAGTTGTCCTCATTCAGACGACTCTCTATACCGCGGATGATGGACGGGAAGATGTAATCCGAGATGTATGTCGTGATCACGCCAATCGTTTTCTTGGACGTATTACTGCCAGATCGCAATCGATACTGATTGCTAACGTAGGTCCCTGAACCCTTTTCGCTTCGTAAAAATCCTTCGTTTGATAACTCCAAAATGGCCTTCCGTACCGTCTGGCGACTTACGGTGTAGCTCTCCTGTAATGCCAACTCGGTTGGGATCTGTTCGCCTATGCTATATGTCCCCGAAAGGATATGACTTTTAATATCATCAATGATGACCTGGTATTTTGGCTTCACGTAGTCCACTTCTTTCATCATTACTCATCTATATCACGTTGTTCTTTCAATAGTTGTACGTACATATTCTAGCATGATTCAGATGGGAAGCAAATAAAACCGAACATTTTTCGAAATGAACCGTACATATTCGGCTTTTTCGCATGGAGGTGTACCTTACAGCATAGCCATTTTATAGCTGTGTAAGACCTTTGAAAGGTCAAACAGAGTACAATATGTGTCATTTGTAAGTATAACTATTATACATTATTGACAAATGTACGTACAAAAAATATACTAAGGCTGTCAGAAAAGGAAAGCGCATTCTTTGAAAACACAACAGGAAGCATTTATACAAAATGTAGTTTAGCCACTGCCCTAAGTAAAAGCTTCATCTTATATATGCATCCTAAGGGATGTGGAATCGCAACCGGAGAGGGGATACATGTGATTATGAGTCAATCGGACTTGAAAGAAGCCATTACCAAGGGCGCTACTTCACTTGGAATTGAGTTTGGGTCAACACGGATTAAGGCGGTGTTGATTGACGAGCATTTTGAGACCATTGCGTCAGGCAGTTATGAATGGGAGAACCTTCTGAAAGACGGATATTGGACGTACAACCAGGAGGATATTATCACAGGTCTGCAGACGGCTTATCGGGAGATGAAGCAAGATGTGGAACAGAAGTACGGAATCACGCTGAGAACAGTTGGTTCGATCGGATTCTCGGCCATGATGCACGGATATGTGGCATTGGATAGCGCAGGCGAACTGCTGGTGCCTTTCCGCACCTGGCGTAACGCGACGACGGGAGCAGCTGCTAGGGAGCTGACGGAACTTCTGCAATTCAATATTCCGGAACGCTGGAGCATTGCTCACTTGTACCAAGCCATCTTAAATGAAGAAGCGCATGTGCCACGGATCGATCACCTGACAACTCTGGCTGGATACATCCATTGGTTGCTGACGGGCAATAAGGCGATTGGCATCGGCGATGCTTCAGGCATTTTCCCAATTGACGAGGCTACACATAATTACCACCCATCCATGATCCAACAGTTCGATGAACGGATCGCAGGCAAAGGTTATCCGTGGAAGGTCGAGGACCTGCTTCCGAAGGTATATCTCGCTGGTGAGAACGCAGGAGCATTGACGGAAGAGGGAGCCAAGTTGCTCGACCCTTCGCAAGATCTGCAAGCAGGCATTCCGCTCTGTCCGCCAGAGGGCGATGCCGGAACGGGTATGGTGGCAACAAATAGCGTGAAGAAACGCACGGGGAACATTTCGGTCGGCACCTCGGTATTTGCCATGATCGTACTGGAGAAAGAATTATCCAAAGTGTATCCCGAGATCGATATGGTCACCACACCGGATGGTAGTCCAGTAGGGATGGTGCATGCCAACAACTGTTCCAGTGATATCAACGCTTGGGTGGGACTGTTCCGTGAATTCTCTCAAGCGATGGGATATGAAGTGGATAACGGCAAGTTGTTCAGCGTGTTGTTTAACAAGGCTTTGGAGGCAGACCCTGATGGGGGTGGCTTGCTCAGCTACGGATACTACTCCGGTGAGAACATTACGGGACTTGAGAAAGGCCGTCCATTGTTTGTCCGCTCCCCGGAAAGCAACTTCAGTCTGGCGAACTTCATGCGGACACATCTGTTTAGTGCCTTTGGTGCACTTAAGCTTGGCATGGACATTTTGACGGAGGAAGAGAATGTAGCCATTGATAGTATTTTGGCACACGGTGGTCTGTTCAAGACTCCTGTCGTCGGACAACGAATTGTGGCTGCTGCGATGAACGTACCGGTGTCGGTGATGTCTACCGCTGGTGAAGGCGGCGCATGGGGCATGGCACTTCTGGCTTCGTACATGATCAACAAGGACCAAGAGGAGAGCCTGGATGTGTTCCTGGAGCAGAAGGTCTTTAACGATGTGGAGGGAGTCGAAGTGGCGCCGGATGCATCGGATGTGAAAGGGTTTGAAGCATTTATCGAACGCTACCGGAGTGGTCTCACGATTGAGCAATCAGCTGTAGATCATCTGGTAGAGAACGGGAGGGAATAACATGTTAGAACAACTGAAAGAAGAGGTATTCCAGGCGAATCTGGAACTGCCCAAACACGGACTTGTGAAATTCACATGGGGTAACGTCAGTGCAATTGATCGGGAAAGTGGTCTGTTCGTCATTAAACCAAGTGGCGTTAGCTACGATGTGATGAAAGCAAGCGATATGGTTGTGGTTGATCTGGATGGTAACGTGGTGGAGGGTGAGATGAGACCTTCCTCGGACACCGCAACACATGCCGTACTATATAAGCATTACTCGGAGATTGGCGGCATCGTGCACACGCACTCCACATGGGCGACGATCTGGGCGCAAGCCGGACTGGACGTACCCGTGATGGGAACGACACATGCGGACACGTTCTATGGAGCGGTGCCTTGTGCACGTTTCCTGAACCAGGACGAGGTGGATCGCGGATACGAAGCGGAGACAGGACGCGTCATTATTGAAACGTTTGAACAGCGTGGAATTGACGTTATGGCGGTTCCGGCAGTGTTGCTCCATGGTCACGCACCATTTACGTGGGGGAAAGATGCCAAGTCCGCGGTGGTGAACAGTGTCGTGCTGGAGGAAGTGTGCAAAATGAATCTGTACGCGCGCCAATTGAATAACTTCGCGAAGGAACTGCCACAAGGCATCCTGGATAAACACTATCTGCGCAAACACGGAAAAGACGCGTATTACGGACAGAAGTAGTCGGTTATAAGTGACTGGAAGCATGCTCTGGCTTCCAAGAGGTTTAGTTGTGCGAATGACTTGTTCAACTATACTTTTTACACAATAACGGAGAAGACAGAAGAAAGCTGGAGAAGCGGAGCGTTCACCTTTATCCCCGGATTTTCCCTTTAGAAAAGGGAATCAAAAAATCTGGGGATAACAGTGATCGGAAGATTATTCTGGCTTCGCAGTGTTCTAGTGTAAACCCATATTGTTCAACTATAAAATAATGAAATGAGGATGATTATATGTCAGCAACAGCAGCAAAAGAATTCTGGTTTGTCGTCGGTTCACAGCACTTGTACGGTGAAGAAGCACTGGGTGAAGTAAAAGCCAACGCACAGAAAATTACGGATGCCCTTAATGCAAGTGGCGTGCTGCCATACCCGCTCGTATTGCAGGACCTGGCGGTCAGCGCAGATAAAATCACGAGCACAATGAAGGAAGTCAACTACCGCGACGAAGTAGCGGGTGTCATCACATGGATGCATACCTTCTCCCCGGCGAAAATGTGGATTCGTGGTACGAAATTGCTGCAAAAACCTTTGCTGCACTTGGCAACCCAATTCAACGAAAGCATTCCGTGGGCAACCATTGATATGGACTTCATGAACCTGAACCAAGCGGCACATGGTGACCGCGAATATGGCTTCATCAATGCTCGTTTGAAAAAACAAAACAAAATCGTTGTTGGCTACTGGGAGCGCCCGGAAGTGCAACAACAGGTTGCAGACTGGATGGACGTAGCGGTTGCCTTTAACGAAGGCTTCAACCTCAAAGTCGCTCGCTTCGGTGATAACATGCGCAACGTTGGCGTGACCGAAGGCGATAAAGTGGAAGCGCAGATCCAATTCGGATGGACGGTTGATTACTTCGGCATTGGCGACCTCGTGCAATACGTGAACGCTGTAACAGAGCAGGAAATCGATGATCTGATTGCTCAGTATAAAGACCTCTATGAATTCGACTATGGCACAAACAGCAAGGAAGTTTGGGAAGCCAGCGTACGTGTGCAAGCGAGCTATGAAATTGCGATCAAACGTTTCCTGGACGAAGGTGGTTACAGCGCCTTTACGACAAACTTCGAAGATCTGCATGGCATGAAGCAGCTTCCAGGTCTGGCAGTACAACGGCTGATGGCTCAAGGGTACGGATTTGCCGGTGAAGGTGACTGGAAAACAGCTGCACTGGATCGTTTGCTGAAAATCATGGCTCATAACGAGAACACGGGCTTCATGGAAGATTACACCTACGAGATGGCTGCTGGACAGGAAGCAATCCTTCAATCTCACATGCTTGAAGTGGATCCGACACTTGCCAGCACCAAACCGAGAATCATCGTGTCCCCACTGGGTATTGGCGATCGCGAAGATCCTGCACGTCTTGTGTTCGACGGCAAAGCAGGCGAGGGTGTCGTGGTATCCATGGCAGACTTCGGTACACATTACAAACTGCTGATCAACGAAGTATCCGCGTTTGAGCCAACCGTTCCAGCACCTAACCTGCCGGTAGCACGTGTTCTGTGGAGTGTGAAGCCAAACTTCCAGGACGGGGTAAAAGCATGGATCGAAAATGGTGGCGGTCACCATACGGTGGTATCCTTGAACCTGACAACAGATCAGATCGTGACATATGCGAAGCTGGTGAATCTGGAGTACGTTATTATTAAGTAAAAAGTGGAGTGGCAGCTACTGCATGAACTTATACAAATCTTTCTCTGTGGCCGGGGGTTAACCCTCGGCCCTTTGTTTGTTATGCTGAGAAGCATGATGTGAAGCTGAGCAAGGAATTGCTTTTCCATTGAAAAGAGATAAGAAATGAAGGAGGTAAGGGAAGGATATGTACACAAAAGAAAGCTTGATGCAGCAACTGGAGCAGCTCGGATTGGATGGGCAAAGTACGGTGCTTATTCACTCTTCAATGAAAAGTATAGGTGAGGTTGAAGGTGGGGCAGACACCGTGTTGGATGCCTTTAGCGATTATATGAAAGACGGATTGTTGGTGCTTCCCACCCATACGTGGTCTACCATTAATGCGGATAACCCAATGTTCCACGTGGAAAATTCTGTATGCTGCGTAGGCATTCTGCCTGAGCTTTTCCGTAAACGTCCGGGCGTGGTTCGTTCGTGGCACCCTACGCACTCGGTAGCGGCACTGGGAAGGGACGCAGAGGCATTTACGAAGGATGATCATCTCTTCGATACACCATGTGCGAGAGGTTCAGCATGGGGGAAATTGCTCGATCGGAAAGCGACGATCGTGTTGGTAGGCGTTGATTTGAAGCGGAATACATTTATCCATGGCGTCGAAGAGTGGGTGGATATCCCTGGCAGAATGACGGACGAGCATGAGATGCTGTATACGGTTTTACCGGATGGAAGCCAGATTTCAGTACCATCCCGCAGACATTGTGGGTTGCCATGGTCGGAGCATTTCTGGAAAGTAGACGAGGTACTGGTTCGTGAAGGCGCGATGCGTAAAGGAAAACTTGGTGATGCAGTCGTAAGAGTGTGTGATGCGGCTAAGACGGCGGAAGTAATTACGGAGATGTTGAAGGATAACCCTGATCTGTTCACGGACAATCTCCCTCTGGATGCAGTAACCGAATGATACAAGGGCCGTCCGGTAGCCGGATGGCTCAATATCCGTCAAATGCTGATATCTGAATATCTCCTGAGCAGTTGATGTCCTCTCCTAGTTGCACTCCAATCCTTCAAAAGCATTCATATATCATCAGAAATAGATCAGCATTTCGATCAGAGGTTGGTCAGACTTCCAGTGTATGGGCTACTCACCCTTAGGGTGGTGTGATAAGATATGGTTAAATTAACCAATAGAATTGACGTAGCAGTATAGTATAGATGTTTATTGAAGTTTAATAGAAGTATCCCATAGAATCATGAACAACCACGTTGTCATTGTAGCATCTAAGAAGGAGAAGATTCGTGAACCCATTAGTATGGTATGATCTCTTTTTATTTGTCCTATTGTTCGGTGTAGGTGTATATGTGTTTGCTACGGTTAGAATTACGAATTTACATAAGGTGTACTTTTTGTTTCACGGGTTGATGATGCTCTGGCCTTTCTGTCAATTTGCCAGTACGCTCACGGATGATTCTGGTCTGCAGTTGTTCTATGTTACGTTATCTTTTGTTGCGGTCTCCCTGCTTGGGAGCGGGTGGCTTCTACTGACGATCTTTATTACCGGCTATTCAGAGCGCTTAAGTGCAAAAGGAACGTTTTTGCTATTTGTCCCTGCGGTGATCGGGGCTATAGGTGTGGTCGCTAATCCATGGAATGAGTTCGTCATCCCGCTGGAGGGCGGGTATATCGAGCGGGCTTACGGTCCTTGGTTCTGGGTTGTGATGGTTATTCTGGTGAGCTATTTCTTGACGTCTCTCGTCGTTCTGTTCCGGGCGGTGTATTCATCGCAGACGTCTGCCATGATCAAAAAACAGGTGCGGATCACCCTATGGGGCATCTTGGTCTTGGCTGTGTTTGCAACCATTGATGCGATCCTGAATGTGGTTCTAGCCCGCTGGTTGCCCATCATTCCTGGCATGACTTCGCTGGGGATCTTTCTGTCAGACCTGTTCTTCGTCTATGTGATCAAAAGATACAACGTGTTCGACCTGGTCTCCATTGCACATGAGGATGTAATCAATACGATTCCATATGGCATCCTGGTACTTGATGAGAATGAAGTCATTGTTGAAGCGAACAAAGCCTCGCGATCCTTTATGGATCTGCATGTGGGGGATTCTTTTGATATGGAGCTATTTCTGGAGTCGGTTCATGTTGTGGGCAGCTGTCGGGAGTTCGTGAATCATTATAAGAAAAAGGAAAATACCCTCTCTCAGATTGAAGTGATCGTGGAGCGGGATAACAACATCCGGCACTATATCCTGCAATCTTCTCCGATTGTCGATTCGGCTCTTGTGCCGATCGGTCATATCCTCACGTTCCAGGATGTCTCGCAGGAGCGCTTCTATGTGAAAGAGATGAATCGGCAGAACGTAACGCTACAGGAGCGCAATCAGGCGCTGGACCTGATCCGTCAGGAGTTATCCGAGGCCAATCGCAAACTGGAGGAACTCGCGCTGACGGACAGTTTGACCAACTGTTACAACCGACGTTATCTGACCCAGCATCTGAATCACGAGGTCATAACCAATATTCAATACAAAACACCATTCTCACTCCTGTTGCTCGATATCGACTACTTCAAAGCGATTAATGATCGCTACGGACATGTCATCGGCGATGAAGTGCTCGTCCGCACGGCAGAGGCTGTTAAACAATCGATTCGCAGTACGGATATTCTAACGCGCTATGGCGGGGAGGAGTTCATGATCTACCTTCCGCATACGGAGCATGACTTGGCCAACCAAATCGCAGAGCGCGTGAGGACCGCTGTGGAGTCCAACCGCATTATGGTGGATCACGAGATTACGCAGGTGTCGATTACGATTAGTATTGGAATTCTTTCCTTTGAGGATTTTGAAGTGGAGCATGTGCCGGACAATCCGGAGGGGTATTTGACCCAGCTATTCGCTGCGGTGGATAAGGCGTTGTATCAGGCGAAGCAGAATGGGCGTAACAGAGTGGAGTTTGCGGAGTTTGAGCGGGGAGTTGTTTGAAAAGGAAATTAAAAAAGAGTGGAGGCGTTACTCCACTCTTTTTGGTGTTAGCGGTTGATGATGCCGCAGATATGATTAATCGGAATCTTTATGTGATTTTTCGATAGCATTTAAAACTTCTTTGCTAATTTTGGTCAATGATACGATAGTATCTGTACTTTTGCCGCTAACTAAAGTTATATGCTCGTCCAAGGCTCTTTTGTACTCAGAGTCTTCTTTGAATTTAAAGATTTCTTCAGCAGTGACCTGCAATCCATTTATTATTTTCTCAAGAGTCTCCAAAGAAATGTTACGATCTCCCCGTTCAACTCCACCAATATAGCTGTAATGAAGACCTGCTGCTTCGGCCAGTTGTTCCTGAGTCCAGCCTTTGGCCTTCCTTAATTCACGTATTCGATTTCCTACGTCCTCTGGTAAACTCATTTGATCACCTCCACTTAAGGTTAGAAGAGGTTATGGAATCCATACAGACTAATATGTGCAAACTGTACCGTTAAATAAAAGTACTTATAAGTACAATTTATATTGATCTTCTTTTGGTTTATCTATACAATTATCAGAAAATGGATAATTAAGGAGGATCTCCTTTTGCGAAAATCTATCCTAAAATCACTCAAACCGGACATCATTGTTGAAATGCTGGACATGGCTGTGGCTTTTGAAAATTGGAACAAGGTGATGGAGAGGGCAGACATGTTATATCAATGTGTGCAGTCCATCTATGAAGAGCGGCGGAAGTATCAGTCAAAGGGAGTGCCTGCACCCCATATACATATCGAGCGGCCCTTGGTCTACTATTACGGGTTCAGTCACCTCATGCGGGGGATGGCTCACCAGAAGATGGGACAGGTAGATCAGGCTAGGGCATGTATCGATCAATATGCAGAACTGGGATGGATGGAGGATCTGGATGAGGTAGGCATGCAGGTGGTGCAGGAGTTCAGGCATAAGGCACAGGTGAATCGGTATGCGCTTGAGATTGAAGCCGGGCAGGTGGAACTGCTGGAGGAGTTTGTGAACTTTTTGCTTGAGCATCCGGAGAAAAGGTTGGTGGGTCTGAAAGTGATTACGGAAGCAGCAGTGCGGCATAGATGGCAGATTGATCGGGTTTTACAGGTATTCGAGGGTCAGATACAGGGTGTAGTTAGAGAGAATGGTTCTTCAAACAACGATGATGTGTACCATTGCTGTTATCAGCGGGCTTTGTATGAACAGTGGATGGGAAGACCAGAGGAGGCAGTGGAGTTCATTTTGCAGGCAATCTGGTTAGCGGATAAGCTAGGGATGGATCGGTATTTTATAAAGTGCACGGCATTGTTGGAATCATTGCGGGAAGAGGCGACAGAGGAGCAAATTGGGCGGTATCGAATGATGCTTGAGGAAATGAAGTAGAAGAGGTGTTTACTGAAACTGGTAGGATATGCCTTGAAGTGGGTATATGCATATAGGACCATAGCACCGATGAGGAGCAAAGCTTGTGTTTTTACCATGGTGAAATCAGGATGTTAGCCGGATAGTTTACATATCACACTTCTGCTAACATAGGATAATCCTATTTTGAATGAGCGGAGAAACGTTATGAGTACAATCAAAGTTACCCCTGAACAACTACATCACGTATCGAATCAGGTGGATCAGGCCAGACAGCAGTTGGAGAGTATACGAAGTGATCTGATGAGACAGATCATGTTCGTTCAGGCGATGTGGATGGGCGCGACGCAGGAGCGATTTTACTATGAGTTCGAGCAGTCACGACCTATACTGGATAAAGCGCTGGAGAGTATGGTGAATACATCCAAGGAATTGAAGGATATCGCCACGCGTTTCCAAGATGCAGATGCTCAGAAGGGAAGTCTGGGTGGTGCGATTGGAGCAGTCGGCGCCGCAGCTATGATGACCAAATCATCAGGTGATTCAGGTTCGGGTGACAAGGGCTATCGGATGGCCTATAATGCGATGCTTGGTAAAATGATGCCTGTGAACGAGAAAGGTGTTACGGATCAGGCTGCCCTTCAGGCTTATGAGAGGGACCAGGGACATCTGGACTTTAATCGCATGCAAGCTGTGAACGTTGAACCGCCTGGGGAAGATATTTTTGCATTACAGATCAAAGCGTTTGAGATGGGGATTCATCCTACGACGGGAGAGCCTGTATCGGATAAATATGCTCAGATGATGGTGGCGTCTCTGAAGTTCAGTCAGATTTTCATGGGGATTCAAATGGTTCGTGGGAGTATGCCGGGTGGTAAAGGGCCGTTTCGGTTGCCTGCTTCTAATCCAGCTGTGGCGAAAATTAAGAAGCATATTGAGAAAGCTGAATCGGAAGCGAAATTAGTTAATAAGCCAGCGGAGAGAGCAACAGAGGGAACACCAAACTCGCCTATCGTCGGGGGCCTTTCTAGAGCGCAACAAAGGAACCTTACAACATTAGATAATATAGTTGATAAGCATCTTACTGAGATGGATTTTTCGGGTACTTTACGTGATTTACAAGGAAACCCAGTGCCGAACAAAAAAACAGGTGGGTATTGGAATCATTTACAAGAGATGCAGGACTCATACAAAGGATTAAGTAAAATAAAACGCGGATTGGAAGGTTCTCTAAAGAACCCTAATCTATCGCCTTCACTGAAAAGTACATTGGAGGGGGCATTGGACAAGGCCAATACTAATTTAAAAAAAATCGAGGATTTATTTGAACCATTTGGAGGAATAAAATAAATGAGTAAATTAATTAAAGAAATATATTCAATAGATCAAAATATTCAGACTGATAACTCTGATTCACCTTTGGATCATTGGTACGATAGACTTATTAATAAGAAAGTGAGTGAGCTTGACTTAGAAGATGTTAGTAGAATGTTGGGCCAACATGTGCTTATAGATCTTGGTATAGAAAAGGCTATAGAAATTTTATCAGAAGATCCTCTTGCTGGGGAGATGTATGATGGACATCTGTTGAAGCTTCTTTATTCTATTGAAACGAATAATTTCAGAGACTTATCACAACTAAAAAGATTACTCCAGACTATCAAGAGAGATCTTTCTCAATTCGAATGGGCTGATGAAGAAGATCAGGAAGAGTACGCTGAATTATTAGAACTTTTTTTGAAAAAGGTTGGCCTTTAAAATAATGAAATAAATTTAGACCTTAAATTTGAGCTTCACAAAAAATGGGTTGAGACTAGTGGTCAAGAAGGTGAGAAGCTAAGATTACAGGAAGTTGATTTTCAACATTATGAGTTAACTGGTGTGTGTGTTTGGAACAATCGTATGTGACTAGCTGTAATTTTGATAATCTTAGTCTGAACAACATGGATTTCCATGCCTCAGGTTTAAGTTCGTCAACTTATAACGATGCAGAATTAGTAAATTGTGATTTTTATAAGTCGGACCTATCTTATACTGAATTTTCTAATGCAACTTTGCGAATTTCCATAGCATTAATGTCGGTACTCCTGACAACCCAACGGTCCTTCTGGGTCAAGATGCAGCAAAATGGTTAGAAGCTGCCGTGGGAGAATGAATTTTAAATTAACGGAGTAGGCATGTTGATTAAATATATGGATCTAGATTCTTTTAAGGAGTACTTATTAAGAACTGTAGATGAATTATCTTTCTATTATAACGAAGTACTGGGTGAGAACAGTAAATTCATAATCACTCCGATGGAGGAGTTGGGTAAATCTTTAAATTCTACAGACGAATATCTTTACCGGGGGATGTTGAATTCGAATAATTTAGATGGACGCGAGTTCGATATTGATTCTGTTATAAAGATGTTGGGTTGTAGAGTACCCTTGTGCCCCTTTGGATAAAAGTTTTGCTTAAAGAAGTCAGGGCTGAAGCACCTGTAATTGAACTGCAGACGAGTTTAAGATTTCGTAAACCAAGTTTGTTACAAAACCAAGAAACGGGTCATCCTCCGTTCATAGCGGTTCTACAGTCCTTAAACTAATAAAGAAGAGGATAACTAATGGGAACCAATGCGTTTTTCCTGATAGCGCGTGAGAAGTATACGCCAGAAAAGTTTTTGTCTGACACTATGATCGCAGCATTTAACTCCGATAACCGGATTATTTTTGATAATCATAAGAATCTTGAAAATGGAAAATTCTCTTCTACAACGTTGAACATACTGGCTCATTCCTACAACAGCGATGAGAATAATCATCAATTCATTATGTATGTGAAGGCAAAGGAAAATAAGAGTGTAATATTCAGTGACTATGAAGATCTTGATTTGGATTCGGATCACGAACTCATTCGAGTAGGTACAATAGAAGAAGTGTTTGGAGCAGAAGAGGTCATTCTTCGTTTCGTTTATGAATATCTGAATCTTAATAGATCCGACTATTTCTGGGTGTCTGATTACGATTGGGTCTACACTTGGGAAGACATACAAAAGATATATTCAAAGCCTTATGACTCTGATTGGTGCTATAAAGATCCGAAAATGATTTGAAAATTGTAACCTAGATTCCGTCTACATTTTTTATATGGTTCCCGGAGGGAATAGTATGGATTTAGCATTGCACCTATTTTATAAAAAAGACACGAAGCAATTAGCAGATTTATTATTGAGTTCTCTAAAAGATTTTTCTCAGGAGACTTATATGAAATCGAGGGACGATTATTACAAGATTGCCAATCCTAACTTCTCAGTTATCGTACAAGACGATGATGAGTTAGTGAGTTTTACGAGAGAAGAGTTGAATATAAATATTAATTATTGTATCAATATTTCCGTTTTCTCACGCTCACCCGAAGAGGGATTACAAATCATATTCCAAGCGATTAATACTCTAAAGGACAAATTAGATGAGGATATTGCATTGACAGATAGTGAAACTGGTGTGATCTTTCTGCGGTTTGATGGTCAACTTGTCATTAACTCGCATTGTAGAGAGAACCCTGATATCTATGACTGGCCTTATGATTTACTGGATGGAAACTTTATTGAGAAGGATATGGCAGGGTTGATTTAAGAAGCCATTTTTCATGCGATAACGCAGTTGCTAGAGGACTGCGTTATTTAGTCGTTACCTCGTACGTAGCTCTAGTAGGTTCATAATCGATCGGGAGGGGAATAATGTCCGTAGGTCTATACAGATATAACGGTGATATGGAAGACCGGAATAGTGAGCTGACACTCAGTGAGAATATCGCTACTCAGGAATTTTATGATGAGTACTGGGAGGCAGCAATACATGAATTAGGAATAATCCTGATTCGGGATGGATCTAAAATATATTTTCACCAATTAGAAGCTGCTGTGGTTGAGTTAAAACGATTAAGTGAGTGGGCAAAGGAACATTTAAACGGGAGTGAGTTAGATTATATGACGGGTAGAATTGAAAATTTACTAGATATATTGCCTAGCGCATTTATTAGTGAAAGTACAATTCTGTATATGTTCTGAGGGTGATAGCTTGATGTGGGAATTTATTAGTATTGAGTAGTTGTCTCTATAGGGGGAGGTATTAATGAATCAATTATATAAAGGTATAGAAAGGATAAACAGCATCAATTGGAGTACTTCCGGTGGAACAGATGAGCCCTCAAACATGGCATTATTACAGGAGTATATTAGAAGAGCAGCAATCTTGACCACTACATACCATTTGAAAACATCGTATCCCTTCTTCAACGCTTCTCGTGCGTTCGGATATGACGTTGATCTGGATATAACTGAAAAATGTCCACAGTTAAAGGAATTGAAAAACGGTTTCCTAAAAGGAATGTGTGAAGCATATTTGGAATGGTTGTTATTATTTGATTCCGGGAATGAAATTGCGCTGGAGTTTCACGATTTGTATGAACCTTTGATCCTTTTAATCGAAAGGGGAGGAACCATTAGAAGAAAGCATGGTGAGATTATTACAGGTGGTTATGCTTTTCCTCTAGCAAATGCCGAATACATGTCTAAACAGGCACCAATTGATATAAGTGATGAGGGACTGGAGGCCTGGTCGCACCAGTGATTTCTTAGATAAGTCGTATAGCTCTAGCTCAAGCATTAAAAAGGTTAGAGGAGTGAGAGCATGAATTTTGATATCGTAGAAATAAAGGACTACTATGACACGGAAATGTTTAATTATGACTATACTAAACTAAAAGCTTGGGGAGTAACTGAAGAGAATGCTCATTTTTTAATCGACATAGGAGTCCCAGAACAGTATGATGATTTTTCCTTTTATGAATCTGAAGCTTTCCAAGTGAAAGTTATTGAAGGAGAGGAATATATTCAGATTGGTCACTTTGCAAGTTATGGTATGCGTGACTCGTATGGTCTCTATCTAAAACAAGGGAGCGATATGTTTTTCACAACATCATCATTGGATAAATCCAACGTATATATACTCAATAAGAATTTGGGAACCTTCTTTTTGTTTCATCTAATTAGAAATGAACTGGCAACTAAAATGAGACTGGAAGGTACATATACCTCAGATGAGTATGCTAGAGCACTTCGTAGTTATTTTGAGAAGATTGATCCGATAGCAATGAATAATGTCGAAGCTTACTGGTCACATTTGCTGGAAGACTACGAAACTGGATTGTAACTCTTCGAGTGCATGGTTCTACATGTAAACAATCCCGGATCGTAAAGGAAATGCCAACTAATCAAGCCCTCATATGTAACAAAAAACATGAAGAATCCGCTCTCATCCGAGAGTCGGATTTTTTCTCGTTTCACCACCAACATAACTCTTGTCAAAACGTAATCATTACGATATGATAATACTCATTGTTTAAATCATAATGATTACGATTAAGAGAGAGGGGCATTACCTTGAATAAAAAGACGCCACTGCTAGCGCTGGTCTCCTTGGCCTTGAGCGCTGGACTGTTGAGCGCCTGCGGATCATCTGAGTCCAGTCCCGCTGCGCAACCATCCACCGATAATAAAAATGTTCACTTCCTATATAACTTCTCCACGAGTTCGCTAGATCCACATGTGGATTCCAGCTATGTGCCGCTGCGCGCGGGCATTACAGAGACTTTGGTGCGTCTCGATGAGGAGAATCTGACGGTTGCTCCATGGCTCGCCGAGAGCTGGGAGAGCGAAGACGGGCAGCATTGGACGATTGACCTGCGAGATGACGTGACCTTCCAGAACGGCAAACCAATGACGGGTGAATCCGTTAAGGCATCTCTCGAGCGGGCACTGGAAGAGAATGTAGCGATTCAGAACGCACTGAAGATCGATACGATTGAAGCCGAGGGCGATAAGCTGGAGATCACCACAACGCAGCCGTTCCCGGAGTTCGCTTCGGAACTGGTGAACCCCAACACGGCGATTATCGACGTGAGTGAGCCGGACATTGTGAACAAGCCGATTGGTACAGGCCCGTTCAAGCTGACTTCTTTTACCCCAGGCAGCAAGTTGGAACTGAATCGCTATGATGAATATTGGGACGGAGCATCGCCTCTGGATTCCATCACGTTCTCATTCAATGAAGATGCCAATGCCCGCACACTAGCGCTCAAATCTGGGCAGGTAGATATCGTATACCGTCCAGAGGTCGAGAGTCTCGAATCGCTCAAAGCGCTGGACGGCATGAAGGTTGAGTCGACATCGACGTTCCGCGTGCATCAACTAACGATGAACATGCAGCGGGAGAGTATGAAGGACCTCAATGTTCGTCGTGCGCTGGATGCGCTGATTGACCGTCAGGGTATCGTGGACACGATCCTGCTTGGTTACGGTGAAGGAGCCATCGGCCCGTTCCTGCCATCGCTGCCATTCGCACCAACCTATACGGATACTACAACAGAATCCGGAGCTGATGTGGCTGTAAAATATCTTGGCGAAGCAGGGTACACCCTGCAAAACGGCGTGATGACCAAGGACGGCAAACCGTTGCAGTTGACGCTGCTGACGTATTCGGCTCGTGCCGATCTGCCATTGATTGCCCAAGTGTTCCAATCGGATGCGAAGAAGATCGGGATCGACGTGCAGATTCGCCAGATCGACACACCGGAAGATTATATGGCGTCCAATCGTGATTGGGATATTGCAACGTACAGCAATCTGACCGCTCCTCGTGGGGATGCCGGTTACTACCTGAATGCAACGTACCATCCGAAGGGTGCTCTTAACTTCAGTGGATCGGAAGATCCGGAATTGACCAAGATTATCGACGAACTGAATCTCACGGTTGCACCGGAGAAGCGCGCAGAGCTTGCCGAGAAGGCAGCCAACTACGTGCATGACAACGTGCTGAATTCATTCGTGCTGCATCCGGGTACGATCGTTGCCTATAACGGCAAGAAGATCAAGAACTGGATTACCACTCGCAGTGAATATTACATGATTACCAATAAGCTGGATGTGATGTAATGTTTCGCATTTTGCTTCGAAAGTTCCTTGAGGTATTTATCTTTCTGTTGTTCATTATGTTTGTGAGTTTCCTGTTCATTCGTCTGGCTCCCGGTGATCCCGTACTGACGATCCTGAATGTGGACGAACTGTCCGTTAGTCAGGAGCAGGTCGAAGCTGTACGCGAGGAAATGGGCTTCAACGATTCGCTTCCTGTCCAGTTCGGCAACTGGTTGCTCGATTTCGTTCGGCTCGACTTCGGCGTATCGTATTCGACTGGCCAGCCCGTCATGCAGACCCTTATGCGTGCACTGCCAGCCACGGCTGAACTGACGATTGGCGCGCTGTTGGTCATGCTCGTCATTGCGATCCCGCTCGGCTCGCTATCAGCGCTTCATCGTGGAAGTTGGATTGACCGCGGCAGCCGCATGCTCTCCATTGTGGGTGCGGCGGTGCCAAGCTTCTGGCTGGGTCTGATCCTGATCGACATGTTCGGCGTACGCTTTGGCAATCTGCCGACCATGGGCCGGGATGGATTCACCTCACTTATTCTGCCATCTCTGACGCTGGGACTTGCCATCTCCAGCGTTTATGTGCGTCTTTTGCGTTCCAGCTTGTTGGATTCTCTTAGCCAGGAGTTCGTTCGATCCGCCCGGGCAAGAGGGTTATCCGAAGGCCGGATCTTCATGCTACACGCGTTTCGGCATAGTCTTCCGCCTGTCATTACGGTATTTGGCGTAAGTCTCGGCAGCCTGATTGGCGGAGTTGTCGTGATTGAAGTGTTGTTCGCTTATCCGGGTATCGGCAAGCTTGTCGTTGATGCCATCCGCCAGCGTGATTATCCTCTGATTCAGGGTTACATCCTGATCATGGCTATCGTGGTATTCCTCGTGAATACGGCGGTTGATCTATCTTATCGTTATTTGAATCCTGAAATGAAACTCAAGGAAAAGGAGGCCCACCGATGAAAACCATGCCCCTGCCCATTCCAACTACAAAATCTAAAAAACATAGCTGGCAGGCGATCATTGGTCTGCTGTTTGTACTGCTGGTCATCGCGGCCTCCTTATATGCCTTTTTATACTTAAAGCATGATCATACCTTAACCGATCTGCGCGGACGATTGCAGGGCGCAAGTGCTCTCCATCCGTTCGGTACCGACCACCTGGGCCGCGATGTACTGACACGTCTGTTGCTTGGCGGCGGCCAAACACTGGGGTATAGCTTGCTGGCACTCGGTGCTGCATTGCTGATTGGCATTCCGTTTGGCTTGATCGCAGGATACAAACGCGGCTGGGTCGACAAGCTGTTCATGCGGATCGCTGATGCTTTTCTAGCTTTTCCTGATACCATCGTGGCGATTGTGCTCAGTGGCCTGCTTGGTGCGGGAATCGGTAATCTGGTATTGGCGATTGTAATCGTTAAGTGGGTCAGCTATGCGCGTCTCGTTCGGAGTACGGTTTTATCGGAGTCCCAAAAGGATTACATTCGCATCGCCCGGACCAACGGACTTTCGGACGGTCGTATCATGAGAAAACATCTGCTTCCACATATCGCAGGGCATGTGCTCGTGCTGGCCAGTCTTGATCTGGGCAAAATCATCCTGCTCATCTCATCATTGTCCTACATCGGCCTTGGCGCACAGCCGCCAACACCTGAATGGGGTGCGATGCTGAATGACTCACGGCCTTACTTCCAGTCTCGGCCAGAGCTGATGATCTACCCGGGTCTCGCCATTGTCTCGGTAGTGCTGCTTGCCAACATGCTGGGCGACTATCTGCGAGACCGGTTTGACGTGAAGAAGGAGGTGCAGCCATGATTCTCTCCATTGAGGAACTTAGCATCTCCAGTCGGGATCGTACGATTGTAGATCAAGTCTCTCTGGCTGTTCGCGAAGGTGAATTCATGGCTTTGGTTGGACAGAGCGGTAGTGGCAAAAGCTTGCTCTCGCAAGCGATTGGTCGTCTGCTGCCGCCCAACCTGCATGCATCGGGTCGAGTCATGTTCGAAGGCAGCGACCTGCTCGAACGGAAGCCAAAGGAGATGCGCGCCCTGCGGGGAAGCCGCATCTCGTATATTTTTCAAGACTACCAAGGAGCGTTTACGCCATTTCGCAGCATTGGCGGACACTTTGATGAATACCAGAAGGTTCATGGGGAGAAGTCTTCTGCCACCCGCAAGAAGCGGGCGGAAGAAGCATTGGAATCGGTTGGCCTTGGCGCTGAATTGCTGCGCCGATATCCGTTCCAGTTGAGCGGTGGACAGCTTCAGCGGGCTTCTATTGCCACATCGCTGATGCTCTCCCCTCGTCTGCTAATCGCAGATGAAGCCACGACGGCGCTCGATAGTGTATCCGGGCATCGCGTGTTGGAGTTGCTGGCACGCAAGCAAGCAGAGACGGGCTGTGCAATTCTGTTTATCACGCACGACTGGCGCCATGTACGCCGCTATGCCAGCCGTTTGGCTGTTATGAAGGAAGGGCAGATCGTCGAATCGGGTGGCAAGCATCGCATTCTTGACCATCCCCAGCATGAGTACACACGCCAACTGATCGAGGCAGCTCCCGTTCTGAGTCGCTCGCTGAAGTCTGGATTGAAGGAGGTGGGAACGGAATGAAGACGACTGCAAATAAAGAAAGCCATGGACTCGCCCAGTCTGACGAAACCAATGTGAGAGTTCATGACCTTGTTAAAGGCGCAAACCATACAGAGATAGACAATGTAGTCATAGATACTGCCGTTGCAGGTCAGGCAGTCAGAAATGCTACAGATACGGATCATGCGGATACAGATACAGATACGGGTATAGAGAACGCCGTTGCAAAGACTACTTCCTCGCCCAGCATCCTAAATCAACCAGTGCTTCAGGTGGAACATCTCAGCCGAACGTATGCAGGTGCAGACCGTCCAGCTGTGAATGATATTTCATTCACCCTGAACCGCGGCGAGTGCCTTGGTCTGGTTGGCGAGAGCGGCTGCGGCAAGAGTACGCTCGCCCGCTGTCTGCTGCGGATTGAAGATGCAGATACAGGCTCAATTATACTGGGGGGACAGGATATCGTGCGGCTGAGCGGCCGACGGTTGCGACCTCATCGGCGGAAGATGCAGATTGTATTCCAGAACCCGATGGCTGCACTGAATCCGAAGCTCAAGATTGCCGACTCGCTAATCGATCCGTACGAACAACTTGGACGGAACGCCGAACTGTCCCATTTTACCTATACTTCGAAGGACGCTTACGTCCAAAAGCTGCTTGAAGCGGTCGAGCTTCCAAGCGATATAGCGGGACGTTACCCCCATGAACTAAGTGGTGGACAGCGTCAGCGTGTAACGATTGCGCGTGCCATCGGGATTGAACCGGACGTTGTCGTTCTGGATGAACCGACGGCCAGCCTGGACGTAATCTCGCAAGGTGCCGTTCTGCAGTTGCTCACCGATCTGCGGATATCGCTTGGTCTGTCATACCTGTTCATCTCGCATGATCTGGCCGCGGTACATCGCATGAGCCAGCGCATCATCGTCATGCGGGAAGGCTCGATCGTTGACCGTTTTGGAGCGGATGCGTTGTTCGCTGAAGAACGCCATCCGTATACGAAAGAACTGATATCGATCTTCTGAGTACTTCCTGAAACGCCGTTGGCTGTGATAGTCTTTTCAAATCAATAAAGAGCCGCTTATCGAGACATTCGAAAGCGGCTTTTGGCGCATCCATTTTCACGACTTCATAAGGCTATACAACATTTCATGTGCCAAGTCCCCCTAAAACCGGGCTCCTTTCTTTGTTTTGAACAAATAAATCTTTCAGGCCTATAACCGGGCTAACGTTCCGATGTAAACTAGCGTATACTGATGGAATAGCAAATATCTTGAAATTGCATATTTAAATTGCTCTATATTATTGATACACTAGATCCAGGTTATATTCATTCAGAGAAGGTGCGATCCCGTTCAAGGATGGGTTTGCTGCAAATGCCAAATCGATAACGCTTACATCCTTTTGGCAAATATAGGATATAAGGACGGTAGACATGAGCCAGGGACAAACGAGTACAGATGTTATCTTGATTGGTGCCGGAATTATGAGTGCAACTTTGGGAACTTTGCTAAAAGAATTGGCACCAGACTGGAATATTAAGGTTTTCGAAAAGCTAGCCACTGCAGGAGAGGAAAGCTCCAACGAATGGAATAATGCCGGAACCGGGCATGCTGCATTGTGCGAACTTAACTATACCGTTGAACGACCAGACGGAACCGTAGATATTAGCAAAGCGATTAAGGTGAATGAACAATTTCAGATCTCAAAGCAATTTTGGTCCTATCTCGTCAATAGCCGTCTGATTCGTAATCCGCGGGACTTCATTATGCCGATTCCCCATTTGAGTTATGTACACGGAGAGAGCAATGTCCAGTTTTTGAAAAGACGTTATGACTCCTTATCGAATCATCCGCTGTTCGCAGGCATGGAATTCTCGGATGACAAGAAAGAGCTGGCGAAATGGATGCCGCTGATGATGAAAGATCGTACAAGTAATGAGCCTGTTGCGGCGACCAAAATTGACTCCGGTACGGACGTTAACTTTGGTGCTTTAACGCGTATGTTGATTGGACATTTGAAGGAGCAACACGTGGCGATCCACTACCAACATAGCGTGAAGAATATGAAACGAACCAGCGATGGACAATGGGAATTATCCGTGAAAAATCTGAAGAGTGGTGCGGTCGAACGCCATAAGGCAAAATTCGTTTTCATTGGCGCCGGCGGCGGAAGTCTGCATTTGCTCCAGAAGACGGGCATTCCGGAAGGTAAGCATATCGGCGGATTCCCGGTCAGTGGGATCTTTATGGTGTGCAAAAATCCAAAAGTCGTGGAACAGCATCACGCCAAAGTCTATGGCAAGGCTTCGGTAGGGGCTCCGCCCATGTCCGTTCCGCATCTGGACACTCGATTCATCGACAATAAAAAGTCACTATTATTCGGGCCGTTTGCCGGATTCTCGCCGAAGTTCCTGAAGACAGGTTCCAATGCCGACTTAATCACGTCGGTTAAGATGCATAATCTGCTCACGATGCTCGCCGCAGGTGTCAAAGAAATCTCTTTGACCAAGTACCTGATCCAGCAACTGATGTTATCCAAAGAACAACGTATGGCAGAATTGCGTGACTTTGTTCCAGGTGCGAAGAGCGAGGATTGGGATATGGTTCTGGCAGGGCAGCGTGTGCAGGTCATCAAGGATACCGTCCAAGGTGGCAAGGGTACGCTCCAATTCGGTACGGAAGTGGTTACATCTGCAGATGGAACAATCGCGGCTTTGCTAGGTGCATCACCGGGTGCGTCCACCGCGGTTCAGGTCATGCTTGAGATTCTTCAGCGTTGTTTCCCGCAGCATATGGAGGCATGGGAGCCGAAGATCAAGGAAATGATTCCATCCTATGGCATATCACTTGTGGAGAACCTGGATCTTCTCAAAGAGGTTCATTCTTCAACAGCCAAGGCGCTGGGGTTATCGGATGAAAAACATGTCCTTCACGTATAACGATTAATCTAATCTTGTTAGATAATGATTAAGCCCAAAAAGAGCTAAGCCGGGATGAAGCCCGTGCTTAGCTCTTTTTGGGTTTTATTTGATATGACTGAGCTTGGAGCTGAACCTGAACCCGAACCCGAACCCGAACCCGAACCCGAACCCGAACCCGAACATGGACATGAATATGTCCTTCACTATCAGGCTCGCCTTAGACTTTATACGAAGCATACAGATACGGGCTATACTGAATGCCCGTTAGCGTTGGAGAACTATCTTATCACTCAGACTCCGGTGCTGCGGTCCAAAGGGATGACAAAGGATACTTTCGTACCTTGGCCCGGTGAGCTGACGATGCTTAAGCCCTGTCCGTACATTTGGGTCAACCGGCGGTGCGTATTGGTTAATCCGATACCTCCGGTTCCCCCAGATCCTTTCTTAGGCCACGCAAGCGCGCGTTCAATCTGCTCGGGCTGCATCCCCACACCATCGTCCTCAATCTCAATCAGGGTGGACGCTGTTTGGTTGATGATTCGGATATGCACGGTTCCACCCTCCACTTTGCTTAGAACACCATGTCGAACTGCATTTTCAATGAGCGGTTGAATGGTGAGTGGCGGCAGCGATAGATCAAGATCATCTGGAATATCCCAGATAACATTCAGCCGATCCATGAAACGTTCTTTCTCAATGTAGAGATAGGCGCGGGAGAGGTCCAACTCATGCGTGACCTCAACCATTTTCTCCGAATTGACAAAATGAAAGCTGGTCTGAAGATACTCGATAAACGTATCACCCAGTTTCTGCATTCGCTCCGTGTCCATCTCACTAAGCACCATGATGGAATTGAGCGTATTAAAAAGAAAATGGGGCTGAATCTGTGCCTGTAAGTAAGCAGCTTCCATGCGCAGCCGTTCATCAATGGATTGTTTCAGCACGATTAGTGATCCGATGCGATGCCTTAACTCAACGGCATCAACGGGCTTGGTGACATAGTCCGTAGCACCAGCCATGAAACCGGCGTAAACATCCGCTGGTTCGTTACGGGCTGTCAACAACAGGATGGGAAGCTCTGATACCGAATAACGCTTGCGTACGTTCTCTGTTAATTCATAACCCGACATATGAGGCATCATGACATCGGCAATCAATAAGTCCCACGGCTCCTTCTCCAGCAATTGGAGAGCTTCAAGCGCCGAGGCCGCAGGTTGAATCTGATACGGTTCATTCGCAAGCATGGAGATCAGTACTCGCAGATTGACAGGATCATCATCGACAGCAAGAATACGGGCGGCAGTCTTATCCTGAGTTATGGTCTGCTGCTGTGACTCCGCAATCGCAATCTCATCGAAGCTGTGAACGTCCCATTTCTGTTCAGTCTGATCCGATAGCGATGCGGTATCTTCCCGTGGAAGCGAAATCTGGAAGATCGACCCCTGCCCAGGTTCAGATTGTACGGTGAGCTGGCCGCCATGGAGTTCGATGAGCTGTCTGCTGATATTTAGACCGAGCCCGATTCCCCCAGTTAAGCGAGCTTCTGGAGTCCCCTGCTCATACGCCTCGAATATGCGCTGTTGTATCTCCTCACTTATGCCAACACCTGTATCCGATACGTGAATCAAGACACGCTCTCCATGTTCCTGAACAGAGACGGTAATCGAACCTTCATCGGTGAATTTGAGCGCATTATGCAACAGGTTGTAGAGAACCTGAACAAGTCTTCTCTCATCGGCCTGAATAAGCGGTAATGAATCCGGGATATTCACCTGCATATGGATGGGCTTACCCTCTGCCATGAATCGGAACATACCGATTACACCTGGAATGACAGATGCAAGAGATAATGGTTTCTTCTGAAGCTTGATGCGTTTTTCCTTCAGGCGAATCACGTCAAGGAGATCATCAACGAGTTGGGACATGCGTCGGCCGATGGTAACTAACAGTTTCATGTCTTCTGCCTGCTGCTGATCACCTGATGTACGCCGTTTACGGACTGCGATGCTCTCGGCTATATTGATGATGCCATGCAGCGGTGTGCGAAGCTCATGAGCCGTATTCACAAGAAACTGATCCTTCTGGCGATCCTCCTCTTTGAGCTGTTCGTACAACTTCTCAATTTCGCTTGAGTTACGGAAGTATTTTCTGAACCAATACGCGGAGAAGCCGAATATGGCCGCAATAACATCAATTGGATAATACACATTGGTAATTTCGCTATGTGAGTTTACAATTCCCCATAGTACGCTGGATAAGCTGCTGGTTGCCGCAAATAACAAAAAGCTGGCGTCACTTCTCTTCTCGGCAGCCATTCGGAAGAACAGGTACACCGACCAGCCGATGGCAAATAGATATAGGAAATTAGAGAGTCCTGTCTCCAGCACATGGTAGACAAGAGTCACCGGTGCAATCAATAGAAATATAAAGTAGACACCAAATACAGTGGCATAGGCATGAAAAAGTTTGCACCATTGTACACTATGGGAGAAACTTCTGGCCATCTGCAGCAGGAAGAATGCGAACAATGGATAGGACAACGCTTTGGCCTTAACCATCCAAGTGAAGTTCAGTGGCATCCAGCTCAACAACAGACTGTCATGGTCGGAAGCGACTGTGAGGGCAGCTGCGAGCGTTAACAGGGAAAATGTCAGCAGAGCTCGTTCCTTCCGGATAAACAGAAACATGACAAAAGCGTATAAACTGTGCAGGAGCAGTATGGCAAAAGTGATCTTTTGCAAATCAATCGATAATCCTCGTTCACTTCCAATGGCTTCTGGAGAACCAAAATAGAGAGAGCGCGTGATCCCACCGCTATATGGATCGTCAAAATTGGCTGTCTGCACCAGAAGATTAAGTTCGGTGGAACCGTCAAGCGCATAGGAAGTCGTAAATGCAGTCCTTTCTGGTCGATAGGCTTCGGCATGGGTGGCAGGTTGACCGAATTCAGCAACAATGGTCCCGTTTATCTCGATGATCGATGATGTCTGGATTTTCTGAGCCCAGAGAGAGACTTCTCTCACAGATGGATCTAAAAGAATGCGAAGACGATACGTACCATACCCATATGACGAGGAGGATTCGGGTAATGCATTCCGCCAGTCACCGGGAACTTGAATACTTGTGGTGGATCGCTTTTCCGTCATCTTCGCGTCACGATTAGAGATTAACGCATGGGGGTAAAATTCCCATTCTCCATCCAGGGATATGGGGGAAGCATTGGCGAGGTCCCAACCTCGAAGGTCCAGCACGCCTTTAGCGGGTTCAGGATGATTGGGTATAGTGAAGGACTCAGACCATATCCAACGAAAACCAAGTAAAACAGTCAGGAATAGAATCGACAACAATACATATCGGGGTATCTTTTTATAGGTTATTGGTTTCATGGCAGACTTTAGTTTTCGACAGTTTACTCCAAATTCCTGCATGCCTTCTGCCAATGATGAACATTTTTTTCAATACAGGAACATAAATTCTATATTCAAATGATAGCGGTACCACATCAGGATTTATGGTAAAATTATAGATTAAAGGATGATCAGTGAGCCAGAGGAGTTGTGCATATGAGAGTGATTTTGGTAGATGATGAATATCTCGCTCTGAGCAGGTTGAACAAACTGTTGGAAGAGAGAGAGGATTGCGAAGTTATCGGCTCTTTTTTGACGGCACAAGAAGCCATCGATCAGATCGAACTTCATCTGCCGGAAATCGTCTTCATGGACGTACAGATGCCGGGGATGAACGGGATTGAGGCGACCGAACGGATCCATGAGGTTTCCCCTGGAACAGAGGTTATTTTTACAACAGCCTATAACGAACATGCATTGACGGCCTATGGGCTTGAAGTGCTGGATTATATTATGAAGCCTGTAACGCGTGACCGGTTGGAAAAAACGATGAAGATGTATCAACGCCGAATGGTGCCCGCAACTCTGAATACAGCAGAAGGGCCATCCATGGTCATCCGCTGTCTGGGAATGCTTCAGGTCCAACTGCACCCGAACGAGCCGCCCAAACTTATGAAGTTCAGAACAACCAAGATCAGAGAGTTATTTGCCTATTTGCTCCACCATCGGAACAAACCGATTAAACGGGATACGCTACTTGAGCTATTGTGGCCCGAGTTGGATGAGCGGAGAGGCATATCCAATCTGCATAGTGGCATCCATCGCTTACGCAGCATGATGAACGACTTCATGGGAGAAGACAAAATTTTTATTCGCTATCAGCAGTTTGGTTATTTATTGGAAACGGGAGAATTCCGGATTGACGTGGAAGAATGGGAAAGTCGTCTTAACCAATTGTCTCTGTTATCTTCGTCTACACTAGCTGAACATCGGCAGACTTCAGATCAATATGAAGGTAAATATTATGGTGAGGACGATTACGTATGGGCTGAGCTGGAGCGTCAGCGCTTGCATGCCCTTTGGCGTAACCACGCCATGCAGCTTGCAGAGTACTATATTGAACTGGGACAGCACACGGAAGCACTCACATTATATCATCGGGTACAGCAATTCGAGCCTTCATTGGAGCAAGTTGGACTGGCGTTAATGAAGACCTATGATCGATTAGGCAACAAAGATCCTGTGATTGCTCAATATAATCAGTTAGTTACTGCGTTAGAGCAAGAAGCGGGCATACGTCCTGGTTTGGAAGTGGAGTTGTGGTACCAGCAATGGAAACAATCCAATATGTAATTGAATGTAAACAGCCTTGCAGCTTCATTTGCAAGGCTGTTTTTTTTGGTTGTATTTGCTCGCGAAAGGTTTGGTAAGAGTTTGGTAAGAGGCTTTGTGTAGAATAAGTGCGATGTGGTGAGATTCACAACGGAGCACAGATCATTTAGGAGCGATGAACATTTTCAAATAAGGGGGGCATATTCATTAAGCAAAAAAGGGGACATTTCAGCAGGATGAGTTCCGTTTTGAAGTGCAATTGATTCGAATTATAAAATGATAGTGAACAAAAGGAGGATGTACAGCGTTGAGAATAATTAAAGTAATGCTAATGTCGATATTGTCACTTGTAATTGTGACCACATCTGCGTTCACACCAATGCCTATTGCCATGGCAGCGGACAGTATATTCTACGTATCATCGAACGGCAATGACGAGAACGAGGGAACAGAGGCAGCCCCCTTTTTAACAATGAATAGAGCCCTAACCGAAATTACAGGCTCAGGGAAGATTGTTCTATTAAGCAATCTTTCGCTGAATGATGTGTGGACTGTTGCTGCTTCAGGAAAAACAGTTACGGTCACCTCTGAGGAAGGTAACAGATACTCTATTCTTCGGGGTGAGGAATTTAAGAACAGAGATCTGATTCGGGTGCCGAACGGAAACATTACATTTGAGAATGTGGATATAGACGGTAATCATGTTGCCACCAACCAAGCGGTCTATGGGATGCAAGTAACGGGCGGTAAGGTGATGCTTAAAAATGTTGAGGTGCGGAATCACTATGTCACAACTGGGGGCTCAAGTACGGCAAGCGTTATTGCAGCACTTGGAGGAACGGTAGTCATTCAGGATGGCACACGGATCCACCACAACCGGATCACGGGAAAGCTGGCAAATAACCCTCCTTCTCTCCTTGGTGCAGGTAGTGGGGGCGTTGTAGAGATTCAAGACGGAATCATTACTGAAAATGAAATTTCTGCGGATGGTAATGGTGTCATTGTTGGTATTGGGTTATCTGGCAAGCCCAGGTTTATTATGACAGGCGGGCAGATTACGGGTAATATTCTGTCCGGTAATGGAATAGATGCTGATGGACAAACGATTGGGAATGTTGCTGTGTATATGCGGGGAAGTGCCGCCGATGCCCGCTTCGATTTCGGAGGAACAGCCTATGTATATGATAACCTGAATACCAAGGGTGAACAGCGTAACGTTTACTTGAAAAACACGTCGGCCACCGGCAGTGCATATCTGACATTGGTTAACCCTTTGCAGACCGGCGCGAAGGTTGGTGTATACGCTAATATCATGCCTGATGATGTAACGAATCCAGTCGTTGATATTGCGATTGGCGGGGGAGGTTACCTTGCACAAACAGCGGATCAATCCTATTTCGTATCAGATATCAATACGACCGCAGCGGTTGCATATGATAATCAAGCGAATAAGGTTATTCTGACGTACCGATTGCCAGTCAATCTGGAACTGGATACTCCTTTGGATCTTTCTACGGTGAGTGCCAAACCTACCTTGAAAGGTTCCGTTACATCTGGGGCCGTGGTAACCATTACAATGGTGAACAAATCTGATCCGGCTAAAAATGTTGTCGGTGAAGCTACTGTCAAACCAGATGGAACATGGGAATTCACACCTTCCTCTGTATTGTCGCCTGGAGAATATACATTGAGGGTTACAGCAACGAATGACGGGATCTCTGCTGAACCAATACGCAGGGATATTATCGTAGTGGACAAGTCAGTTCTACAAGAGAAATATGACGAAATTACAGGTGAAAACCTGGAAGAATCAAAATATACATCACACAGTTGGACTGCACTTCATGATGCGCTGATCACAGCAGAACAGGTGCTAAGTGAACCAAACGTAACACAAGAGCAAGTCAACAATGCGCTTCAGGAACTAACAAATGCACGGACAGGACTTACCCTGGTGAATGGTGGAAGCACAGCGGGTCCAGGTGGAGTGGGTTCTCCTTCACTATGGCTTCGATCTGATCTGGGCATGGCACTTACCAGCGGCCAGAAGGTGAGCACTTGGGAAGATCAAGGTAGTAAAATAAATAATGCAACACAAGATGAGGTCGATAACCAACCGACTTATTGGAATGATAAGAATCATAATATTAATTTTAATCCGGTATTGGAATATGACGGAACGAAAACTTTTATGAATCTGGATGTAAATAAGCTTCCCCAAGGGAAGACTGCCAGATCAATTATTACGGTTAGCAAAACCAGTAAAACTGGAGGCATCAAGTATATCATTTCCTGGGGAGCCCAAACGAGTGGTTATACGGGTATAGGGATGCTTCAAAATGGTACAAGAGGCGGCATGACCACATTTAACAGTGATAAGAACCAGACATTATACACTGCCGAAGGATTTATGGGAACGACGTTCCCGAACGAGCAATTTGTTACTTGGACAGGCGGGGATACTGGTATAAACCAAGCCAGATTGTACAGTAAAATGAAGCAGGTACAGCAACTAAATGACTGGGGAAAAGATAATGTTAAGCTATGGGATACGGGTAACTCTGGCGGAGCAGTAATCGGTAAACTTATTCCAGCAACTGCGAGTGTTGAACATTGGCAGGGCACGATTGAAGAAATTATCGTATACGATCATGCGCTGACGGACGAGGAACGCCAAAAAGTGAGCACATATCTGGCGATCAAATACGGCTATACGCTGGATCAGACGACAGCCAATTCATATGTTGATTCAAACATGGCTACGATCTGGGACTCAAATGTGAATGCAGTCTATACTCATCGTGTTACAAGTATTGGTCGGGATGATCAGAGCAACTTGCTGCAGAAACAAGCCAAGGCGCAGGAATTGGGGTCCATGTTAACGATTGCATTGGGCAACAGTATCGAGGATACCAATTCTGCGAATCAAAATATTTTTTCAAACGACTCTTCTTTCTTTACGTTTGGTGATAATGGAGCAAGTACTGAGTTCAAAACACCTATGACGAAAGATCAAGAAAAACTGCTTGGGATGGAGCGCATCTACAAAGTACAGAAAGCAAACTGGACTGAATCACAGATTACACTTCAGTTAGACGACACCGGAGGTACCTCGGCGTTGCCTCAGTATCTTGTGATCAGTGATGATGCTCAATTTGCTAATCCAAACTCGTTACATTTAATTCAGAACGGCCAAGTAACGCTTAATACCTCGAATTTTGGTCCGGACTCGTACTTTACCATCGCAACTGCTGTAACGTCTTTGACAACACCAGACGTCACACTGACCGATGATGAATTAAAATGGGAAACTGTTGAGCATGCAGATAACTATGAAGTAACGATCGAAATGGAAAATGGTACGAAGCGTACAGTGGAGGTGCCTGGAACGGTACTGAACCTGTCGCAATTGGAACCACCGCTGAATGCTGGCGCCTACACGGTGACAGTCACAGCGAAGACGAACAATCCAGCATATGCAGATTCAGAAGCATCAGATGCAAAAAGTTATGTTGTTATTATTGACAAAGCGAAGTTGAAAGCCAAAATCGATGAGATTAACGGTAAGATCGAAACAGGCGAACTGGACACAGAGGAGTACACGCCAGAATCATGGCAAACGCTGCAAACGGCGTTAGAAGTTGCTCAATCCGTGTTCGATGACGAAAATGCAACATCGGAACAAGTGGAAAAAGCGTATCAGGATTTGGTAGATGCCCAGGAGGGTCTTACCAAGAAGGCTGGTTCGGGTACTGACACTTCAACGCTGCAAACGTTGATCCCGTCTACAGGAAGCTTGTCCCCAGCCTTTGATCCGGCTAAAGACACGTACACCATCTCTGTGCCGAATAGCGTATATCAATTCCAGTTATCGCCAACGGCACTTGATCCACTTGCGAAGATTGAAATAGCGGTTGGAGATGGAGAATGGAACGAGGTTACAAGTGGTAGTGCCAGTGAGAATTTACCGCTTCAAGTTGGCGGAAATACCATTGTTGTTAAAGTCACAGATTCACTTGGCCATGTCACGGAGTACAAAATCAACGTAAACAGAGCATCCAGTGACAATGGTAACAATGGTGGAGGCAACAACGGCGGTAGTAATACGGGCGGCAACAGTGGAAGTACGCCAGCACCTACACCTGCGCCAGTGCCAACTCCGGCACCCGTGAAGGATAATCTGGAAACCACTCGGGACGGCAGTCACCAACCGTTTGCTACATCCAAACCATCAGACAACAAAGAAACGATGGTTGAAGTTGATCCAGCCAAGCTGAAAGATGCCATGTCACAAGGCACAGGTCAGCAATTCGCCATTCATTCGCCGAATGACGGGGATATGAAGGTGGACGGATTAACCCTTGAAACGCTGAAACAATTAGTAGATCAAGGTTCCAAACTAAACATTAGCAATCCGCTGGCGATCTATCCGGTACCTGGTGGCAAAATGGACTTAAACGGTGTCTCCAGGCAGCTTGGTCATGCAGCATTGAGTGATATTGATGTCCATATCGATATCGCACGTTCATCGGATACGTTGATTGACAGCGCCGAAACAAGAGCCGCTTCCCAAGGATACGAGCTACTTGTCACACCGGTTGATCTGGATCTCACGTTCTCAAAAGATGGACAAACGGTTCGTTCCGGGCAACTGAACGGCTATGCGCCGAAGTATATTGCACTTCCGGAAGGGATCGATCCGAACCGGATTACGACAGGCGTAATCATCAACCCGGACGGCAGCATCTTCCATGTACCGACGGTTGTTACCAAGATCGATAGTCGTTACTATGCACTTATTAATGACTTGCGTAGCAGCGGAAGTTACTCCGTTATCTGGAACCCGCAGGATTTTGAAGACGCCAGATCCCATTGGGGCAAAACGGATGTAAACAATATCGCTGCAAGACTAGATTTGCAAGGTAATGGAGATAACACTTTCTCACCGAACCGGAGCGTAACTCGCTCTGAATTTGCCGAGATTGTTGTACTTGGACTGGGATTAATGCGTCAGGATGCACCACAGAATTTATTCCCTGACGTTAGCGATACGGCATGGTTCCGCTCTGCGGTAGCCCTTGCGAATGAATTCGGTATCGTTCGCGGATACGATAACGGGAACTTCTACGGTAATCAGGAAATCACGCGTGAGCAAGGGTTTGCCATGGTGGCTCGTGCCTATCGTCTGATTGAACCGGATGCGGCAATCAGCCCGGATCAGATGAACTCTGAGCTGGAACGCTACAGTGATGCAGCGGATCTATCGAATTGGGCGAAAGAAGATGTAGCCCAGTTGATTGCAGCGGGGATCATCCAAGGTAATGGACCAGAGGTTCTGAGTCCGAAGACCACGATGACGCGTGCTGAGGTCACTGCATTGATTGCAAGAATGTTGAAAGTAACCAACTTGATTGATAAGTAAACACAATCTAAAACGAAAAGCCTTTGCTGACATTGGGGGTCGGCAAAGGCTTTTTCATATTTCATCAAATTCATGTCGTAATACTTTCGCCCTGTTGGCAGATCGTGGAATCTGAGATGATGGGTTCACCAGAGGTTCGGATGACGAACTTCGAACCGCTGGCCTTCAGGCTATTGCGGTCCTTCCTTCTACATCATTGGAGATATCATAGGGTCGCAGCTCTCCTGAAGATTTCATTATCAGAGAGGAGGCGTCCAGGCTATCACATTCCTTCCTTCTAACCCTAACCTTTCATGTTATATAGGGATGTGGCTTTCCTGGACTCTTTTATCATGAACAATACGATCTATTTGCGCAGAGCGAACAAACTTATCATTGAACCTAATGAAGGGAAGCAACAGTTGCCGAAGACTTATCTGGCGACTGCCCTCAAAAATATGGAAGCACTCGGATACACCTTCTCGGATGAGTTAATGCAGGTGATGCGGCAGCTGTCAAAGGAACAATTTGAAGCAGTATATCATCAACTCGTGAGTGATCTGAGAGTTATGGTCGGCGCACATGTGCAGTACACACCGATGTATGCAGGATTCCCGATGCAGGTGATGCAAGCGGATGAAGCGGAGTTATACCTTAATGCAATGATTCATTATCTGACCAACCTGACTGTGGTCTATACGGATCAACCATCTGTGGAGAGAATGCCTTTGCTGGAGAAGACGGACTTGAAAGTCATTGGTTTGGGAGACAAAGAAGCGTTCCAGACACTCATCCGCCAGATCATTGAAGCGAAAGGTTCCATCTCGGAAACGGACAAGAAAGATATTGATACCGTGTTGGGGCATGCAGACACGGAAGAAGTGGATGCGATTCTACCCGCCGAGATTCCGTTCAAAGAAAATGTAGGTTTCGTGGTCTCCTCGCTGTTGAAGCATGAAAAGGCGAACATCGACCGGATCGGTTCGTATTTCAAAACGGCAAGTGATGTGCTGCGTCTGGCTGTTGCCTGGTCCAACGGTGATGTCAGTCTCGCTGCGGCTTCTCCCTTCCGAAAATTCAAACGTCGCGAGAGACGCCTTTTGCTCGGATTATTAGAGCAATGTGGCTCCATCACGGAGGATATGCTTCGATATAAGGATCGCTGGATTCGCCTTGGTGAAATTCTGCATCCTTCGGAATATAAGCTTCGGTATCCACGATGCGAGGAAGCCTTTGATATTTTGCGTAATAATAAGCCTTACTCGACCTTCAACGGAAGTGTGGAACTTGCCTTCCAATATCGGAATGTCTGGAGTCTGATCGATCTGTTGTCGCAGCGTCCAGGTGAATTCGCGAGAAAACTGGATCACATGCTGCGTATGACCGAAGATGAAACGTATGTCCTGCTGGCCTTTGGTGAAGTGGCTGCACAGGTATCCACGCCCGTGTTACTACAGGTGAGACAGCATTTTGCAAAGCGGAATGAAGGAACGGATTTGCGGGTCTTTTTTCCGAAAGGCAATGTAGCGAAGGCTTTTGGCATCCCAAATGAGCTGCCAGAGATCGATGAAGCCACGTGTCAGAATGTCGTGCAATTGTGCGAGCAGGCCTTGATAACACGGTTCGCTGACTTTCCAGCACTCGGGAAGACGTATATTGATGAACGTCTCCAGCATTATCTGGTTCCTTTTTCACAACGTTCCGCGAGCAAAGCTCTACGAACCATTGTGCGTGGAAGCCGCATCCCGATGGGTGAAGGAAATACGATACGTTTCTTCAGCTGGTGGAAGGAGGGCGAGGTGGATGGCACACCTACAGGGCGTGTGGATATTGATCTGTCCGCAGTCATGTATGACGAGAATTGGAATTATGTTGAACATATCTCCTACACCAATCTGCGATCAGTCAAATACAAAGCGGCCCATAGCGGGGATATTGTGACTGCACCTTATGGTGCAAGTGAATTTATTGATCTGCATATCCCCTCCATCGTGGATTATGGCGGACGTTATGTGGTGACGACACTGCATTCCTTCACCAGCCATCCGTACTGTAACTTGCCGGAATGTTTTGCAGGCTGGATGATGCGCAAGAAGCCCGGTTCAGGCGAAATCTATGAGCCATCTACGGTGGAGAACAAGATGGATATCACTGCCGATACCCAGATTGCCATTCCGGTTATTCTCGATTTGGTCGAGCGTACAATCATCTGGACGGATCTGGCACTGACCAGATACCCAGACTACCATAATAATGTCGAGGGAAATCAGAAGGGCATTGTGCTGATGGGCAAAGCAATGACCACATTACGCAAACCTCATCTGTATGACTTGTTCATGCTGCACGCCAAAGCGAGAGGTGAGCTGGTGGACACGAAGGATCAGGCCGATACCATCTATGCGGTCGATGAAGGCGTGACGCCATATGATATCGAGCAGATTATGGCGGAATATCTGGTTTGACCTGTTTGACTTGACTACTGGCTATATGTGAATATCAAGGTTAGAAAAGAGTAGCTGATGCTGCTCTTTTTTCTGTTTAGATGCAAAGAGCCTACAGAATGGTGCAGGTAATGTCGGATGCAAAGAGAATGACTTTGCTAAGCTTAAATTAACGTGGGAGGGATGATATGGATACGCTGAGACGGTTAAATGAAGCCTTGAATTATATTGAGGAGCATCTGATGGATATCGTGAATATGAAGGAGATTTCCCGGATTGCCTGCTGCTCGGAGTATCATTTTACACGCATGTTCTCTTTTCTTAGTGGTGTAACACTTTCGGAATATATTCGACGTCGCCGCTTATCGCTTGCAGCTATGGAGTTAAGCCACAGTGACAGCAAAATCATAGATATTGCGTTGAAGTACGGGTATACATCGCCGGATTCTTTCTCCCGTGCTTTTCAAAGCATGCATGGCACTACGCCCTCCGAAGCGCGAAACCATGGTCCGTCCCTTAAAGCCTTCCCACGGATGTCATTTCAACTGACCATTCAAGGAGGAAGCGAAATGAACTACCGTATTGAAGATAAAGAGGCGTTTCGAATCGTGGGTATTCGTAAAAGGGTGCCGATTGTATTTCACGGGGTAAATCCGGAGATCGCTGCGATGTACCAGAGTCTTACAACGGAATTGATTGATACGATTAAGGGGGCATCGAACGTCCAGCCTCTGGGCTTAATCAGTGCTTCAGCCCATTTCAGTGAGGGGCGGATGGCAGAACAGGGAGAACTGGATCATTACATTGGTGCAGCTACGACAAAAGAAGCGCCCGAGGGCTTGGCACAGATTGAGGTTCCTGCTTCAACGTGGGCCGTATTTACTGTCGTGGGTCCTTTTCCTGATACGCTTCAGGAGGTGTGGGGCCGGATCTACGCGGAGTGGTTTCCTTCATCGGACTATGAGCTGAGTGAGGGTCCGGAAATGTTATGGAATGAGCACAAGGATGTTACTGTAGAGCAATATAGAAGTGAGATATGGATACCTATTCGGAAGAGATGATACTGTCTCTAGTTTGATATCTGCGGGCGCAGCTTTTTGAAGCTGCGTTTTTAGTTTTCAGAAATTGCTATCAGATATACGAGCCGTTTTCATTGCAAATATATGTAATATAATGGTATTATTTTATTGGAATTGTAAGAATACTTGTATTTAGAAGAGAGGTTTAAAAAGGGGGTGTAGAGATCAGGTTTACATGAAGTGATGATTTTATTCTATACGCACGCAGACATAACATTTCAGTTGATTATGGACATGCCCGCATAGCAGACATATCGATATGAGACGAAAGTGTCAGTTATTATACATTATAGTGTAAGCGCTTTATTAAATAAAATCCAAGGAGGGATTTACTCATGACCAAAAGTATAGTGAGAAAGGCGCTTGGTTTGTTTTTAATTGTCGTAATGATCGCAACAGCTGCTGTATACCCTGCATCTACTGGACACGCAGCAACCATATATGTTACCGATAACGGCTCCAGAATTGAAGTAAACACGGGTTCAGGATTAGTCTATGTGGTGAACAAAACCAATGGGGATATTATCTCGGCCAAAATGAACGGCACGGAGCTAAACAGCAACAGGGGATCGCATATCGGTTCAGGTTTGGGTTCCTCCGCCAATGTAACTTGGAATACCTCTCCTTCAGGATCAACCGTGTTAATCACGGTATCGACAAGCACACTAACTCACTATTATGCTTCGCGTGGTGGTGAGAACATCATTTACATGGCAACGCATATCACGGCTCAACCTTCGATTGGGGAGCTGCGGTACATTTTCCGCGGTAATGGTAGTGTGTTGACAGGTGTTCCGGCGAATTCCAATAATCGTGGCAACACAGGAGCCATTGAGAGTCAGGATGTATTTGGTTTCGCAAATGGTCAGAGTGCCTCCAAATATTATGGTAATGATCAGGCCAAAGACCTATCCGTTCGTGGAGTTACGGGTAATGGCGTCGGTGTATTTATGGCCTACGGCAATCGGGAAAAGAGCTCGGGTGGACCCTTCTTCCGCGACATCCAGTTCCAAAGTGGAACAGAGACGGAAGTATATAACTATATGAACTCGGGACATGCACAGACGGAAAATTGGCGCCTGGGTCTGCATGGGCCGTACGCTTTGATCTTCACCACAGGTGGTACGCCAAGTGTACCCGACTTCAGCTGGATGTCTGGTCTGAATCTGCAAGGTTGGGTATCCAGTCGAGGGAATGTGGTGCTTAATGGTCTCTCCGGGATGGATACGGGTTATACGTACACAATTGGGTTCGCCAATAGCAATGCCCAGTATTGGGTAGGTACCTCTTCAAGCGGGGCAGCCGCCAAATACAGCATGATCCCTGGAACATACACCATGACAGCCTATAAGGGAGAACTGGCGGTATATACAGAAACGGTTAATGTCACGGCTGGCCAAACAACGACACTGAATACACGTACAATCAACAATGATCCGAGTAAAGCCTCCAGCATCTGGCGAATCGGTAACTGGGATGGTACACCACGGGAATTCCTGAATGGACAGACCATTCCGATCCGTCACCCGTCCGATAGTCGTAACCCAAGCTGGGGGCCTGTCACCTACGCTACCGGTAGCGCGACCAATCGATTCCCGGCCATCCAGTTCCGTGGTCAGAATTCACCAACCACAATAACGTTTAACCTAAACGCATCTCAAGCGGCATCTGCTCATACGCTCAACATCGGAATTACCGCAGCCTACAATAATGGTAGACCGAGTGTAACGGTTAATGGACATGCATTAACTAATCCAGCCGCGTCTTCACAGCCCAATTCTCGTAGCTTCACCATTGGTACCTATCGTGGTAACAACACAACCTTTAGCTGGAATGTTCCAGCATCCTACTTCGTCAATGGTTCCAATACGATCACAATTACGCCAATCAGCGGTTCCAGTGATTTGGGTAACTGGTTAAGTGCAGGTTGGGTTTACGATTGTGTTGAGTTGCTGAATTGAGTTAAGAATTCGATATCGTGGAAGAAATAAAGGAGGTAGCCTGCCTGGTTTTCTTAACTGGGTCCAGGTTACCTTTTATATTTTGCATTGCGAATGAGTAGATATTGATTCGTGACAGGCTCAAGGATCTGGCTTGGCTGGAGAAGGTGATCTAGATAGTGGTATAATTTTCAATACGTAATCATGAGTGAATGAACGGGGAGGAAAAAGAAATGAGAGACGATCTGTTGGTTCAATTGCAGGAGTGGCATGAAGAAGATGAATTTCAGGAAATTGTAGATGCAATTCAAGCGATTCCTGTGGAAGAAAGGGATTATGAGCTGGTTAACCATCTGGGCCGAGCGCTGAATAACCTGGAACGGTATGAAGAAGCGGTTGAACAATTCCTGACAGTTGCCAAAGAGGGCACAGGCGACCCACTTTGGCATTATCGGATTGGACTGGCTTATTACTATCTGGAGCAATATGCGCATGCGCTGCAAGCGTTCGAAAGAGCAGATCAGTTGGACCCTGAGGATGAAGATACGCTGGAGTTCCTGGAATGGATCCGCAGTAAAATGGATGAGGAATCCTCAGAGGAACGCTTAGAGGAATCCGTAGATGAATCCGTAGATGAATCGGTAAGTACAGATCCAGCTGTCCCTGAGATCTCAACCGCACCTTTTAGGGATAGCCATTTGGAACCAATGGGTTTTTGGAATGACAGTGCTGAAGCCGTGGATCAATATGTGTTGACCCCGCCTACCGATGGACAGATCGAGTCAGTGGAGGAGCAGTTGGTGTTCAAGCTGCCAACTTCCTACATTAACATGATGAAATTACATAATGGTGGTGTTCCCCACTATCGGTATTTTCCTGTCAGCCAAGCAGAGACTGCCAAGAAGGTCCGCGTTGAGGTTGCGGGAATACTGGGTATTGGACGGGAGAAGGCACATTCGTTAGGTGGTGAAGCGGGCAGTCGGTTCATTATCGAGCAGGGAGGGTACCCCGAAATCGGTGTTGTTGTATGTGAGTGCCCTTCCGAATCGGAGGTGGTAATGCTGGATTATCGTGAATCCGGCAATGCAGGTGAGCCCGAGGTTGTTCATGTGGATAAAAATGAAAACTATAAGATCACTTGGCTTGCGCCCAATTTCGAAACCTTTATCCAAGGTCTGCTGAATGAGGAACATCAACCTGCAAACCTTCAAGGTTCACTGTAATAAGAGTTGGAGCTTCTCTTTATATACAACGTTGAAAAGGCTGCATCCGTCATGACGGATGCAGTTTTTTTGCTGCCTGGTTATGCAGAGTAAGCCGGAAATGTCGCACAACACCGGGCTTTTTATTACTGTGTTAGCTCAGGTTGGGAATCCAAAATAAGGATATACGTGTATGCGCGTTGCATAAAGGAAGTTACTCTGATAATATTTAGACATGTAATAGTTAGAGATCTAAATATTATGAGTCTAAATAGTTTGGTTTCTTCAGGAAAGGGGCTTAAGCATCATGTTAAGCATGAATGACAATACGTTAGGAGCTATTCACATGGGAAAATTAGATAATAAAGTAGCTATTATTACTGGCGGTGGCTCGGGAATTGGAGAGGGCATGGTAGATCTTTTTGCACAGGAAGGTGCCATCGTCATTGCTGCAGACATTAATGAGGAATCACTGGAGAGAGTAAGCCAAAAAGAGAATGTGTACGGAATGAAGTTGAATGTATCTTCGGATGAAGATTGGCAGGCAATGGCAAAAGTGGTGAATGAACGATTTGGGAAAATTGATATTCTGGTCAATAATGCAGGTATTTCATCAGAGAAGCCATTTGAGGAAATCAATGCACAGGATTGGGAGAAAATGCTCTCCATTAACGGTTACGGCCCATTCGCTGGCATGAAACATGTCACTCCTTATATGGCAGCCCAGAAAAAAGGCTCCATCGTCAATATCTCATCATACACGGCTATGATTGGACAAGGCTTTAACCATTACTCGGCATCCAAAGGTGCAGTACGTGCATTATCCAAAGCGGCTGCGACCACCTTCGGACGTCAAGGTATTCGGGTGAATGCTCTTTTTCCCGGGATTATCGAGACACCAATGACCCAATCCCTGAACACATCGAAAGAACTGCTTGAACGGTTAATTCAGGCAACGCCTTTGCAGCGTCTGGGCCAGGCTGTCGATATTGCCAAAGCCGCGTTGTTCCTGGCGTCGGATGATTCTTCGTACATTACCGGATCTGAACTGGTGATCGATGGTGGCTACTCAGCCCAATAGCGTGTAAAATGATGACAGCCCTTAAGTTAAATGAGGGCTGTTGTTTTATTTTTTCGAGGAGGATCTAATGGAAGAACAGAACATTTTTGAGCTTATACACAACATGGATAATTTCACCAATAAATTGATCATACAGTGGAACAAAGCATTCAATGAGGACCTTGGTGTCTCTCATGTGCTTGTACTCAGCCATCTTCACCAAAATGGAAAAAGCCGACCTTCGGATATTGCAAAAATTCTGGGATTCACGCCGCCTACACTCAGTTATCTATCTGACAAGATGGTAGCCAAGGAATTAGTCGTCAGAATGGTAGACGAAGCGGACCGTCGCATTATTTATTTGAACATTACGGATAAAGGAGCCGAAATCCTTGGAAGAGCAATATTGGAGGGCCAGAAGCTGCGTAAGAGTTTATTCCAGAAATTAAATGAAGAGGATCGGGTGCAATTGGTTCATATTTTTGAGAAGATGAATCGGGAAGATTGAGCAATGGACTCGAAGGGAGACTGAAGGTGATATGGAGGAACCGCTCAAAGTATATAACACCGCAGTGGAAGCCTTTCTTGAAGTGATCGGGGGAAAGTGGAAGCCTGTTATTCTATTCCATCTTACCTTTGGCAAGAAACGTAATGGTGAGCTCATGAAACTGATCCCTGCGATCACCCAGAAAGTGTTGACTCAGCAACTTGGTGAACTGACGGAGGCGGGGGTCATTGTCCGAATTTCCCATCACCAGGTTCCGCCAAAAGTGGAGTATGAGTTAACAGCGTATGGGTGGACTCTTAAAGAGATTCTTCATCTGATGTGTAGATGGGGCGATATACATGTGGACAATGTTTATGGTGATCGAGGAAAAATTTTGTTTAAGCCGACAACGACTACGGACCGTTGAGAAACTTATATAAGCCGATTCTGGAATTCGGGAATCGGCTTATTCTGCATTCTATTGACTTTACGGGAGGATTTTGCGATCACGTAGATTTCTAAAAATACCCATGAACATAGCCTCAGTGTCAATGAAATCATGAAAACCGAAACGGCGAGCTTTGGAACCATCTGCGAAGAAGTCATAATCCCACGAGAAGACAAAGTCACCAAATGCCCAAGAAGAGACATGATCATAAGGGGTGTTTACCAAACCATACTTTTCAATCATGGACTTCCAAAGAACTTCTTTATCTGCCATCACTTTTGCAAGTGAGAGAGGGAGTGGAGGTGCGGTTTCCAACTCGAAAAATGCAGCGATCCGGGGCCATAGTTCGTTCCAGCGAAACAGATCACCATTGGTGATATTAAATGCCTGATTGGCACAGCGAGGTTCGGTTGCCGCCCATACGGTTGCATGAGCCAGCAATGTGGCATCGGTCATTTCAAGAAGCGAATGATACGCTCCTGGTTTCCCGGGGAATCGAAGTGGCAAGCCAAGTTCCTTGGAAATAGCCGCATATACGCCAATAACCATGGCAAGGTTCATTGGATTACCCAGGGCAAATCCGCACACAACAGACGGGCGCAGGGCTGACCAAGTCCAGCTGCTTCCGGGTTGCCGATCCTCAAGAAACTGTTGCTGATCGACATTGAATTCAGGGGGCATATGATATGCGTCCGTTTCTTTGGCAGGTGTTTTGAATGGACCCAGATGTGCACCGTACACTTTATAACCTTGCATTAGGCTAATATGTTGGAGATTTGGAGCGATCGGTTCAATCGTATTCACCACATTAACGAGCATGGCCAAGTTGGGCTGTACCAATTCGGCCCAGGTTGGGCGATCCTGATACGCGGCGTAGAAAATATGCGTAACGGTCGTTAAATGACTTAGTTTGTCTTGTGTGTCTGCTTCATTCAGTAAATCAGTTGATATATAACGTAATCTGGGGGCATCTTCCCCTCCGCGGCGAGATACACCAATGACATTCCACTCGGGAAGTGTCATCAGATAATCAATAAGGTTTCTTCCAATGACGCCTCCAGCACCGATAACAAGGGCAGTGTAGCGGATAACAGATCGTTCGGTTTTCAATGGACATGCTCCTCTCTTCTTCTGTACATATTGTGGTTCAGAAAAAGAAGGATGAGAAGTACGCACCTCAAAGTCATATACGTACTTTGAAGTAATATATGATCCCGGAGCAGGATATGAGCGTTATATAATCTGTACTTTCACGAATGTTACTCATTACGCCTATAAACACAAGAAGCTGCAAAAGGAACAATCGTCCTTTCACAGCTTAGATGTGTCTGTATATCCGTCCAATAGATCTGACGTAAATAGGGTTACGCCGGGAAGCCCCCTCCTGGTGGCGGCCATGCACCGTAGAAACGACGAAGCAGAACAATTTCGCCCAAATGATACGAGTTGTGGGAGGCGATATTGCGCAGAAGTCCTGCTTTGGTTTCCCCGGGGAAATAGAGCAGAGGCTCATCTAATTGCGCTGTTTCTGCAATGGCTACGGCTTGATCAATCCCATCCAGGAATGCCTGAATATCTGCCTTCCACGTGGCTTCATCCTGTGGGCCCTTCTCTTCAGGCCAGCTCTCACTCACGTTAGCAGGGAGCTGTGGCTTGCGTCCTTCCAAGTGTTCGAGCATGAATTCCTGCCAATAATGCATATGCTTCACCAACTGATAGATCGTATACGGCATGGCCTCGTGCGTACGAGCAGCAAGTGTGACATCGATATCGGGTAGAGCGCGAGCAATACGGATATGACCGCGTTCCCCCACTAATGATTTGACAAGGGCTTGCCCAAAACTTTGATTCGCATCTGACATAAGGTACCTTCCTCTCTCTTTCTAGACCTGATCTGTTAAACTGTCTTTTATTAAGTATTATACAATTAAATTGCTAGAAATCGAAATTTGGAAACAAGAACCTAAATAACTAAAATGCCTATGATATAATAGTGAAAATAAATCTCAAGACCTCTGGGTCGAGGAGGAAGCTCCTGTGAAAGTGATATTGGTTGACGACGAACGTCTAGCGTTGATAGGCCTTCAAAAATCACTAGAAAAAGAAGTAAGCGGCATTGAAATTATTGCTACATATATGAATCCAACAGAGGCGATGGCAGGGATTGTGGAGCACCGACCTGATGTTGTATTTTTGGATATCCATATGCCAGAGATGGATGGTATGGATCTGGGGAGACAGATTCAAGCGGCAACACCGGGCATAGAAATTATATTTGTGACCAGTTACGATCAATATGCGGTGCATGCTTTTGAACTACAGGCTTTGGACTATGTGATGAAGCCCATTCAAAAAGATCGATTGAAGCAGACCGTGATTCGCGTAAGAGAGAAACTGAAGGTAAAACATGATCAGCGGTCAAAAGATACAAATGAACCTATAATTTGCTGTTTTAATCAGATTCAGTTTAAGCTTCCGGGAAAGGAAATCCAGGTAGCCAAATGGCGCACTAGCAAAGCACAGGAGCTGTTTGCATACTTGCTCCACCATCGGAACCAGGTCATTCATCGCAGTACGCTACTGGAGCTTCTGTGGCCTGACATGGAAGAAGAGAAGACGGCACACCAACTCTATACTACGATGTATCATGTCCGCCAAACCCTGAAAACTTGCAATATGGATATGATTACGATTCAAAGTGGACATCTGGAGGCAGGCTATCGACTTGAATTGGGTGAGGCACAGTTGGATAGTGAGCAGTGGGAACGGGAAATCAGGCAATGGAAAGTCATAGACGCAAGTACTGTTCATGCCTATGAGCAAGCGCTCCTTCTATATAAGGGTACCTATCTTGGTAATTATGAATACATGTGGGCTGAACCTGAACGGGAAAGATTACGCTATCTGTGGCTCTATCATATGAGGCAACTGAGTCTGTATTACCAGCAGCATGGACTGGCGGAGAAAGTGATTGAGAGCACGCAACGTATTCAGCATATGCTTCCGGATGAAGAAGAAAGTTATTTTATTCTAATGAAGTTATATGATGAAATGCACAACGATCTCGGTGTGGAGGAGCAGTATCGACTCTTAACCACCAGAATGGAGCAAGATTTGGAGATACCGATTAGTGAAGAGGTTCGTGCATGGTACAGGGACTGGAAGCTCGGTTTGATCAAGTCAGGATATCGTAACCAATGAACGTACGACAGACAAATCCCATGAGACATTTCAAATATGTTCTGATCCTGTCGATCATTTTAGCGGCATTGGTCGGCATGCGCTGGGTCTGGTCGCAGTTCTTCCCTGCCCTGGACGATTATCACGCTGTGAATGGTGTCGTTGATTTGCGAGGTGTCGATCTGGAGCAAGTCCCGGTAATGTATCTGAACGGAGAATGGGAACTATATTCGAATGAATTACTGACCGGCAAGGATACTGTGGATAGGGAAGGAGCGCAGGTGGCGGATGTGGTCCAGGTTCCGGGAGATTGGAAAAATGTCGAGAACCGGGATCGGGAGAGTTCACTTGGATATGCCACATATCGATTGCGTGTGTTGACCGATCCGCTCCAGGTACCTGTGACCTTCTGGTTCAGAAACATCCGAAGTTCATCCGAGATTGAACTCAATGGGAATACCGTGGGCGGCATGGGGAAGGTGTCGGTGGATGCGGATACCTATGAACCGCGAAGTACCTCTTATACGTCAACCTACGAAGATGAAGGCGCAACAGAGATTGAATTACTTATTCGTGTAGCTAATTATGATAGCCCGTACATAGGAGGGATCGGTAAACCGGTTCGCTTCGGTTCCCAAGCAGCGGTTGATTATGCACGTTGGTATTCCATTGGTTTTCAACTGGCCATATTTCTCGTTTTACTCCTTCATGGCATGTATGCCTGTATTCTGTTTGTATTCAATCCCCAGGAGCGGACCCTACTCGTCGCAGCGATATTAACCTTATCTGTGGGCCTCGTGGTTATGCTCGGTCATGATAACATTCTGATGTTATGGCTCCCTATTAACTATACGTGGGGAATCAAGCTTCGTTTGATCTGTCTGCTGCTGCAAAATGCGTGTATTCTGCTGTTGTTCCAAAGATTGACCTTGGTACATATACGAACAAAGATCCTTCAATTAGGCCTTGTCACGACAATAGCTTATATTGCTGTAATTCTGGCGGTGCCCGTTCACGTAGTCTATGCCATGGTTCATTACTCTATCATCGACATATTCTTTCTCGTCTCTTCTCTCTGGTTCCTGTACATTGTAGGTGTCATGCTCTTTAGGAAACAGGCTGATCGGGATATGGTCTTTCTACTCCTGACAGCTGGAGGCATCATATCCAACATGTTGTGGAGTACAAGTGAGACATCGAAAGATGTGACAACAGTCTATTATCCCATTGATATCATCTTTGCCATTACCGGTTTTTCCGCCTATTGGTTCAAGAAGTATTTCAGGAATGCCATGGAGAATATGAAGCTGAATACAGCATTGCAGAAGGGTGACAAAATTAAAGATCAGTTCTTGGCGAATACATCCCATGAACTGCGGACCCCGCTGCACGGGATCATTAACATCGCTCACAACGTGGTTACCCGAGAGAAGAGCAGATTGGATGAACGGAGTCTGGAGGATATGGAGTTGCTGATTACGATCGGTCGACGAATGTCCCATCTTCTTGGTGATCTGCTGGATGTAGTCAGGTTGAAGGAGCACCGCATTGTGTTGCGTCAGACCCCTCTTTCCATACAGTCGGTTGTACCTGGCATTATCGCCATGCTGCAATTCATGGCAGAGCGCAAACCGGTCCGCCTTCATATGGAGATACCGGAATCGTTCCCACTGGTCATGGCTGATGAAGAAAGGCTTGTTCAGATTTTGTATAATCTGCTCCATAATGCACTTAAACACACAGAGGAAGGGACAATATCTGTGAGTGCCGACATTCATGAAGGACATGCTCTGATTCATGTGACCGATACAGGCATAGGCATGGATGAGGATACACGGATGCGCATTTTCCTTCCGTATGAACAAGGGTCGTATGGAATCAGTGATGGACAAGGCATCGGACTTGGACTGAACATCTGCAAAGAGCTCGTAGAATTGCACGGCGGGGCGCTAACGGTTCACTCGGAACTCGGAAAGGGCTCGGTATTCAGCTTCGATCTGCCGCTCGCGAATGAAACCACCCATCAGGTTCAGCCACAACTTCCCCTGATCTGGGAACAGGCCGCGGAGATGATGGAAGATGCGCCTAGTGGGTTCCTGTTACCTCGCCCAGGCATGGGGGAAGCGGAAGCCCTGGCGACAGCAGAGATGGCTCCGTTGGTAAAAGAGGGGAAAGCAAACATTCTGGCTGTAGATGATGATCCGGTGAATCTGGATGTGCTAGTCAGCATTCTTTCGAATGAACCCTACACCATAACTACGGCCCGGTCGGGCCAGGAAGCGATGGAACTGCTCGGCACACGCCAGTGGGATCTGCTTATTACGGATGTGATGATGCCCAATATGTCCGGATATGAATTAACCCAGAAGGTACGGGAACAATTCTCCATGTCAGAGCTTCCGGTGTTATTGTTGACGGCACGAAGCCAGCCACCGGATATATATACCGGTTTTGCATCGGGGGCCAACGATTATGTCACGAAGCCTGTAGATGCGTTGGAGCTAAAGTATCGGATACGTGCGTTGACCCTGTTGAATCAGTCTATCCAAGAGCGCTTACGCATGGAGGCCGCTTATTTGCAGGCTCAGATCCAGCCCCATTTCCTGTTCAATACGCTGAATTCACTTATGGTCCTAAGTGATATTGATACAGAGCATATGCGGAAGCTTGGTGAAGCATTTTCATCCTATCTACGGATCAGTTTCAATTATCTCAATACAGGGGAACTGGTAAAATTATCATACGAGTTGGAACTCGTGGAAGCCTATCTTTTTATTGAAAAAACACGATTTGAAGATCGATTGTCGGTGGTATTAAACGTAGAGCCGGATCTTCCGTTACTTCTCCCGCCGCTATCGATTCAGCCCTTGATCGAAAATGCCGTAAGACACGGGTTATTAAGCCGAAATGTGGGTGGGACAGTATGCCTGTCCATCACTCGCCATGAGGGTTATACGCGTATTGAGGTGAAGGATAATGGCAAAGGCATGGAACCGGAAAAGGTTGCAGAGCTGCTACATGCTACACCAGGTGGAAAAGGCGGAATAGGCATTGTGAATACGAACCGCAGATTGTTGCAACGGTATGGTCAGGGATTATCAATTGTAAGTGAGCCTGGAGAGGGCACGATGGTATCATTTGATATTCCGGACGAGATATAAGGAAAAGGCCGCAGAAGTGAAGACTTCCGGCCTTTTTGTATTGCTTGCGTGTTCATTCCCTAATTTTAATTATTTCTAATGCATCTTTCATATGTTAGTATATTTAACATTAGAAGCGCAGGTTCGGGTAATGAGCGCTAAATGTTGTTATAGTGGGTGAAGAGATCGATGCGTAATTGGGTCAAAAATGAGAATGTGCAGATGACGGCCATTGCCTTTGCCACAGCGGTAGGGGCGCAATTCAAGATAAATCCGTTCCGGGAAGACTACTTCCGAATCGGGCTGGGGGTTAGCATTCTTTTATTTCTGCTGATGATTATGCCGCACCTGTCTTATGTGAAGACAGGAATTCTGACAGGTATTGCAAATGTCCTGTTTCAGTCGGCAGATCTCATTAATCATGTACAGACCGTATCCATCCTGGAAAGCATGCGGGACAATCTGGGGGCAGGCGTGTATTATGTGGTCTTTGCCTATGGGCTTAGCAAGTTCAGGCATCGATTCCATGAAATGCAGCCTCTTCTGCTCGGCGGCCTGATTACCGGTATCGATTTTTCCTCTAATCTTGTTGAACTGCTTCTTCGCGGCATGTTAAGCGGCACCAATATCTTTTATATGAAGGAATGGTTGTATCTGCTTGTGGTGGGCGGCCTGCGAAGTTATTTTGTGATTGGGCTCTACAACAGCTTTGCGGTGAGGCAGATGCGGCTTTTGCATGCAGAGCAGGAGAAGCGGATGGAGCAGATGTTGAGTGTAAACTCAGGTCTGTATGGCGAGGTATTTTACTTGAAGAAAGCAATGAATACCATTGAAGGCATTACGGCGGACAGTTATGATCTGTATCGGGATCTTCGAGAGCAGGACATGAACCAATACAGTCAGCGTACGCTGGGTATTGCTCAGCAGATTCATGAAGTGAAGAAGGACTCACAACGCATTCTCGCCGGTCTGCTGAAGCTGTATGATAACGAAAAAGCGGTCAACATGAGCTTGTCCGAAGTATTGAACTTTGCCAGCAAAGCAAACCGAAAATATAGTGAGATGCTGCATAAGCAGGTCGAGATCGATATTGAGCAACAGTATGATTGTGAGTCTCCGTATTACATTCCTCTTTTAACGGTAATGAACAACCTGATTGCCAATGCAGTAGAGGCGATTGAGCATGATGGGACGGTTCGGATTCGTGTATATGAGCAGGAAGATGACGTACATCTGGTCGTGATGGATACGGGGAAAGGCATACCTGAAGCCAAACGGGATGTTATCTTCGAACCTGGCTATACCACCAAGTTTAATGAAGTCGGCATTGCCGCAACAGGAATTGGTCTGTCCCATGTACGTGATATCGTCCAGTCGTTGGAGGGAAGCATTACGGTTGAATCGGGGCCAACGGGGGCGAAAGGTACTCTATTTGCTATAACTATTCCCAAAATGAATCTAATCAAGGGGGGCGATGTCGATGACACTTTCTATCATGATCGTGGATGATGATGTGGTAAGCCGAAGCATGCTGCATGATATCATTGAATCCTGTGGAATCGGCGAGCTCGCAGGCATGGCAGAGGGCGGCATAGAAGGAGCACGGATGATCATGGATCTGCGTCCCGATGTGGTGCTGATTGATCTGCTGATGCCGGATCAGGATGGAATAGAGACGGTTTCGAAACTGAAGCACAGCGGATATACCGGCAAATTCATCATGATCTCTCAGGTGGAGAACAAAGAGATGGTAGGGGCGGCCTACCAGAACGGAATTGAATTCTTCATTCATAAACCGATTAATCGGGTAGAAGTGGAGCATGTGCTCAGCAAAGTGAATGAACAGTGGAAGTATGAACGCTACATCCTGGAGGTCAAGCAGTCGATGGCCCGATTGAATCTGGTAGAAGCACAAGCCCCTCTCCAAGGTCGTACGGTACGGGATGCGGCGAGAAGCATTCTGATGGATCTGGGGATTATCGGTGAAAGTGGCAGCAAGGATATTGTAGCCCTTATGGAGTATGCAATTGATCAGAAGCGCGCTGGAGAGTGGCCGCCATTGAAGGAGTCGTATGAAGCGGTGGCCCGGACATACAAGTCTGCACCCAAGGACGTGGAGAAAGAGAGCAAGGCGATGGAACAACGCATTCGTAGAACGGTAATTGCCGCGTTAACGAACATGGCCTCGATTGGACTCACCGACTATAGCAACCACAAGTTTGAGCATTATGCCCCCCTCTATTTCGACTTCCAGGATGTTCGCATGAAGATGAGAGCGATGGAAGAGGATCAGGCAGGCGACAAAGGCAAGGTTAATATCAAAAAGTTCCTGCATGTGTTCTATATGGAGACGATTGAAAAGATGAATAACTGAGCCGGCATGAGCGGACCAAGGCGTTTCTGAGCTAGGTTTTATAGTCTTTTGAAGAGGTAACCCCTTATGGCAGACCGTGTACTATAGACATCAGAAATTGATGGACGTAGGAACGGGAAGCCGAAGGGGTTATTATTTTAATCCAAAATCACCTCTTTATCGGGTTGTTCGAGGAATTCGAACATGATTTTAATTTGTTCCAGCGTATTTCTCTCCAATGATAATTCTGGTAAAGCGTCGATAGCAAAAAAATCGACTGCGCTTGTTTCTACACCTGTTTCCGCTTGGCCTCCTATAATGTCACAGCGGATAAACATCTTATATACGTGATAAGGCTCAGGTGGGTGTCCATGAAATTTTTTGTCCAATACGGCTAACAATCGCATCGGTACAACATCAAAGCCGGATTCTTCTTTAATTTCCTTCACCGCTACTTCTGATGGTGATAGGCCGATGTCACTCCACCCCCCAGGTAATGCCCATGCCCCATCCATTTTCTCTTGAACCAGAAGTACTTTGTTTTCCCTAAAAACAACACCGCGAATATCGACTTTAGGGGTTGCGTAACCTGAATCACTTGCAAATGTAAGTGATATTTTCTCTTTGTTAACAGAAGTATAGTTGCTTAAGATATCAACACTAATGCGTCTTAATTCCTCATAACGCTCGATATCATAAACATCCTTGGCATAGGTTAAACCTGTTTGTGAAATAGCTTGAATCTGTTTGGCCCATTCCAGCCACTTTGTGTCCATGCACTCCTCTTTTCTTCGCAAGTCACGAGATTTAGTTTGGTTAGGAAATAAACCCATTATATCATAGAAATTACAGTCTATAATTATTGCTTACTATTATAGAGTTGCGAGATATGATATTAGGCGAGATTTTGCAGAAATACGTTAACGATCATGTTAAGCTTGCTATTGTGGGAGATTTCGAAGGAGATAACAGCAAGAGCCTGCTTATAATATAGCCAAACGTAGGAGGTTTACATGGTGATATCTAATGAGAATTTAAAGGTAACTGCTCTGCCTGAGATCGGAAATCTCAAAGTGCATGGCAGAACAACTGGTGAGTTGTCGCCGTTGACGTTATTTTGGACGGGAAGTGCAGTTGAACTTAATGTACAGGGCTCCGAACTATGGGTTGAGTTAGAGTCCGAATACGATATGTATGAGTCATGGATCAGTATTCTGATCAACGGTGTTCCGGTGAGCAGACAGATGTTGACGGCCGGAAGGTACTGGGTCTGTGTATTTCGGGGGATGAACGCGGATGTGGTGAAGAATGTACGGATCGTTAAGGATGTTCAAGCAATGAGTGGTGATCCGGATTGCTCTTTGCAGATTCACGCGGTGAAATCCGATGGAGCGTTCCTGCCTGTGCAGGAAAAACCGTACAAGATTGAGTTCATCGGTGACAGCATTACATCTGGCGAAGGCGCGATTGGGGCTAAAGCGGAGGAAGATTGGATTCCGATGTGGTTTAGTGCCATACATAATTATACTTATATGACAGCAGAAGCGCTGAATGCAGAATACCGGGTCATCTCGCAGAGTGGCTGGGGTGTGCTGACAAGCTGGGATAACAATCCGAAGGGGAATATCCCCGATGTGTACGAACAGGTCTGCAGCTTGCTTACCGGTGAACGTAACGAAGCGCTAGGCGCAGGAGATCAGCATGATTTTGGTTCCTGGCAGCCGGATGTGGTAGTCGTGAACCTGGGCAGCAATGATGGGGGTGCATTTCAGTCACCTGAGTGGACAGATCCTGACACGGGCAAGGTGTACAAGCAACGTTTGAACGAAGACGGTACGTATCATGAAGAGGATTTGGCTGCTTTTGAGAAAGCGGTGGAACAGTTCCTGTTCAAACTTCGGAAAAACAATCCGGCGGCACACCTCGTATGGGCTTATGGCATGCTCGGCTTCCCAATGATGCCTGCCATCTACCGTGCGGTTGATGCGTATGCAAAGGAGACAGGGGATCGCAAGGTTACAATTATCCAGCTTCCTGATACAACCGAAGAGACGGTAGGCGCGCGCACCCATCCAGGCGAGTTATCTCACCGTAGAACGGCAGAGGTGTTGGCGGAATATGTACGAGGCATGCTAGGATAGCCTGAAATAGGGTCAAGGAAAGACCACTCTTTCATGAACGGTACCCCAATGGTTAGATATGTTTCACTGCATGGGGCTCTTCATTATAACAGTGGTCTTTTCCTTTACTGCATGATTTAGATATTCGAGGGTAGGTCCGCTGTATCGCTGTTCTGTACCACATAACGGATCGAGATGATCTGCCCGAGCGTCTGGGTTCGGATCATTTTGAATTGACTTGGCACCGTGCCTGTTGGGAATAAGGGAATGCCTTCACCAAGAATTTTCGGAATGATGGCGACTTCAATCTCATCCAGTAATTTTTTGGCTAACACAGCTTCAACCAATATGCCACCACCTACAATCCATACATCTCCATCAGAATTCTGCTTTAATCGGGGGATGAGCGTATCTACCGTCTCGGTTGTAAACTGTACATGCGGAGCGGGCGGCTGTTCCGAGCGGGAGAGCACATACGTTGGGCGATCTGCATAGGGAAATTCTTCAGAAAGCGTGAGCACCTCTTCATACGTATAACGTCCCATAACAACGCTACCGATCGTTTGATAGAATGCCGCATACCCGTTGTCTCCACCGTCACCCTCCACATCAAATAACCAATCTACCGACCCGTCCAGTCTTGCGATATATCCATCCAAACTCATAGCAATGTACAAAATGGTTTTGTTAGTATTCATAGTAATCGCTCCCTTCTACAATGTATGATACACTTTAACTATGACAAAAGTTGACGTAGTTAGGGTGTTGAATTCATGAATAATCGGAAGCTGGCTATCATGCGTCTCATGGATTCCAGACAGAAATTCACTGCTCGGGAACTGGCAGAACGGTTCGACGTTTCGGTTCGTACGATCCAGCGAGATCTGGATGCATTGCAGGCGCTGGGTTTTCCTTTGTACACAGAAGTTGGCGTGAACGGAGGATACCGGGTGTTGCCCAATCGGATTTTGCCACCTCTTCAACTGACACAGCAGGAGGCATTAGGACTGTTTATGATGCTGGAATATCTACAGCAAGTCCCGGATTTTCCATATGGATCAATGCGTGAACATCTGGCTGAACAGTATTTCTCTACTTTGCCTGAGGATGTACAGGATCTGATTATGCGAATGAGAGAGCATATTACCTTCGTCCAGCATCCTGGTGAGCATGCGGAGCCTTTAACAACCGAGATATTGGGTGCAGCGGTAGAAAAGAGAGAAATCCAGTTTATGTATCATGCCCGCAATGATCGTAAAAAAGTACGAGTGTTCCCTTATGGTATCTACTATGAGCAGGGGCATTGGTACATGCCAGCACGGCATAAGGATCGCGTGTTGTTGTATCGGGTGGATCGTATGCAGCAGTTGGTTGTTATGGAATCTGTAGATGGATCTGTTCCGAGCCTGAAAGCATGGTTAGATGCCAAAGAAAGCAGAGCGAGCGTAGAAGTGGTGCTGCAATTCACGGATTTTGGAGCAAGGATGGCCGCGTCAGATGTGTTATTCAAGTCGGTTCAAGGCAACGAATGGCGCGGATTGGTTCCGCCCGAGGAGTTTTCTTTTACAGCGCGAAAGTTACTCTCCTATGGCCCGGAAGTGAAAGTAATCTCACCCCCTGAATTGAAGCAACAGGTTAGAGAGCTGCTCGAACGAAGTCTAAGCCAGTATAGTAGGGAGTAAAAGTTATATACGCTCGATATTTGGGTATCCAGGAAAAGATAAGAGAGGTGGTAGAGGAATGAGCAAAGTTTGGACGAAAGACACCATCCCGACTGTATCCGATAAAGTAGTAATTGTGACAGGGGCGAATGGCGGATTGGGGTATGAAACGGCATTAGCGTTAGCGGATAAGGGCGCTAAAGTTATCCTTGCAGTTCGTAATTTGGAAAAAGGTGAAAAGGCAGCTAATCAGATAAAGTCGTCTGTCCATGTCGCTGGAGAGGTAAGCGTTATGCAGCTTGACCTTAGTGATTTAGCTAGTATCCGTAAGTTTGCAGCCGCTTTTCTTGAGCAATACGATTCCTTGTCCATTCTCGTCAATAATGCAGGAATTATGAATCCTCCATTCCAGTTAACGAAGGATGGCTTTGAATTGCAGTTTGGTAGTAATCATCTGGGCCATTTTGCGCTTACGGGCCTGTTATTGCCACAATTGATTTCTACTCCGAAATCGAGGATAGTTACTATAAGCAGTTTGGCAGCTGGAAATGGTGTAATTGATTTTAATAATTTGGATGGCTCCAAAGGATATGCTCCCATGAAGTTCTACAGTCAGAGCAAGCTAGCCAATCTGATGTTTGCGAGAGAACTGCAGAATAAGTTCAATTCCGCTCATGTTGATTCCATGAGTATCGCCGCTCATCCGGGAATTTCGCATACCAATCTATTTTCCTTCGGTTCGGGGAAACAGGCCAATATTTTCATGCGCAGTCTATTGAAAATCATTAGTCAACCTGCACATATGGGGGCATTACCTACCTTGTATGCTGCAACAGATCCGACGATTACGGGAGGAGAGTATATTGCTCCCAGCGGTATAGGTGGCACTAGGGGCTATCCCAAGAGCGCTACGATTATTGAAAAATTATATGATGCCAACATTTCAAGCAAGCTATGGAGCGTTTCAGAAGAACTAACAGGGGTTTATTACAGATTTAATGAATGAATGGGGGGCTACCATGATTCGATTCATAAAAGGTTTCACGACCCGCTCTATGCAGAGTCCATGTGATGAACAACGGCGGTTGTTTGCATAGAGCCTGAAACTCATTTCCGCCATACCATTGTAGTGCATATCCAATGTGTTCATCGTAAGACTCTGCGGCCTTAAGATTTTAAATTTAAGGAGTGGAGCAACGTGAAATATATTAATGCGGATACAATCTTCCCGGAAGAATTGCTTAGAGAAATACAGCGTCATATCCCTGGTGGCTTAATCTATATTCCGAGGCCCAAGGATGCCCACAAGAAGTGGGGCGAGAACTCGGGTGGCAGAATGCTTTTGCAGGAACGGAACAACGAGATTCGCCAGCTGTTCACCGCAGGTAGGACCATTGATCAGCTTGCAGAGCAATACTGTTTATCCGTGGATAGCATCAAGAAAATTGTATATGGCAAAAAGGGATAAGACGAAAAGCCGCGTTCGAACAACCGAATGTGGCTTTTTCGTATGTAGAGAATGGTTAATAAATATTCATTATATATTCGAGCGCTATAGCTGAGCGTACAATTAATATGACGGACAAAGGAATATGCAAAGAGAGTTCCTTAACTAGATCTTTCGATCATCTGGGAGGTTGGTGTATATGAATATAGATGTAAGATTAACGAATAAGGACGAGGCGTATGTAATTAAAAATATGTACCCGCTATATCTTCATGACTTATCCGGTCATTACGGTCTAGGTGGAGAGCATACCCCGAATGAACACGGCATTTTCGAACCAAGTCCTGAGTATAAAACGTTACAGGATCAGTATGATGTACAGAACGTATGGTGGGAAAAACCGGAGTGTCTTTATCCGTTTCTGATAATTGTAGATGGCATTCCAGCAGGGTTTGCATTCGTAGCCACGCCGCCTCATTGCTCACAAGGAATAGATTTCTTCGTACATGAATTCTTTCTGATGCGGCCGTTTCGAGGGGTAGGCGTGGCTGAACACGCAGCGTCGACAATCTTCGGAATGTTTAGAGGAAGTTGGGAGTTGTTCACCAATCCATCGGAGAAAAACAAGATCGGCCAATCTTTCTGGCGGAAAACAGTAGCCAATTACACCGAAGGTAACTATCGGGAAATGTACGGGCATACGTTTGATGGCTATAAATTGATTTTCCAATTCTCCAATATATAAAGAGAGACCGTCTCCCAATGAGGAAAACGATCTCTCTCCATTGCCTTCTATAAACTACCGTTGAAATAGTGATGCTCAGAATTCACTTCAAAACCAACACTGCGGTACAGATTCAAAGCACGTTTGTTCTCAGTAACCACAGACAGGCGAATATCTGTGTAACTTTGTTTTCTTAGGAGATTCACCAGGATGCTAAGCGCAGTGCGCCCCAGTTTCTGTCCCTGATAAGCAGGCAAGATACAGAAGTTATGAATAAATGCGGTTCTTGCATTAATGGAGTTGACCCGTACCAGCCCAACAGGCAGTTGATTCTGCCATACAATATAGGTGACTCGGCTGGGTTCATTTGTTTGCATAAAGTACTCGCGTGTCCAGTCCTCCGAATCTTCAAAAGCTTGGGATGAACAAGTGACCATAAATTCCATATCCTCGGCTTCTGCCACGGACAACGTTACTTCGTGCGGCTCCACAACCGAAAGGACCTCATTCACAAGTTGCATCGAGTACTCGGCACGATCATAAATGGCTCCGAGGGATTGGGCAGTATGAACACCCGGAGATAATCCCTGAGGAACGCGATAACTGAGCTGATTAATCCCCTGTGTTTTCATGTCCAGGATGGCTTGTTTCAGTAGGCTGGTGAACACACCTTGGCGACGATACTGTGGATGTACGATGGCATTAATATTCCCGGTTACGCCGTCAGAAGCATACCAACTGAGGAGTCCTGCCAAATCACCGTCCCGATAACAGAGGAGCGCGTGGTCTCCGTCTTTTTTGCTAATATGGTCAAGGTCTGCCTTCAGATGCGCGGAATCGAGCTGTTTACATTGTTGTTCGAGCAAAATAATAGCATCAATCTGTTCCTTGGAGTTATAGACCATGGGAAAGACTTGATTCATTGACATAGCTTTCACACCTTCATTGTTGAAGGAAACGCGCAGTTATTGGACCCGCAGGCGCTATCCTTCAAGAGTTGGCCCATTTGTAAATTTGATCATCATCATTATCGCCTCCAAATCACTTCCCGATGACTATAACATAATCTATAACTAAAGTGACCTGTGTTTGTTCAGATGTGCCCATTAACTGGACATTATATCCTATTGAAGGGATAATTGAGAGTGATAATGACGAGAAAGGGAGGGATTAACCATGCGCAGGCTGGCATATGTGATGGGTACATTATTTCTTTCCGCCGCCATGTTAATGGGATGTACAACATCTGAACCAGCGGAAAGCACTGAACCCATCACTCCACCAGCAACGGAACAGCCAAGTGATACGGGGGACCAGAAGGCGACGGCGGAAGAGCAGCAACAAGCGCTCGAAATGTCGCTGGAGTATAAAACAACAGAACTGACTGTGGATGGTAAGGACTATGAGGATACTTTAGAGATGGAAGGGTTATTGGCCAAAGGAGACACCATGAAACCATTCCTGACCTCCAGGAATTATGAAGCTTACATGGCTAACCGATATATCATTTTACCTCTTCAGGTTGCACACATCGAACAAGCGAAGCTGCATCCTGAAAATATACAAACCAAGATCAAAGACAGCAAGAGTGACTGGATTCTGGTGGAATACACGCTAGATCTGAAATTTACAGACGAGAACGACAAAGAGTTCAAGTCTATTCCGCTATCAGGCGATATCACCTTTTTGCAAGATCAGGGGGAATGGCGCATTCAGGATGATACGTACAACAGGGATGCATTCGCAGACATCATTAATAATTCACTATAATGCATGAGTCATCTGTGATTCTGGCACATGCAGATTATGCTCGAATTATCCATTGCGATTAAGCTCCTTCATATCAGTACGCACTTCAAAGTGCGTACTTTTTTTGTAGCGGCGTACCCAGCCAAGTGCGCGTCGTCCAAAGGGTCTCATCGCGATGTTAGCTATCGACACCTGCTAGAAATTTGCAGGGTACATTCTTCTCTAATGATGATATTATTTGGATGATCAACTTACTTAGTGTGCTTTTGTAGAATGGGGTTGGGTTCATCATGAGGGAGATTCTCCGTGTCAGTTCTCGTAAGGTTTGGTTTTATATCATGGCTGCCGTTGTTGTTGGTTCGATTGCGGGCTATACTCTTCTCTCTGCGCCGGATTCTCCTAAGTTCCAAATTAAAGAGGGTATTCTGGATTTAACGCAGGTCCAGCTTAGTACGAATCCGCAAAAATTAACAGGAGAGTGGGCGTTCTATTGGCAAGAACTGCTGTCGCCTGAGGATATACGGGATCAATTAGCAAGGCAAGGGAATCAGGACCACTGGATCAGCATTCCAAGCTCCTGGCTAGCATATCCGTTAGAAAGTGAACGGCTGAGCGGTACAGGCTATGCAACCTTTCGACTGGTTGTCCAACTAAGCGAGCAGGATCGAGATGAGATGCTTGCTTTGCGGTTGCCCAGCATTTTTAATGCGTACAAATTATGGGTCAATGACGAGATTTTGGTAGAGGTTGGTCAAGTTGGTCAGGACAAATACAGTACGATCCCGCAACTGGAAACGAAGCTGGTGTATTTTCAGCCTGAAAGCGATACAGTAGAACTTGTTATGCAAGTATCTAACTTCCAACATCATCGGGGCGGCGTTACCAAGGATATCGAGCTGGGCGGCAGTGACGTACTAACGACCAAGACCAATCTGAATCTTGCCAGGGATATGTTCATCACGGCAGGTTTGCTAGTGATCGGCTTGTATAATCTGCTGTTGTTCATGCTGCGACGCAAGGACAGGGCTCCGTTATATTTTGGCCTGTTTACTGTACTGCTTGGTATCCGATCCTTGTTCAACGGCGAGCTTATCTTTACACAGTGGTTGCCTCATTTCCCTTGGGAATTGCAATTCAAGATCGAGTACCTGATTCTATGTGTCAGTGGTTATATCATTACGATGTATTTTGATTGTATTTTTCCCAACTATGTGTCGCGATGGTTTCGTAGAGCCACGCGGATCGCAACGGGAGCATTCTGTATCTTTGTTGTGGTAACCCCTGCAATTATATATACAAAATTTTTGTTGGTAATCGGTGTGATGGTAGTTCTACATATGATTTATTTGATGATCGGGCTAGTTCAAGCAGCTGTGCGACGTATGGAGGGTGCGTTGATCTTTCTGCTGGTGTCGGTGGTTACTTTGGTCACGGTTGTCAACGATTTCTTATATTACAACGGATGGTCGCTGATCGGTAATACATCCCCGCTTGGCTTATTGATATTTACGATCGCACAGCTGCTATTGCTGTCTTCGCGATCTACGAGGACGGCATCAAACGAAGAGAGAATTACACGTGAATTACAGTATGTTAATGACAAGCTGGTTGAAATGAATATGAATCTGGAACGGACCGTTCAGGAGCGAACACAGGCCTTATCTGCAGTGCATGATGATCTCCAAACCTCCTATGACCGACTGCTTCACTCCGAGCAAGGGAGGAAGAAACTTCTTGCCTATATTACGCATGATCTGCGTATGCCGCTTTCCAGCATGCTCGGGTATGTCGAAGCGATACAGGACAGGGTCAAGCCGGAACGCAATGAACAATATCTGAAGTATATCCGGGAGAACACAATAAGGATTAACCGTATGATTGAGGAGTTGTCCTTCTTGTCTCATTTGGAGACCGGACAAGTCTCGTACCGAATGGAGCCAGTTCAGATGATTCCTTTCTTGCATGATTTTTTTGAACAATATGAGTTGGTAGTGCGCGACGCAGGATTAGACTTCATACTGGATATCGGAGATACCGAGGATAGACGATCTATTTTGCCAGTTGTCGAGATGGATGCGAAAAGAATAGAGCAGGCTTTATTTAATCTAGTGTCAAATGCCATGAAGTTCACCTCCAGCGGGGGGGTGGTGCGTATTGCACTAGTTGTGGAAGTGGTGAATCATGCTCCCCATGCAGTCATTAGCATACAGGATTCTGGCATGGGGATTCCTCCGGATCAGATTGAGCAAATCTTCGAACGTAATTACAGATATGATCGGCCGGGAATGGGCATAGAGGGCAGTGGACTGGGGCTGGCAATTTGCAGGGAAATCGTACAAGCACATGGAGGCGTAGTTCGAGCGGAGAGCGACGGCAAGATGGGGGCGACATTCTATGTAATGTTTCCTTGTACGGTAATTGAAGGAAAGTGGTGATGAGATGGACACGCACAAAATCATGATCGTTGATGATGATCCTCATATATGCGAGATTGTGCAGGTGTATTGTGATAGGGAGGGATTCGTCTCCACCTGCAGTCATAGCGGGTCAGAAGCGATGGAGCTGCTTGCATCGTTTGAACCGGATTTAATTATACTGGATATATTGCTGGCTAATGAAAATGGTATTGATTGGTGCAGAAATGCGCGTAACTTGACCGATGCGCCGATCATGTTTCTGAGCAGCCAGGAGGAAGATGAAGTGAAAATTAGCGCATTATCCTATGGCGGGGATGATTATGTGACGAAGCCGTTTAGTCCGGGAGTGCTCATGGCCAAAATCAAAGCACATCTTCGCAGGGTGTCGACGGGTAGAAGGGAACAACTGCTAGAGTTACCAGGTTTGACACTGGATTTCTACACGCAGTCTGTCAACACGGGGAGTAAACCTATCTTTTTATCCAAAAAAGAGTTCAGTCTGTTGTCCTACATGGCGCAAAACGTGAATCGTGTCGTCAGTGTCGACACATTGTTTCAACTCATCTGGGGGATGGAAAGTCTGGAGGATACGAGAACGGTTGCTGTACATATCAGTAATTTACGCAAGAAAATTGAGGCTGATCCTGCTGATCCTGAACGAATCATTACGGTTCGGGGGAGCGGATATATGTTGGTTGCTAACACTACGTCACAAGCATGAATACAGCGGTAAGGATGGTAGCCTACCATAAGTGGGGCGGGATATTCATAAAAATATTAGGGGCAATTTGCCCAGTCGGGTTTGGAATAGTTTTTTCTAAATGGGAAGATGGCGTTGGGGCAGCACTTGACGCTATTTTCCCATTTTTTATTCATTCCCCTAGCTTCGTAATCGACTTAAGGTATTGAATCCATCAACAGAAGTTTGCGCTTTTCCATCCTCGTCAAAATGATGTGCCATCTCTCAGAAGAACTTAGCGATCCAACACGCACGGATTTAAAGTTTTCTTTAGGTTTCTCAAGTAGGACAATCCATCATGATAAAATTACAGTGGTCGATATAGAGCGACATATTTCACCAAAATACTAACTGATTGTTAGCTACGAGGACGTTACATTCAGCCGGATCAAACGATAATACGTGAAGAAAGAAGTGGATCCAATGGCACGAGTTATATGTATCACATCAGGGAAAGGTGGAGTTGGCAAGACAACAGTCACGGCTAACCTCGGGACTGCCCTTGCCTTATCGGGGAGCAGCGTTTGTCTGATCGACGCTGATTTTGGATTGGGAAATCTGGATATTCCGCTTGGTTTGAGCAATAAGGTAAGGTATTATATTTCCGATTTTCTGACGGGTCGATGTGCTTTACATCAAGTGATCGTCAAAGATAAGCGAATCAGTACCTTGTCCTTTATCTCCTGTAGTAACGACACGGTGCATCACGATGATCCGCAAGTTTTTGGTGAGGTTGTGCAGCAAATAGCCCAGAACTATGATTATGTGCTGATCGATTCGCCGGCAGGCATTGAAAATGGATTCTGGAATGCGGCTTTGGCAGCAGATGAGGCTATTGTCGTTACTACGCCTCATCGTACATCGCTTCAGGACGCGGATCGCGTAATCGGATTAATAGAAGATATGATTCCGGCTCCGCCGCAGCTCATCATTAATATGGCCGACGGACAGGAAGCCCGTTCGGCAACGGTAGAGATGCAGGATATTATCGATATTCTCAATATCGGCGTGATTGGCGTAATCCATGCCGATGTAGAAATTATACGTTCCGTACATAAGGGCATCCCGATTGCGCTTAATCCCGAGTTCGAGAGCGGGCTGCGCTTCAGGCATATTGCCCACAATGTGGCGAAGACTCAGCAGGAGCCTTTTATCTCATTGAAACCCAAGAGGCATAGAAGAATTTTTTCGCTTTCTCAAAGACTTCGCTCAGGGGAGAACAGTTCGATATAGTCAATGTAAGACAGTACTTCCATGAAGGTTGCTTGAGTAGATTTCCGGTGTAGACATTTTACGAGGACGATGGTTAATGAGGTGAATATAGAAATTCATGAAAAAATAGTGGTGTGGGAGTTACCTTCCCTACGCCGCTATTTTTGATGTCTATGATGTTCTCCCTTGCGAGTCGTTGCTTACTTAAAGTTTTCATTATAATTCACGAGCGCCCCTATCTCGCCTGATAAAATACGGGGTTCTTGGAAAAGTGGAGCACGTCAGAGTCGATGCAGAGGCATATGCCAGTCATTATAAAATAGCCATGGAGAGCTGGCAGCCACTAGCCAGTCTGGCTGGAGATTACGCTCTAATGAAACCTGCATTTTCAGTCTGAGAAAGGGTTACGTAATCTATATCTGAAATGGTGATTATTGCGGCAGAAAGGCCGTTTCTTCAGTTATGAATCCTGAAGAAACGGCCTTCTCCCGAAATTATATTTGTATTTTCAGGTGGCTAAAGCTAAATCCTCATCTCCAATTGTTGGCTTAGCTAGTAATTAGTCCGCCCAAACGTGGCATCACCCTTCACTGTGGCACTGCTGCTAGAACTGATCGCATCGAGCTGCAATACATAATCATAATGTCGGATGTAAAATCCGGGCTGACTATACGATTGAAGGGATACTTTGGTGCTATCAGCCCAACCAGGGCCACTCAGGAAAGTCGCATCTCCCTTGAAGGAGGAAGTGTTAGCATAGGCTTCTAGCACAATTTTGTTGTTGGCGTTGCGCTTCAGGAAGTAGCCTGGGAAGTTGATGGATTCCAGGGATATTCCTGTGGAGCTCGCTAAACCGGGTACGACGCGGAACTGGGAGTCCAGAGCAGGAGAGACATTGGCATCAATGCGTGCGATGTAGTTGGCATGGCGGATGTATCGATCCGCAACGTTGTGTGAACTGAATCGGCTGTAACCTGTGGCTTCCGGTGTGGCTGGACCCAACATTTTGACCTCGTGCAGGGTCGGGGTGTACCAGTTCCCCGGATTATTCCACAAGACGGCATTCACCATATTAATCCGTACATAACGAGCGGTGAAATGCACAGCATCCGTGGTGAAACCATAAGTCAGATTGTTGGTGCGATCCAGCGTTGAATAGTTGACTCCATCGTTACTGATCTCGATTTTATATTTGTAGTACCCTTCAGAACCTTTATACATAAACCAGGACGTGTCGATCTCCGTAATCGTCTTCGGTGCACCGAAGTCCACTTGCCACCATGCGGGCCAACTATTGGATGAAGCCGCCCACGAGGTCTGGTAGTTGCCGTCATTGACGTTGGATGCAGACGAGCCAGAGGCTGTGGAGATGGCGGTAGCTGATTTGCCTTGGGCATGGTTGACGAGAGCAGGAGGTGTTACTGCGCCAGTTGCTGCATCGATATTCCACGTTGTATACCACTCCAGTGATGCTGTTCCGTTCGAATCATTCAAGGTTAGCGGCAGCCAGATATGCTTGTGTTCTCCAAGGTTCATCGGATTCCAGCGATCCCCCATGTAGATGTAGGATGTGGTGTTGCTGCCTGTAATTGTGGCAATATCATGGATCTGCGAACCGAAGGCGGATGGATTGCCATATGGCGTAAGCGCTGTCCATGGACCCGTCATGGAAGTTGCTGTAGCGTATGCCCCCTGATTCGGATACCAGCCAGCGGCTTGGGAGGTGAAGAGGTAGTAACGGTTCCCTTTTTTCACCACGGCAGGTGCCTCACGGTAGGCGTTCTCGAACAGCCAGCCCTCGAAGGATTGTATTCCGGTGTAACTTACATTCATTTTGAAGATAGCCATCGTATCATTGGCACCGCCATTCTTGCGTGAAGCGGTAACCAGATACCCTGTGCCATCCGTATCAACAAAGACGGTCATGTCACGAGATTCATAATTGAGTGGGCGGAAGCTGCCCTCATAGGTGAATTTGCCATTCGGGGTATTGCTGGTTGCGACCGCTACACGCCCGAGGTTATAGTCAGTACCATTTTCATAGTGTGCCCAGAGCACGTACTGGTTGGTTGAAGCGTTGTAGATGACTTTGGGGCGTTCGATCTTGCTGGAGGCCAGCTCGGTTGCGGAATCTTTCGTCAGAATGGCGTTGCTGAAAGTCCAGTTCTTCAGATCGGTTGAGGCGTAGACGTTCACACTGTCGAACTTGCCGCCGACTGCATGTTCACCGTACAGATAATACGTCGATCCGACCTGCAGAATGTTGCCGCTGTTCGCATGGATGGGATTGCCCGCGGTATCGAGCCAATCGGTGCCGTTGGTCATCGTGACACTTGCTGCGCTTGTTCGTTCAGGATGAAGTCCAAACAGGGTGAACGTGAGTGTGAAGACCAGAATCCAGACTGCTTTCCTGTTACCCAATGCATACACCTCCCAGAAGATAGAAAAAAGGATATAACGCTTTCATATTTATTTTAGTTCGGCTACACTCTTTGACAAGTGAACAATCCATGCATTGCTGAACAAACCGGCAGTTCAACAGGGCTGAGCGGTGAGAGCGAGGGAGTTGTACTTAAATATCATATGCGATGATGTGGAGAGAATCAGATACACGCGCTAAAATAAGAAAAGACTGATTTCACAACAGGGTTGGAGGGTGAACCGCATGGACAATTTTATTGTAGATCAAGACCTTCAAGTGATATTGCGCAATGAAGAAGATGGTACCAGCACTCCAATTAAGGGAGGCATTACCGCTCAGGGATTTGAAGTCATCTCTACGTATCAAAAAGGATGGCTGACCTTCGCATATCTGCGTGATCATCAGGGAATATGGTGGTTCAATGCCCGTAAGAACAAGGCGAGTTTGTTCAGCCAGGATACGGAAGCTTTTCGTATAATCGATGAAGATTACTGCTGCGATTCTCAATACGTCTATCTGGAAGATCAGGCTGTGCCTAACTCTGATCCGTCCAGCTTTCGGCTGTTGTCGGATACGCCCTACTTTGCGCAGGATCAACGTTATTTATATGTGAAGAGCAGCGGGCATTTTCATCTATTTGAGGATATCGATACGAATGGTGTGATTGCTTATCACGACTATTGTACCGACCAAGATCACTTGTTCCATCTGTCCAGCTCTCTTCGCTATGCGAATGGGGAAAAGGATGAGGTGAGGGCGTGGTTGCGTGAACATCATCCCGACGTACCTGGCTGGTGGCAACCTGATTATGCTTATGGTACGGAGGGTGCTACGCAGATCACAGGCAATTGGGTTGAGAATACATCGTCTGTTTTTTATAGAACGGAATGGGGCGGAACCCCGCATCGAGAAGCCAAAGTTGTATTTAACCTTGTTCGTGGAGCGGACAGATCTTCCTTTGAACCACTGGATGAGCAGTTTGCGCGGGACCGGGAACGTGTTTATTTTCAGTGGCGTATCCTCAAGGGAGCAGACCCGGATACGTTCCAGCCACTAGGTGGACCTTTTGGACGTGACCGCAATCATGTGTATTACAACGGATACCGTGTCGATGAGGCAGATGTTCGGCAGTTTGAAGTGTTTGCCGGGACGGAGCATCTTGGAATTTCCAAGGATCAGCAACATGTGTATCGTGCCGAGGTTGTGCGGACAAGCCAGCCTTTCGGTCATCCAGATAATATGCTTCAGATGATTAAGGGAGCAGATTCATCGACATTTGAGTTGATAACCCCTTCTGGAAGCTGGGCGGTAGATGCCAATCGGGTGTATCTATGGGGTAAACCAAATAAACATATGGATCGAGCCAGTTTTACATATCTATTCGATGCTGATCCCCAGAGTTGGGCTTTGGATCAGAATGGTCTGTATAATGCCAATGGCAAGCGCACGGTAAAGGGCGTGAACGGCAGTGCATTTGTCATGCTGAATGAATATTGGGGCAAAGATGACCGTGTGGTGTTCAGCTTCGTGACGGGAAGTGTATATAAGTCCGGGGACGCAGCGACGTTTCAGGTTACGGATGATATCGGGGGCGCGGAAGATGCACTATTTCGGTATACGGTGGAAGGCGGTACAGTGCGGAAAAGGAAAAGGGCAACTGAACTGTAAGAGAGGTTTAGAATAGTAGAGACACACCTTGAAAAGAGTGAAAAAAGGGATGGCAGACTTAGAAAAAGAGTCCACTATCCCTGGTTGAATGCCTGTTCGTTTGGCTGTGCTCACCAATCTATTTATGACCTTTGCGAACCTTGAGTTGCATCTTTTTGATCGTTGTATTCTGCATGAGCTCCAGTACGATTGGGCCTTTGCCGTTCAGGATCTCCACATCCGTTACATTGTCCTGAATGGTAATGATCCCGATGTCGTCAGCCGTAACGCCTTCAAGCTTGGCGATAGTACCTACAAAGTCTACGGCACGAAGTTTCTTCTTCTTGCCTCCGTTGAAGTTCAGCTTCATGATCTGCTGATTCAACTGTTCACGCTTGTCCTTTTTGCGTTCAGGCACGATCTTCAATCGTTTCTCGAAATCTTCTCTGCGACGATCTACAGCTTCCTCGGAAGGAGCCTTCATCACTGGGATTTCGAATCCGATATAGGATTCAATCTCGGCTAGACGTCTGCCGTCTTTCGGTGTAACCAACGTGATGGCTTTACCCGTTTTGCCTGCGCGACCCGTACGGCCTGTACGGTGAACGTATCCTTCTTTTTCCAAAGGAATATCGTAGTTGATCACATGGGTGATATTCGTGATATCAATACCACGTGCAGCTACATCTGTCGCGATCAGATAACGGAATTGTCCCCGTCGGAATGCATTCATCACTTCGATCCGCTCATCCTGCTCCATGCCGCCATGGATACGATCTGCTGGATAGTCCAGATCAGCCATAACCCGGAAAAGCTTATCCACATTCTCCTGCGTACGGCAGAACACGATGCAGCTATCCGGATTTTCCACAATGAACAAGTCCTGGAGCAGCGCGGTTTTGTTCACCTCTGGCACGTGAAGCACAGCATGTTCGATGGTGGCTGTTGTCAGTCCGCTTGCCTTGATCTCAATCTCGACCGGTTTGTTCATGTATTTACGTGACAGCTTGGCTACATCTTCAGGGAACGTCGCGGAGAACAACATCGTTACTCGCTCCTGCGGCAGTTTCTGAATGATAGACTGTACCGTCTCAATAAAGCCCATATTCAACATCTCATCGGCCTCGTCAATGACGAGATAGGCGATCCGTTCGAGTGGCAGCGTGCCGCGTTCGATATGATCCAGTACCCGACCTGGTGTACCAACAGCCACATGAGTTCTTTGTTTTAACTCCGCTTTTTGAACGTGAAAAGGGGACTGTCCGTATAGTGCGGTTGCTTTAATACGCTTAAAGCGGCCGATATTTGTAATATCTTCGTTAACCTGCAAAGCCAGTTCCCGGGTCGGTGTAAGAATCAGAGCCTGTGGCTTATTCTCATTCCAATCCACCAGCTCACAGAGCGGAATGCCGTAGGCGGCTGTTTTACCACTGCCTGTCTGTGATTTGACCACAAGATCCTGGTTCTCCAGTGCTACCGGAATAACTTTAGTTTGAACCTCGGTTGGTGTCTCATAGCCCAGACTGTCCAGTGCTTTTACGATCTCTTCACCAAGTCCATAATCTTTAAATTGTTGCTTGCTCATCGTTTACCTCTTTTGCGTTAGTTTTGAATACAGGAGCATATTGCATAAATTCTTAAAGCGACTTCAAATCAGTAAAATATAGAGCGGAATAGTTTTATTCCCTATATTTTGTACACGGGAGCGTTTGAAGTCTTGAATTATGCAATATTCTTACATACAAGCATTGCACCGTACATTTATCGTATACCTCTTCATTATACTCTATATGCAGGCAGGCTAACGGAGTAAATGCATCAAGTGGTCAAATTGTTTTCATCCACTCCGATATTAGGAGCAACCGCCCGTTGCTGTGCGTAGGTGTATCATAACGTTCCACGTGAAACGAAATGTATCGGCGTATATGCTTGGTGTTAATGAATGACCATTTTCACAGCCTGGGTTTGGGGAGGGTAAGATTGAGCGATTACTCCACCAATCCACACTTCTGCACTTCGACCAACCAGTATCTCATCCAAAGAGGCGGTGACGGTCTTTCCTTCGATGATAAGTTCAGCGTTCTTGCTGAGCGAGATCCAAATGGGCCCTGAATCAACACTGCCATCTTCTTTATTGTCGATGAGTACCTGACCTCTTTCTAACTCAAAATCCGTAATCATTCCTCGTACATGAGGCTCTGCTTTCTCTTGTTCTTCGGATTGCTCTGCGCATCCAAGCGTTAGCAGAAGCAAGATCATTGGTAAAATGGATAACCTTCGTACAATGGGCATTGGGTTGCTCACCCCTCTCATCCTTTTTAATACATCTATACCTATGGACGTTACCTGAGACGACGATGTTCCCGTATATCTTTAAAAAAGAATCAAAATCTCCATTCAGTCTGGAACTGGGAATTGGAATATGTTAGCATATGGGTAACTTACTGAACGGAGGGATACGTGTGCAAAATTTTTCCCGATTGAGATAGTGTGGCGAAACGTTTGTTTACGCTTGCTGTTTTCTGCCTGTGTGCAGTTCATCGGGATTGGTTTGCCATTTTACACGTATGCCGCTAGTCATGAAAGAATCACTTCGTAAAGTGGTTCTTTGATGTACTACTATTTTTTGTGAGCATTCAGGTATGCCAACTTCCGAAATGAGCTGCACAGATGAACTTGTCTGTGTTTTTTATTTTATCCAGGAAAAGGGGAGTACCTGATATGACAAAACCAAACCTGAATGAGCATTTGGCAATGCAAAAGGAATTATTATCTTTAGCAAATCAGAATGGACTCCTCATTGTTGAGGAGTCCTTGGAGATCAACGAGTCGGGTATGGATTTTCGTGTAGCATTCGCCACGGATGAAGAAGGCCGAAGGTGGGTTCTGCGTCAGCCGCGACGCGAAGATGTCTGGGAGCGAGCCGAGAATGAGCAAAAGGTGCTGAATGTGGTCCGAGGAAATATACCTGCACAGGTACCAGATTGGCAAGTCTGCACGCCAGAGTTGATCGCTTATCCTTTACTTGAAGGTGATCCGATCGCAGTTGTGGATCCGGCAGGGGGAGGGTATGTATGGCGATTCCCTCAGGAAAACTTGTCTGATGCGTTCCTGGATTCACTGGCTACGACTCTCGTTGCACTGCATAATATTGATCTCGACAAAGCAAAAAAAGGCGGAGTGAGGGTCAAGACTCCCATGGAGGCCCGTAAAGAATTTGCAGCCAATATAGAGGAGATCAAGCGGAAATTTACGGTGCCAACCGAGTTAGTTGAACGCTGGACGGTATGGCTTTCTATGAATAGCTATTGGCCTCAGCACTCGGCGTTCATCCATGGTGATCTGCATCCGCCGCATATAATTGTCGATGAAGCCCAGCGAGTAACTGGACTTATTGATTGGACGGAAGCGGAAATTGCAGATCCGGGTAAGGACTTTGTTATCTATTATGCACTCTTTCAGGAGGATGGGCTGCGTGAGCTTTTGAATCGTTATGAGAAGGCAGGGGGGAGAACATGGCCCCGGATGCTGGAGCATATTCGGGAGCAATGGGCAGCCTATCCTGCGATTGTTGCCAAGTTTGCACTAATTACGGGCAAGGAGTCGGACATGGAGATGGCGAGAGGCATGCTTGCGAACTGGGATGTGAAGAGGGGCTGAGCATTAAAGGTATATATATCAAATATGCCAGATGAGGGTGAGTATGTGGCAAGAATCCGAATGAAATGTTGGCTAACAGGTATTGCACTGCTGGTTGGTTTAACAGGATGTACAACTCGGTTTGTCAATTCAGATGATGGGGTAGGGAACCTGCATGTAGCCGAGGACACTTTTTTGTTCTACAACGCTGACTTTGCAGGTATGGAGCCAGATCTTAAGCCGGGTATGAAGATTATCGCTGTAGTCAAAAAGGGGACGACCGGAGAACAGCTGGGAGGGTATTCGTTCACCCGCTATGGCACATACTATATTGTTGATGGTAACTACGTACTTGCCGCCTATGAGGGGGAATCTGCGGAATTACGAGATTTCACTGAAGAAACGAACGGCATCCAGCTGGACGCTTTTATGGATAAAATCAAGAACCTGCCACATGGCTAAACGACACCATTCCCGTAGAGCAGCAGAGTACAGCAACACGTATAACCATTCGTTAACCTAACAAAGGGCGATTCTCACCATGAGTTCCATGGGAGAGTCGCCCTTCCTTTTCGTTAATGTGGTGCGTAACGATTGGTCTTATTTTAAAATACTCACATATTTTCCGTATACGAATGCTATACGTCCATCCAGCTTCACTTTTACCCAACCATACTTGTCTGTACTGATCACTTCAAGTACGGTGCCTTTTGGTACCGCAGCGATGACCTTGGCTTTGGATGATGCGCCAGCGCGTACGTTCAGGTAAGCCGCAGTAACCTTGGCTTGCTTATCTTGGTTGACGGTGCCCGGTTTACCGGTGCTTGGTGTTGATGGTTTGCCGGGTTTCGTCGTTTCAGGTTTTGGTTTCGTTGGCGTTGTCGGCTTCGCTGGTGTAGGGTTGGTTTCTTCCTCGCCACCACCTGCTGCTTTGCGAGCTTTATTCAGCTGCTGATAGAACGCTCCCTTGGTTTTTACGCCTGTGAACTGTGCTGCACTCACACCTGCTTTGGCAGATAGGGCATCAATCTCTTCCTGGGTCACCGTATCCCATATGTTAATGGAGGCAATGTTGGTGTACTTGCCATCTTCCGTTGTTGGCACAGACATGATGCCATCGTTAACTAGTTCGACCACATCCGCACGCTCTGGTGCAGTCAGGTCTACGCCGGTGATTTTCCAGTTGCGCTGAATCTTCGGTTCGTATACGCCTTTCATAACATCTTTCAGATAGGCGATGGACAAGTTGCGAATCGTGCCTTGGATCTCACCAAATGCCGAGGCATCCTTGGAGGACCAGAGCTGCTTGAACTTACGTCCTTCCATGGCGCCGCCTTTGGCAATCAACGCTTCCATCCGATAGGCATTCATACCGAGCTTCAACGTATCGTCTTCTTTAACTACCGAGCCATTACTGTACTTGAGGTTTGTAATCCGACTGCCATATGGCTTCGTTAGGTCAATCTCATACGTTACGCCGCCGAAGAAATCATCGGTACTGTATTTGGAAGCACGTCGTTTCGGATCAAAACTAATGGTCACATCGCCCGGGCGTGTGGAGTTGAAATACCCCGCTGACCATTCCATATAATCCATCAGATCGCGTCCGGTTACTTCATATACGGTCACTTCACCAAAGGTGTATTGATAGTTGAACGCTATATCCTTTTTCTTGATCGGCCCTACATCCAGCTTGGCCTTATCGTTATCAATCTGGTGCGCGACCACATCGGCATCACTGTAATGCAACATCACTTCGGTGAAAAAGTCAGACAAAGGGGTTTCCTGGATCTGCACAGCAGGGATACCCTTAATCTCATCGGCAGGGACCAGGTTGGTTCCTTTCAGTTCAGCCACTTCAATGTTGGCATCGGCACGAGCGAACTCGTGGAACGGGTGCAAGGTCTCTTCCAGCGCAGGATCGGAGACTTCATATGTTCCGTCTGCTGCTTTTACAGCGAGTGCTTGAGCTTCTTTGCTTTTCAGCACCACTTTGTCGCCGTCTTTAGCAAATGTCAGATCGATTCGTGAGATATGTGAGCCATATTTATTCGGTTCGGAGATCAATACGCCGTTAACCGTTTGGGATTCAATCAAGGTATGCATGTGTCCGGCAAAAATAGCAGCCAGCTCCGGGTTGTCATTGGCGATATCCGTCACTCCGGTTCCCGGGTTCCCGTTCTCATTGTCCAGTCCCATATGCATAAGTCCAACCATGACATCCACTTTGCCTTTCAGCTCAGCAATGGCCTTCTTGGTCTCTTCCACAAATCTTTGACGATAATACCGTCCAGGTGATCCGTACCTTTCTCGAACTCGGTAATCATAGGGGTGTTCATTCCAATGACACCCACTTTGATGCCGTCTTTCTCGATAATTGTATAGGCAGGCATGTAGCGGTCGCCGTTTTCTTTGAAAATGTTACCCACGAGAGGCTGTCCATTGAATTGGGAAGAGATCCTCTCCAGTACGTCCAGCCCGAAGTTAAACTCATGGTTACCCATAACCCATGCGTCATATTTCATTTCGTTCATCGCAACCATCATGGGAGACTGGGGTTGATCGTTAAACAACTCAGCCGAGTTATCCTGAATCATGTCTCCTGCATCGAGCAGAATCGTATTGGGATTCTCCGCGCGGACTTTTTTCACGATGGTGTATAGTTGTGTCATACTTCCGGTTGGATTTGGACCGTCCAGTGCATAGTCCCATGGCATGAATCGACCGTGAATATCGGATGTGCCCAATAATGTGATCTTGGTTTCCTTATCTGCCTCAGCAGCCTGAGCTGGTGTAGAAGCAAAAGGGGCAAACAAGATGGAGGCACATAAGAGGAACGATAGAGGCCATCCGGCGAAACGTTTCGTTGAAATTTTGCGCATGTTGTAATCTCCCTTGTTATCTAGTGTATGTAAAGATATGTATCATTTCATACTAGATAAACATGTGGTAAATGTAAACTCCAATGTAAGCGTTATGTTGGATTTAAGAGAGGAATCTATAAATATAGCTGAATATTAATTTACGGTTTTTGAAAATAGTATAATTTGCAGGTGTTAAAGACCAAAATTATCCAGTAAAATTGATTTTGTAAGCGCTTAATAATATCCTAAATGATGATTAAGGAGGAATTTCATTGTTCAAGTCCAAGTGGTTCAAGACGGTTGGTTCACTAGCATTGGTAGGTGTTCTCGCTGCTTCGGTTGCAGTTGGTAGTGTGAGTGCTGGTTTGGCGAAAGGTAGCAAATTTTTGGGCAATATTATAGCTAACCAGGTTCCTTCGAATTTTAGCCCCTATTGGAACCAGGTAACTCCTGAGAACTCCACCAAGTGGGATGCTGTGGAGGGCACACGCAACGTGATGAACTGGGGTCAGGCAGATATGGCGTACAACTATGCGAACAATAACGGATTTCCGTTCAAGTTCCATACGCTCGTATGGGGAAATCAGCAGCCCAATTGGATTAACAGTCTCTCCGCCGCTGATCAGAAGGCTGAAGTGACACAATGGATTAAGGCCGCAGGACAGCGGTATTCGAAGTCTGCCTTCGTTGATGTTGTGAACGAACCTCTGCATGCGAAACCATCCTATCGTAATGCCATTGGTGGGGATGGAGCAACAGGTTGGGATTGGGTCATCTGGTCATTCCAACAGGCAAGACAAGCCTTTCCTAACTCCAAATTGTTAATTAATGAATATGGCATTATCGGTGATCCGGCCAAAGCAGACCAATATATCCAGATTATCAACCTGTTGAAAAACAGAGGTCTGGTTGATGGTATTGGTATCCAAGCCCATTACTTCAATATGGACAACGTCTCTGTGAGCACAATGAATACGGTATTGAACAAGCTCGCAGCGACAGGGTTGCCGATCTATGTATCCGAGCTGGATATGACAGGTGACGATAATACGCAATTGCAGCGTTATCAGCAGAAATTTCCTGTACTGTGGAAACATTCAGCTGTAAAAGGGGTAACGCTGTGGGGGTACAACCAGAATCAAACCTGGCAAGCGGGTTCCCACTTGGTCAATAGCAACGGTACAGAACGTCCGGCTATGCAATGGCTGAGAAATTACCTGGCGAATAATCCATAAGTTTACGTATTGATGAGGCTGAGCATCTCTTGTAAATTCGGTAATAATACCACATCAACAAGCGCCTGTCCCACATGATGAATATGGGGGACACGGCGCTATTTGATATACGCGTTTTCGAGATGTGTTGAGTTTGTTATTTCGGTTGAATAACCATACTGTTGAAAGAATCAGCTTCCAGCTCCATGTAAAGGGTCTGCCCCTCTTCAAGGGTTAGATACAGGTCACGACGGTCCTGGAATGGATTATTGATGACAATGACGAGACTGTTATCCGGGTTGCGGAAAGCGACGGATTTCCCGCTCCACGCGCCAGACAGGCCGACTCTTCGAGCACCAGGGACAACATGATGTGCGAAGTGTTTCATCACATAATACTCAGGGTTCCGAGTAACTTTCTTATGGTCCGGATCTACGGTGATCATGGAGTTCTGCTCCCAGCCCCATGTGCTGCGGCCTTTGGGTTCCAGAACCATATTCCAGTAGATGTAGGCGTTCACGCCGTTGCTAAAGTAATGCTGGTAGAGATTATATACATATTTGGCATAGTTCCATGAGTTGTTGCCATCACCGCATTCGTTCTCGGTCTGCATATAACGCAGCTCCGGATAACTTGCCGCGGTACGTTGAATGGCATTTTTGCCAGCCCATTGGTACCCAACACCCTTGATATAGGAATAGGCCTTCGGATCACTCAGGACAAGTCCGGCGTACTCATCGAAGTCATTTGTCTTTTTTTTGATCAATTCTTCCCATGGATCAGGGGCGTTGATCGTCCCCAGCCAGATTTCCGTATCCAGACCATGCTTATCAAAAGCCGGACCCAGATAATCAGCGATAAACTCACGAAGCTGCTCACCTGTCCACATGCAAGAAGGGAATTTCTGGTCCGCAATCACTTCGTTCTGCACATGCACCTGATGAATCGTAATGCCTGCTTCGCGGTAAGCCTGTACAAATTTGACGAAATACAGGGCGTATGCCTCCAGAATATCTTTCTCCCAACGAATCGTGCCGTAGTTATAGGCTTTTGGCGATTTCATCCACGTTGGCGGGCTCCAAGGGGAGGCGAAGAATTGCAGGTTCGGGTTATACGTCAGAGCTTCCTTGATGTAAGGAATCAGATATTTGAAATCACGTTCTATCGAAAAATGTTCCATGGCCACGTCGCCGTCCACTTCGTTGTGGCTATACCACTGCTCTGCATAATCACTTGCGCCGATCGGCAGGCGACAGATGTTAAACTTGTGTTCACCCTCCGGATGGAAGAGAGAATGAAATACCTCATGGCGCTGCTCCTCATTCAAGTGGGACAGAGCCGTATACCCAAGCTCGTTGAAACATCCGCCAAACCCTTCCACAAGCTGGTGCTGTTCACCTGTGAGTTTTAAGTTAGCGCTCTCATTTGTCGACACAAAAGATAACTCACTCCATGGACTGCCTTGAGTTGTGGAATAACCAGTGAACGTGAATGTCATATGAATTTCCTCCTCGCTTGAACTTCAGCTGTCATACATATTGCGTTCAGTATAACAACTCCCGTAGCAAAAGAAGATATGCTAAACCGCGTAAAATTTACCCTAATCCAAGGTAGAGTGTCCGTGTGTACATGTCTGTACATCAGAAAATACAATGTATTAGTTTACTGAATGGGCTCTCCATATGCCATTATCCAATATTATAGCTGAACAAAAATCCCCACCAATATTTTCGGCGGGGATATTCGCTAAGTTTCTCTTGCTGCTGTACATCAACTTGGGATGTAACATCAAGGCTCAATACGCTCAGCAGGTGGTTTGTTTTCGAAGATCAACGTTGTTTTGCTGCTTCCGATATACGCCACCGTCGTATTAAATTGCTCTGAAATGAAGCGTACCGGAACAAAGGCTTTGCCATTTCTCATCAATAGAGGCGCATCATTGATCGCAAGTTCATCGTTTACGACAACCTGCTTGTTGCCCACGCTCCAGTGAATCGTCTTATCATTCTGTGTAATCACCGCTTCACGCGTACCGCTGTTCCAGTTCACACTGGCATTCAACTGCTCCGAGACAAAGCGCAGAGGCACATAGGTCCGGCCTTCATCAATAAAAGGTGCAGCATCCAGTGCATAAGCGCGATCTCCGACATAGGCAGTGGTAGACCCTTCAATCAGACGCTGGAAGCTCCCCTGCGGCGTTCTTTTCTGCTCCCGCACATTCATCCGGTTCAGAAGCTGCATCGTCTGACTGCCACTTGCAACATCCAGATAATTGTTCTGCACCGTGAGTCCGGCAGGCTCAACCTCTGAGGTTGATGCCTGAATACCGGAGGATAACGAGGTGGACGCCGAGATATCCTGAATGGTCGTCGTCGCTGACTGATCACGGGTAAATGTAAAACCTGCAATCGGTGTCAGATCCCATACCCGGTTGTTGGATAATTTTAATACGTCCAGTCTGGATAGTTGCCGAAGAGGTTCCAGATCGTAGATCTGATTGGATTCTGCATTCAGTTCCTTCAGCCCAGTCAGTCCCTCAAGCCCCTTGAGGTGTTGTACTTGGTTATTAGAGATATCAAGTGTCCGAAGGCGTGTCATGTGCTCCAGTGTTGTCAGGTCCGTAATTTGGTTGCCTGCTACATTCAGATTCCGCAGTGTATTTGGCAGTTCAGCGAGTACGTCCATCGTCTGAATCTGGTTGTTTGCTACATTGAGTTGTTGCAGCCGGGTTTTACCCATGAGCGGTGTCAGATCGCCAATCATATTATTCGAGATCTCAAGCCATTCCAGTGCATCCGCATCCGAGAGGGCTGCAAGACTGTCAATATGGTTACCGCTGGCGTGGAACGTATGTAATCGGTTGAACCCACGTACAACCTCTATGGAAGATATGGAATTGTTGCTGATATACAGCCGCCCCAGGTTTTTTAATTCAGCAAGTGCGTGTATGGATGTAATGTAATTGTTGCGAACATCGATCTCGCGAAGCTGGGTTAGGTGCTGCAGCGGCGTGAGATCCTCGATCTCATTCCCATATAATCGGAGGTGAGTCAAGTTGGTGGCGTATTCCAGACCGGACAGGCTTTGAATACCTGCATTACTCAGGTCCACCACCTCAAGCTGTTCCAGATCCGATCTGGTAAGTGGAACATCCAGAGGTTTGTTCAGGATCAGTCTCAGTCCGTCTTCAAGCAGTGGATCTTCAATGATGCCCTCGCCCGAGTCTGTAGTTGCGTAAGCCATGGCTTGCCCCGATGCCCCGAGACTCAGGATGAATACTAGAAATAAAAGCGTCATTCTTCTCATTGCATGCATTCCCTCCGATTTTTAGAATTATATAATAATCCGAACAGATTGAGTTAGATAAGTATAGTGAGTCCATTTCATAACTCTGTAGGATGCTAATATTTACCCGATAACGGAAGGTTGTTCTGTCCACGAAGTTTCAGTGTGAATAGAACCATTTTCACATATGCAGTTACGGCCAAAAGCACATCTATAGTTATTAACCCGTCAACAGGAAAAAGGAACAAGAAATTTCGTGAGGATATTCCTATACTTCTATTCTATATGAAACAAACCCTGCCCTGCACACTTCAACGACATGTTTATCAAAAAAAATACAACATCTCCCGCAGAACCTATTCAATCTACCCTTAAAAAGGGTATAGATGAAGTAAAGATGCCAATTTGGAGGGGAAGATGTGAGTATGCGCCAAGCCATGATCATTAGCAATCCGTCGTCAGGTAAGGAAGAGGCCGAGCAGTATGTGTCCCAAGTCAGAGAAATTCTGGAGTCACAGCAGTATGAGGTGGCGGTTAACGAGACGGCCGGGAAAGGCGATGCGACTGATCATTGCCTGAACGCCTGCAAGGACGGCTGTGATCTGGTCATTTCCATTGGAGGCGATGGGACACTGCATGAGACGATTAATGGCATGATGGATCAGAAGCATCGTCCCCGATTGGGTGTTGTGCCGCTAGGTACGGTGAATGATTTCGCGCGTGCGCTGAATATCTCGCTTGACCCGGAGGAGGCCATTCGGCAGTTGCGTTCGAATCAGACCCATATCGTGGATATCGGGAAAATCAATGATCGCCTGTTTGCCAACGTGGTGGCAGCAGGTTCCTTGGCAGAAGCTCTATCCTCCGTATCCTCGGAAGAAAAGTCGAAACTGGGTTCATTCGCATATCTAAAGGAAGGCTTGAAAGACCTGGTGAATACACCAGCCAATCAACTGACCATTGAATATGACGGCCAGATATGGGAGGGAGAATCTCCTCTTTTTCTGGCGGCGCTGACCAATTCGGTTGGAGGATTCCAGAAATTGTCCCCGGATGCTGAGGTAGATGATGGGTTGATACATTGTTTTGTTGTTCGCAACATCAGTGTGTTCAACAGCCTGACACTGGGTACTTCCCTGTTTTTTGGCAATCTGAAGGACCATAAGGATGTGGACTATTTTACGGCCAAAGAAGTTCATGTTCGCTCAACTGAAACCATTCGAACGAATGTAGATGGTGAGGAAGGTCCTGCCTTGCCCATTCACATCCGTGTCCTGCCAAAGCATATTGAGGTCATCGTACCGGAAGAAGTATAATTCATTACTGCGTAATTACAGATTGAGACTCAGAACCTATCATTTCTCCATATGAATGTAGGATAAATCTATTGAAACCGATTGCAGATATGTGTCACAATCATAGGTAAGATACACGATAATATTCGAATATGGAGGGAAAACATCTTGAGAACCATTAAATTGGGCAGCAGCACACTCGAAGTACCCGTAGTCGCTGTGGGTTGCATGCGGATTAATTCACTAGACAGTAAGGAAGCTGAACATTTTGTTCGTTCCGCAATGGAGGTTGGCGCAAACTTCTTTGACCACGCTGACATATATGGCACAGGAACATGTGAGGAGATCTTCGCTGAAGCGGTGCAGATGAATCCCCAAGTTCGTGAAAATATGATTCTTCAATCCAAATGCGGTATCCGCAAAGGCATGTTTGATTTCTCCAAAGAGCACATTCTGAATTCGGTCGATGGCATCCTGCAACGTCTGAACACGGAATATCTTGACGTTCTGCTGCTGCATCGTCCAGACGCTTTGGTTGAGCCGGAGGAAGTGGCTGAAGCCTTTGATCAGCTGGAGCGCGAAGGCAAAGTGCGTCACTTCGGGGTATCGAACCAGAATCCGAACCAGATCGAATTGTTGAAAAAATACGTGAAACAGCCACTGGTAGCCAACCAGTTGCAGATGAGTATTACCAACACTACGATGATTGATAGCGGAATCAACGTGAACATGGAGAACGATGCCGCGGTTAACCGTGACGGTAGCATTCTTGATTACTGTCGTCTGCATGATATCACTATTCAGCCGTGGTCCCCGTTCCAGTACGGATTCTTCGAAGGTGTATTCCTGGGCAGCGACAAGTTCCCGGAATTGAATGCAAAAATCGATGAGATTGCTGCGAAGTATAACGTGAGCAATACAACGATTGCAATCGCATGGTTGCTTCGTCACCCTGCGCAGATGCAGCCTGTGACAGGCACGATGAATATTGAACGTCTGCAAGACTGTGTGAAAGCAGGAGATGTTCATCTCACTCGTCCAGAGTGGTATGAAATTTACCGTGCGGCAGGCAATATACTGCCTTAAATCCAAGTTATAGTGAGTATACTGACTAATGAGTCAGTTCAGAACACGAGCCGGTAGTTGGCTCGTGTTTTTGTCTGTTTTCAAGGTTTGATGCCGAGCGCATTTCCGATATAAAATATAAATAGAAGTCTTTCGTTTTATAAAAGGATTAAAATGGTTTTTATACAAATTAGTTGAATTTATTATATTGACCGCTACTTTCTAATTACATATAATTACTTTTGCATACCGATAATCCTGTTTATGTTTTTTTATTTTGGAGGGTGGTGTTCGTTTGGAGCCAACAACCACGATACGCGATCATTTAGAGAGTTATTTGAAGCGTGAACAGATGTCCATTAGTCATTTTTCGGAGACGTCAGGGATTAATTCAGGTACGCTGAGCAACATTTTGAATAAAAATCGGCCTATTGCCATGCAGCAGTTGGACCGCATTACTTCCGCCATGAGACTGGAGGAAGGTTACTTCTACGAGTTATACATAGATGAGTGTTTTGTGCATGCAACCCCGGACTGGCGAAGACTGGGACCTTTCCTGCATCGCTGTGCCGAGTTGGACAAGCTGGACTGTATTGAAGAGGTTATTCGTCTGATGATGGATAATCTATCCTATATTCCTTTGTTGTTTGAAGTGGCTGAAGAATTCTACCAGGCGGGTAAATATAAACCGGCCATTCTTTTATATGAGAACATCGCTGAAAGCGAGAAAATGCAACATTCCGAGCGGCTTGCGCTCTGTCAGTATCGACTGTTTAGATTGGGGCTAACCAATGATCAACAACGGAATCTGATTATTGCAGCCCGGTTTGAATACTATGTGGACCGGCTGGATGAACGTTACCAGTTGGATGCGCTTAACGAATTGATTAATGCTTTTGCATCACTCCACAGATGGAGCAAAGTTCAAGAGCTATCAGAAAAACTGAAGATAAAAGCAACCATTCATTATGAGATGAATGGTCGAAAGAAACAAGAAGAAACCAAGCGACCTATTGTTTTTTATATTATGTATGCTTATTTAGCATCAGGAAGTGCCCATTTCCATCTGAACAACTATGAAGAGGCATTGAAGTATGTTGCATTGTACACTGATTACAGTTGGGTGAACAATCCTGAACCTGAGGAAAAAGTGGTCATTCATCAATTTCAGGAATGGGCTGAGGGTAATCGTTATATATATCAATTAATGGCGGGACAGTTTGAGGTATTACCTGCTTATCTGGCGTATATCTCGACGAAGGAAAATGAGATATTTCCAGCGCTTTGTGATATTGTAACGGCAGCTAACCGCTATGATATGAATATAGACCATGTGCTTGAGCAGTATGAATCATACTTCACTTATCAGGAACAGAGCAATCGGATTGGGAAAGTGAGCAAACAAATTACCGATGATCGATACGTTCGTCTTTTAGCTGGATTAGGAACATATTATCTTAAAAAAGACAGGTTTGCAGAGGGGTTAGATTTTGTTCTCCATAGCTTGAGATTTTCTATTGAAATTAGCGATGGACGAGGTATGCTTAGAGGTGTCGGATTGTTTGAACAATATAGGGACTACGCGTCTGACACAGCTATAAAGCAATACAAAATCTTGATTGGTGAGGTGCAGAAACTCAATGAAGAGAAAGCTGGCTTTGCTGATAGTTACATGTAGTATCCTATTGAGCATCGTAATCCCTGTTACTGGTCCTTCCCCGACTGTGGGAAACCCAGACCCTTCAATCTACCGAACGAATGATCACGGTTTAGGGACATAAGCCTGAACCAACGGACGCTTCTGATTTATTTCAGAAGCGTTCTTTTTTTGTATCAAAGTGGAAGAATAAGTATGTCGTATCTCACATGCGCTTTTGATTGGCATAATACACTAAAATATGACAAAAAGGGAGGGGTATTATGGAGCGCCTGGATTTGATGTTACGGATCGAAGATGCCAGACAGTTGTTATATCGCATGCATATGGAATACGGCAGTCTGCTTCATCCGGAAGTGATCCGGCAATCCGTAGTCCTGGACGGTCTTATTAATCAATACAACAGAGACAACGCAGGAAAGACGATGAATTAAGTTCGCCTATTTACATTTGCGTTTTTATATACTATAGTTAGTTACATGAGTAACTAACCGACTAACTAACCAATGAATACGTATGAAAGTTGGAGGCACATGAAATCGACTTTGGATGAATCTCAGCCTATTTTTCATCAGATTGCCACGATGATTATGGACGATATTGTGGAGGGCAGATTGAAGGTGGAAGAACAAGTTCCCTCAACCAATGAACTTTCACGGTTCTACAATATCAATCCGGCTACAGCCCGCAAAGGACTGCAGGAGCTCGTGGACAAAGGGATTATATACAAACAGCGAGGTGTTGGGATGTTTGTTGCGAAGGGAGCAAGAGAAGCTTTGCTCGTTGAACGGAAGCAGGATTTTTATGAAGAATACATCAAGCCTTTACTTGAAGAAGCCAGACGGATTCACATGAATGAAGATATGATCATTGATCTGATTCGCGGCAAGAAGGATAAGGAGAGTGAGTTATGATTCATATGGAGCAGGTCAACTACAGTTATCAAGAGACACCCGTTCTGAAACAGGTTACGCTACACGAGCGTGAGCCAATCATTAGTGCGATCTGGGGAAGAAATGGAGCGGGCAAAACAACAATGATGAGTCTACTCGCAGGACATAACCGTCCCGATCGTGGAACCGTTCAGATCATGGGCCAAGACCCCTATAATAATCTGGCCGCCCAAGAGCATCTATGCTACATTCAGGAGAATCATCCCCTGGGGAAAAACTGGACCGTTAATGACATGGTTCAAATGGGGCAATACTTTCATCCGCAGTGGAACCAGGATCTGGCGGAGCGATTAATTGATGTGTTCGAACTACCAGCGAAGAAGAAGATCGTTAAATTCTCGAAAGGCATGAAGACTGCCGCTCAGATCATATTGGGTCTGGCCAGTAATGCCCAGATCACCATTCTGGATGAACCCACCAATGGACTCGATGCTGAGAAGCGTAAATTTTTCTACAATGCGCTACTCGAAAGTTATGAAGATAACCCGCGTCTGATCCTGATCTCCAGTCACCATATTGAGGAGATTCAGCCTTTATGTGAGTCCCTTATCGTTTTGCAAGCTGGAGAGGTATTATTAAATCAGCCTATGGAAGAGATACGCGAAAAAGGAGTTCTTCTAACAGGGCAAATAGAAGATGTTAATCGGGTGACAGCAGATGTTAAAGTTATAGAGTCTTCCCAGATGGGATCGACTGTAAAAGTGATGATAGATGAGCCCTACTCGAAAATGTGGAAGGAAATCGCTCATGCACAGGGGCTTTCCATTGAGAAAGCGACATTACAAGATTATCTGGTTAACAGGACCCGTAAACAAGAGGGGGTTAAACCATGAATGCAGTAAAAGGCACGAATCGACTGATTCGGGATGATATGCGATTGTATCTGGGCATATTCACATCCATTTCGCTAATGCTCACTGTCGTATATCTGGCCATTGGTTTCATATTTGATGTCTCGTATACCACACAACTGTTTGGCCCCATGTACGGGGGGATATGTGCGTTTGCGATCGGGGGTATCATTACATTGTTTCCGGTTGCGATTGGTATGGGTAGTACGCGAATTCAATTCATGAAATCCTTCTATATGTACTCGGTATGGATGGTTTCAGGTACCATGGTCGTTCTACATGTGGTGTATTTCCTCATACACCTGCTTCAGGAAAGTGGTATTGTAGGCGTTACCCTCTACCAACCAGGCATGTTGTATTCAAACGAATATCATTTCTTAGCCTACCTGTGGATTGATCTGATGTGTGGCTACTTCGTACTTGGAATCTCTGTTTTCCCAACGGTTTGCTGGATGCGATTGGGGTTGCGTAACTTCTTTATTATGTTCTTTGGGGTAGGTTTGGTCATTACGCTGATAATCACATTGGGCGATCTTGGTGAGTTTATGTTGTGGATTGCTGGGATTAATCGCATGACATTGTTCACCGTTCTTGGGTTCATAGGTGGTGCGCTACTTCTCTCTACGTACCCGATGATGAAGAATGCGCCGCTAACCATGAAATCGAAAAAAGACTGACAGAATATTGTTACATGAATGAACTGGGGCTAATGAAACGATACGAAAATTCCTGTAATACCAAAAACACGAGTGCGAACACGCCTCGTGTTTTTGCATATCACTTGAAATACTGAGTATATCTGATCAACAATCATTGTGCAATTCAAAATGAAATGTGTATACGTTAAACCTGAGCTTGCGGTTTGAATCCTTCGTCATGGAGATACTCGCCAGCTTCGCTACGTGTTTCGAAGGCCATATCCAGATTATCGCCGGAATACACATACCACATATCATCTTCATATTTTAAAGTCAGCGTATGTCCCTCTTCATCGACCCATATTCCGCCACCTGTAGAGGTTGGAACCAATACAGGAGCAACTTTTACTTGTTCTTGCTCTTCGAATTCAACTGCGTTGGGGTTGTGAGACATCGCTTGGATCGTTTCATCTAACAATGTGCGCAGATCTGCTTCGGAGTAATCCCGAATATTGACGAATCCTTTCGCATCGGTCTCAACGTTAGGCAGGAGTCCTGCATAGATATAACCGTTACCGTTAGGGTGAATATGGAGAGCAACAATTTTTTTATCATACGCACTTTCCTCGTAGTGGAAATTCACACGACCCAGAGAAACGTCTTTGCGTTGCAGTTGGGGATACGATTGTAGCACTTCAAGCTTTTGTTCCACGTTAAGCATAATTGCCTCCTAGTTAATGTCGGGTAGGGGTGATTATACCATAGGTGATCGCTTATGACGATTCGGGACTACCCATCAAAATGCTTCGCCCTAGTTCTTTCAGGTGTTCCATAACTTGCAGATAAGGATAAGGCCCATAGCTTACACGTGCTACACCCAGTGTGGCAAGTTGTTTGGGGGAAGGCTCAGGAGACGTAACCATAACGTTGATTGGCAGCGGTGAACGCTCACACAATTCCTGAATCAGCTGGTGATCCTGCAGACCGGGTACAAACAGACCGCTAGCTCCTGCATCTGCATAACGGATCGAACGTATAAGTGCTTCCTCCAGAAGGGAGTGGTTATGGTGTTCAGGTGCATGTTGCAGAAACATATCTGTGCGGGCGTTAATGAACAACGGTATCCCTGCCTGCTCCGCAGCTTCCCGGGCAGCGGACAGTCTCAGGCATTGCTCCTCCACAGTGTACAATCCCAAGCCAGCAGGAAGTTGATCTTCAATGTTGACGCCTACAGCACCATGATCGATGATTTGCAGGATATTTTGCTTCACTTCTGACACCAACCTCCCATACCCTCCCTCTATATCGATCGTTACAGGCAGATCCACGCTCGCTGTAATCCGTGCGAGATTGGCAAGCACCAGATGGAATGGCATGGCTTCGCCATCTTGCTCACCGTGGGCCGCAGCAACCGACCAGCTTCCGGTAGCAATGGCTGTTGCCCCAGTCGATTGAATGGCTTGTGCACTTCCGGCATCCCACACATTGACCAGAACAAGTGGTTTGCCTTTCACATGGTATTGTTGGAACAACGCTGCTTTCTCTTCTAAAATTCTCATATGATGATGACTCTCCTCTGTTATATCATGTATTGCTTTGGATATTTGATACGTACTTTATTATTTCAAACCATTATTCGCTTCGATCTTATTCCTGTCCCTGTTTCTCGTGAGTCAAAAGCCAGTTTTTGCGAGTTAAGCCCCCGCCGTAACCACCCAGTTCACCACTGGCATTGATTACACGGTGACATGGGATCACAATCGCAAGCTGATTGGCCCCATTCGCCTGTGCCACGGCTCGACACGCCGTTGGTTTTCCCAGTGCATTTGCAATCTCCTGATATGACCTCGTTTCACCTGCCGGAATGGCCATTAGCTGTTCCCACACAAGCTTTTGAAATGGTGTTCCTAAACAGAACAACGGTGTGTCGAATGCTGTCCTTTTTCCCTGAAAGTACTCGTTTAGCTCAGATTCAATGGACTGTATGGGAGCGGTAGTACCAGGTACGATAGCTGATTGGGTCCGTTTGCGCAGGCGCTCAACTTCGCGTTCAAGGCCTCTGCGATCTACAAATTCCAGTAAATACAAAGCCTCGTCATCAGCAATAACCATCATCGGGCCGAGGCGGGTGTCAATCCAGGACGCTTTTAGAATTTGTCCTTCATGCACTTGAGTAGGAGCAGCACCCATAATTCGTGAAAAAGCATCTCGGAAGCCACTGCTTGACTCATATCCGGTCGATAATTGGCTATCAATCACGGTGCGACCGGAGCGAATATTCTTCAGTGCAAGTCCCATACGGCGGGCACGGGCATATTCGATAAATGTCATACCGAACCGCTTCTTGAACTGACGGCGAGCCGTGGATTCATCGATGGAGAGTGCCTTGAAATCCTGTCCTTTCCATCGTTTCTCCGGATTTTTCTCCACAGCTTCAACTAATATGCGAACGACATCGGATACCTGGTTGGGGTGAGAGAGCGGGCGACAGCGCTGGCAAGGGCGATACGAAGCCAGAAGTGCCTGCTGAGCGGTCTCATAGAATTCGCAGTTTTCGAATTTTGGTTTGCGCGCAGGGCATGTGGGGCGACAGAACACACCTGTGGTTCGGACCCCAACATAAAATAAACCCTCGTATTCCGAATCCTTGGCCACAAGCGCCTCGTAATATTGTTCCTTCAGATCAGCAGAAATCATGGGGGCACGTCCTTACCTCATTAGAATCTTATCTATAACCTATTATAGAAAAACGTTGCGGCAAGCATCGCCGAAAATCAGGCATGAATATTGGAAAGATTGAATTTGATTCAACAATGAAATTCGCTTGTTCAGAATTTGTTTAGAGTGAACTGGTAGTATAGACCTATCATGATGAAATGACTTAGGCAAACATACCTAGGTGTCGAAAAGTGAATTATTGATTGTCCATTGTTATAGGAAATATACATAGGTAAACATGAAATTCAAGATGAACCGAATGAAATTCTGGAGGTCGAATAGAATGAGATATTCTACGTACAAAAGTATTTATGAGTCCGTGTATACCAAAACGTCCGAGTCTCGCACCATATATGTTAAAGAGCAATTCATGCAGCGTGTGAAGACGCCAACCTGGCTATTGAAGATTGTCACCATAACTCTAATTATAATCATAGGGTGCAGTGCTGTATTCACTGCGTTTGCCGGGGATGAGCAATTGTTATCAGGGGACCAGATCGTTATATCTCAGGGAGATACGCTGTGGAGTATCTCATTGGCCCATAAACCTCAGCAGATGGATACTCGTATCTACGTAGAAGCAATCAAAAAAGTAAATGAACTGGAACATAACGCTATTCAGATTGGACAAGTATTAGTCTTGCCAGGGTTTGATCGATAAAATAAACGGTGCATGATGTCGTGAACAGAGCTCTTTCTTTATTCATTGAGGTGCAGACACATACTTAATTTATTAATCATTTACATATAATGGAGCTTCATGAGGGACGATATGGTGTAGTGATTAATAAGTGTTGTGGTAGATATATGTGCTGTAGATAAATGAAGGGAGAATGAGATGATGATCATGAATATAAAGAGATCTGCACTTTGCATGTCTGTGCTCTGTCTTTCACTGGTCGTTAGTGCCTGTGGTGCCAAAAATAATAACGAATCCGTTCAGGAACATGCCTATCCGCAATCCAAGCAACCCATAGAGGAAGCTGGTGAAAGCTCTGTTCCGAATGCGGATGCAAAGAATAACAATGATCAAGGTAGTGCAGGTGGTGATGAGGGCAAGCCGACAGCTCAATCGGAATCCACTGAACCGTCTGAACAGATTGATATCGTCATTGACCAGTCGGAGAAACCGATGGAAGGCAACAGTTTTGATTTTGGAATTAAACAGGTTCCAAAGGGTTATGCTCTAACGGAGATGCGATGGACCTCTAACACGGTAACGATTGTGAATTCGCTACAGGAAGCCATAGAACATGGTGCTAACGGCGAAGATGGCTTTTATTTTAGCGGTAATGGACAAATCTCCGGATTTATCTATTCGGATGAGATGAAGGGCGAGCGCGGGAAAGTTACGTTTGTATTTACCAATGATGAGGGCGACGAAATCATGTCGGAGAAAGAAATTACGTTGAAATAACGTTAAATACACCATTATGGCTCAGACAGGAGCCTGTTGAACAGGAAAAGCAGCCACTTGGGCTGCTTTTTTTGACATGTATGATTACAAGGTCACCGACCTATATGTGGCTATATCTATAAAGATTGAACTGAAGATTTACACAAGAACGTAGAGGACAGAAATAACCAGCAGAAGCGGAGCTAAAAGCTTTCTAAAGGAAAGCTGCTTCGGAAGCATAAACTTTGCCTTTATCCCCTGATTTTCACCTTTATAGAAGTAATTAAAAAATCGGGGGATAACAGCGATCTGAAGGTTGTTCTGTCATCGAAGTGGCAGTTGTAAAGATTACTTTTTAGTTCAATTTATATAGTTGCTACATAAAGTCAAAGAAATAACGGACCACGTGGAACATTACCGGAGAAGTGTAGGTCAGGCTGTCGACCCGGCTAAGGTAGCTTTTTTTGAGCGAATCGAACTTGTTGTCATCCCCGATTAACAGATCGCGCTTGAGCACGGACACCGTCAGACTGCCGAAGAATCCAGCCAAACTAATCAACACCCCGATGAACAGCGAGAATTTCCAATCAAATGGTGTCAGGTAGGGATGAATGAAATAAGACGTAGCTGTCGTTACAATGAACGCACACGCGAACCCTTCCCAGGTGACAAACGGATTGGCGGTAGGCACCACTTTTCTTTTGCCCAGATAGAGAGAGACCAGATAATGCACCACATCGTTAAGCTGTGTTAACACGACCAGGAACAGTACCAGTTTGGACCCATACTCCGGAGTGGCGAACGGGAAATAGGCCAGGTGGCTCAGCCCGAAGACCATCAGCATCAATCCCCATTGTGTGGAGCTGACACTGCGCAGGAATCCGACCGTGCCTTTGTTAATCAGGCGTGGCAAGGGTAGCACCAGGAACACATATAGTGGAATAAACACGATAAACATGCCATACCATCCAATGTAGATCCAATAGAACTGAACCGGGATCGCCAGATACGCCCAGAGGAACAGTCTGCGGTCGGCTTTGCGTGTGCTGCGAATCATGGAGAAGTATTCTTTGAGTGAGAAGAAAGCAAGCACCATGAGGGAGATCAGGGACACGATGGGGTTGAAAAGGGTAGCAAGGCAGAAGATTACGAGCATGCCCCACCAGGTTTTAATTTTTTGACCGATACCTGAATAGTCTTTGCTTGGCTGAAGCTTCGTAATTATTTTGTAGACGATATGTATCACAAGTAAAGCTGTGAAGATGAGTGTTAGTGTAAAGAGTGAACTGCTCACGAACCGATCACCTGCTTATTCAAAGTAAGATTCCATTATAGGGCACCTATGTTATTATGAAGGAATAGTGCCAACTTGATAAGGGGAAATTTTGCTATGACAGATGAACGCTCCATCTATATCCTGCTTACGAATACAGGAACGCTGTTTACGAAGGTTATTCAGAGCTATACCCGAGCGCCATATAATCACGCATCAATCTCATTTGACCGGGAATTAACCGAGCTGTACAGCTTCGGCCGCAAGCATCCGAGCAATCCGCTGAACGGCGGGTTCGTGAAGGAAGATATCCAGACAGGTACATACAGCAAGTATCCCAACACCACATGCGTTATCTATGAGCTTCAGGTGACGGATCGTGAAGTGGAAAAGATGAAACGCGTGCTGCACATTTTCATCCGCAGCCGCCAGAAATACATGTACAATCTGCTGGGTGTGATCGGCATTACGCTCAAGGAACCGGTGGAGTTCAGCAACTCCTACTTCTGCTCCCAATTTGTAGCCGAGATTCTGCAACGTTCGGGAATCAAGCTGTGGAACAAGCTGCCGGCACTCGTGACACCGGATGATTTTCGTCAGAGTGAACGATTGCAGTTGGTCTATGAAGGAAAGCTGAGCGAATATACATTGGGGAATGCAGAGCAGGAATAGGGTGGGGTGGGTACGTTGCGTGTGCCCATGCTTGCTAAGGACTCAACCATACAACAGCTTGCTGCCACGAGATGACGAGGCAACAGGCTGTTTGTGTACTTCATATAGATATTGGTGAGAGCCGATTTCTAAGGAACACAGGACGTCTTATTTGGCCTCTCGGCCCTCTTTTGAAAATGTAAGGAACACTAGATACGTTATTTCCCGCAACCCCTTGATAAAAACGCTGCAAACGGTTATTTATTCAGGTTTAGCGTGTCTCAGGTTCATTAGATTTCTGTGGGCGCTTCAAACCGCTCAATAAGACGTCTCAGATTCTTTAGCGCTCCGGTTCAGCTCAGCTTTTGCCCCAACCCAACCGCGGGTGAGTGGATGGTTTCAATTCGCGCCCGCCCAAGTGCAGCTTAACATTTGAAGGGCGGAAATCGTGTTGTGCATATGCACAATGAATTTCGTCCTTTCATCAATATTTATTCTCGCCTCCAGCAACTATAATGAAAGCGTGTTCAACAAGTGCATGGGGGGCAATTGACAATGGAACCTTTAACAATTAGCTGGATTGGCGCGCTGGCAGGACTGGCTATAGCCATCATTTTGATTTTGAGGAAACTGAATCCGGTCTACTCTTTATTTCTGGGTGCAATTGTAGGCGCTTTAATTGGCGGGGCAAACCTGGATGAGACCGTAAATATACTGGTAGATGGTACACAAAGTGTCATGGGAACTGTACTCCGCGTACTGGCTGCCGGGGTACTTGCAGGTGTGATGATGGAATCTGGAGCTGCGGAGACGATAGCGCAGGCGATTGTACGTAAATTTGGCGGAAGTAAAGCCATTCTCGCCTTGGCCCTGGCCACGATGATCATTACCGCAGTGGGTGTATTTATCCCGGTAGCTGTACTGATCGTTGCACCAATTGCATTATCTGTAGGTAATAAAATGGGCATATCCAAATTGGCCCTGTTACTGGCTTTATCCGGTGGAGGCAAGGCGGGGAACATTATCTCCCCAAATCCCAACACCATTGCAGCAGCACGAGGATTCGATCTGGATCTGAGCAATGTCATGTTGGCTGGAGTGATCCCTGCCATCTGCGGATTAATTGTAACCGTTCTCGTAGCTTCAATGCTCAAGAACAAAGGGGTTATGGTCTCCGATCAGGAAGCCGAACAGGGCGATATAGATACATCGAAGTATCCGCCACTGGGTAAAGCCATTGTTGCTCCATTGGTAGCGATCATCCTATTGATGATTAATCCCATTGGTTCCATTGCTGGCATTGAAGCACTGTCCACCTTCAAAGTGGACGCCATGTACATTCTGCCGATTGCAGGCATCATCGGTATGCTGGCGATGGGGCAAGGCAGAAATATTGTGAAGTATACAACCTCGGGGTTAAACAAAATGACCGCCACTGTGCTTATTCTAGTGGGTGCAGGCGGAATAGCAGGACTCATCTCTGCTTCAGACCTATCGGGCCAGGTAGTGGGTCTAATTGAAGCGTCCGGCATATCCGGTACCTTCCTCGCCCCGATCGCGGGCATTCTGATGGCGGCAGCAACAGCTTCGACATCGACAGGGGTTATCTTGGCAACAGGCTCCTTCGGTGATGCCATCCTGAACATGGGTACAGCACCACTCGCGGCTGCTGTTATGGTGCACACGGGGGCTACCGTTATTGATTCCCTGCCACAGGGGAATTACTTCCACGTATCGGCTGACAGCATGAAGATGACGATTCGGCAGCGGATGGGCGTGATTCCATATGAAGCCATTGTGGGTGGCACGATGGCGATCGTAGCGACGTTACTATACGGATTTATTCTATAATTCTATAAATCTAACGGATGGAGTGAGAGAGATGAGAGAAACTGGAGAGAATACATTTGTCCTGGCACCGGATTCGTTTAAAGAAAGCATGACAGCCAAAGAGGTATGCATCGCGATGGAAAAAGGATTGCGTAAAATATATCCGACCGCAGGATATATTCATGTACCCATGGCGGATGGTGGGGAAGGCACGGTGCAGTCCCTTGTAGATGCCTCTGGTGGTGTCCTTCACCAGCAAGAGGTGAGCGGACCATTAGGTCAGACAGTGACTGCCCAGTACGGCATTCTGGGTGACGGAACAACGGCGGCCATTGAGATGGCATCGGCCAGTGGCATACATCTGGTCACCAAGGAAGCTCGAGACCCGCTACGGACGACAACCTATGGAACAGGAGAGTTAATTCGGGCATGTTTGGATTTGGGTATCCGTAAAATTATTATCGGTATTGGTGGCAGTGCAACGAATGACGGTGGTACTGGTATGGCTGAAGCGCTTGGTGCGAAGTTTCTGGACGCAAAGGGTCATCCACTTGCACGTGGTGGCGGGGCTTTGGATCAACTGGCTCAGATTGATGTATCGGGTCTGGATGAACGTCTGCAGGAAGTGGAGTTCATTGTCGCCTGTGATGTGACCAATCCACTCTGCGGGGAGCATGGCGCATCAAGGGTGTTTGGGCCACAAAAAGGGGCTAACCCGGAGATGGTTGAGCAGCTGGATGCGAACCTGTCCCATTATGCAGATGTGGTGAAACAACAGTTGCACAAAGACGTCCGTGATATACCCGGTGCCGGTGCGGCTGGCGGATTGGGTGCAGGGCTTTTGATTTTTACACAGGCGGTACTGCGTAAAGGGATTGAAATTGTCATTGAATATACGGGGTTGCGTGAAAAGGTACATGCTGCGGATGTGGTATTTACGGGGGAGGGCGGTATTGACTTCCAAACGAAATTTGGCAAGACTCCCTATGGCGTTGCTCGGGCAGCCAAGGAAGCGGGTAAACCTGTAATTGCCATTGCAGGCTATGTAGGCGAAGGAATCGACACCCTGTACGCGGAAGGTATTGATGCCATATTTGGCATTGTACCTGGGGCAGCAGATTTGGAGCGACTGTTGCGAGAAGGCCCGGAGAATGTGGAGCGTACAACCGAGAATATCGCCAGGGTGCTAAAACTGGGTCTTCTAACTTAGGCTAGCGAGAATCAAAAAAATGTACGGGGAGTTACGTGGTGTATTGAATGAGACATAAAAAAGACGGGATACAGACACGCCTGATTCCAGGTAGTCTGTCTCTCGTCTTTTGCTATTCTCGAAGAAAGCTCTGATGTTATTGGTAGAACGCGAGTAGTCCGTGGGTTAACTCAATGAGTTCCAGCAAATTACGGGGATCCTTGCCCGTCAAGGTCTGTATGCGTTTGAGTCGATATTGAAGCGTATTGCGGTGAATATTGAGATGGTCTGCTGTTGTGCTCATAATGCCGTTATGATGGATGAAGCTGCGTAGTGTATCCAGCAGATCAGCGGTATCCTCAAGTTTGCTGATGAGATTGGCATGAGGCGTTAAATCAGCTGCGCTGAATCGTACCAGAAAGGGCACATCTTCATACCGAATGATTGTTGAGTCTGGTTGAAGTGCCAACAGGATGTTCATCACAGACCGGGCCTGTTCATAACCGATGGCGATATTCGCTTCTTTTTGACTAACGGCAATGAATGCTTGGGGTGAAATCTGGCTCAAACGCTGAATCATCGGATCAACGTCTGCTTCATTCTGGATCAGGATAAGCTGTGTATGGCCATCCCCTTCCATAGCGAATGAAGGAACTTGGAGCAATATTCGGTTGACCTCGTTGTCAGCGGCCAAGGATTTCATAGGGAAACGGACATATAGAAGAACGGTTGGTAATTGCAAATCAATCCGGTATTGCAGGGCTTCCCTTTTGACCTTCTGTGAGTATGAACCTGGCTGATTGAGCAGTCGTTCGATAAAGGCTTTTTTACGTGAGGCTTCATGGGCCATACTTTCCAATTGATTACGCTGTTCGATCAAGAGCGATACGGTGGTGCGCACGATGTTGCAGAAAGGCCGAACTTCATCCGGATGACCGGATATGCCGATGACTCCGACATGCTGCTGATTGATGAGAATCGGTTCATTAGTGCCCATTTTCTCAAGCATGCCATCCTGCCAGACTTCAATTCTGCTGCCTGTCGTCAATGCGCGGACAGCACCCTGATGAACTGTGCCCACACGCTCTTTCTGACCACTTCCAATAATAATACCCTGCTCATTCATGATGTTGATGTTGTATGGAATGTCCTGCATCATTTTATCTACGATATCCTGTGCCTGTTTTTCCGAAAGCTGCAACAACGAAGTTCCACCCCTTCCATCTCATCATGCAAAATGTACTTCTTCTCTGATGAGAATTCCGCCCGATATCCATATTGTGCATCTGAACGAAATTATAGAGGAATGGTAAGGCTTACACAAGCAGGGCCGTTCGAATTGAAGGTGTTCATGGAATTATGGAGCCTTGTGTACTGTTCAGGTAGTTCAGATGTGCTTTGCCCCAACCGCACATGCCGTCCAATAACGTACCAATGGTCTGACCGTGTTCGGACAGGCTGTATTCCACCTTGGGTGGAACATCCCCATAGAGCGTGCGCACAATAATTCGATCCTGCTCCAGCTCGCGTAGTTGTTTCGCTAACGTGCCTTGGGCTACATCAGGAATCATGCGGCGCAGCTCACCGAATCGCTTCGTACCTTCCTTTAATAAAATAAACAAAATAAGAGGTTTCCACTTTCCATTAATGGTCTCCAGTGTTGTCAGTACTCCCTGTAACCTTGGTTCTTGCAAATCCATAGTAATCACCTCGTTTTATAATACATTATGTATTTCTATCATATCGGATTTTCGCAATCTCTGCTTGACCACCACTCTAAAAAGAGAGGAGAAACCGTTGGGATTCGGTCTACCTAGTACGAATATTCGTACTAGGTACGATGTAAATGCGTACTATTCAACCTCCTTCATTTCATGAATAATGAACACAACGTAAGCGAACATGCACATACATAACTAGGGATGAGAGGATGATCATAGATGAATCATGATACATTGGAGAATAAACGGGTCGTTATTATTGGAGGGAGCTCAGGTATCGGACTGGCTACGGCAATTCAGGCAACAGAGGCAGGTGCGGATGTGATTATTGCAGGCCGATCGGCGCCCAGACTGGAGGAAGCGAGGGAACAGATTGCGAAGGTTGCGGGCAAAGGCGTTTCTGGAGAAACGGTAGTGGAAGTTCATGTATTAGATAATCAGGATGAACAGCAGCTGGAAGCATTTTTCGCCCAGATCGGCATGTTCGACCATCTCTTCACGCCAGGAGCAGCCTACACTAGAGGCCCGCTGACTTCGGATCGGGAGACGGCAGAGAGTTGTTTCAAAGGCAAGTTCTGGCCTCAATACTTTGCGGCTAAATACGCTGCACCGTTTCTCTCGGCTTCCGGTTCGATCACGTTAATGTCTGGTGGATTCAGCCAGCGACCACTGGATGGCGGCGCCTCCTACGCCGCATGTAACGGTGCAATTGAGAGTCTGGGAAAAGCACTCGCGGTGGAACTGGCACCGGTTCGTGTGAATGTTGTATCTCCAGGAACCATCTGGCGGGAGGGGCAAGAAGGGACACCGCGTGGTGATCATTTTAAAGATTATGAGAAGCTTTCTCTGCTCAAGCGGGTTGGCTACAATGAAGAAATTGCACATACAGTGACGTATCTGATGACCAATACATTCACAACTGGCAGCACCTTGTATGTGGATGGCGGGTATACCTTGATTTAAGAGCCTGAGTTATATAGGTCTATAAGAATACTTTTTAAAAATAAAATGATGAAATATAGCGAAAAAAATTGAGATCCACCCTATTTTTGTACTACAGGGTGGATCTTTTTCCTTTTATTTTCAATTTTTGTTTAGATTCTGTTTATTGCAGTGCAATACAATAGGCCTTACGTATCAGAGGTAATGAATTTATATGTAAAAAAACATGAGATCGGGAGGATCAAGTACATGAATTACAGAAAGCTGATAAGCTGCCTTTTAATTGCGGTTCTGTTGTTACAGGTGGTTAGTGTGGGTGGGGTGGCAAGTGCTGACCCGGTTACTCCATTGGACCAACTTAATTTGGAGAGAGCGATGTATATTGAGTCGGATGAAGGTACGACGGTGACCCATGTTCAGAATCTACTTGAACAACAAGATTTAATTACACTGCCTGAAGACTATGAAGCATTGAACGACAATCAAAAATATGAAATTGCCAGAGGCATGGTCATGCTGCTTCCACTGGGAATGAATTATGAGAGTCAAAACCAAGTGGAGTATGTTTTTGCACTTCTATATGAATTAGTGAAATTTCCTAAAGAGAAGTATCCAGATACTGCAGAGAACCTTCTGAAAGGGATATACGATTTGTATAGTCATGCTGAGGAATTTCTTCCTACAGATCAAGCAGAACCGATGGTTGAGGCCAGTGCTGCCTACCGCATTTTAAGCGGTGCTGATAAAGGGATGTATACTAATATTTTGATGTTTGAACCTGCTCTGGGGAATTTTGAAAAGGCCATCTATTATAATGGTCAACTCCAAGCCTTGATCGTGACTCTATCAGAATACCTCCCAATTAATAAAGCGAGCAATGTTACAGATATGGAGGCTGTACTAAATGCAATGTATTGGAACCACTTTACAAGTATGATTTTTGCTGGGGATAACCCTAGCCTTCAATTGTATATTTTCCCCGTCAATATGAGGAAAATGTCGACCATCCAGAATGATACAACCAAAAAATCCGAGCTGGCTCAGTGGATGATTGATCATAAGCCGCAAAGCGGTTATGGAACAGTATCTGAAGTTCAAACCACGTTTGATGCTTTTTTCGAACCCAATAGTTCAGCCTTGTTGGAGCAATTTAACGATATCAAAGAGAAAAAAGTTCAAGATCATATTACCGATTTCATCCCAGAAGTAATAGAGCTGCTTAGCAACAAAAATTTCATTGCTACTCCGGATTTTGACTCATTATCTGAGGAAGAACAATCTGACATTGCAAAGTATATGTTGGAGGAATCAAGTACGCCAGCATCTAGTAGGTATGAGAGTAAGGAACAAGTCCAATATGTAGTGCAGTTGGCCTTGCAAGCCTTGGAGCTTCCTCAGAAAATTGGAGGAACTGACTCCAGAGAAATCCTTGATGCATTTTTTAATAAACAAGCCGAGCGAATACACCAACAATTCAATGATATAGAAGCAGATGATGAATACTATGAACATATTAACTATTATCTCAATTCCTCCGAAGTTGAAAGACGTATGGCAGCTTTTAGATATGAGCGCAAACTCACAAGAAATCTTGATATCTCAGATATACTGTATTATACAGAATCAGCCTTGGATGATACCCCTTTTATTAACAAAGTAGAAACATCAGAAGAAATGTTGAAAAAGTTAATAAATATGTTAGAAATTCAGGGAGATATTGAGACATACAACTCCGATGAAGACGTGGAGATTCCACTTGGGAAGTTCCCTTTGGATGTTAGCAAATTGGATAATCTCACTTCTGAAGAGCAAGAACAACTGGCAGACCATATGCTTAGCGAGAGACCACTTGGTGGATATGCAAGTTTTGAAGAAATTCAGACTGCATTTAATAAATTTTTCCCTGATGATAACGAGACCGATCCACTGACTGCCTTAAATATTGCAAAAAGCAACTTTGATAGAGATGCTATGCGTGTCGCGATGGAAAACCCGGCTCTGGGTATTACTCTGCCGGATGGCTACGGCGCTTTAACCCCGCAGGTTAGAAATTTCATTGCAGGATTCCTGATTCAATATGTAAGTAAAGAGTTCAAAAATAAAGAACAGGTTCAATACATGATTGAACTGGGTGTCCTCGCACAATCGGTTTGGGAGCAAAAGGAACTTGTTACTCTTAAAAACAAGCTGGATGCACTTGCGCAGAAGTTGGCCAATTTGCCAGCATCCTTTAATGATCAACAAAGCGAAGAATATCGTAGTATTGGTCAAGAATACTTGAAACGTACCAACGAAGTAGACAAAAGTGTGTTTGCCTACAGATACTTGTATTCAATAGCTTATGAGAGGTTAGAAGGGAATTACCAAGGGGATATCGTGGAACCTATGGTTGTGCTGGGGCACTTGACTACGCCATACCAGTCAATCGATAAGGCTACCAAGGTTAATCGAATGGATCAATGGCTTGATTCAGCTATGAATGACTACATTACAGGTGAAGCATTCTTCAACAAATACAAATTTGATCGTACAGGTGCTCTTGATTTATCCAAAAGAGCAGAGCTGAGTCCTGAAGACCAAAAGGAATTGGCAGAGTGGATGCTTACTGAACAAGACAGCTACGAGACTGTTGAGAATCTACAGTATGTATTTGATCGATTCTTTACAGCTCCTAATGTGAAGGGGAATGACATCAATAACACCCTAACGGGCTTGGACGACACGATGGAAATTTCCTTTGACAACAAGTTGCACTGGTTGGATCTGGCTAATATTCAGAAACTTGATCTTAGCGGTAACAAAACGGTATGGGTTCGTTACAAAGCAATCAGAGATGAACTGCCAGGCCGCGCTGTGAAGATTGTCTTTACACAGAACGGTGATAGCAGCACAGACAATGGAAATACTCCAACCCCTAACCCGGGTGGAAACACAGGTGGCGGATCATCTGCGACAGCGCCTGTAACATCTACACCTGCACCAACAACGAAACAAGAACAGATCGTGGTCGATGTTAATGGAACGAACGGCACCAACTTGACCAAAACACCGATCACCCGTACAACCGAAACGAATGGCATCATTAAAGATTTGGTGAAAATGACCGAAGCGATTGCCAAGGAATCGGTGGAAAAAGCGAAGCAATTGAACATGAACACTGCACGCATTGTCATTCCAGACACCAAAGATGCCGTGTCCGAGACACGGATTGAACTGCCTAAGGCAGCCGTAAAAGAATTGAATGATGGTTCGCTGAAACTCGAAATTTCCACTGAAAATGTAGTGATTTCCGTGCCGACGAATTCCATCGCCGGATTCGATCAAGATCTGTACTTCCGTGTGGTTCCGCTGAAAAAAGAATCGGAGCGAAAAGAAGTCGAAGAGCGTGCTAAGAAAGAGCAGTTGATTCAGCAAGTGGCTCCGAATACCAATGTGCGTGTACTGGCTCGTCCGGTTGAAATCGACACGAATATGCAGAGCCGCGAAGTGACGTTGACGTTGCCACTGCGTGATAGTCTGCCGACGGATGCGGCTGCTCGTCAGCAAGCATTGGACAACCTGGCGATCTACATCGAACACAGTGACGGCACAAAAGAATTGATTCAAGGCAAACTGGTGCAACTCGCGGATAACAGCGAAGGCATTGAGTTTACCGTAACGAAATTCAGTACATTCACCCTCGTTGTGGTGGATGGGCTGAAAGCTTCACAAGGTAAAAACCAACCGTACATTCAAGGTTTTGGTGCAGATTTCCGCCCAGATGCATTCGTAACACGTGCACAAATGGCAGCCATGCTGGCTCGTAATCTGTCGAATGAAGCGGCAGCAGCAGGTTCCACCACTAGCGTTAGCTACAAGGATGTATCTGCGACACACTGGGCAACCAGCGAGATTCAAAAAGCGCAATCTGCCGGCATCATGAACGGTATGAGCAACACCCAATTTGCACCGGAAGGCTCGATTACCCGTGCACAGATGGCGACGATTGCTTATCGTTGGATGCAGCAACAATCTACTACTACAATCGTGAATGGCACAGAAGTTTCCTTCTCAGATGTATCCGCAGACCTGTGGGCAACCGATGCGATTGCATACGTGCAAAATGCTGGCCTGATGGTCGGATACAACGATGGTACATTCAGACCGGATAGCAAGCTGACGCGTGCAGAAGCGGTGAAAGTGTTGAACGTATTGTTCAACCGCACCCCACTCACTGGCGCAGTTGTGCCAACGTTCAGCGATGTACCAGCAACACACTGGGCATATGCAGATATTGAAGCGGCAGCGCAGAAGTAATTACGTTCACAGATAAATACAAGGTAACAGGATAGCAGGGGAATAGAATAGATAGAAGAAAGAGCTGTTCCAAAAGCCATACATTGGCTTGGGACAGCTCTTTTTGCGTTATTCTTCTATAATAGCTTCTCACGGGTTCGTTAGAGTTGGTATCGCGATTATTTCCGCCATATAAGGCTTGTACAGTTCGTTAGTGCTTGGACCAGCCTCTAGATAATTTGTACAAGGATAACACAGCGCAGTCGCCTAATCTTTGTTGGGGGAGTGTGCAGCATTTTCATAGAACTTACCGTCACGCAACTGATCCACGAATCCTTGTAACCAGACGTAATATTGCTCAGCGTGTTGGAGTTTGTGCAGATCACGCAGTGCATCATCTCGATCTTCGGAAGAGGTATGCTCCGAAAGAATCATGGCGGACAGGTCAGGAACAACCTCACGAATGCCTTCCAACATCACATCCACTTCCCGCTGCAGCTTCGAACCAAAAAAATTCTGGAATGTACGATAAAAGTCGGTCTCAGCCAGATACTGATCCTGACGATCCTTCTTCTCCTCCAATTTATAGATCATCTGCGACTCCGTAAGTGACCGAACCGCATAGCTCATGTTGCTCTTGCTCATATTCATCGAGGTCTTCATCTCTTCAAGTGTCATCGGTCGATCTTCGAAATACATAATGCCGTATAATTTGCCAAATGTATGATTAACTCCATACAGATCCATCGTATTGGCGATGGCCTCAATGACTCTCTCCCTCAGCGCATGCCGATCAGATAACGAAGATTGATTCAGGTTCCCGGCAGTTTCTTTTCCCACAATGTCACCTCTGGTTTATGATAGCGTTCCCACTTGCTGCCTCATATTTTACATGACTTGCTTCAATTTTAACATAAGCCGGAATTAGAATTTTCAATCCGAGTGTACAATCAATTTTGTACAGAAGAAATATAAAGCTGATTATACTCAAAAATTCCCAATCATTAAAGAAAAATTGGACAGTAAGGAGTGGGGGATTTGCGTTTAAAACTATGGAGGGAGTCTGAGGCGGTACTATTCACGCTGCCAGCTCTAATCCCATTGCTGATCTTCTGGCTGGGACCTCTGGGATATATCGTGTATCTCAGCTTCACCGACTGGGACTTCATGAGCCCGGACAAGCTGTTCGTTGGACTGGACAATTACAGTTATCTGCTGACTAACTCTGAATTCTATCGGTCATTGAAAGTCACCTTGTTATTCGGACTGGGAAGTGTAATCCCAACCATTGTAGGCGGATTGGCGCTTGCGATGCTCATGAATAGCAAAATCAAATCATCCGGTATCTTCCGAACATTACTCTTCTCACCATGGGTTACCCCAACAGTTGCGGTGTCCATTGCGTGGTCCTGGATCTTCGAGCCTGAAGTGGGGCTCGCTAATCTTATGCTGGGTTGGGCTGGTGTATCTCCGATCGGCTGGTTGCGTGATGCGAACTGGGCACTGGTTGCTGTTCTGATCGTCACCCTCTGGAAGTCGATTGGGTGGGCGATGGTATTTTATCTGGTTGCATTACGAAATCTGCCGTCTGATCTGCTCGAAGCAGCTTCGATCGATGGGGCAAATGGTTGGGACAAGTTCAGAAGCATCACGTTACCGCTCATCTCACCAACAACATTCTTTCTCTCGATTATTCTTACGATCCAGTCCTTGCAAGCCTATGACCAAATTAATGTCATGACGCAAGGTGGGCCGGCGGGTTCAACGAGAACGTTACTGTACATGTATTACCAGTCTGCATTCGAATCCTTTAACGTAGGTGAAGCTTCTTCCATCGCCGTTGTGATTATTCTGATCTGCGTCTTGCTGTCGGGTGTATCCTTCCTGCTTGGCAGACGTCTGGTGCACTACTAATGACAATGACATGGCCTACCAAAAAGTCTAAACGGATGAAGCGCAAGGAGTTGCAGAACGTGTCACAACCAAATTTTAAAATAAGTAAAATCATCCGCTATCTGCTGTTAGCCGTTATCGCACTGGGTACAGCTTTTCCCTTCTATTGGATGGTCATTAGCGGATTCAAAACCAATGACGAGATCTGGCAGTTCCCGCCGACCTTCTGGCCGGAGACGTTCCTGTGGAGCAACTATGTGGATGCCTGGAATGCGGCACCATTTGCCCGTTACATCCTGAATAGTACCGGGGTGGCCTTAGCCATCTGTCTATTTCAGATCGTCAACTCCAGTATGATGGCATACGCCCTGACCCATATGAAATTCCGTCTCAAAGGTGTACTGACCTCCCTGATACTGGTGGGTTATATGATACCAAGTACAGCCGTGTATCTGCCTAGTTACCTGGTACTTAGTGAGCTCAACTTGCTGGATTCCTACACAGGCTTAATTGTCTCCAACTGTGTCAGCGTGTTCTCGATCTTCCTGATCCGGCAGGCGTTCATGCAGGTATCTCATGAATTGGTGGAAGCCGGACAGCTGGACGGTGCATCCCACTTCCGGATTCTCTGGACGATTATCACGCCGCTTGTTCGCTCAAGCTTCGCCGTGATGGTGCTGATTACGTTTATTGAACAGTACAACAACTATTTCTGGCCGATGCTCATCACCAAAGACCCTGATTTACAGCTGGTATCGGCGGGTCTGCGCAGCTTCTTTGTAGAAGGCGGGGCATATGGCCTGGCTTGGCCACAGATTATGGCTGCGAGTGCCTTCACGATCGCACCGCTGCTTATTCTCTTCCTGTTCACCCAGAAGACGATCATGCAGAGCGTGAATATCACGGCAGGTGTGAACAAGAACTGATATGAATTACCATTTCACCTAAAACGGGAGGAACGACAATGAATTGGAGTCAGGCAAGCATGACATGGAAGAAGAGATTGAGGTTGAACTGGAAGGGTGGCATGTCGCTGGTACTCGCGACCAGCTTTGCTCTGTTGACCGCTTGTGGAACACAAGCACCCGCAGAATCAGGCACAACGGCTGCTGCCAGTGGAACCGAAGTTCAGGCCAAAGATCCGGTTGAGATCGAGTTCTGGTATGGTCTGGGTGGTAATCTGGGTGATAACATGAAAAAGACGATTGATGCATTCAACGCCTCCCAGAACGAAGTCGTTGTAAAAGGAATTGTACAAGCAGATTACACGGAGACGGAACAGAAGCTGCAAGCAGCGATTGCTTCCAAGAATGTTCCAGCCGCGGTACTTAGCTCCAATATAGACTGGGCACGCAAAGGATATTATGCGCCTATGGATGAGATGATTGCTGCTGATCCGAATTTTAAGAAAGATGATTTCATCCAGACATTCCTGAACCAGGGACAGGTGGATGGTAAACAATACTTTTTGCCAATGTACGGTACAACTCAGATCATGTATTACCGCATGGATACGTTCAAGGAGAACGGAATCGACCCAGCAACTCTGACGACATGGGAGAAGCTGGCTGAGGCGGCTGCGAAGATGAGCAAACAAGAAAATGGAAAGACCACCTTCTACGGTTGGGAACCGATGTGGGGTAGCGACAATATGATTGATGCCGTGCTGGGTAAGGGCGGACAGATTCTTAGCGATGATGGCAAAACCGTCATGATTGATTCCCCGGAATGGATCGAGACATGGGAACTTTTCCGTAAATGGATTAACGAAGACAAGATTATGGGCATTCATTATGGAGGTCAGGGCTGGGAGTATTGGTACAAAACGATTGATGATGTGATGAAAAATAAAGCAGCAGGTTATACCGGATCTAGTGGTGACCAAGGTGACTTGGACTTTAGCGTAGTCGCTGCGATGCAACAACCAGGCTGGGAAGGCGTTGGTGAAGGAAAACCGGTAGCAAGTGCCATTTCGGCAGGTATCCCGTCAGCTGCAACGCCTGAACAACAACAGGCAGCATACAAATGGCTTACGTATTTCTCTGAAACTTCGAACACAGCTTCATGGTCCATGAACACCGGATATATCGCAGTACGTCAATCGGCTCAACAAGATCCAGAGTTCATGAAATTCAGTGAGGAAAATCCACAGATCACTGTACCACTGCAACAGGCAGCTCACGCTTCGGCTCCATTCCAGGATCCAACGGGTGGCAAAATCAATGATGCATTGAAAGATGCGGCTGATCAGGTGCAGATCAATAATATGCCAGCTGAACAAGCGCTGAAGGAAGCGAAAGAGAAGGCGCAGAAGGAACTGGATCGTATTGTGAAGTAACGATATCGACGAACTGCTTCCGCGAGATTTGGTTGTGAACCTGTTCGGATTTCAAGCAAAAACGTATTATGATTAGTAACTCATGCGAAAAGGGCGGTACATGCTGTACCGTCCTTTCCGTTCATACAAGATCGCAGACAAGGAGTTTAACCGATGCAAGATGGAACGTATGTGGATGGATTAACAATTCCGACTGAAGCCGTTTTGTTCGACAAGGATGGGACATTACTAGATTTTACGGGCATGTGGGGGTTCTGGACCGATTGTGTGTTGAACGACTTCAGAGACCAGCTAGCTATCCGGGGATTGCGTATCAACACGGATGAACTTCCACAGATCTGGGGAACGCTCCACGATGACCAAGGTCGAATGAATGGGTATGATGTGCGCGGCCCGCTTGCCATGGGCACGATGGATGAAGTGTATGCCGTGCTGACGTGGCATGGTTATCGTGCGGGTCTCAGCTGGGCGGAATCCAAGATGATGGTTCGGGAGTGTTTGGCGCATGCAGAGGAAGAGATGGAGAACCATCGTCCTGCACGTCCGTTACCGGGAGTTCAAGAATTCCTTGAACAGTGCCGCAGTGAAGGCATGGTTATGGGTGTCGTAACGGCAGATGATACACCCAGTGCGATTAAACATTTGCAGTGGATGGGACTGGATTCCTATTTTGACGTGGTGATTGGTACAGATCTGGTAGAGCGAGGCAAACCATTCCCCGATATGCTTCTGCTTGCCTGTGAACGGTTGGGAATACCTGTACAGCATACTGTAGTTATTGGAGATACGGACGGAGACATGGAGATGGCACGGACTGCTGGTGCAGGGTACAGGATTGGCATTGGAGAACCGGGAAGAATCCATTTGGCGGATAGAACGATTCAATCCTTCCATGAATTGCTGAATGGTGGGCTTGGCCGATGACGAACAGTCATGCCTATTTGGGCTGGGTACTGTTGGCAATGGCCATCGGGCTGGAGCTTAGTGCTACCATTTTGCTGAAAGTATCGGATGGATTCTCTCGGTTATGGCCGTCAGTGATGATGTTTGTCTGTTATGGCGCAAGCTTTACCTTTCTTAATTTTGCAGTGAAGTATATGCCGCTGGCTGTAGCCTATGCGATCTGGTCTGGCGTGGGCATTACGCTTATTGGCGTCGTGGGACATTACTATTTCGGTGAACGTCTGCGGCTCACGTCGATGGTATGGATCGGTTTTATTCTGATTGGCATTATTGGACTGAAATGGAGTGATTCTTGATGAAAAATGAACATACACCAGAGCAACCTATTGCCAGCTTCCAGGTCATTACGGACACACATGTGCGAGATGAGGCAGACCATATTCATAACCGGCATCTGGACCAAGCATTCGCCGATATAGCTACATTCAGTCAAGGGAGCAGCGGGATTATGCATGTGGGTGATGTGACAGATCGGGGGCTGCCGAGCGAATATCGTGAGTTGCAGCGCATATGGAAGCAACATGCGGAGAGCTTGCCGGACATTCGGTACACGGTAGGTAATCATGATATTGGAGCCGTGGTGTGGCAAGATCCCCCGATTGTTTTGCTTGAGATGAAAGAGGATGAAGTAGCCGAGTTGTTGGAGCAGGGAGCAGATATGGAGCTGGTCACTAAACAAACCGCTGCTGAATCAGCTGCACTAATTGAGCAACTATCCGGCGGGACCTATACATTGCCTGCTGCACCTTCAAAGCAGGAGGGTCAAGATATCTCTGACGAAGCTGTATCCATTACGGTCGCAAGGTTATGGCAACGTCGATGGAGTGATTTTCAAGGCACAACAGGCATGAAGGGCTCTTACCACGATCACTGGATTGATGGGTATCATTATATATTCCTGGGTACCGAGCAACCTCATCCGAAGGATTGTGATATGTCGGCTGAACAGCTGGCATGGCTGGATGCGAAACTGTCTGAGCGTGCAACACCGGATCATCCCATCTTCCTGTTCTTGCACCAGCCGCTGATGGATACGGTAGCTGGATCAATGAAGGAACAGGGGTGGTATGGTGTGAATCAGGATGCGGAACTCAAGGCCGTTCTGGCTAAATACCCGCAAGCAATTCTCTTCTCAGGCCATACCCATTGGCAACTGGAAGCACAGCATACGATGTTCAATGGTGCAGGCCACATGCCAACGATGTTCAATGCGTCGTCCGTAGGTTATCTCTGGACGGATCAGGATGAGCATCTGGAGGGCAGTGAAGGACTTCATGTGGAGATATATAAGGATCGAGTGGTTGTGAAGGGCCGGGACTTTGTCGCGGGCGAATGGATCGAGGGTGCTGAGTTTACGGTGCGTTATCCTGTAAAAGGGTATTAAAAACAGAGTACCTGGGGTGGTACCCGAAAAGGCTACCCAAAGTAGAACTTATAGTAAGACTAAGTGGTTTAGAGAGAGAGTCACTTTTATGGGTGGCTCTTTATTAATAATATGTTTCTAAATATCATACAAAGCTAGCACTAACATAGATAATTTAATGGATTAGGTAATTAGGCTCTGGTAGAATGTACCTTTGTTATCTGATTCTTGTCATATGCAATATGAGAGAATAATAATATTAATTTCTTTAAAGGTGAGGAGGCAATTGTATTGGGCTTGTAAGAACTCGTAATGGGCTTAATTATGATCTCGTTTTATTTGTGTGTGAATAAGGACCAGAAAATTTTATTGAAAGGATTAAAATTCCATGCACAAGATTAACTTGAATTCACTTGGAAAGTCGATGTTACCTTTGATTATAATCATGCTGGCAATCATTATCTTTCATGCATTTAATATTTTTATAAAAGGAGCAGTTTACTTTACAGTAGGATTCTATGGATTGGGACAAAAGCTAGGAAACTTTCTTGAACATTTTTTTAACGCAGTTTGAGAAGCAGTGCACAACTCCTTTGCTAGTCCCCATGAGCACATTACTATAAGAGGTGGACCTGCTAATGCCGTTAGAAAGAAGTTATAGTTTGAAAGAGGTAGCTATAAAAATAGGATTATTACTGATACTTCCTGCAATTGCTTTTATGCTTGCATCCTTAGTTTTGGGGAGTTTGGGAATAAAAGATGTGAATGAAGCATTTATAATCCTGTTATTTCAATTGATATTTTATACGTGGTTTCTCGCTCTTAACAAGAGGTTCAGAAAATACATACGTGAATCACTGTGTTACAAAATAAAAATGAGGACAGCCACCCTTTATATCGTGATTGGAATCGTATTATTGGGCTTTACCAGTTTTTTTATACTAGGTTCCGGGATTGAATCCAACGAGAGTCAGAGAGAAATCTTTAACGTGGGCGATCTTGACTCAATCATGACTTTTCAAAATGTTTTTGTTATTTTCGCAATCTGTATTGGTATTCCGCTCTACGAGGAACTACTGTTTAGAGGGTTACTTTTTTCAACGCTCTCAAACAAATATGGAACATGGTTGTCCTTAGTAATCTCTTCAGTGATTTTCGGATTGTTGCACGGTGATGTTTTTTTAGCTACTTCCATATTTGGACTTGTGTTTTGCTGTATATTTTATAAAACAAAATCACTGCTTCCAGGAATATTACTTCATATGATCTGGAACTCATTAAGTGTATTGTTAATGTAAGAATGTAGATAGAGATTGATCCGGTCTGGACCATAAAGTTCCACGTGAAACGTAGCCGGAGAGGCTAGGTTTGGGTAAAGTTGTAAATGAGTATGCGTACAAACTATACTCAAATAAGTACACATGATATGCACGTACTCGTTCATTCAACCTATATATGGAGAGGAAGTAGAAGCGGCATGAGAGAACTTCAGGTTCAAACGAAATATGGTACTGTTCAAGGCGAGCTTTTGCACGGTGCAAGCGTATGGAAAGGCATTCCCTATGCCAAACCCCCGGTAGGTGAGCTGCGGTTCAAGGCTCCGGTACAACCCGAGTCATGGGATGGAATCAGACAGGCTACACAATTTGGGCCTGAAAATATACAACCTCGAAATCATCAACCTGAAGGCCTGACAGAACTACCGAATGAGTCAGAAGATAGTCTGTATCTAAACATCTGGGCGCCTAAGGAAAAGGAAGCAACACGACTGCCGGTTATGGTATGGATTCACGGCGGCTCCTTCGTATCCGGTTCGGGCAGCCAGCCGATGTATGATGGTACACAGTTAGCGGTGCGGGGGGACGTCATTGTTGTGACGATCAACTACCGACTGGGACCTTTGGGTTTTCTTCATATGGCTCCATTAGGTGATTCATATGTATCCAATGCAGGTCTGCTGGATCAGGTTGCGGCATTACAGTGGGTGAAGGATAATATCTCTGCTTTTGGCGGTAATCCGGACCAGGTTACGGTGTTCGGCGAATCTGCAGGCAGTATGAGTATTGCTGCGTTAATGGCGATGCCATCGGCCAGAGGACTCTTCCAGCGTGCCATTATGGAGAGCGGAGCTTCACAATTCATGCCTGCAGAGCAAGCTTCAGCGTTGCGGGAAGGCATGCTGAAGATTCTTGGCGTGGACACGGATAATCTACACAAGCTAAGTACAATCCCTGCAGAGCAGATTATTGCAGCGGGTGAAACGGTCAAACAGCAGAGCGGCGCAGGTTTGGCATTATTCTTCCAACCGGTATTGGACGGACATACACTACCACAGGTGCCGCTTCAGGCAGTGAGCGAAGGCTCAGCGCAGGACATTCCCGTGCTGATTGGTACGACATTGCACGAGGGTGCGCTATTCATCCAGCCGCATGTCCCTTTTTCAAAAGAGATTGATATGGTCCAGGGCGTAGACTTTATGACACCAGATCTGGAGAACCGCGTAGCCATCGCGGATAGTTATCCAAAAACGGCAGACGGACAAGCCCAAGTCATGACGGATATGTTCTTCTGGCGGTCTGCGTTGCAATATGCTGTTGCACAGCAGAAATATGCTCCGGTGTGGATGTATCGATTTGATTGGGTGATGCCGGAACATCCTCTGTTACAAAGAGCGATTCACAGCATCGAAATGTTCTTTGTGTTTAATACCCTGCATGTCCTCAAATTCATGAATGCGGAGCCTGACGAGGCTGCGGCGGCACTTGCCCTCAAGGTACAGGATGCCTGGATTTCCTTTGCCAAGAACGGCAAACCTGAAGTTGCAGGTGTGAACTGGCCAGAATACGAGCAGGATCGTGCGACACTAATCTTCAACCATGAGATTGAGGTTGTACATGATCCGGAAGCAGCCAAGCGAGAGCTGTTGGGTTTATAAAACAGGCCGATTATTGTGTATGTGTTACCCTGAATCATTGCTAAGAGTTCAAATCAAAGAGGACGTTCATTCTCAGAATGAGCGTCCTCTTTGATTAATCCGGCTGAAGAGTAAGTAGAACGTAAGCTCCATTTAGGTGGGACATTATGCATTGCATTGTTACACACCAAACATTATTTACGAGAGGCACGCGTGCGGGACACCTCATCGAAGTAGAAGGAACGTTTCCCACGGGAGAAGAGCACGATCAAGACATGAACCAAGAGCACTGCGTAGACTAAGATATAGACCCCGACTGTTCCCAGGGAAAGCAATATTTGATAAGGCCGGAGCATAACATTCTCATTACTGGTGAAGGCATAATCATTGACCCAGCGGATGATTGTAATCACGAACCAAGGGGTGTAAAGTGCGAGCAGTCTTTTAAATAATGACTCGATGGTGGGTGATCCACTCTGGCGATTCACATATCGGAAGCGCAGAATAGCTGAGCCTGGTGTTGTTCCGTTCCTTACCCACGGAATGAAGAACAGCACGATGACCATCGCAATGGATGTATCCAGTGCTCCTTGAATTACATCGGACGGGGTGAAAAGGGACAACACATTGGTAATCAGCACGACTACCGCACCATCAATCATTAACGCGAGCAACTGAGGCATGGCATACACTCGGTTCTGCTCCACAATCTGTTCGCTCCTTGCCTGAATGCTTTCACGTGATGGGAATAAGGCAAGCAGGATGGGAGCTGTGAAGAATCCAATGACCGCTCCTGAAGTATTCAATAACAGATCATCTACATCGAAGAGGCGGTAAGGACAATTATAATACCTGTAGAATCCGGTGATCTGAGTGATCTCGAAGAATAAGGAAAGCCCGAATCCACCAAGCAGGGCGTACTTCCAGAAGGCTCTCTTTTGAAAAAAGTAACGGATATATACACCCAGCGGCATGAGAAGCAGGACGTTAAATAGAACTTGCAGGAAGGCTCTGCCCTGAATCATGCTGAGATAGCTGGATGGCTGAGACCATACCATGGGTGTTTCTTTCATGATGTCTTTGACAAATGTGAATGGAATCAGATTGTAGTGGATCGTGTCAACGGCTTGCTGCGCACAGGTATCTCGCGTCGTTGGAAACGGGAGAATGACGAGGCAATAGGCAGCCAGAATATAAAAGATAAAGGAAAAGCTGACGCCAAACCGCGACCAGCTAAAGAAGCCGTCTTTGCGATAACCATAGATCAACCACGGCACCAGCAAGAACATGGCCGCAACAACAAAGATGAAAAAAGCCGTTTGCACAGGAAAAACATATGAGGACATGAGCAGGGACTCCTTTGGTATCAAATATATGATCAATTCATAGCGGCATAAAAGTATGTGTTAGTGTATTGCGTATCCAATAATTACATCATATGTAGTTACCCTTAAAGTGAGGGATGCATGAACCTTAAATTTGGTTTAAATCCATTCATGCAGTGATCAAGCGTATGGAACATACCGCCGAAATCCCGTATACTTGCTGGATAGCCAATCGTAGAATGGAGAGTTTAATACATATGTCTAATTTGCCTAACTGCCCGAAATGTAATTCGGAGTACACGTACGAGGATGGTAACCTGCTGGTATGTCCGGAGTGTGCGCATGAATGGTCTTTGGAAGCAGACAATGAGAACACAGAGGATGCAAAAGTAATCCGTGATGCCAACGGAAATGTGCTGAGTGATGGTGATACCGTTACGGTCATTAAAGATCTGAAGGTTAAAGGTAGCTCGCTTGTAGTCAAACAGGGCACGAAGGTCAAGAATATCCGCCTGATTGACGGGGATCATGATATTGATTGCAAGATCGATAGCCTGGGTGCGATGAAGTTGAAGTCCGAGTTCGTGAAAAAGATATAAGATCAAGAAACGTTCAGTTCTGCATACATTGGGAATTGAACGTTTTTTTTGGTTTACAGGAAATATTTAGCAGATATATACTGGTTGGAATTTAATTTTTGAACATGGTTAGGTGGTCTACGTATTAAAAAAGGGCAGGTGCCAGAGTGATGAAGAGAGATCATATTATCCAATATTATTCCGGGTTTGATGAATGGGGAAGACTGGAGCGGGAACCGATTGAATTTATCATTAACATGCACTACATCAAGGCGTGTCTCCCTGCTACGGGTCACATCCTGGATAATGGCGCAGGACCGGGAAAGTATGCCATGGAACTGGCGAAGCTAGGGTACCAGGTCACTTTGTCGGATCTGACACCCTCCTCCGTGGATATTGCACGGCAAAAGGCTCAGGAGTTCGGTTTGACAAAGCAATTCAATGGATTCCATGTTCTCGATGCCACTTCGCTATCCGGTATGGCTGACGAGACGTATGATGCTTCCCTTATGCTGGGGCCGTTATATCATCTGCAGACAGACGAGGAGCGGACGACTGCTGTACGGGAGTTGTATCGTGTGACCAAGCGAGGAGGCGTGGTATTTGTAGCGATGCAAAGCCGCATGCGCATGAGTATCAATTCGCTGCAATCCCCGCAGCATTGGAAGCCGAATGATAATATGGCAGCGATCTCTTCTTTTGTGGAAAAAGGTATTTTCGATCATCAGGATCAAGGACGATTTACGGGGGCATATTATTTTAATATTCAGGACGTTACGCCCTTCATGGAGCAACAAGGATTTGAAACCGTTGATCTCATTGGTTCATCCAGTCTTAGAGCCATGCTTACGAACGAGCAGCAACAACACTGGAAAGAACGTGGCGAGTATGATGAACTCATTCAATATATGATTGAAGCCGCCAAAGACCCTTCCATATTGGGAATCTCGTCTCATCTGTTGTACATCGGGAGGAAGAAATAACATAAAAGTGCCCTCTGGAAACAGGGGGTACTTGTGTTTTTCGTCAAAATAGTTCAATATTAAGATACATAACAAAAGGTGATCTACTTACAATAGGTTAGATAGACGACGGATCGCTTCATACCAAGGAGGAACAGACAATGGAAATCGGAATTAGTACATTTGTGGAGACGAACCCGGATGTGAAAACAGGAGAGCTTATCAGTCATGCGCAGCGCATTCGCGATGTCGTTGAAGAGATTGTTTTGGCAGATCAGGTGGGTCTGGATGTATACGGCGTGGGGGAACATCACCGTGCTGATTACGCCGCTTCATCCCCAGCTGTCATTCTGGCCGCCGCAGCTTCTCAGACCAAGAATATTCGCTTGACGAGTGCGGTAACGGTACTGTCATCACATGATCCGGTACGGGTATATCAGGATTTTGCGACACTGGACGGCATTTCGAACGGACGTGCAGAGATTATGGCAGGGCGGGGGTCATTTATCGAATCGTTCCCACTGTTCGGCTATGATTTGAATGATTATGATGAACTATTTGACGAGAAACTGGATTTGCTGCTCAAGCTGCGTGATTCGGAAAAAGTAACCTGGGAAGGCAAACACCGCCCTTCCTTTAATAATCTGGGCATCTACCCTCGCCCGGTACAGGAAAAACTTCCGGTATGGATTGGCAGCGGCGGTAATCAGGAATCGGTTGTTCGTGCAGGACTGCTCGGTTTGCCGCTGGTGCTTGCCATTATCGGTGGTCGTCCGGTGCAATTCGCACCACTGGTGGAGCTGTACAAGAAAGCAGCTGCTCATGCGGGGCATGATGCTTCCAAGCTGACCGTTGCTTCTCACTCTCACGGCTTCATTGCCGATACAACTGACGAAGCTGTGGAGAAATTCTTCCCGCCAGCTCAGGCGGTCATGAACATACTGGGCCGTGAACGTGGTTGGGGACACTACAGTCGTGCGACATTTGATGCGGCGCGCAGCCTGGAAGGCGCATTGTATGTAGGTGATGTGGATACCGTCGCTCAGAAAATTATTCATCTGCGCAAAGAAGTCGGTATTACACGTTTCATGTTGCACACCCCACTCGGCACCATGCCGCACAACGAGGTCATGAGAGCAATCGAACTGCTCGGAAAAGAAGTTGCTCCAATCGTGCGTAAAGAGATTGCACGCTGGGAAGCGGAGAACCAAGAAGCACGCTAAATCGGCTGAAAGTCGATATGGTTATAGATTGAATGAACCCAATAAAGGAGCACGTCCTCGGTGTATTACGCCAATGGACCTGCTCCTTTTTCATTTGTTTGTATATCCATGGACTTTCGTCCACGTTCCAAGGGTGGTAGACCAGAAAATATCCAGATTTGACGATTCAAATATCAGACGTTATCGGTGTAAGAAGCTCGGGTAACGTCTTATTAGAATTTAATTTAATTAGGGCATGATTAATACGCTGCTTTAGAGGCACTGTGTTGGTTTCCTACGCCTCATCAGACTCATACTTTTCCCGATGCTCCTTCTTCATCTTCACATAGTCCGGATCCGTCTTCGCAATCTCCCATTGCGCTTTGAATATGGCTGCGGCTTCTGCTTTCACCTTATCATTCTGGTAGGGCAAGATTGAGCCATCCTCCTTCGAATATTTGCGTCCACCCTTGTGATTGGTATACCGTCTGGCCCGTGTATAGCCCATCTGGAGAAATTTGCGAGCCATATCCATACCCACGAAATCTCCCTTTTTCTTATATTCCAAAAATAGCTCATAGATCTTCTCCGATGACTCTGTCGCAATCTCGGGTGTTTTGAACCGCCAGTGTGGCAGGATCTCGCCCTTGTAGGGCTCTACCATCAGCACACCCTGCTCACCCCGGCCTACGGTGTACAGTTCAGGATGTTTGCGCAGATTGAGCTCTTCATAATTGAGACTGTAATCAAATTTTTTCATTTATATGCCCTCCTTAAATAGGGATTACCCCGATTCTGAACCAACAAGCACGGTTAATGGGGAACAACAGAAGGAATTACACAGGAGGGATAACGGTATGGGAATGTCCGGCAGATATCTTGTGGTAACGAAGGAGCTAGTTGAATCCATCAAGTCAGGTGAGATCAGTGTGCATGATTGTGCAGTTGATCTGGATATTGATAAAACATGGCAGATGCTTCAATTCACGCTGAACGGGAATCTGGTAGAAGGGGAACCGCCCTTGGGTTATGTGGTGCCTCTCGCAGGTGAGCAATACTTGGGAAACTATTCGGACATGGATCTGTTCTTGCTCAGTAATGAGCAGGTGTTGGAAGCCTACATGGCATTGGAGCAGCTCACACGAGAAGAATTAAAGCAGCGGTATAGTCTGGACCAGATGATCGCAGAAGGCGTCTATCCTGTCATGGAAGATTGGGATGCGGAAGAGACATTCCAAGAGATCGTTCAGACCGTGGATGATGTCCAGGCCCTATTTCAGGCAACGGGTGCAAGTGGGAACGGGATCGTCTTTTATGTTTTCTAGATGAGCATGAAATGATGAAGGGAAAATGGTTGGCCAACGCCGGGAAAGGTTTGAACTATACCTATTCGGGTTATTGATAGACACAAGGCTCAGGCCTTGCTGACAAGACAATCCGGTAGAAGAGAGGGAATGCGATATGACACAGGATCAGAACGAAGAGAACAAAGCGATTCAAGAGGACGAGCCGGATCAATTCGAGACTCCCGTAACTGCGGAAGATGAAGAAACGGATGAGAAACTTGCAGAAGATCAGGAGCAAGATTAACTTTCAGCTATGCATAATGAAGCAGGATGTTTTATCGAAATTTACGATATGCTGAAATATAGATAGACCAGAGGTCGGACATGTTCCAGCCTTTTGGTTTATTTTTTTGCGTATCCGTTTACAAGAATTACCTGTACCTTCATAATGGAAATGAACCATATTTTTCTAAGGGGGAGATCCTATTACGAATCGGAAGTTAGTCCAATGGATGGCGGTGCCACTCGTATTATTAATGGTTGTTCTTACAGGATGTCAGGCTGTGGGTGGAGTAGATGTTGGCAAAGCCATGGCTAATGGCGCGAGTATCAAGTCCGGTGAATCCAGACAATCCATGAATATAAAGCTAGAACCGGCTAAGGAATTTGCGACAGAGAAAGACCTTGAAATGATTGAACTCATTAACTCCATATCCCTGGATATTGATCAAGCCAAAATGAAAGATGCGAAGACAGCATCGATTAAAGGGACACTGAGCATGGAGGGAACGAAGTTACCTTTCCACCTGTCCATGAATGAGTCCCAATTGGTCATTGATTTGGATGGAGCCCAGAAACCGCTGTACATATCTCTGGATACGTTCCAGGATGCTCAGGCTCTTCCAATGGTAGACACGAAGGCTCTGGAGAAACAACTCGAAGAAATTTACCCGAAACTGTTTTCTTTTGTCCTGAAGCATCTGTCCAATCCGAAAAACATCTCCGTAACACCGGTACAGGAATCCGTGAATGGCGAAGCACTTAGCCTCTCCAAGCTGCACCTGGAGATTAGTGGTGAAGAGATGCTTGCCATGGTTAAACCGTTCCTGACGAGTATTTCGAAGGATGAGCAGGGACTGAAAGATCTGATTGGTGATCTGTACGATGTGTTCTACCCGGTATTTGAAGCTGTGAATGAGGTTGAAGGCGGGGGAGATGAAACGCTGAATTCCATCATTCCTGAATCGAAAGATGAAGCGGTGGCTTCACTGTATGCCATGATCAAAGTGGGACTGGACAGTATGCTGGTCAATTATGATCAGGAGCTGAACAACCTGTTGAATGAGACGCCTGAATTCAAAACGGTATTTGGCACAGATACCAAACTGAAATTGGACTTCTATCTCGACAACAAACTGGATATTCGCAAGCAAAACTTTGAACTGAAAGTGGCACTGCCGGCTTCCGAAGATCTGCCAGTGAACGCTGTAACCGTGAGCGGAGACAGTGAACAGTGGAATATCGGTGGAACGGTTGCAGTCGATGAAGTGGATGTATCGGGCGGCGTTATGGATCTGATGAAGGATGACATTACGCCTGGTCAGATGCTGCGCAATTTTGATTCCAATTCACTGGCATACCAATTACTGAAAGATGAAGCCGGGATCACGAGTAAAAGTGTAGTGCTCTTCCCGGATGACGAGTACGCTGGAGCGATCACCGTTAAGAATACAACATTTGTTCCGCTTCGCTACGTGTCTGAAGAATTGGATGCTGAAGTGAAATGGACCAAAGGCTCGAACCAAATTGTTGTCATTGACGACATCACTGGTGATGAGATTGTCCTGACTGTAGGTTCCAAGAAAGCAACCGTTGCTGGTAAAGAAGTAACCATGGTGGAATCCGCCTATGTAGGCAAGGATGGCAAGACATATGTGCCACTGCGCTTTATGGCTGAATCCCTTGGAGCTACTGTAGATAAGGAACAAGAAACAGGCTGGATTTATATTGACCGTCCTTAACTGAGACGTTGAAGTATTCCTTAGCATGAGAGGGGATTTCAGAGTATGCCAGATTTCTCGTAATGATCGTGAAAAGAACACTGCAAAAATTCCGTTAGACCATGAACGGGATACGTGTGTCCTTTTGCCCCATTACGAGAAGCTTCCGCGTTTCTGAAATGATGAAACGGATCGGGGAGTGCCTCTATTGGAGGTGCTCCTCTTTGTCGTGTCATCCTAAATAAATCCCCAGAGGTGTTGTATATGAAAAGTCAATTGAACCAGGTACATTCTGAAATTCGCTTACGACGAGCGCAGCAAGCAGATGCTGTTGTACTTAAAGAGATTTGCACTCGTGCTTTTGATCATGTCATAAAAGTCTGGTCCGATGGTGGGGAGGATATCGATAGGAATCTGTGTCCACCTGATTATTCGTCAGTTCGAATGCATCGTTACGTAATCCGTGAATGGGATTATTATGTTGTCGAATCAGATGGATGTGCTATCGGCGGAGTGAGTGTTAACGTGCTCGGACGAAAACATGCCCGGATCGATAAGATCTATATTGACCCCGTATGTCAGGGACGTGGCGTGGGAACTCAAGTCATGAGGCTTATTGAGGCTGAGTATCCGCAGATAGAAACCTGGAAGCTGGAGACCTCAGGTCGGCAGCTGGATAATCATCATTTTTACGAAAAAATGGGATATGTTCGTACCTATGCATCTGAGGAAGAGTTTGGATACGAGAAGAATGTATCATCGGTTTCTTTGGATCCAAAAAGTGATAAGACCTCATTCAAGGACTCGGGTGACTCGGTGATTGAGTTTGTTCAAGCTGATCTGGACTCCGTTCATTACAGTAGCAGTAATCTGACCAATAGTCGGATCACCGACTGCAACCTAAGTGGCAGCAAGTTCACCAATTTAAATATGACCAACATATTGCTAGCTGATTTACGCTTAACCGATAGCAAGGTTGAATTCTGTGCTTTGGATGGCGTTCAATTCCAGGATACTCATCTTGGACCTGACCGTGTGCCCATGCATTGGGCGCATTGTGATCTTGGAGGGAGCCGTTTTGTCGATTGCGATCTATCTGGGGTTCAGTTGGAACAGTGTCAAGTGGCTGGGATGAAGATCAACGGAGTAGAGGTAGAGAAGTTGCTCGCGGCTTATGAAACTTTGAAGTCCTGAAAGGCACATCGTTGCCTTCCTGCTGTCCGACGAAGAGCCATAGATATACGGAAGAACGCCCTTAACTGGCCAATGTGCTGAGTGGGGCGTTCTTTTTCATATCATGCGGATAACGTATCCCGCAGGTTAAGTGTGCTGCAAAATCTGCGGCTTTTTGCTAAACCCGGTACTTCCGGCTGTGAAGCCCATCTGGCGATAAAATTGATGTGCAGCGTCACGTTCCGGGCGATTGGCACTGTTCAGAGACAGGGAGTCCACATTATGCGTGGCTGCCCATTGTTCAGCTTCAAGAATGAGCTGACGGCCAATACCTGAGCCTCTGAACTGGTCATGTACAACCAAAGCCATGATGCGGCAGTGTCTTCCGTTCTTTTCATACAGATAAGATGTCTGTAATCCGATCAAGCCAACGACACGTCCGCGTGCTTCAGCAACCAATGTGGTAAAGTTCGCGTCTGCAGCAATGTGGGTATAGCGCTCCTCCATCTCGGCGTAAGTGGTGGGATAACCGAGTTGGTCCATCAGAATGACCATATCTTGCAGATCGGTAGGGGAGCTATGTCTAATCGTCACATCCAGGCTCATAAAGTTGTATCCTCCTTGGGTCTTTCCTTCAATGAAAGTTCAATAATGGTATCCAGCAGCTCTGCAAAAGAAATGCCTGCAGCGGCTGCACTTTTGGGCAGCAGACTGTTGCGGGTAAGTCCCGGCAGCGTGTTCACTTCAAGAACATAAGGCATGCCTTCCCGTATCATCATATCCACGCGAGCGTAGACGCTGCATTTGAGCACCTGATAACAGGCCAAGGCCGCAGCTTCGACGCGATGGTGAAGGTCCACAGGCAATTGCACTACCTGTTCATCGGCCCCGTGGTCATCGTATTTGGAAGCATAGTCGAAAAATGCAGCATTCGAACGAATGGAGATCACCGGCAGCATCTTGCCATCCAGAATGGCACAGGTAATCTCTTCACCTTCGATATACTGTTCAATCATGACCGTATCATCCCAGGCGAGGGCAGCCTCTACAGCAGCGGATAGGGCGGAAGCTTCGTACACCACTTGTGTACCAATGCTGGAACCGCCTGAATTGGGTTTGACCACCACGGGGTACGTTAATTGTTGAACAGGAATAGAAGAAAGTTCCTCCATATGGCTAACCCGCAGCCATTGCCCGGTAAGGACACCCGCATGCTGCATGAGCTGTTTGGACATGTCTTTATCCATGCATACACTGCTTGCTAGTACACCACAGCCCGTGTAGGGAATACCCAGGGATTCCAGTGTGCCTTGGACGGTACCGTCTTCACCGTATTTGCCATGCAGGGCAAGCAGTGCCACATCGATCCCCGCTGATTTGTCGATCAGATCGCGCTTGGTATTCAGCTCAATGGGCACTACCTCGTATCTATCTCTATTCAGATTCGCAATCATCTCCTGTCCGGTGAGCAGGGAAATGTCCCGCTCTGAAGATGTACCGCCCATAATCACGCCGACTTTCATGTAAAATCCTCCTTATTTCATGTGGGCTGCTGTCTCGCCAATGATGCGAATGCCTTTACGTATATTTTCATCGCTGACTCTGGAGAAACCCAGACGCATCGTGTTTACGCCCTGACCTGGCTCCAGATAAAAGGTATCCCCTGGTGTGAACGTTACACCGTTTGCTTTACAAGCCTCCAGCAGTTCACGCGTTCTGTATTCCGAAGGGAACTGCACGAACAGGTGCAGACCACCTTCACCGGAAATCCGGCACATAGGCAGATGCTGCTTCAGGCAACGCACAACCAATTCATATTTTCGCTTATACTCCGTGCGGGCTCGCTTCAGATACTTCTCGAAATTACCGTTGCTCAGATATTGATACAATAACGATTGATCCAGTGTGGAGGTGTGGATGCTGCGTGCCCGTTTCATACTCTCCAGATAATCAATCAGCGCTGCATCTGCAATAACCCAACCAACCCGCAGTCCCGGGAACAACACTTTGGAGAAGCTGCCCAGATATACCAGCCCGTTGCCTTGACCCATGCTGGCAATCAGAGGCGAGACGTGGGAGCCAGAATAGCGTAATTCTTCGTTGAACCCGTCCTCAATAATGGGTACCTGATACTTGTTCATCAACCGGATGATCTCTGCACGTTTCGCGGGTGAAGTCACAATCCCGGTTGGATTGTGGTAGGAGGGCACCAGGTACATCAGATCATATGGACTTGTTTCAAGCTCATGTTCGAGCAGCTTCAAGTCCAGGCCGTCCGGCTCCATATTCACACCGGTCAGGTGGAACTGGTGCAGCTTCAGGTTTTTGATTGCCGTGTGGTGCGTTGGATTCTCGCAGAGCGCTTTTTCGCTCTTTTTGCGTAATGCTCCAAGCACCAGGTCGAAACCTTCGGTGAATCCGTTGGTGATCAGGATGTCCTTGCCACGGAGGTCAACCCCTTTGTTCTCCATATAGCGTAGTAAATAGTTCATCAGCGGTCTGTATCCTTGCGCATATCCGTAATTCAGCAGTACTTCACCTTCAAGTGACATGCGATCCAGAAAAGCCCGCTTCACATTGTGCAGATCAAACAGCTTTTCATCCGGTGCGATGCTGGTAAATGAGATCTCGCCACGCTCTGCTCCGGAACCATGCTTCATCAAATCGTACTGCTCTGCCTGAATGGCATACTCGCTCATCTCGGTCGTCCAGTCCAATTGCCAGCTCACGGTTGCCTCAGGCGCTTCAATGGAAGCACTGACGTAATTGCCTTTGCCTTTGACGGCATAGATCAGACCTTCATCTTCAAGCTCAGCATAAGCGAGCAGGACCGTGCTGCGACTAACCTTCATGAGTGTACTGAGTTCACGGGTCGAGGGCAGCTTTTGTTTGGCTTGCAGGCCACCTTTGAGCATCAATCGCTTCATATAATCTTTGACTTGTATATATACAGGGCGGTCCTCCGTCAGTTGCAGATCGGAATACATCCCATCACTCCCTCTACTGGTATCTTGTCATATTATAAACCCGGCAGAAAGAACCACGATACCTCTGTTTCCCTGCGAGTGTGGTTGGTTGTTCGCGCAAACGCAAAAAAGCCCTGGCATTATGCCTGGGCCTGGTGGTGGAACTTGATCCATCTTCTATAGTACTGCTGCTATAACTCTACAGTTGCATTACATGACTAGTCTCTCTAGGATCGATAGCTATCTGACCTTCTACGTGTGTCTATTAACTTCAGTACGACTATAATTGCAGGCTTTCTAGGTGATACTTAAAATCTACAGTGGATCCGGAATCTGGGTCTTTCTACGTTTGCTTGCTGCAAGGGTCGATTAGATGATGAATCTACAATCTATAAGCTAAGGTTCTTGCTAACTGTACTCTTGTTGTGATCACGTAACAGAATTCAGCATGAAAAAGATTTTCAATCATAGGATACAATAGACGGAGGTAGATATAAAGACGTATGTCTCAGTGCCCAATTTCTTCCTCATACCCCTATAGTACCACTTTGAATCAGGGAAGTTAACCTTTTTTTTGAAATATTTGTCGTAATAGCGAAAATTGCGTGAATTGTACTTCATATAGATTGAAATGGTGTCCCTTTATAATATGTGATAGGATGTAAACCTATAGATAATGAGGAAGTGAGCCTATTGATTAATATTACCGTGCCAACACCAGATGTAACCATTACCAAACAGGTTGATCCACAGCTTAGCCACATTTATGGATTCACTGATTTTCACCTGATTACCCGGGAACTGGGCGGAATTTTCATGTTTTACAATGCCGCTGGAGAGCTGTTGTTTGTCGGGAAAGCACGAAAATTAAGACCCCGCATCAAAAAGCATTTTGAAGATACTGTATCACCAATCAAGAACCACCGTGAGGAAGTAACAAAGATTGAAGTGTGCGTGATTGAAGATCCGGTAGATCGTGAAATTTACGAGACCTATATCATTAACACCATGCGTGCGAAATACAATGTAGACAAAGTGTTGTACAAATAAGCCGCATAAAAGCAACTGAATAGGCAATGTCTGGGACATATGTCCTAAGAGTTGCGCTAGTGGGCAAGGATGTAATCGAAGGATTGCATCCGATCATCCCATCGGTGCCATCCCGATTTTTCGAGGGAGTAGATTGTAGAATTGGAAACGTAGCAAGCCCAAACAAACGTAGTATCACAGATATACCAAATACATATGAAGAGGTGATTGTGTTGATCGGTCGTAGCGGTAACCCTACACTTAAAGACAGCACGTTTGAAAACAGAGGGTATGGAGAAGATCGGTATCAGAATTACATGACGATCAACGGCACGGTGAACAAAGCGTTTATTACGCTGGTGATCCTGCTGGCTAGTGCTTTTGCAACCTGGATGATGTTCTTTAACGGACAACAAGTGATGCCGCTCGCTTATGGTGGTTTAATCGTTGGTTTTATTCTGGCGCTTGTCATTTCGTTCAAACCAGTGATGGCACCCTATCTCGTACCCATTTATGCGGTAGCTGAGGGACTGTTCCTTGGGGCACTCTCTGCAACCTACGAATCCCTGTATAACGGGATTACCTTGCAGGCCGCCCTGTTGACGATGGCTGTATTCATCGCGTTGTTGATGGCATACAAGACGAAATTGATCAAAGCTACAGAGAACTTCAAGCTGGGTGTTGTGGCTGCAACTGGCGGCATCATGATCATGTATCTGCTGAGCTTTGTACTTGGTTTCTTCGGCATTTCGATTCCATATCTGCATGATAACAGCTTGATCGGCATCGGTATTTCGGTCGTTATCGTCATTGTTGCTGCCCTCAATCTGGTCCTTGATTTCGACTTCATCGAGGGTGGTGCCGAACGTGGTGCGCCCAAGTATATGGAGTGGTACGGTGCATTTGGATTGATGGTTACACTGGTATGGCTGTACATCGAGATCATCCGTTTGCTTGGCAAATTGCGGAGTCGGGACTAGTCCTGATTAAATCATGTTCGAGAAGTAAACGGAGCTTGAATTTAAAGCTAAAAAGCCACAAAGCTAACGCGTGTTACACGTCGTTGGCTTTTTTGTTTTATCTGGAGGTAGTCTGAAAGCAACATTGCGAGCAGAAGGAGAGCCGTTGGTGTGGAGTGAGGTGTGTACATGTTACCATATTTGGATTGACGATCTGGAAATAGTTATGTTATTTTATTGATAATGATTATCATTTTCGTTTGGATTTATTAAGCTGCCTGCCGTTATCATTCTCTAGCTAAATATCAAGCAGATCGAAAGGAGTGGCCTCATGATACTGGAAAATGATTCGCAAATTGCTGCGCACCACCCTGTTACCGGCCGCAGTCCCAAGACGGATCTTGCCAACGTTAAAACATACATGGACAAACATTACGATCAGCCCCTGTCGATTGCAGATCTCGCCTCGAAAGCGGGAATCAGTCCGAAATATTTCGTGGATTTGTTCAAGAAAACATACGGACAGAGTGCAATGGAGTATCTTACTGATCTGCGCATTAATCGCGCCAAGCGATATCTGAAGGAATCCAGATACAAGCTTCGCGATATTGCGCTGAGAGTGGGATACAGTGACGAATACTATTTTAGCCGCAAGTTTAAAAAGGAAGTTGGCGTATCTCCTTCGGAATATGCAAAAAACGCCAGAAAACGGATTGCTACCTGCTCTTCCAGTGTGATTGGACAACTTCTGGCACTCAATGTCATCCCCGTCGCTGCACCCATCGACCCCAAATGGACGGCGTACTATTATAATTCACATCGTACAGAGATTCAGTCTCACCTGAAATTGACGGATCCCTACACGAGCTTGCGGTTTGAGGCCAATGTGGAACGGTTGGTTCATATTCGCCCTGATGTCATTTTAGGTACAGATGAGATTAGTGAACAGGATCAGGCCCAATTGGCCGAGATTGCGCCTTGCTGTTTTGTCCCCAAACATCATTCGGATTGGCGGGCACAGCTCCGAATGATTGGATCATTTCTGGAGCGGGAGGAACAGGCGGAGCAATGGATACACATGTACAACCAGCGAGCAGAAAAGGCGCGTGAATCGGTACAGCGGGAAGTGGGCCGGGAGAAAGTGATCGTCGTGCGGGTTTACGGGCAGAGTCTGTACCTCTATAGCAATCCCGGTATTGAAGAAGTATTGTATGGAGCTCTGCAACGGGATACGTTCTCTGATCTTAGTGCCAATAATCCGTTAACGCTGGAGCAGCTCGCCGCAATGAACCCTGATCGGATTCTCGTGATGGTGTGTCCCGAAGCAGCTTCACGGGCGTATTGGCTCAGTTTGCAGCATTCGGTTACATGGCGTCAGCTCAAGGCTATTCGTCAGTACCAGGTCCATCTGATCACTGGCGACCCTTGGTTTGATTATTCGGCTGTAGGCGTAATGCGTATGCTGGATGAAGCGCTACTGATCTTCACGGGATATTGTCCAAACATTTATCTGGATAACGTCCATGGTGATTCTAAAGCGACGTGACATATAATCCTTGTATCTAAATGAGAATGTTTATCAAGGGGGATATTACACATGCTTCACTATATCAAAAGCATCGGACAACGTTCCGTTGGTAGCAAATTCCGCAGTGCCCGGCTGTCAGCTCTGATCCTATTGATGTTAATTACAGGATTGTTGTCTGCCTGTGGCACAGCATCCGAAAATACAGGAGCGGCCCAAGAGGAGCAGCCTGCAACGGAGACTTCAACCCCGGCGACCGAGACGGTTGTAGAGGAAGAACAAGCGAAAGAAACGGCGGGTGAACGCACCGTAAAAGACGACTTGGGACATGATGTGATTGTACCTGCGAAGACAGAGCGTGTATTTGCGCCATATCTGGAAGATTCCCTGTTAACCCTTGGTGTTAAACCGGTAGCCCAATGGGCGAGTGGTACGAAAGGACATGTCTATCTCCAGGATCAGCTTAGTGATGTCCCTACACTTGATTTCTCCAGTGGGTTACCTTCACCTGAAGCGTTGATGTCGTATAAACCGGACTTTATTATTTTACATACGGCCCAGTATGCCGAGAACGGGGTATACGAGAGTTATTCCAAGATCGCACCGACCTACGTATTTACGAACGCTTCGGGTGATGTAGAGAAGTCTTTGCAGGTCATTGGTGATCTGCTGGGCAAAACGGCTGAAGCCGAAAAGGCCATTGAAACCTACCATGCCAAGGTTGAGTCAGCCAAAGCTGAACTGGCGAAAGTAGCCGAAGGCAAAAAAGCAGCCATCATCCGTTTTGCCCCGCGTGGCATCAGCATGATGGGTGGAAACTACTTCAGCGGTTACGTTGTATATGAACAACTGGGACTTGGTAAGCCTGCATTGGTCGAGTCGGAGAACAGCGCTATTGTATCCGCTGAGGTATTACCCGAGATTGATGCCGACTTTATTTTCACCGTGGAACAGGGCCCGGGCAGTATGAAGGAAATGACCGAAACCAACGTATGGAACAGTATGCCTGCGGTAAAAGCAGGGCATGTGTACGCTGTTGAGCCAGCTCCGTGGCTGGGCGGTGGATTGATCGCATACGGTCATGTTATCGATGATACACTCAAAGCGTTAACGCAATAATCGCAAAAGTACAACTCCCTTTGGAGTGCCGGGAACCGGATGATAGTCCAGCGTTTCGGGTGCACCGTGAGGGAGCTTTTTTTTACAATAGAAACGTGAACATGATATGACATAAATATGGAAATATGGAGATAATCAAAATGATTTCTGGATATCGTCCATGGGACAGCCGCATTCACTCTTTTATAATTGGTAATGAGAATCAATCTCATATACTGATCAATTATTTAATTAACCATAACCAATATAAGTTGAGTTTATGAACTACACAGAAACGGAGCGATCGAAAGGTTATTCTGACGGCGTAGTGTATGTGTAGTTATTTATTCAACTTATATAAGCAGAACAACGAGGAGGACCCATCCGTAATGACGTTTCAGCCCAACCCAACCGTTCCTGGCTCCCTGGAGCACATCGCACGCAGTACCGTTCATATCCCAAACGCCGAACAATGGATCATGAAATCACGTTCAGGCCATCATGACTATCAGATTATGGTATTCAAGCCTGCCGAACCTCCGCCTCCGTCCGGTTACCCGGTGATTTACCTGCTGGATGCCAATTCCGTATTCGGCACCATGGTGGAAGCCATTCGTGTACAGGGACGCAGACCGGAGAAGACAGGAGCGGTCCCAGCAATTGTCGTAGGCATTGGGTACCCAATCACGGGCCCCTTTTCCCCTCACCGATATTATGACTTCACTCCAAAGGCCACAACGGAATATACCACAAAGTCCGATGGTACACCTCTTCCGGAACAAGGAGGCGCCGATGCATTCTTGCGTTTTATTGAAGAAGAACTGAAACCGGATATGGAGCAGCAATTTCGGATTGATCGGGATAGACAGGCTATATTTGGTCATTCGCTCGGTGGGTTGTTCGTGATCCATGCATTATTTAAGAAGCCAGAGGCTTTTCGATATTACATTGCCGGCAGTCCCTCGTTGCACTGGAATCAGAAGGTCATGCAGGCCGAGGAACAGGAGTTTGTTGCAAGGCTGGAACAGCATCCGGTGAATGTCAGGGTGTGGATCGGTATGGGAGAACAGGAGAAGACCCACCCGGCTCGTAACAATGACAAGGCATCGAGTCTCACGGAACGTTTATCTGCATTAAATCAGCCGGGGCTAAATATCGCCTACACCGAGTTCGAGGAAGAGAACCATGTCTCGGTATTGCCTTTTCTGATTAGTCGCACGATGCGTTTTGCCTGTAGTCCGGAGTGATAGAAGGATGGAATGAGGGAAATTTTCTAGGGGAGAACACAGCTATAGGTAGTAAGGGAGGTATACGAGGTGAGCTACACAGGAATCCATGGAACAGTAGCCGTGGTCACCGGTGCTGCGCAAGGAATAGGTGAAGCGGTGGCGAGGTTGCTTGTACAGAATGGCGCTATCGTTGCTCTGGTGGATCGACAGGAGTCTTTGCTGAATCAACTGGTCACCGATCTGCACAGTCAGGGCCATCAGGCAACAGCCCACGTTGCTGATATATCGAATCGTCAAGCGGTTGAGGATACCGTTCAACGGATCGAAGAGACCGTGGGCCCCATTGGCATTCTGGTGAATGCAGCGGGGGTACTGCACACAGGGGCAGTCAGCGAGCTGACAGATGAAGAATGGACGAAGACATTTGACGTGAATACGCATGGTGTATTTTATATGTCGCGTGCGGTAGTGAGAAATATGGCTGAACGCCAGACGGGTGCGGTAGTTACCGTTGGTTCGAATGCTGCGGGTGTTCCGCGAATGCACATGTCTGCTTACGCGGCTTCCAAAGCCGCATCGACCATCTTCACCAAATGTTTGGCTCTGGAATACGCGGATCGGCATATTCGTTGCAATATTGTCTCTCCAGGCTCAACGGACACGCCAATGCAGCGAGCTATGTGGCAGGATGAATATGGCGCAGAGGCAGTCATTGCAGGCTCACCGCAAACTTTCCGCTTGGGCATTCCGCTGAACAGGATGGCATTACCAGAGGATATCGCGGACGCGGTGGTCTACCTGGTTTCGGATCAAGCCAGACATATTACGATGCACGATCTATGTGTGGATGGAGGCGCCACACTTGGTGCCTGAATCAAGAGATAAGGAGATGATGAATCATGTCAAAAGCGGGTACGGTCACTGCAACTTCCGCCATACACCTTCTGGAGCAATATCGGGAGGGGACGTCCTTTTTCTGGTCTTCACCGCAACATACCTTGCTCGCGCAAGGAGAACGGATTCGTTGGTCTCCGCTACATTCGGAGCACGCAATTCTATCAGATCCCAGCGATTCTGCTGATCTTATTGAACATAAACATAAGGAAGAGATACATTTTTATATAGATGGTATTCAACAGCTTATGGACAAGGCCAAACAAGCTGGACAATCGAACCCGATGGTGGTTGGCGCCATCCCGTTTGATCCGCTAGACGATTCTGTTGAGCTATATGTACCAGAGACGGTGCAGTGGGCTGAACCGCTACCCTTGGAATCACGAGCATTCATTCAGAAGCTGCCAGCAGCTGTAGGTTGTGAGGTCGTTGAGGCACCGGCGGGGACAGTGTATGAGCAAAGTGTAGATAACGTATTGGCTGACCTGAACCAGGGTGCCCTCCACAAAGTCGTGTTATCCCGTACACTTGAGGTGACATCACAGACCATTGTGGACACGCATCAATTACTGCGTAATTTGTTCAAGGACAACACGCATGGATATACATTTGCTGTACCAATGAAGAGCATAACTCAGTCAAAAAGTACTCTAACAACGAAGGAAAAACATTTAAAAATAGACGAACAAATTGGAAACCAAACGAGTCGCACCTTCATCGGGGCAAGTCCAGAACTATTAGTTACCCGCAAAGGATTAAAAGTACGTGCCAACCCACTGGCAGGCTCTGCTGCCCGGAGTGATGATCCAGCAGAAGATCGCCGCCGTGCAGAGGCACTGCTGGCTTCAGCCAAGGATCGGCATGAACACGCCGTAGTCATTGAGGCAGTTGTGGAGGCACTGCGCCCATTATGCCGCCAACTATCCGTTCCAGCAGAACCTTCGCTGATTCAGACGCGCACGATGTGGCATTTATCCACCGAAATCCACGGAGAGCTGGCGGACGCAGCCACAACGTCACTGGAGCTCGCTTTGGCTCTTCATCCCACACCCGCCATCTGTGGAACACCTGTACAGGCTGCGCGGGCAGCGATTAAGCAACAGGAGCCGTTCGACCGGGGATTATTTACGGGAATGGTGGGCTGGTGCGACAGTGAGGGCGACGGCGAGTGGGCCGTAACAATCCGATGTGCTGAAGTGGAAGGCACAGCTGTGAAATTGTTCGCTGGAGCGGGCATTGTAGCAGGTTCTACAGCAGAAGCTGAGCTGGCAGAGACTGCTGCCAAGTTCAGAACGATGCTGCTCGCGATGGGTTTGGATTCGACTGTGTCCAGTCAGAAGGAGGAATGAGCAATGCTGTCAGGATATCAGGCTTGGCCTGAGGAAGTTGCAGAGCGTTATCGGCAGGAGGGTTGCTGGGAAGGGATTACGTTTGGGGAAATGCTTCGCCAGCGAGCTGATCTATATGGCAATCGGGTAGCCGTTATTAGCGGTGAACAACAGCTCACTTATGCAGAACTGGATGACCGGGTGGATCGATTGGCTTCTGGTTTATATGCCAAAGGCATCCGGCAGCATGACCGGGTTATTCTTCAGCTGCCCAATATTATAGCGTTTGCTGAAGCATGTTTTGCTTTATTCCGCATCGGTGCGCTGCCTGTATTCGCTCTTCCCTTGCATCGAAAGAGCGAAATCACATATTTCGCTCGGTTCTCCGAGGCCGTAGCATATCTGATTCCGGATCAGGATGGAGGATTTGATTATCGCACGTTGGCAGAGGAGGTACAGGCAGAGGTTCCGGGACTTCGGCATATTTTCGTGGCGGGAGAGGCCGGGCCGTTTACAGCATTGGAAGATGTCTATGCAGAACCTGTCACACTGCCGGATGAACCGATGTCTTCGGATGTTGCTTTTCTACAGTTGTCGGGTGGAAGTACCGGGTTGTCCAAGATGATCCCACGTACTCATGATGACTACATTTACAGTTTACGAAGAAGCGTTGAGGTGTGTGGTCTCAGTCCCGAAAGCGTCTATCTGGCTGCACTACCTGTAGCACATAACTATCCAATGAGCTCACCTGGCATTCTGGGCACGTTGTACGCAGGTGGCACGATTGTGCTGTCACGGGGATCAAGCCCGGATGAAGCCTTTCCGTTGATTATGCGCCATCAGGTAACGATCACGGCGTTGGTGCCGCCGCTGGCTCTCGTCTGGCTCAACGCAGCGGCTGCCCGAGGAACCAAGCTTCCGTCGCTCCAGGTGCTTCAAGTGGGGGGAGCCAAATTCAGTGCAGAGGTGGCGGCACGCGTCAAACCGGTTCTTGGCTGTACATTACAACAGGTGTTTGGGATGGCCGAAGGGCTGGTGAACTACACACGTCTCGACGATTCCGAGCATGTCATTACCCATACACAAGGGAAACCAATGTCACCCTATGACGAGGTGCGGATTGTGGATGACGAAGACGTTGAGGTGGAGCAGGGACAAGCCGGACACCTACTGACACGCGGGCCCTATACCATTCGTGGTTATTACAAAGCCGAGGAACATAACGCCAGATCGTTTACTACGGACGGTTTCTATCGCACAGGCGATATTGCGAGCCTGACGGCTGACGGATATCTCGTTGTCGAAGGGCGGGCGAAGGATCAGATTAACCGTGGCGGGGATAAAGTGGCTGCCGAGGAAGTGGAAAATCACCTGCTGGCCCATCCTGGTGTGCATGATGCAGCTTTGGTCTCCATGCCGGATGAGTATCTGGGCGAACGCTCTTGCGCCTTTATCGTGCCAAACGGTGATGCGCTGGCGGTGGCCGAGATCAAATCGTTTCTACGCAATCGGGGCCTGGCCAGTTATAAAATCCCGGACCGGATTGAGTGGGTAGACGCTTTTCCGAAGACGCAAGTAGGTAAGGTCAGCAAAAAAGCATTACGTGAGATGTTCACCACCGAGCAACCTGTAACTAAATAAGAATTTTTGATAAATAAAGCCGAAAAGAGGGATATTCATGGCACTTCCAGTGATTCAACCATATGCAATGCCTGTAGCTTCGGAGCTTCCGGTCAACAAGGTAGCCTGGACACCGGATGCGAAGCGTGCAGTACTCTTGATCCACGATATGCAGAACTATTTCATGAATGCATTTACGGCGGGAGCATCCCCGGCGGTAGAGCTGATTGATCATATTGCAGAGCTTCGTTCAACGTGTCATGAACTAGGGATTCCCGTGGTCTACTCGGCACAACCGGGTGGGCAGACACCGGAGCAGCGTGGGTTACAGCTGGATTTCTGGGGTGCGGGGATTGATGGCGGACCTGTGCAAAAAGAAATTGTAGAATCGCTAGCACCCACTCCACAGGACATCTTCATGACCAAATGGCGCTACAGCGCCTTCCAGAAGACAGAACTGCTTGAATTGATGGAGCGGCAAGACCGGGATCAATTGATGGTTTGCGGCATATATGCGCATATCGGATGTCTGATGACGTCAAGTGAGGCATTCATGCGAGACATTCAGGCGTTTCTGATTGCCGATGCGGTTGCTGATTTTTCAGCGGAAAAACATCGTATGGCGCTGACGTACGCGGCAGAGCGGTGTGCGGTAACACTAACGACCGAACGTTCGATTGCGTTGCTGAATGCATCAGCTTCAACCAGAATTGGAGAGGAAGTTACGTCCGAGGTGCAGCAGCACTCAGCATCCACCGCGGAGACTGGGCGTGTCGTAGAAGGACGAGAAGGCGTTGATCATGCAAGGTTGGTAGCATTACGAGCTCAGATTGGTGATCTGTTACAGGAGCAGCCCAATTCCATTGGGGAGCATGATGATCTGATTCAGAACTGGGGAATGGATTCCATTCGCATGATGAGTCTGGCTGAACGTTTTCGCGCGGAAGGAGCAGAGGTTACCTTTGTTGATCTGGCGGAGCAGCCTACATTGGCCGCTTGGGCAAGACTCCTTGATCATGTCCAACCGAAAGTACTGCCGAACGGAGACTACTTTTGAGCGGGGCGGTGCAGATGTCGCATAGTCGGAACACAGCTTGGCCTTTATCTTCTGCACAGTCGGGCATCTGGTATGCCCAACAGTTGAATCCGGACAACCCGATGTACAACACGGCCGAGTATGTGGTTATTGAGGGTGAGATCCATACGGGACGCTTAGAGGAGAGTGTACGCCAGACCGTGATGGAGGCCGAATCGCTGAATATGGTATATGGCGAAAATGAGCAAGGCCCGTGGCAATGTCTGCGCACCAATAGGAATGATTGGACATTCCATGTCATGGATGTGCGTAATCAGGCTGATCCTCATACGGCTGCGCTCAACTGGATGAAGCAGGATCTGGCACAGCCTGTTGATCTGGCAGTTGGTCCACTCTTCACAGAAGCTCTGTTCCGGGTGAGTGAGGATCGGTATTACTGGTACCAGCGCATTCACCATATTGCGATTGATGGGTACGGCGTATCCCTGATCACACGCAGGGTTGCCAGCTTGTACTCTGCAAGCATTCAGGGAGAGGGTGCGGGACAGGTACAGGGCACGGCAGCGTTTGGATCACTGACTTCCGTTCTGGAAGAAGATGAAGTGTACTCATCCTCCACCAACCGTGAGCAGGATCAGCAGTTCTGGATCGACCGATTCGCGGATGCACCGGATGTGGTCAGTCTGGGTGAACGTGCTTCGCGTACATCCACCGAGTTCTTACGACAGAGTGCGGTGCTCACGCCGTCACAACGGGAGCAATTGCAAGCAGCAGCGGGGAGGTTCGGTGCGACTTGGCCGGATCTGTGTGTAGCGGCAACAGCGGTCTATGTGCAGCGAATGACAGGGTCCAACGATGTTGTTCTGGCCTTGCCCGTGATGTGCCGATTGGGTTCAGCATCGCTGCGTGTTCCGGGCATGGTCATGAATGTGCTTCCGCTCCGCCTGTACCTGAATTCGCAGATGAACTTGTCTGAATTGATGGGACAGATTGTGAAGGAGATTCGGTCCGTACGCAAACACCAGCGATACCGACATCAGGACCTGCGGCGAGACCTCAGGCTTCTGGGAGAGAATCGGCGTCTGTTTGGACCGATGATCAATGTAATGCCCTTCCATCATGAGTTGAATTTTGCAGGCGCACGCGGCATGATCCATAATCTGTCCACCGGTCCGGTGGACGATCTGTCGATTCATATTGTAGACCAGGGACATGGTCATGGACTGAGTATTTCTTTTGATGCGAACCCTTCGATCTATGTGGATTCGGAATTGCGTAATCATCAGCTTCGTTATGTGCAAATCCTGCAATCCATGATGTCAGAAGGGGCAGAAGACATATCGGTTGGACAGATCAACATTCTGCTCCCTGCCGAACGCGAACAAGTGCTGGAAGGATGGAATCAGACGCAACATGCCTTCGTTGAATCGAATTCGGCAGCGCTATTTGAGCAGCAGGTTCGGCGTACACCTCTTGCAGCAGCAGTGACATTCGAAGGGACATCGCTGACTTACGCAGAGCTGAACGAACGTGCCAATCAACTGGCACATGAACTGATACAGACTTACGGGGCAGGGCCGGAGCAGGTGGTTGGCATTGCGATGCCTCGTTCATTGGAAGTGGTCATCGCGATTGTAGCTGTTCACAAAACAGGAGCAGCCTATCTGCCGCTTGATCCGGATTATCCCGAAGAGCGTCTCATCTACATGTTGGAGGATGCCAAGCCTGCTTGTGTAGTGACGGTGATGAACAACTTCTCTCACATTCCGCAGGCGTCCGGTGTACCGATTCTGGTCATGGATGAACCGGACAGGATACAGGCAGTGAGCGGTCGGTCGGGAAGCAATCCCGAAGATGACGATCTGACAGGCACAGGTTCTCTGCTCAACCCTGCGTATCTGATCTATACCTCGGGTTCTACCGGTAAACCAAAGGGTGTAGCTGTGACCCATCTTGGATTAGCGAATCTGCTTGAAGATATGAAGACGAGACTACATGTCGGTCCGCAGGATCGCTGGCTGTCGGTGACCACGATTGCTTTTGACATCTCGGTACTGGAAATCTTCCTGCCTCTGACGACTGGGGCCAGACTGGATATCGCACAAAAGGAAACCATTCTTGATCCGGTAGCACTGGCCAGGAAGATGAGAGAGCAAGAGACGACGATTATACAGGCTACGCCAACGTTATGGCAGTCTCTGGTTGCGAGCCGCCCGGGAAGGTTCGACGGAATAACGGTGATTACCGGAGGAGAGGCCTTATCCGAGGAACTGAAGCTTTCGCTGGAGGCGTTGGGTTGTCAGGTCAATAATCAGTACGGGCCAACGGAGACAACCATCTATTCTACAGCTGCATCGCTTGGGAAAGGACATTCAGGCAAACCGTCTATTGGTGGTCCGGTTCGTAACACACAGCTCTATGTGCTGGATCAGAGTATGCAACCTGTCCCTCCGGGTGTAGCAGGGGAATTGTATATCGCAGGAGAGGGACTTGCACGGGGATATTTGGGCAGACCTGATCTGACCGCAGAACGTTTTGTCGCGAGTCCCTTCGGACAGCCGGGCAGCAGAATGTACCGGACAGGAGACTTGGCCAAATGGTTGCCGGACGGTTCCATCGATTATTTGGGACGAGCAGATCATCAGATCAAAATTAGGGGCTTTCGTATTGAACTGGGGGAGATTGAATCAGTCATCTCCAGATATCCGGGTGTAGCACAGGTCACGGTCATGGCGCGTGAAGACCAACCTGGGAATCAGCGGTTAGCGGCATATATTGTGGTTGATGCGGAAGATCGTCAAGCTGACATGGATCTGGCTGATATCAGAGCACACGTAGGTGATGCGTTACCGGATTATATGGTGCCCTCTGCCTTCATGCTGCTTCCAGAGATGCCGCTGACACCGAACAAAAAAATCGATCGCAAACGTCTTCCTGTGCCTGCATTGATATCTAATGCAAACGGAAGGGAGGCACGTACACCGCAGGAGGAGATCCTGTGCAGCCTGTTTGCAGAGATTCTGGGTGTAGCTCGCGTAGGGATTGATGATGATTTCTTCGAACTGGGTGGACATTCCCTGCTGGCCGGGCGAATTATAGCCCGAGTGCGTGATGTATTCGGAGCTGAATTGAACATCGGCAGTGTGTTTGAATCTCCGACAGCGGCAGGGCTTGCCCGAAAGCTGGATCAGGCGAAGTCCGTCAGACCCGTTATTCAACCTGTTCCGCGTGCGGGTGAGATTCCGCTTTCCTTTGCCCAGCGACGGTTATGGTTCCTCTATTGCCTTGAGGGGGCTAATCCCACCTACAATATTCCGTTGGTTGCACGGTTGACCGGGAAGCTGGATGTGGACGCTCTCCGAAACGCTCTGCAAGATATTGTTGCCCGTCACGAGACGCTGCGCACATTGTATCCGCCAGATCTGGGTTCGGCGAGCCAGCATATCCTCCCTGCATCAGAGGTGACGGTGAATATGAAGCTCACCCGGGCTTCGTCTGAGAAGCTGCCCGAGCTGCTGGCAGAAGCGTCACGTTACAGCTTCGAACTTAGTACCGAGCCGGGTATACGCGCGGAATTATTCCATACGGATGCGGATGAACATGCATTGCTGTTGCTGACTCATCACATTGCAGGGGACGGATGGTCCTTATCACGGCTCATCCGGGACTTGTCGGAGGCCTATACTGCTCGTCTGCGTGGGTCTGCTCCGGCTTGGGAGCCGCTACGCATTCAGTATGCAGATTATGCGGTGTGGCAGGAGAGCCTGCTTGGGGATGAGAAGCGGCAGGACAGTCTGATCGCGAGGCAGTTAGCGTTCTGGACTGATCGGCTAGCAGGATTGCCAGAACAAATCACGTTCCCTGCAGACTATGCCCGTCCAGTTGTGTCCAGTTACCGAGGCGGATCGGTGCCGTTTACGATCAGTCAACGTCTGCATGAGCAGCTTGCGATAGTTGCCCGTGAGCATAAAGTCAGTCTGTTTATGCTTCTGCACTCCGCGTTATCCGTGCTGCTTACTCGAATGGGTGCAGGGACGGATATTGCGATAGGTACACCGATTGCCGGACGGAGTGACGATGCGCTGGATGATGTCGTGGGGATGTTCATCAATACGCTTGTTCTGCGTACAGACACTTCGGGCGATCCTACTTTCCGAGAGCTATTGGCCCGCGTACGGGATGCAGATCTTGCGGCTTATGAACATCAGGATTTACCGTTTGAACGGCTGGTCGAAGTGCTGAATCCGCCCCGATCGCGTTCCAAACATCCACTCTTTCAGGTGATGCTGGTGCTTCAAAACACGCCAGATGTTCGTCTTGACCTGCCAGGTGTTGAAGCGGAGACTCGCATCCACGGTGTGGGTTCATCCAAATTCGATCTCACACTTGAACTGACGGAGAAACGGGAGCAGAACGGACTCCCAGCCGGAATTGAAGGTGTACTGGAGTATAGTACAGATCTCTACCGTGAATCGACTGCTGGAGAGCTGGTGGTTCGGTTAATGCAGGTGCTTGAGGATGCTGTACAGCAGATGGATGAACGCATCAGCAGATTTGACCTGGTTACACCTTCAGAGCATGCCCAGCTTGAGAAGGAGTGGACATCTTCACCGCATGAAGGTCCACAGCTGACCATAGCCGAGCATTTTGAAGTGCAGGCAGCCGCTCACCCCAGTTCGGTCGCCCTCCATTGTGAGGATATCTGTATGACTTACAGGGAGCTGAATGCACGGGCTAATCGAATGGCGAGACTGTTGATCGCAGAAGGTGCTGGGCCGGAACAGATGGTGGCTTTAGCCTTACCTCGATCGGTAGAGATGGTCGTAGCCATTCTTGCTGTACTCAAAACGGGCGCTGCCTATCTGCCCATGGACCCGCATTATCCGGCAGACCGTTTAACGCATATGCTGACGGACGCAGCGCCAAAAGTGATGATTACAAGTACAGACGTATACGCCCTGCTGCCGCAGATGGCGAATATTGAATGTATCAACATGGACGATCTGCATACCCAGCGGCAATTGGAATCCATGGATGAGCGAAACCCGGCAGACCATGAACGGAACGGACGGGTGACTCCGCTGAGCCCGGCTTACATGATCTATACCTCCGGTTCAACAGGGAAACCCAAAGGTGTCGTGATTCCGCATGCGAATGTCATCCGGTTACTGGATGCTACGCAGCACTGGTTCCATTTTGACGAGAGCGATGTGTGGACGTTGTTCCATTCCTATGCGTTTGACTTCTCCGTGTGGGAAATCTGGGGCCCTCTGTTGTATGGAGGCAGCTTGGTTGTTGTTCCCCATGAGATTAGCCGATCACCTGGAGCGTTCCTGCAACTGCTGGCCGAAAAGAAGGTAACCGTACTGAACCAGACGCCATCTGCATTCTACCAACTGATGCAGGCTGACAGGGAAAATCCGGTCTCGGGACAGCAGCTTGCGCTCCGCTATGTGATCTTTGGAGGCGAGGCACTGGAGCTGGGACGTTTGGATGACTGGTATGAACGCCATGCGGATGACGCTCCAAGACTCATCAATATGTATGGTATTACGGAAACAACGGTTCATGTCAGCTACAAGGAACTGCACGCGGGCAGCGCTGCAGAAGGCGCAAGCAGCTGGATTGGATGCGCTATTCCAGACCTGCGCGTCTATGTGTTGGATGATGATCTGAAGCCTGTGCCGACAGGTGTAACTGGAGAGATGTATGTGGCGGGAGCCGGTCTGGCACGTGGATATTGGGGACGGCCGGATCTCACGGCAGAGCGATTCGTCGCGGATCCTTATGGACCACCGGGTACACGAATGTATCGTACAGGGGACTTGGCAAAGCGCCTGCACGACGGTTCGCTCGATTATCTGGGACGAGCAGATCAACAGGTGAAAATCCGCGGGTTCCGTATTGAGCTTGGCGAGATTGAGGCTGTACTGGCAAAACATCCGAGCGTGGCTCAGGCTGCTGTTATCGTTCGTGAAGACCAGCCGGGAGATAAGCGTCTTGTCGCTTATACTGTTCCTGCATCGGACGTTGAAGCGAAACTGGAAACGGCTGCGTTACGCCGACATGCGGCAGCGAGCCTTCCGGATTATATGGTTCCGTCTGCGGTTGTTTGGATGGACATCCTGCCACTTACGCCAAATGGCAAGCTGGATCGCAAGGCGTTGCCTGCCCCGGAGATGCAATGTTCGGTTGATGGCCGAGCACCGCGCAATCCGCAGGAGCAGATTCTCTGTGATCTGTTTGCCGAAGTATTGGGATTGCGGAGTGTGAGTATTGATGACAGCTTCTTCGAACTGGGTGGTCATTCGCTGCTTGCGGTGCGCCTGATGAGTCGAATTCGCGAAGCGATGGGCAAGGAGCCGGGCATCGGTATTTTGTTCGAGACCGCCACGGTAGCTGGTCTGGCCGAGCGATTGGAGATGGGTGCCGATTCCGGGAAAAGCTCGCTGCAAGTGTTGTTACCGCTGAGGACTCATGGGCAGCATCTGCCTGTATTCTGTGTGCATCCGGCGGGAGGACTCAGTTGGTGTTATGCCGGGTTGATGAAACATCTGGGCATGGAGTATCCGCTGTACGGATTGCAGGCAAGAGGGATTGCCGAGTACGAGGAGCTCCCGTCGACACTGGAGGATATGACGGCGGATTACATCCGTCACATCCGGTCTGTGCAGCCGCAAGGCCCGTATCGTTTGCTCGGCTGGTCACTGGGCGGTAACGTGGCTCAGGCTATGGCCGTGCAACTTCAGTCCGAAGGGGAGGAAGTAGAGTTTCTCGCCATGCTGGATGCGTATCCGAGTCACTATCTACCTATTCGCGGGGAACCGGATGAGGAAGAGGCGTTAACGGCATTGCTTGCACTCGGCGGATATGATCCGGACAGTATTGGGGATGGGCCGCTGGATATGGCTACAGCAATGCGCATCCTGCGCAGCGAAGGAAGTGCACTTGCAAGTCTGGATGAAGAGACGATCATGAAGCTGCGGAAAACCTATGAAAATTCCGTCCGGATCTTGGGGGCGTACACGCCATCCCGATTCGAAGGTGACCTGATCTTCTTCCGTTCTACCATTATTCCCGACTGGTTCGATCCGATCGAACCCGAGATGTGGAATACATTCATTGGAGGCCAATTGGAACGTCATGATATTGCCTGTCGTCACAAAGACCTTTGTCAGCCGGGTCCATTGGAGGAAATTTGCCGTACCCTGTCCGTCCGGCTGGAGATGCTGAACAAGAAGCGTAACATTCAACACAAATAGGAGGATGAGCTGATGAGCAACCCTTTCGAATATGAAGACAGCAATTATCTGGTGTTAATGAACGATGAAGGACAGTATTCGCTGTGGCCTGCATCCATTCCGGTACCGGCAGGTTGGACCCTGATGCTGGAGAAAGCCAAACGACGTGTATGTCTGGATTACATTGCGGAGCAGTGGACGGACCTGAAGCCGCTGAGTCTCTGTGATGAAACGGGGATGCCGGGGATGATTCATGAGGTTGGCAGATGAGGTTTCGTCTGAATCCAAAGGCAATTGTGAGCATTGTCTATGTTCTGGCGATGTTTATGGTTGCCATGGATGCAACGGTTTTAAACGTGGCGCTGCGAACCATCAGTGACGAACTGGGTATTCCCCCGGCTGCTGCCGGTACCTTGAATGTAGGTTATTTGGTGAGTTTGGCTGTATTTCTGCCTGTTGCCGGATGGCTTGGTGACCGATGGGGCACGAAACGGGTTTTCCTGTCGGCGTTGACACTGTTTACGGTGTCCTCTGCGCTGTGTGCCACAGCTGATCAACTAGGCACGTTGACATTTTTCCGCATCTTGCAGGGAGCAGGAGGTGGTCTGCTTACACCTGTAGGGATGGCGATGTTATTTCGGACCTTTCCACCGCAGGAGCGGGCCAAGGTATCTCGTATGTTGGTGCTGCCCATTGCCCTTGCTCCAGCCTTGGGGCCGATTGTGAGCGGATTGATTGTGGATCAACTGTCGTGGCGCTGGATTTTCTATGTGAATCTGCCTGTTGGTATTCCAGCCGTGATCTTCGGCATACTGTATCTGAAGGAGCACCGAGAACAGGGAGCTGGTCGACTTGATCTGCCGGGGTGGTTATTATCTGCACCGGGACTCGCACTGATGATGTATGCGCTCAGTCAGGGGCCGCTGCGGGGATGGACGTCACCGCTTATTATGGGAGCGGGCTTTGCAGGCATGCTGCTGCTGACGTTGCTCGTTGTGGTGGAGCTGCGCGCCAAGCAGCCCTTGCTTGATCTGCGTTTGCTGAAGCACCGACTGTTCCGTTATACAGGCCTGGTATCCGTATGTGGGGCAGCTGGACTGCTGGGCATGCTGTATGTGTTCCCATTAATGTATCAAAATGTACTACAGGCCTCTGCACTGGAAACCGGGCTAACCACATTCCCGGAAGCGCTGGGACTGATGATTGCTTCTCAGCTGGTCCCTTGGACTTATCCGCGGCTGGGCCCGCGAAAGCTGATATCGATGGGCTTGATCTGTACGGCAGTCATTTTCATCACGCTTAGTCAGATCACAGTGGATACGAACCCATGGTTCATCCGTTCATTATTGTTCGGTGTGGGAATTTTCCTGGGACAAACGGTAGGGGCTGTGCAGATTGCTGCCTTTGCCCAGATTCCGCCTGCATCCATGGGACGAGCCTCCACCTGGTTCACGGTGCAAAACCGTCTGGGATCAGCCATCGGCATGGCTTTACTCTCTGCTGTTCTGGCAGGTGTAGGTACAACAACGGTGACTGCTACAGGCGCGATGGAGCCGAATATGCTGGCGTACCGTTTGGCTTTGTTGGGGGCAGCAGCATTTCTGCTCATCGGGCTATGGTTTGCCCTGAAAATCCGTGATACCGATGCGGCAGCCACGATACGGAAGACGCCAGCTGGAGGATTATTTGTCAAGTTGAAACGTACGTCCGCGGTGGGTTCTTCAGAATCGGTGGCACAGCAAGAAGGATAGGATTGAGTTTGAGAACGAAGCAACGAAAGACAAGCAGATGGTGCTACCTAATAGAGTTTTGATAAATAAGAGCGAGTCATACCGGGCAAGGAGACATTTATCGCCGGAGTGACTCGCTCTTTTTTGGATCGGTTAGGTAAGTGGTTAATCGCTTATTTATTTGCAAGAAGAGGTGAGAGATTCTAACGAATCGCGCACCTCTTAATAGTGGATTATTGGGTGTAGGGAAACCTAACGAACCTTAGCCACCTTATTGGTGTAGAATTAAGCAATAACAACGTAAAACAGAGCATATTGAAGGGAATAACGTGTTTAGGATTCCTTAGAGTGCGAGAGTCGCGTAATTCTAGTTAATAAGGCGTGTCAGATTCGTTAAAGCTTGAACCCAATCTTAACCCTGACCCTACCCCCAAACTCAAACTAGACTCCAAGAGCCCCCCCAATCAAGCCGCAACTAGCCGTGCACTAAACCAACTCTGTATATAGATCCTCCAAGGTAATGATCTCGGGCTGGCTCGGCAGCTCTCCCCCAGCCGAACAAGCTGCCAGCATATGCCCTTCATCCAGTCGCTGACTGTGAAAGCGATATGTCCCAGCCTGCTCACATTGCCAAGCGCCTGCCTCGTCAGGCAGGATCGCGAAGGAGTCCAATGGTATGGACAAGCCCATACCGACTGCCTTGATATAACTTTCCTTCAGCGTCCATAGACGGTAGAAGGTTTCCAGCTGCCGATTGTCAGGCTCGGCAGTCAAGAACTGGCTCTCCATGGCAGAGAAGAATCGCTCTGCAATCTGCATGTCAATGGGTGCTGTTTTTTCCACATCCACACCCAGTTCATCTGTACCGCCGGAGATCAGAGCAATCCAATCACCAGAGTGGGAGACGTTGAATGGTACATCCGAATGGTGACTGAGCGAAGGCTTGCCGTAGGAATTACGGGTAAAAGAAAGCACATCAGGTCTCAGTCCAGTTAACTTGCTCAAAGTCACACGAGTCAATATCTCTCCCAGTACGGAGCGATACGCATCGGCCTGACGCACAAAACGCGAAGCCTGGGCACGACGCTCAGCAGAGACTTGCGAGAGGAAATGGTTCCAGTACGCCTCGGGCAATACTTCTGGAACGTGGAGCACACGAATTGTTATCATCATTTATCACCTAAGGACGTATTCGGCACGAATCAATAACTTTCCTTTATATGGAACGAACCCTTAATTGATCTCTATGCTTCTTGCGCTTGTTTCCACTCGGTATGCGCAGCCTGCAATCGCTCCCACATGTCTTGGCATTCCAATTCACTGTAATTCACCAATGGCTCATGGAATAGTTCAGTTAATACGTCACGCCACTGCGTGTAGGTCTGAATCTCCGTTTTGCGGATTCCTTCGATATCATGGGTTCGGAGCATACAACCTCGTAGTTCGTGACTGCGGTTCTCATCCCGCTGACGAAGCAAAAATACATTATGCCACGGTGATTCGGTCGCTTGACTGTAGAATTCATGCTTCGGTATGAACTCCCCCAGATCGTGAACCGCCTCAGGGGCATAGTCGACGCCTTTACTTGGCCCATTTGGTTCGTACTCAAGCCGCCATCCCCCAGCTGCAACAGATGATGGCATCAATTGGTATGTGAATGGAGCGGAACCATAGGTTCCATAACGAAGTGGCAGAGGTTCGAAGGGCATTCCACCAAGACCTACATCCACAATCCAGCGCTCAACTGTCGGGTCGGCATCCGGCAGAAGAACAGACAGACCGAGATGGAACGAGTTCACACGGGGTTGTTCCCCATGAGGCTGTACTCCGCCCCGATGCCAATCAACCGTATAACCCAGCGAGCGGAGAAGAACACTGAATGCACCATTGAGATGAAAACAGTAGCCGCTGCGGCCTTGTAATATAAGTTGGATCGACTCTTGAAGACTGATACCCACAGGACGACCTGTATAAATATCGACGGTTTGCCAGGATAGATATTGCACATGTGCTCGCTGGAGTTCAGCCAAGAATTCCAGTGTGGGTTTCTTTATACCATCAATGCCGATCCGTTTCAGATAGGCCTGTATTTCAGCTGTATTTAATCGTTCAATCATCCAGATCACCTCATGTTAAATAGTGGGAGCAGGTATTGCTTATAAACTTCTGCTGCCCTGAGTTCATTGTAGAAGTGAACGGGTGAAAACAACATGGTCAATTGAGCCAACTGTAACGGTACAATTCTTAGGACAGTCTCGAAAATGATCTCAAGAGATATACATGGATTTGATGACAATGAAATACAATATATGGATGAGCTATTTCTTTTTCTGGGGTATGCTAACCCTTTGGAGTGGATATAGGTTAGAATATAGATAGATAGCAGGATTAGGAGATGGAAAAATGGCTAATGAAGAAGTGATTTTGACACAGGAAGGCTTGGAAAAGCTGGAGGACGAACTGAGGGAATTGAAGACAGTGAAGCGTAAAGAACTGGCTGAGCGTCTGAAACTCGCGATCAGTTATGGTGACCTCAAGGAAAATAGTGAATATCATTCAGCCAAAGATGATCAGGCTTTTATGGAGACCCGGATTCTGATCGTGGAAAAGATGCTGAAGAATGCCAAAGTTATTACGTCCGAGAACATGGATGCCAACAAGGTGGGTGTAGGTTCCACGGTATTGCTTGATGATATCGAGTTCGCTGAGAAGATTGAATATAAGCTGGTTGGTCCTGCTGAGGCCGATGTAGCAGATAATAAAATTTCCTATGAAAGCCCACTGGGCAAAGAACTGATGGGCAAAGAAGTGGGCAGCGTCATTCATGTCAACGCTCCGATGGGCGTTATCAAATATGAGTTGCTTGAAATAAGAGTGTAATCAGAGAACGAGGTGCTCCGCGGACATGAACGTGTCTAACGGGACGCCTTTTTTATTTTATTTACCTTTACTGCTAAGGGATTGGCTTGTGCGTAACTTGATGCGGTTGAATGACCGGATTTTATCACATACTGTTTTCTAAGAGAATTTATGCAATGAAGCTTTCCATGGATACATTATGTAAATAAATAACATTTCGACAAATTTCGATTTTCGAATGACCTAACAGGTAGAGTAGTATATAATTACGGGAAAACTTTAAAGTGATGGAGTAGATACGATGAATTTTAGTAAGCCTAATCTGGATCAAGACAACGCTGGCAAAGGAGAACGCTTCTCCCGAGCTGGATTTATCCTGGCAGCCATTGGTAGTTCGGTTGGTCTGGGCAACATGTGGAAATTCCCGTACATTACGGGGGAGAACGGAGGAGCAGCGTTTTTCCTGCTCTTCATCGTCTGTTTGCTGCTCATCGGTCTGCCCGTGCTCCTGGCTGAACTTGCGATTGGTCGCAGCGGCAGAGGGAGTGCAGCCACTGCTTTTATCAAAGCAGGTGGACATAAAGGTTGGCTCGCAGCCGGATTGCTGCAAGTATTAACACCATTTATCATCCTGTCCTTTTATGTCATTATCGCGGGCTGGACATTGCAATACGCGATTACGTCTTTCAGCGGTACGTTGTTTGACAATCCGGATTATGCTGGACAATTCGGCTCCTTTGTAGGCGGGTATATGCCGATCGTGTGGCAACTGGTTTCCGTTCTGATCACAGGATGGATTGTGGCCAAAGGGGTATCGAACGGAATCGAGAAGTTCAACAAGGTATTGATTCCCGCGATGTTGGTGCTTCTTATTATCCTGATGATCCGTGCAGTAACATTACCGGGTGCAGGTGCGGGTGTATCCTTCTTCCTGAATCCGGACTTCTCGCAGCTGACAACTGAATCTGCATTGGTGGCGCTTGGACATGCCTTCTTCTCCCTGTCACTTGGGATGGGTATTCTGGTAACATACGGATCTTATGTGGATAAAAATCAATCTCTCGGTGCGGCAACCGTCGCCGTTGGTGCGGGTGACCTGATCTATGCATTCATTGCTGGTTTGATCATCTTCCCAACGACATTCTCATTCGGTATTGCACCGGACCAAGGCCCGTCACTCATCTTTGTGGCTCTTCCGGCAGCCTTCTCAGCTATGCCGCTTGGATTCCTGTTTGGCGGATTGTTCTTCATCCTGCTGGCTATTGCGGCTTTGACGTCAGCAGTATCCTTGCTGGAAGTTCCGGTGAAATATTTCATGGAACGTTTGTCATGGAGCCGGAATCGTGCGGTATGGGTAATATCACTCGCGGTCTTTATCGTGGGGCTTCCTTCGGTACTATCGCTCGGTTTGCTGCCTGAATGGACGATTGGATCGAAGAGCGTGTTCGACTGGATGGACTTTGTCGCATCCAACATCCTGTTGCCTGTAGGTGGACTGCTTGTGACGATCTTTGCCGGATACTTCTGGAAAACGGCTGCTGAAGCTTCCGGTCTGCGTTCCGGATGGTTCCGGGTGTGGCTGTTCATGCTCCGTTACGTGGCTCCGATCCTGGTTCTGCTGGTTCTACTGCACACATCCGGTATCATTCACTTCTAAAATGTGAAGGCCCGATAGGGTTAAATATGGTCTGTTGTGCAGATTTACCATGGATAAAACCTCTTGGAAGAAATGCAAAAGCCCTTGTTTTCCCTCGTCAATTTTGGGACAATACGGAGTAGAGGTTTTTTGGGTAGGACCGATAAGCCATATGCTTTCTTGCGAAAAGAGGATTATACAATGAACAAATCATCCATATATGGATTAACATTAGAGCAATTACGTTCCTGGCTGCCGGAGCATGGGCAGAAGAAATCCCGTGCATCCCGGATCTGGGAATGGTTATATCAGGAGCGTGTACACGATTTCCCAGCGATGACCGATGTCCGTCAAGAATGTCTGGATGTCCTTTCCGAGCATTTCACCATGAACTCGCTTAGCGAACATGTGAAGCAGGAATCGGCAGATGGTACCGTGAAGTTTCTGCTTCGGATGCAGGACGGTAATCTGATTGAGACCGTATTGATGCGGCAAAAATACGGACTTACCGTCTGTGTGACCACACAAGTGGGCTGTAACATTGGCTGTAGCTTCTGTGCGAGCGGTCTGATCAAGAAGAGCCGTGATCTGACCGCTGGCGAGATTGTCGAACAGATTATGCACGTGCAGCGACATCTGGATGCAGCAGGTCAAGAAGAGCGGGTAACTAACGTGGTGGTAATGGGGATTGGCGAACCATTCGACAACTTCCAGCACATGAGTGATTTCATCGAAGTGATCAAGGATCGCAAAGGACTGGCACTTGCCGCCAAACGGATTACTGTATCGACGAGTGGCCTTCCGGACAAAATCAAGGAATTTGCAGACAGCAGTCTACAGGTCAATCTGGCGATCTCTCTGCATGCACCGAATAATGAACTGCGTACGCACATCATGAAGATCAACCGGGCTTTCCCGATTGAGCAATTGATGGACGCGGTAGATTATTACTTGGCTACGACGAACAAACGTATCATGTTCGAGTATATCCTCCTGCGTGATGTTAACGATCAACGTGAGCATGCCGCTGAGCTCGCTGAACTGTTGTCCAGTCGCAGAAGTATGGTCAGTGTGAATCTGATTCCATACAACCCGGTGGATGAACACAGTCAGTATCAACGGAGTACAGAAGAATCGATTCTGGGCTTCTATGATACACTCAAAAAGAACAATATCAACTCCACTGTACGTATGGAACATGGTACCGATATTGATGCTGCTTGCGGACAGTTGCGCAGTAAACAAATGAAGAACAACACTGCCGAATCAGAGCCAGACCGTCTGGCATTGGGATAAGACACAACGCGGAGCGGGCAAGTCAGTTTAGCTTACTTGGTTGCTATAATCGGTGTCTGTGCGTGCTATTTAACGCTGTTGGTTCACCAATGAATGTGTTGCCTGAATACAAAACGCCTCTGTACATCACTGAGAAGTGATAACGGAGGCGTTTTTGGAATGTCATTATTTCAGTTTTTTGGTCATCAGCAGATGGGGAATGCCGTCTTCCATAAATACGTCTGAAGCGGGTGCATATCCGAGACGTTCGTAGAACCCGGAAGCTTGTACCTGGGCGTGCAGCTTGGCTTTCTCAAGTCCTTCGGCAACAGCCATCTGTTCCAGCTTGTCGATCAGCACACGGCCCAGACCGTGTTTACGGTAATCGAGCATGACACAGATCCGTTCCAATTTGGCGACCTGCTCCACAACGCGCAGTCTGGAGGAGGCAGCAGGTACACCGTCTACGTAGAGCAGAATATGGCGCGCCTCCGCGTCTAATGTATCATAAGCGTCGAATTCATCCGCTGCGGGTACGCCTTGTTCTTCAACGAAAATAGCGGTACGGATGGCGAAGCAGGCATCAAGCAATTCCTGATTATTAACTTCAACAATGGTTGTATTCATGAATGTTTCTCCTTTGGGTGATCGTAATGTGATCCTGACGTGATAAACTGGTACATAACAGGAGTTGGAACGATTTTCGTTCCATGTATAACGTTTGAGCTATATGTTTAAAATTGAAACCAATTCAACTGTAGTTATACCATTGATTATGTTGCGAATGCAACAATTTTATAGGGGCGTGAATATATTGACTGAGAAAAAAGAAGTGCTGCGGGAAATCGGCATGATTGCCCGCTGTCTGGATTCCATCAGTAATGTCGAGTTTCAGCATCTAAACCTGTCCCGTGGACAATATCTGTATCTGTATCGAATCTGTGAGAATCCAGGTATTATTCCGAATCAGCTTGCTGAACTAATCAAAGTGGATCGCACGACGGCGGCCAGAGCCATTAGCAAACTTGAATCGGATGGATTCATTATTAAACAGCCAGCATTGGGTAATAAGAAGAATAAGGTGTTGTATCCCACCGATGCTGGGCTTGAAGCATGGGAATTCATACGTAAAGAGGGAGTGCATTCGGATCAGGTGACTCTGGATGGTCTGACCGAGAAAGAGATTGAGACAGCCATTCACCTTCTCAGACGGATGCGTCATAACATTGAAGTGGACTGGAAATTTGTCAAAAAGGGTGGACGACGGCCTTATATGGATAACCTTGAATAATGCGAACTCTCGATGTGCCTCAGTCACACACCAGAAAATTTAGGAGTTCACAGTCGTATATATTCGGGAGGAATGGCGTGAAGATCATATTTCGAAAAAAACGAACATGGCTGGTCCTACTGCTGATCAGTATTACCGCAGCCAGCTGGTTGTTGATAAAGGAGCGGTTCCTGATGGACGAAGAATCTCCAACAGTATCTTTTATCGAGAATGATATGACCAATCCGAACGGAACGCTGGCCACCTATTTACAGGATGCAGCTTCGAAGGAAGCGGATATTGTTGCGGGAAGAGAGGCGCTGTCGGAGTCACTCGGTCTGTGGATGCAATATGCCCTGGCGAGTGATAATCAGGCTTTGTTTGAGCAGAGCTACGAGCAATTGACGACCTATTTTCTCACGCCGCCAGACCCTTATATAGCCTGGAAGCTGAATGCCAAGGGTGAATCCCAAGTAACGACCAATGCACTTGGCGACGATCTTCGCATTATAGGTAGCCTATTACAGGCTACGGATCAGTGGGAGCAAGGGAGAGAGGCTAAGCTTACGACCGCAGCCGCTATTTCCCGTGCCTTAACACAGTCAACTCGGCAGAAAGGATATTTGGTAGATTTTCACGATTTTGCGGGTGGACATTCAACGAATACATTAAGTCTGGTCTATGTAGATCTTCCGTCTCTTCAAGCGATGGAAAAACATGAAATGGTGGAACCCGGAACCTACGCGAAATACGAAGCTTTGCTGAAGAAGATGCCTGACGATGGAGTATTTTACCCAAAGACCTTCGATGTGGTTCGTAAAGATTATACGTATGATGATACGGTCAATCTGATCGACCAGTTGATTGTAGCGAATCATCTAACGGTAACCGATCGCAAACCGGACAAGCTCATTGCTTTCCTGAAAAAGGAGTTCAACACCCGGCATCAGCTGCCCGGACAATATAAACGAGAATCACGCACACCTGCGGTATCTTATGAATCTTCATCGGTATATGGCCTCGCCATTTTACTGGCTGTACGTTCAGGTGATCCAAAATGGGCCAAACAGCTGTATAACCATATGATTACGTTGCGTGGTCAGGATGCCCGTTATCCAGGTGGATATGTATTTGACGGTAACACGCATCTGTTTGATAATCTTTTTCCTTTGTTGGGAGAAACTGATTTACAGAAAAACATTAAAAAGTAATAATTTTGTCATTTAATGATTTGTTCAATGTGTTAGCATAGTTTTGTCTAATCGTGTCATAAATTGTTGCAATATAAAGAGTGAGTGTGTACCAAAGTTCTCAAAAATGCAACGGAGAGAAGGAATTATGAGAAATAAAGCACCTACCCGCCGTATTGCATGGGGATATGCCCTGTTGATTGGACTTGCCCTCATGCAGCAACTGTTGATTTTTCTTAAAGTGTACATGGATCAGAGCTACACTGCAGGAGATATGATTTTTAGTATCGTGTCGCTGGGTGCATTGGTTTTTGGTCTTTTACTGCCTGTTGGCGTATCCGTCGTGACGGGATTTGTATATCTGGTCTCTTATTTTGTATGGCTTGTTACGTACGCCGATGCGAATGTGCTTGTATTCTCCTGGTGGTTGCTCATCCCTGCCAACCTTGCCGTTGCTGCATTCATCAAGGCAAGCCTGCTGCGCAGTGCACGTGTAGTGGAGCGTCTCGAGGATATGCAGGATCGTAACCCGGAAATTGACTTGGATACCTCGCTTGGTAATAAAAGAGCTCTGGCAGATACGTTAATCAAACATAGTAACCTTGCTCGTCGGTACTCCGAAAAATATGGATTTAGTATCGCCATGTTCAAAATTGAATTTTTGCCGCTGGTAATGGAATCTCTCGGTTCAGTCCGGTACGCACAGTTCCTTCTTGAAATCTCGGGTACGATTCAGAAGCAGATTCGGTATGAGGATTATAAATTTTTCGTGGATCGTGGACGATTTGTCATCCTATGTCCGATGATGAATGTGGAGTATCTTCCCGTTCTAACAGAGCGGATCAAAAAAGCCATTATGGATCTTCACATCATTGATAAAAAGGGAAATGAGTTGCAGACGGTGATCCGCTCCGGTGCTCTGGTATTTCAGAAGGAGCAATTCAGCAAATACGAGGACATAGACGCAGTTATTGCAGCCCTTGAACGAAACACAGAGACAGATCTCATCGGTGAATATATATAGGGGAAGGAGAGATGCACAGTGGACTATATGTCCTGGTTCATCCCGATCTGTATCGCCGTCAGTGGACTATTTGCGGTATTTACGATTTGGTTAACGATTGCAACCCTTCGCTTTCGATCGAGAGTTATTCGCAAGTATGATCGGAGGAAGGTAAGTGGCTGATTTTATATTAATATTATCCATATTCAGTATCTGGATTGCCGTATTCGAGTCGATTGTTATTATGGCAGGTGCAATTCGCTTTATTAATAAACAGGACAAAAAAGGGATTCAGATCCCTGAAAATATGCATCATTATCCAACAGTTACTGTTATGGTACCTGCGCACAACGAGGGTAAGGTCATTGTCGCAACGGTAGAGCACATCCTGCGCTTGAATTATCCGGAGGATAAAGTTCAGGTCATCGTGATCGCGGATAACTGTACAGATGATACCGCAGAGAAGCTAAGATCATTCCTCAGTCAGACCAGTTATTTGCATCGCAATGTGACGGTAATGGAGCGAAAAGGAACAGGTGGCAAGTCCGGGGCTTTAAACGATGGACTGGAAATAGCCACGGGCGATTGGATCTGTATCTTCGATGCAGATGCCGCACCTGAACGAAATTCATTAATGTTTTTGGCGCAAAAATCGCTTGAGAACCCTGAACAATATGGCGTGGTTTTTGGCAGAAACAAAGCACGTAACAGAGGACAGAATTTTCTCTCCAAATGCATCAATCTGGAGATTATTACTTCGCAACGTGTGTATCACACGGGTCTGTGGGAATTGTTCCAGCTGGGTTCTATTCCGGGAACGAATTATATTATCAAAACCAAGTTGATTCGGGAAATTGGTGGCTGGGATGTGACAGCCATTACAGAAGATACCGCGTTGTCATTCGAGATTTTGAATCGTGGACAGTTTGTGGCACTGGCGCCGCAAGCGGAAGCCTATCAGCAGGAGCCGGAGCAGCTTAGTGTATACATGAAGCAGCGCGAGCGCTGGGCCAAGGGAAATTATCAGGTGGTACTGGATAATATCCATAACCTGTTTAACCGTTCCAGTTGGCGTAATAAGTTGCTGGTCATCTATTATGCCGTCAGTTATTTCTGGTTTATGCTGGCGATCATTGTATCGGATATTATATTTCTCGTGAATCTGGTTTATCGGGTCATTGCCATATTTAAACCAGAGGTCATTTCACCGTTCCAGTTTGCCGGGGATGCGTATGTTTTCCTTGTCATTGGTTGGGCACTTATGTACTTTATTTACGTGTTGCAGATCAATCTGGCACTTGCCGCAGATATTGGACAGAGTAATACTCGCAATTTCATCTATGCCTGTGTATCCTACTTCACGTATGCACAACTGTTCATCCTGATCTCGATCAAGGCATTCTACTCCTTGATTATGGACAAGATTCGGAAGCGCGAGAGCAAATGGTACAAAACAGAACGTTTTGGCTAGGCGATGAAAATTGTAGACGTGTGAGCAGAAAGGCTGTTTGCTGGTTAACGCCAGGTAACAGCCTTTTTTGTTATAGCCAGGATCATCCATATTCTGTATACTCATACAGGCTGTAAATAGGATCGTGCTTATCCGATAGGGAGGGTCATGGAATGCTGGACAGAGGATCAGACTTTTACGATGATGAGGCGAATTTCGAGAAGTATATGGAACGTCGCAAGTGGCAGGAGAACGCCAATGATACATTGGAGAAGCCGGTGATGCTGGAGTTGATCGGAGATGTAACTGGCAAGAATATACTGGACCTCGGTTGCGGGGATGCCAGGTTCGCCGCAGAATTATTGGGCAGGGAGCGCGAAGGTGCAACGTATACAGGGATTGAGGGTTCGGTGAATATGATTCAGGCAGCTAACGAATCCGTAAAAGGATTGAATGCCCGGATTGAACAAGCATTCATGGAAGACTGGACCTACCCGGCCGGGGCGTATGATCTGGTGATATCGAGACTCGCTGTTCATTATATTGAGGATGTCGAGAGCCTGTTCCGTAACATATACGATACGTTGAAAGAGAACGGGACATTCGTATTCTCCGTAGAACATCCTGTGATCACGTCCACACTGCAACCTTCCGGGACACGAACGGATTGGGTTGTTGATCAGTATTTTGTGGAAGGATTCCGTGAGCAGCAGTGGCTGGGCGGTTCTGTGAAAAAGATGCATCGTTCCATTGAATCCTACTTTATGGCATTGCAGCGGGCGGGGTTTCGTGTAGAACATTTACGTGAGTCAGCACCACAACGTGCCCATTTCATAAACGAGGAAACCTATCTGCGCAGGCAGCGTATTCCGTTGTTTCTGTTCCTGGCTGCCCGGAAATAGATCGCGGAGAAGAATATAGATGGATATAGGTGAGTTATACTCAAAACGTAGAAAGTTTTACACAGAAAACGGTGGATAACACTAGATATAGCAGTGAAAAGCCCAAAATCTATCCACATGTGGATAAGATATTGGGCTTTTATTGTTATGTTTCTGCACCTATGCTGCGTTTGCTGTGTATAACCACGCGATTATGAATCCGCCGCAGCTCTGACATACACACGTTCCCCGTGTCGATCAACTTCCACAGGGGCCTCGAAGAAGTTGCTCAGCACTTCGGTGTTCATCAGCCCACTCGTTAATCCGCTATTCACGATTTCACCCCTGCGTAGCAAGAGACTGTGACTAAACACTGGCAATATTTCCTCGGTATGATGGGTGACGTAGATGAGCGAAGGGGTGTCAGGACGCTGTGATAATTCACGAATGCTGTCCAGCAGTCGCTCTCTTGAGAACAGATCCAGTCCATTGCACGGCTCGTCCAGAATGAGTACGCGCGGATTGGCCATGAGTGCTCGGGCAATAAGGAGTTTCTGTTTCTCACCTTGAGAACAGGTACGATATTCACGATCCCACAGGTGCTGACAGCCCAGCGTTTGCATCAATTGTTTTGCTTGGTCCAGATCATCATCCGATAGCTTGTCATACAAGCCAATGGTGGCATGTTTGCCGCTGATCACGACATACTGTGTGCGATCCGTGCCGTACAATTTCTCTTGCAGAGACGAACTGACCCAGCCGATGGATTTGCGGAGCTGTCTCAGATCCACATCCCCATATTCATGGCCCAGCACGCATATCTTGCCTTCGGTAGGCCAGAGATAACCGGTGATCATGTTCAGGAGTGTTGTTTTGCCGGAGCCATTCAGGCCAAGCAATGCCCAGTGTTCGCCGTCGTTAACCTGCCAGTTGACATCGTTCAGCAGGGTAAGGGGTCCCCTTTTCCAAGTGACATGCTGTACATCGATAATCATGCGTTATCCCTTCCTTCTGTTATCCTCGATTGTCCTAGGTGTATTGTAGTCACAATATCAATGAGGTTTCAACGGTTATCACGCGGTTCTTGGTTGATCTCTACGAAGAAATACAGCACACACACCAAGCAGTGGCAAAAACGAACATAATTTGATAACAAACGCAACGCTGGTCACATCAATTAAGGAACCTAACACAACCGAGCCAAGTCCAGCCATGCCGAACGACAGGCCGAAAAACAATCCGGATACCGTTCCAATATGACGAGGAAGCAGCTCCTGTGCATACACAATGATGACACTGAAGCCGGACATCAGGATTAGTCCAATCATTCCGCACAACACCATGGACAAGACGGGTCCTGCATAAGGCAGCAACAGGGAGAACGGTGCAGTGCCTGCAATGGAGAACCAGATCATCGGTTTGCGTCCATAGCGATCAGCGAGTGGGCCGCCGAGCAGGGTTCCGACCATGCCTGCGAATTGCAGAATAAACAGACAGATCTGTGCCTGCGAGAGAGGCAATTGATACGCATCGGCGTAATAGAAGGCGTAGTATCCGGTCATGCCAGCAATATATACGAATTTGGAGAACAGCAGCAGGATAAGAATGCCCATTGTAAAAGCGATGAATCCTCTGCTCACAGGTCGGGCTACTGGCTCTGTGCCGCTTGATTTGAGAGGCTGTTGCTGACGAATGCGAGTCTCGGCAAGCTTGTCTCTGTACCAGCGACTGACATAAGACTGAATAAAGATGCCGATCAGGGCAAAGCCCATCAGCCACAGAAAACTACGCTGGCCATGCGGCAGCAGGATGAAAGCGACCAGTAATGGAGCAATGGCCTGTCCTGTGTTGCCTCCCACCTGGAAGATCGACTGCGCCATTCCGCGTCCACGGCCTGCTGCCATATGGGCCACGCGTGAGGATTCCGGGTGGAGGATGGATGAGCCTATGCCAATCAATGCTGCGGATACAAGTAACATCCATAACTCGGAAGACAAGGCTAAGCCAAGAACACCGATCAGGGAGAACAACATGCCCCCGGGAAGCAGAATCGGCATGGGTTTGCGATCCGACATATAACCGACCAGGGGTTGAAGGACGGATGCAGTAATATTCAGGGTGAAGGCAATCCAGCCCATCTGGGCGAAACTGAGCTGCATGGTCTGCTGGAACAGCGGGAAGGCAGACGGAACAACCGTCTGCATTGCATCATTCAGCAGATGGGCGAAGCTGACTCCGGCGAGTGCCCAATTGGCGGAAGAGTTGATTTGCATTTTGCTTAAAGTGGCCTGAGCCATGGGAGATCACCTCGAATTATTTTTTTTCTATGATAAAAGAAGGGGGCAGATCATGTCTTTGTGAAAAGTGCTTGGAAAGTGAGCACGATTTGCTATAATGTCAGCAGGTGAGGTAATGATGGAATTAAACATGATGCTAAATGGGTTGGAATTATGGAAAGCTACAGGAGGGTTCTCGAATGAACCTCATGTGCATGATGACTGGTATCAGCTAACGCTGCCGGTCAGAGGCCAATGTTATCTGGTGCAGGAACGGTATGATTATCCTCTGAAAGCAGGCATGGGGATTATTGCCCATCCTCAGACTGAGCATTATTTTGAGATAGGGTCGGATTCGGCTGTCATTGTGATCAAGTTCCGCAAACCGCCATTAGGCAGCCTTGAAGGTGCGGGGTTAAGTGGGGGACGAGCTGAGTTTCGACCTGTCCAGACGTTTGATCCTGCTGAGATCAGCAGTCTGTTTCGAAACTGGAGTTCCATTCTGTTGGAAGACGTGCCTGACTTGCTGCAAGTGCAGGAAACAGAGCTGGCGATCGAAACGTATCTAAGACGCACGTTGACGGGGCAGGAACATGGTAAAGGGACTTTAGATCCCGGCACATTCATGGATCCTCATCTCCAACGCGTGCTGGATTACATTCACAGTGCCTACACTGGCCCAATGGATATTGATTCGATGGCGATGGTTGCACATCAGAGTCGGCATCATTTTATGCGTTCGTTCAAGGCTCTCACAGGAACAACACCGTATCAATATTTGCTGAATTTGCGCGTAGAAGAAGCCTCCAGGAGGCTCCGCCTTACAACAGATTCCGTGACCACAATCAGTTATGATCTGGGATTTTCCAGCGTCAGCCAGTTATATAGAGCCTTTCAGCGAGTGTATGTTATGACACCAATGCAATATCGGAATCAGGTGTAGAATACAATGGGCAGTCTCGCGTGTGCGAGACTGTTTTTTGTTACGTTTCAGCATGCCACTGATTTTTGTTGTTGCCAAACATTGAAGTCTTTGCTAAGATGGGAAAAAGTTTATGTAAGCGTATACATTTAAGCTAAAATTACAACGTTGTAATTATGGTTCTGGTAATTATGAATATAGCGGAATTACGGTGTAAGAAGGACCATCTCGAGCATTTATCTCGTTTTATGCAGAAAAATTTAGGTGGTTATAAGATGGGATGGGATGAATAGCAAAACGTCAGTAAAATGAAAGTTCATTTTTATTCAAAAATTCAAACGTTGTAATTATGTGGCGAAGGGGAGTGCTTCACGTTGAAAAAACGCATGTCCATGCTGTTCAGCCTGATCAGACGGGATAAGTATCTGCTGCTGATGTTTTCACCTATCTTTCTGTATTACCTCATTTTCATGTATCTTCCGATGCCTGGCGTGCTGTTGGCATTTCGCAATTTCCTGCCGGGGCAGGGGATGCTCAGCGGGGAGTGGGTGGGACTCCGCTGGTTCGAACAGTTCGTGAATTCCATTTACTTCTGGCGGCTGCTGCGCAACACGTTTTTGCTCGCATTTCTGCCGCTCCTGTTTGGCTTCTCGATTCCCATTCTGTTCGCGGTCTGCATCGTAGAGATCAAGAATCGGACATTCAAGCGATTTGCCCAGACGGTTACCTACCTTCCTCACTTCATCTCCACTGTCGTTGTAGCCGGCATGATTATTAACTTCCTGTCACCAACAGACGGTATTGTGAACACCCTCATCGCAAGTCTCGGTTTGGAAAAAGTGAATTTCATGATGGATGCCGGCTGGTTCCGTACCATCTTCACAAGTTCCGACATTTGGCAGAGCTTTGGCTTCAGCTCCATCATCTACATTGCAGCCATTATGGGGATCGACCCCGAGATGTATGATTCCGGCAAAATTGACGGCGTTAACAAATTCCAGGAGCTATGGCACCTGACCCTTCCCAGTATCAAACCAACCATTGTCATTCTTCTGCTTCTGTCGCTTGGCGGCATTATGAGTGTAGGTTTCGAGAAAGTATATCTGCTCTACAACGGAGCCACCTACGAAACGGCGGATGTCCTGTCCACCTATGTATACCGGATGGGGATTGAGGGCCAGAACTACGGCTTCGCCACAGCGGTCGGCCTGTTTAACTCGATTATCACCTTTGTGCTTGTGTTTGCTGCCAATTCCATGACCCGCCGCCTGACCAAGATGTCACTCTGGTAAGACTATAAACCGGACCAAAGGAGACCTGTATGCAAAAATCGAGAAGTGACCGTTTGTTCTACGGAGGTGTCTACCTGCTGACCATATTGGCGGTAGTTGTCACGTTGTATCCCTTTCTGTACGTCATCAGCATTTCATTCAGCTCGGTGGATGCCATCGACAAACAAAAAGTCGTATTGTGGCCCGTCGGCTTTACCTTGTCAGGTTACCAAATGGTACTCCAATACAAGGAGTTATGGGTTTCATTCTACAACACCCTCTGGTACACCGTGGTAGGCACACTGTTGAACATTGTGGCCACATGTCTTGCCGCGTTTCCATTATCCAGGCAGCAGTTTTTCTTACGTCGCAAGCTGAATTTTTTCATCGCTTTCACCATGTATTTCTCGGGCGGGCTTATTCCGGTCTACATGCTGATTACCTCGCTTGGGCTGTACAATACCCGCTGGGTCATGGTGCTGCCCGTGCTGGTCATTACGTTTAACGTCATGATCTGCCGCTCGGCCTTTGAAGGCATTCCGAATGAGATTTTTGAAAGTGCCAGTATCGACGGGGCCAACGAGATGACGATGCTGTATCGTCTGGCGGTTCCCATCATCAAGCCTACACTGGCTGTGCTCACGCTGTACTATGCGGTATTCCACTGGAACAACTTTTTCTCGGCCCTATTGTATCTGGGCAAACAGGATATGCAGCCCTTACAGATGTTCCTGCGAAGGGTGCTGATCATGGCATCACCGGAAGTGATGCAGAAGATGGGCGGCACGATGACATCCGGCGCACTGGCGGTATCGACCCTTCAGGTTCGTTATGTATCCATTGTGGTCAGCATTCTGCCTATTGTTACGATCTACCCGTTTATCCAACGGTACTTCGTTAAGGGAATTACCCTCGGAGCCGTGAAAGGATAGCTTGTAATGCTTAGTTTCATGTCATTCAAGGGAGTTCAAGATGGTTCATACCAAGGAGGAATGATGGATGAGATTTAAAGGGGCAGGAAGAAAAAGCGTAATGGCAGCGATACTGGCAATCAGCCTGGCGGGATGTAGCGGCGGAACAGGGGCGGGAACCGATGCGGGAAGTACTCCAACCAGCTCGGAACCTGCATTTGATTACACCGGTGCAGGACCGGTAACGGATCAGCCGGATGCCAAGTTGTCTGTTCTCGGCACCAACGCCTGGACGACCAATGTGGATCTGTCTACCGCCGCCATTGTGAAGAAAATTGAGAGCAATGCCGGCGTTACAGTGGACTGGGATCTGATTCCACCACAGAATTATGCAGATGCCGTGAATCCGAGGTTGGCTGCCGGTACCGGCTTGCCCGATATCGTCTATTTGCCGGATCAGGATCAGCTCATGAAGTACATCAACAGCGGTCTATTCATTCCGATTAATGATCTGGTGGAGAAGTACGGCGTGAATCTCAAAAAAATATATGAAAAGTCACCTTCGGTCAAAGCCAGTTTAACGACGCCAGATGGTAAAATGTATTATATCCCGCAGCAGACGCTCACTCGCAATTACATGCCAGTATTTATGGTTAATGTGCGCTGGCTTGATAAGCTGGGATTAAGCGAGCCGACGACGCTGGATGAATTCACGGCGATGCTGCGCAAATTCAAGACAGACGACCCGAACGGGAACGGCCAGGCTGATGAGATTCCGCTGTCCATGGAAGCGAAATTTGTGTCCATGGCCTTTGGCCCTGCATTTGGACTTGATCTGTCCAATCAGTTTTATGCAGACGATCAGGGCAAGGTGCATTTCAGCTATTATGAGCCGGCATACAAGGAGTACCTGACCTATCTGAATGGACTGTACAAGGAAGGTCTGCTTGGGGTAGATTATGCGAGTACCACGAGTGATCAGGTCACATCGCGGATCTCTCAGGATGTGACCGGCGCAACGTTTAATTTCAGCTGGTACATGTCGATGGTCTACAGCCCGCTGTTCAAGGATTACAATCCGGAAGAGCCGATCATCAAAGGCATTCTGCCACTGAAAGGACCGCATGGCGATCAGTTCTACGTCGGTCGTACCCCGGTTAGCGGCATCTTCGGTATCACGCGGGACAGCAAAAATCCGGAGCTGGCTTTCCGTTTCCTGGATTATGCAGTAAGTGAAGAGGCGCAGACGTATTATACGTGGGGCATCAAGGATGATACGTATACGGAAGAGAACGGCGTGAAGACATTTACGGACAAAGGCAAGGACAATGAATACATTCAGAAGCTCGGCATCGGTCCGGTGAATCTGCCGAACATCCAATCCACCGATTCTGCCGATTCCGTCGTAGCCCCTTGGCATGCAAAGATGGATAAGGAACTGGAGCCGTATGTTCGCGAACCGTTCCCGTTTGTCTATGCCCTGCCGGATGAAGCGAGCGTGGAGAGCATGGCGATGCCTGACATTACCACATATGTGGAAGAGATGAACTTCAAGTTTATTAGCGGTGATGCCAGTCTGGATCAGTTTGACAGTTATATTGAGACGTTGAAGAAGATGAATATAGAGCAGGTTATTGCGGGCAGACAGGCACAATATGATCGTTATAAGGCTGCACAGAAATAGGAAATAGGGTTTCAGGCGTATGAGAGGTGTTGATTGATTTTGATAACCATTAAAGACATTGCCAAACTGGCGGGGGTGAGCTATAGCACGGTATCGAAGGCGCTGAATGATGATCCCCGAATCAAACCGACAACGAAGCAGAAGGTGCTTGCGGTCGCGGAGAAACATCAATATCGGAAAAATATGCTGGCCCGGCAGCTTTCCACAGGCAGGAGCAACATCATCGGCTTTGTGCTGGATGAGCTGAGCAATCCATTATTCTCGAATATCTCCGGCCGTCTGCACACCGAGCTGAAGAAGCGGGGATATCAGATGATCCTGGTTGTGGCCGATGATGGCGTGGATGTCTTCAGCCAGCTGCGTGTGGATGGATGTATTCTGTGGGACTATGCACTGGATAATCGGGATGTATTTTGGAAAAAGTTCGCAACACTCAACATGCCATGTTTTGTGCTGGGTACAGATGAAGCGCCGAACTCTCCTTACATTAAGATTGATCGCAAAGAAGGACTGTTCAAAGCAGTGGAGCATCTGAAATCGCTGGGGCACAGCCGAATCGGGTTCATCGGCAACTCGCAGAATATTAAATTGGAGGGATACCGGGAAGCGTTGCAGCGTACGGGTCTGGCTTTTAATGAAGACCATGTGCTGCCAGCGTATTCCTCCTGGGAAGACGGGTATTTTGCCATACGTAATCATGCGTTTGGGACAGAGTCGCCGACAGCTTTTATTGGGCTGAACAACCTGGTCACCCGAGGTGCACTTCGGGCTTTGCTTGAGGCAGGTTACAGCGTTCCGCGCGATATCTCGTTAATCGGGTATGATGATCTGCCGGATATGCAGTATGCCGAAGTGGCCTTGACGACAATTGGCCCGTCTCTGGATGAACTGGCCGTGCAGGCAGCGGAGCTGATTGTATCGTTGATTCGTGATGAACAGGTCGATGTTCCGGTAGTCATTCAGCCCAAGCTGAACCTTCGCAATTCAACGGCAATGTGCCGACAATAAGCAAGAGTGAAGCGGTTATCCGTTAGTCATACATGTATTAGTTAAGTACAACATTCAAGGAGGAATTGCTTATGCAGGTACAGACGCAGTTATCCTGGTCTGAGCGAATTGCAGCAACGATCATCCAGCAATGTGACGGGGACGGTTATCATGCGTTCCCTTCGGGACGATGGGCATACGTGGAAGGCATGACATTGATGGCGATGGCTCGAACTGGGCGATATTATGGCAAGCAAGAGTATGTTGATTTTATGAAAAAACATATGGACTTGTATATCCAGCCAGATGGTTCTATTGGCACGTATACTTTGGAAGAATATAATCTGGATCAGATTAATCAGGGGAAAAACCTGTTTTCATTACTGGAGGGTGCTGAAGATCAGCGTTACGCAGAAGCGGCACATCTCTTGGCCGCACAGCTCGCAGGGCAACCTCGAACGTCGGAGGGCGGCTTTTGGCACAAAAAAATCTATCCATTCCAGATGTGGCTGGACGGTCTGTATATGTCCTCTCCCTTTCTGTCCGAGTATGCGAAGACATTTGATCACCCCGAGTTATGGGATGAAGTGGCCCACCAGATTCTGCTGATCGAACGCCAGACCCGTGATCCCCGGACCGGACTGCTCTATCATGGCTGGGATGAATCGAAGGAGCAGGTCTGGGCCGATTCATCGACAGGGTGCTCGCCACACTTCTGGAGCCGGGCGATGGGCTGGTATGCTATGGCGATTGTGGACAGCGTGGAACATTTTCCCGTGAATCATCCAAAGCGCGGAACCATCATTGGTATCTTTGAACGGATGTGCCATGCTTTGGTGCGCGTGCAGGAGCAGGAGAGCGGGTTATGGTTTCAGGTGCTGGATCAGGGCTTCCGCAAAGGCAACTATCTGGAAGCATCCGGGTCAAGCATGTTTGTATATGCACTTGCAAAGGGTGTGCGGCTGAAGTATCTGGAGCCGCATTTCAGAGCTGCGGCGGAGAAAGGATGGCAGGGGCTTTCCTCCAGATTGGTGGAGGAGACGGCTGATGGCGTTCGGTTAAACGGGATCTGTCATGGCGCAGGACTAAGTCTGGACCGGGATGGCTCGTACAGCTACTATGTGAGCGAAGCGGTTGTAAGCGATTCCTTTATGGGGGTGGCTCCGCTCCTGCTGGCAGCGCTGGAAATGGAGCGATTGCCATGACACAGCAAAAATTTCCGAATACAGCATTGGAACCATCGACTCCCTGTCTGACTGTTGCTTCAGATGGGACGGGGGATTATGTGACGATTCAGGCTGCAGTTGATGCGCTGCCGGAGAATGGAATCGGAAACGTTCCGATTCGAGTAAAAGCTGGCGTCTATTATGAGAAGCTGCATATGGAGAAGCCGGGCATCCATCTGATTGGTGACGGGGCGGAGCAGACGATCATTACGTATGATGATTATGCACTTAAGAAGTTCCCGGACGGGTCGCCATATCATACGTTTCATTCCTATACCGCTTTCATCGGTGCCGATGATTTTACGGCAGAGGGCATTTCCTTCGTTAATGCTGCCGGGCCGGGCAAGCAGGTTGGTCAGGCGCTGGCCGTTTACGTAGATGGAGACCGGGCGGTCTTTCGCCGCTGTCGTCTGATCGGCCACCAGGATACGATCTTCACCGGCCCATTGCCGGAGCAACCCATGGATCGCAGTTACTTTGGCGGGCCACGTGATGGTGCCGAGCGGCGCAAACTGCGGCAGTATTTCGAGGACTGTTACATTGAAGGCGATATCGATTTTATTTTTGGCTCGGCTACGGTGGTATTTAAGGGCTGCGAGATTTTTACGAAGAATCGCCTGACCGAAGCGGAGGCTGCGGATGGACAAGTGAACGGCTGGATTACCGCAGCGTCTACTCCGGAGGATGTACGATACGGCTATGTGTTTCTGGACTGTGATCTGACCAGCAATGCTCCGCCGCAGTCGGTGTATCTGGGCAGGCCGTGGCGTCATCATGCCAAAGTCTGTTTTCTGAACTGCTGGATCGGCGCTCATGTGAAGCGGGAGGGATGGCATAACTGGAACAAGACAGAAGCGGAGCAGACTGTTCAGTATGCGGAATATAACAGTGCCGGGCCTGGTGCCGGACGTGCTGCTGATCGTGTGCCCTGGGCCAAAATGCTGACCGAACAGGAAGCGGCGGAGTACGCTATACCTCTGATTCTATCCGGCGTGGATGGTTGGCAGCCTTTTGAAGGGGAAGGGGAGCAGCGGTAAGATTCGCCCTATTCTCTACACAATATATAACACAGGCTTTCTTTCAAGTCTCCTGAGGACTTGGCGGAAAGCCTTTTCGGCGTTCCATATTACATTTTTCGCCCCCAATAGAACTATTTTATCCCTTATCTCCCAGGCATTTTACTGATTAAATACAGGGTGAGGATCTGTAAATTCCCTGTAAAATTTGGTGATGTCTGCTGAAAGAGAAAACGAGAGGGAAGGTCCATTTTGATAAGGGAAGGGAGTGAAGCGACACGCAACATCAGATGGCTGAATGAGCTGGCTCTAATCAATCACAGATCAGATGCAGGTGGACGATGGATGCTTAGTTTGCAAGGTGAACGTATCCTTAGTACAGGAGGGATTTTGCATGGATCAATCTGTTCGATTCCGCCCGGTCATTATATTTGCTATGGCGTTTCTTCTCCTTCTTTCGTGGTTTGCACCGAGAGCCGATGCCGCCGCCCAGTGGCAGGCAGGCACCGCATACAAGAAAGGAGACCTCGTAACATATCAGAATAAAGATTATGAGTGTATTCAGGCCCACACGGCGTTGATGGGATGGGAGCCCTCTGTTGTGCCCGCATTGTGGAAATATGTCGGGGAAGGTTCGGGAGGCGAAACGCCAACGCCAGATACGTCGCCCCCATCTGTTCCTGTGGGTCTGACCTCATCCTCCATTATGGACACCTCTGTTAGTCTTTCCTGGAATGCATCCACGGATAATGTGGGCGTAGCGGGATATGAGGTGTACCGGAACGGCGTTCTTGTGACAAGTTCTTCAACTACAACGGTTGTAGTCACGGGACTGACAGCCGGCACGACCTATGCTTTTACGGTAAAAGCCAAAGATGCCGCAGGCAATATATCCGCTGCGAGCACCTCCCTCAGTGTTACAACTTCCAACGGATCTTCTAATCCTGGGCCAATCGGCAGCAAATGGCTGATCGGCTACTGGCACAACTTCGATAATGGTTCAACGAATATCAGACTTCGTAATGTATCAACAGCCTATGACGTCATTAATGTCTCCTTTGCCGAACCGATTTCACATGGCAGTGGAACACTTGCTTTTACTCCATATAATGCGACGGTAGAGGAATTCAAATCCGATATTGCCTATCTGCAAAGCCAGGGGAAAAAGGTACTGCTTTCCATGGGGGGAGCCAACGGTACCATTGAGCTCACCGATGCGACCAAGAGACAGCAATTCGAAGAGTCGTTAAAATCAATCATTTCCACCTATGGTTTCAATGGTCTGGATATCGATCTGGAAGGAAGCTCCCTGTCTCTGAATGCAGGGGATACCGATTTTCGTAGTCCAACCACACCGAAAATTGTGAACCTCATTCAAGGCGTGAAAGCGGTTAAGTCACACTTCGGCACCAATTTCATCCTGACGGCAGCACCGGAAACGGCCTATGTACAGGGCGGATATCTGAGCTACGGCGGGCCTTGGGGAGCATACCTGCCAGTTATCCATGCCTTGCGTAATGACCTGACCCTGCTTCATGTGCAGCACTATAACACGGGCTCCATGGTGGGACTGGATGGACGCTCCTACGCCCAAGGGACTGCTGATTTCCATGTGGCCATGGCAGAGATGCTGCTTCAGGGCTTTCATGTAGGCGGCAGCTCCGGCCCATTCTTTAGTGCTTTGCGACCAGACAAGATTGCAATCGGTGTACCGGCTTCCCAGCAGGCTGCCGGAGGCGGGTATACCACGCCAGCGGATCTGCAGAAGGCGTTGAATTACCTAATCAAAGGTGCGTCGTACGGCGGTTCCTATACTTTGCGCCAGCCTGCGGGCTATGCGGGAATAAAAGGGATTATGACCTGGTCAATCAACTGGGACGCATATACGAATAACCAGTTTTCGAGCGCACATCGTCCATTCCTGAACGGGCTGAGTACGCAAACGACAAAGGAGGTTGTGTATTAGATGATACATGTTAATAAACACACTGCTTTCAAGAAGACTGCAACATTTTTACTGGGTCTGTCCCTGTTCTTATCTGTTATTGTTCCTTCTTTTGTGCTTCAACCCGCTACGGCAGCAGCAGCAAATTCTTATAAAATTGTTGGTTATTACCCGTCCTGGGCTGCGTACGGGAGGAACTATAATGTAACGGATATCGACCCGGCCAAAGTGACGCATATCAACTATGCGTTTGCCGATATTTGCTGGAACGGTATTCATGGGAATCCGGACCCTTCGGGCCCCAATCCGGTGACCTGGACGTGTCAGAATGAAAAGAGCCAGACGATCAATGTACCGAATGGGACAATCGTGCTTGGTGATCCATGGATTGATACCGGCAAGACATTTGCAGGGGATACGTGGGATCAACCCATTGCAGGCAATATCAATCAGCTGAACAAGCTAAAACAAATCAATCCTAATCTGAAGACCATCATCTCCGTCGGAGGATGGACATGGTCCAACCGCTTCTCTGATGTGGCTGCGACTGCTGCAACGCGAGAGGTTTTTGCGAACTCTGCCGTCGACTTCCTGCGCAAATACAATTTTGACGGGGTAGATCTGGACTGGGAGTATCCGGTATCAGGCGGACTTGATGGTAACAGCAAACGTCCTGATGATAAGCAAAATTACACACTGCTTCTGAGCAAAATCCGTGAGAAGCTGGATGCTGCCGGGGCTGTGGACGGCAAGAAGTATCTACTTACGATTGCAAGCGGTGCATCGACGACCTATGCTGCGAATACAGAGCTTGCCAACATAGCTGCCATCGTCGACTGGATTAACATTATGACATACGATTTTAACGGGGCTTGGCAAAAAGTCAGCGCGCATAACGCGCCGTTGAACTATGACCCTGCGGCATCAGCTGCTGGGGTGCCGGATGCCAATACATTTAATGTGGCTGCCGGAGCACAAGGGCATTTGAATGCCGGGGTACCAGCCGCCAAACTTGTGCTTGGTGTTCCATTCTATGGACGCGGCTGGGATGGATGCGCACAGGCTAGCAATGGCCAATATCAGACCTGCACGGGGGGTTCTTCCGTTGGAACATGGGAAGCAGGTTCCTTTGACTTCTATGATCTGGAGACCAATTACATTAACAAAAACGGGTACACACGTTACTGGAATGATACGGCCAAGGTGCCATATCTCTATAATGCGACCAACAAGCGATTTATTAGCTATGACGATGCGGAGTCTATTGGATATAAAACGGCTTATATCAAGAGCAAAGGACTCGGCGGTGCGATGTTCTGGGAGCTTAGCGGTGACCGGAACAAAACACTCCAAAATAAACTGAAAGCCGACCTGCCTACCGGAGGTACAGTGCCTCCAGCAGATACGACGGCGCCAAGCGTACCGGGAAATGCCCGCTCGACAAGTGTGATGGCTACCTCGGTGACACTGGCTTGGAATGCTTCAACAGATAATGTGGGTGTTACTGGGTATAACGTCTACAATGGCGCCAATCTTGCCGTCTCCGTCAACGGAACAACCGCAACAATCAGCGGTCTGTCAGCGGGTACTTCGTATACCTTTACGATCAAAGCAAAAGATGCGTCAGGCAATCTGTCTGCAGCCAGTAATGCTGTAACCGTAAGCACTACGACTCAGCCGGGAGGTGATACACAAGCGCCAACTGCACCGACGAACTTGGCATCGACAGCGCAAACGACATCCAGCATAACGCTGAACTGGTCGGCATCCTCGGATAACGTGGGTGTAGTCGGTTATGATGTGTACATTGGAACGACACTTGCAACATCTGTGACTGGGACGACCGCAACGATCAGCGGGCTTGCTGCGGATACCTCGTATACGATTACGGTGAAAGCAAAGGATGCGGCGGGGAATGGTTCTGCTGCAAGCAATGCGGTGACCGTGAAAACGGCAACAGGAACGACGAATCCGGGTGTTTCCGCCTGGCAAGCGAATACAGCCTATACTGTAGGACAGTTGGTCACATATAACGGCAAGACGTATAAATGTTTGCAGGCCCACACTTCCTTGCCTGGATGGGAGCCATCCAATGTTCCTGCATTGTGGCAGGTTCAATAGTAAAAATTTGCAATACCTCATTTTGAATTGAAACGTGCAGTGTTAGCGAGGTTTGGCTATAGGGAAGAGAATATAATGAAAAAACCACCGGCTCCTGGTCCGGTGGTTTTTCGCTATGCTATATCAAACAAAGCATGCTCCAAAAGCTATTCATTAGAAATCGAAGTTGTCCGGGTCAGGTCCAACACGTACATCTTCGTTCAGGGCACTGATCTGATCCATCTCTTCATTTGAAAGTTCAAAATCAAAGATGGAGGAATTCTCGATAATTCGCTGTTCCTTGGTGGACTTCGGAATGGTAATGACCCCATTTTGCAGATCCCAACGCAGGATTACTTGTGCAACCGATTTGCCTTTAGCTGAAGCGATCGCCGTGAGTACTGGATTGTCCAACAGCTGACCTTGCATCAGAGGGGACCAAGCTTCAAGCTGGATACCATGCTTCTCACAGAAGGCTTTGAGCTCAACTTGAGTCAGGCGAGGGTGATATTCCACCTGATTGATCATCGGTTTCACTTTGGCATCCTGCATCAGGTCTTCGAGATGATGAATCTGGAAGTTGCTTACCCCGATAGCCTTAATACGGCCGGCTGCGTATAGCTCCTCGATTGCTTTCCAGGCTGCTTTGTATTTGCCTGCCTTAGGCCAGTGAATCAGATACAGGTCCAGGTATTCCAGTCCCAATTTGTTCAATGTCGTATCAAAAGCAGCAAGCGTCTCTTCATATCCGAGGTCTGCATTCCATACTTTGGATGTCACGAACAGTTCTTCGCGCTTCAGGTTGTTTTCTTGCAGAGCTTCGGCAATCGCTTGGCCCACACCGGCTTCATTGCCGTATATTGCAGCAGTATCGATGCTACGGTAGCCGTGTTTAATTGCATTTTTCACGGCAGCAATCAGTTCAGATCCTTCTTCTACCTTAAATACGCCGAGTCCGAACCATGGCATAGGAACACCGTTATGCAGAGTTACTGTGGATTGTAAATGTTGTGCAGTTTGAGCTGTTGTCATGAGATTTCCTCCTTCAAATGTGTAAAAATCAGTTATTTCAAGTTGTATTGCTGTTATTTCATCATACAAAATCAAATCATAGTAGATCAAATTGGGTTCAACGTATATAGTATAATTATAAACGATATGAAACCGGTTCCCTTCAGTGGTTGGAACCACTAGGACAAGGGGCGAGCCCAGTCAGAAAAGAACTTAGAACGAAGCTTTCTCCATTTCGACGGATGCATGTTGATCCTTGCTTTCCAGCACTTTAGCCCATGCGGTGAGGATTACAGCTACGAGAACCATCAAGGCTCCGACCCATGTCGTGTGAATCAAACCAATGGAGTCATTGATCACTCCACCCAAATAGGCACCTATCGCGATCCCGGCATTAAATGCCGCAATGTTGAAGGCTGAGGCTACATCCTTGGCCTGTGGTGCATATCGTTCAGCCAAAGTTACAACGTACATCTGAAGACCAGGCACATTCATGAAGGCAAGTAGTCCCATACCCATAATCGTAAGCAATGCTGCCAATTTGAACGGGACAGTGAGGTACATCACACCCAGAATGATGGTCTGAATGATGAACATGTAGAAGAGGGCCTTGAGCGGGTTGCGATTGGCAGCTCTGCCGCCGATAATATTGCCCACCGCAATGGCGATTCCGTACAACAACAGAATGAACGCGACTGTTTTCTCGGAATATCCACTGATGTCATGCAACAATGGGGACAGATACGTAAAGACAACAAATGTACCTCCGTACCCAACGGCAGTGATGGCAAATGCAAGCAGCAAACGCCCGCCTGTAACCAGCTTCAGCTGATCCCGAAATGCCGTTCGTGTTCCTCGCTTCAATGTGGATGGCACGAGTACGAGGTTTCCAATCATCGCAACGATGCCAACCACAACGATCAGGATAAACGCAGCGCGCCAGCCCCAATGTTGACCGATGAGCGTACCGAGAGGTACACCGGTTACTGTGGCAATGGTTAGACCGGAGAACATGATGGCAATGGCACTTGCCCTGCGGTTTGCAGGTACCAGATCGGCGGCAATCGTGGAGCCGATGGACATGAATACGCCGTGTGCCAGAGCGGACACCACTCGTGCAATGAGTAACATGGTGATGCCCGTCGATAGTGCAGCCATCGTGTTACCCGCAATGAAGACAATCATGATGGCAAGCAGTAGCGTTTTGCGTGATACGGTAGACGTGAGCGAGGTCAGAACAGGAGCCCCGAAAGTGACGCCCAAAGCATATAAAGTAACGGTCAGTCCCGCTGTAGTTACGGAAATGCCCAGGTCATCTGCAATGAGGGGCAGCAGCCCAACGCTGATAAATTCTGTGGTACCGATCGCGAACGCACTGATAGCCAGAGCCAGCAGCGCCCACGTGCTGCGTTTTGAATCGTGTAACATTTCTTGCTCAACTCCCCCGAATGTAGATTTACGTACCGGCAAATGCTATTATGAGTTATTCGGTATAGATTGAATAGTACGTACTTTTTAGTACCCTACGTACTTTTTGGTGCCTATACAGCATGCGACGGATGTAATCCAATTCATCAGGGAGGTAACAAGTTATGGTCAGAAAAAAATATAACATCTCGGTTGAAGCTACTCTGGAGGTGATCGGTGGCAAGTGGAAATGCGTCATTCTCTGTCATCTGACACATGGGAAAAGGCGAACCAGTGATCTCAAGCGTATTATGCCCGCAATTACACAGAAAATGTTAACACAGCAATTGAGAGAGCTTGAAAACGACGGGATCGTAAACCGGATTGTATACAATCAGGTCCCTCCCAAAGTAGAATACGAATTGAGTGATTACGGGCGAAGCCTTGAACCGATTCTCAATGCGCTCTGTAATTGGGGGGATCAACATATTGTGAAGGAATATGGAGACAAATCAGCTGTGCTGGAAGATAATGGGCTCAATGATTTTAACTCTGACAATAGGGAGCTGGTACAACCGTGAACTATGAGATTCTATATGATGGTGCTTTTGCGATGCTCAAGGTACATTTGCAGCGGGGAGAGCGGTTCAAGGCCGAAAGCGGCGCGATGGTATCCATGACCCCTACGGTTGAACTAAAGGGTTCAGCAGAAGGCGGGATGTTTGCCGGGTTTGGTCGAATGCTGAGCGGGGAGAAGTTTTTCTTTCAGGAACTGACGGCTGCGGGCGGGTCGGCAGAGATTCTGCTCTCACCTTCAAGCATGGGCGATGTAGAGGCTGTCGAATTGGACGGTTCCTACTCACTCTATGTGCAGAAAGATGGATTTCTGGCAGGGTCTGAGGGCATTCAGGTGAATACCAAAATGCAGAACCTGAAGAAAGGCCTCTTTTCCGGAGAAGGGTTCTTCATTATTGAGATTAGCGGACGTGGAACCGTGTTTCTGTCTTCCTATGGTGCAATCCATGCGATTAATCTGGCAGCAGGTGAAGAAATAATCGTGGATAACGCCCATTTGGTGGCATGGCCTCATTATGTAGATTACCGTATTGAGAAAGCTTCACAGGGCTGGTTATCCAGTGTTACAAGTGGAGAAGGATTGGTATGTCGGTTCCGGGGAGAAGGAACCATTCTTATACAGAGCCGCAATCCGCAAGGATTCGGACAATGGGTGAAGCAGTTTATCCCTGCGCGCTAATTCAATTTTGGAGAAAAGACACACAGAGTTGCAACGGATGAGTTTCCATCATCGTTATATGAATAATGGATTTGCTTCATTGACTGGTGGGTACATAATCCGTTGCATAAGGTCGCACATCATGGAGGTATGAGATGACAAGCTCACGGTATAAAAATGCACAAGAAAGTCCGGGTTATCTGTTATGGCAGGTTACAGCCATGTGGCAAAAGGAAGTACGGAGGGTGCTGGAACCCCTCGAATTGACACAACCTCAATTTGTATTGTTGCACGCCTGTTTATGGCTTAATGAACATGATGAGGAAGGCAAAGGTGTAACTCAGGTTCAGATTGCACAATTTGCCAAAGTGGACGTTAACGTGACTTCACAGGTCCTGCGTGCTCTTGAGAAGAGAGGATTAATTACCCGAGCTCGTCATCAGACAGATACGCGTGCCAATATTATTACAACGACCGAAGAAGGTACCCTATTGGCTGTGGAGGGAATCCATCTGGTCGAGGAATCGGACAAGGCATTCTTTGAAACGTTGGATGATCGCAAGGAAGAGTATATGGAGATTATGCAGGAGTTTCTTCGCCAAAAATCAGAGGGCTAGTCCATTTATATAATTTTTTTAATTTATTAAACTACAGATTGTAGTGGAATTGGTATTTTTTCTGAATACTAATGGTTATAATGTTATGCAAAAATCAAAATAAGCCTCCTGACTTCATCCGTCGGGAGGTTTATTTCAGTTGCTTTGCTTCAATCGATTCGGTAGGACGCAAAAGGCTCGCGGCGACGGAAGGAGTCACTGATCTGATCCAGATCAGCCAACAGCTCATCAGGCAGTGACATGTCCAGACTGGCCAGATTATGTTCCAGTTGCTCGGTACGTGTAGCGCCGACAATCACTGTGGATACAGCCGGGCGTGTCAGTAACCATGCAAGCGACAAGACGCTTGGGGAGCACCCGTATGAAGCGGCTTTTGCACTTACTTGTTCACTTAGCTTGATGTTATGCTCCAGCAGAAAACGGTTGAAGGACGGATCGGTGTCGGCTCTGGAGCCGGAAGGCACGCTGGTCTGTCCGTTATATTTACCTGTCAGAATCCCGCCTGCCAGTGGGAAATACGGGATAATGCCTACGCCCTGATCGAGACACATCGGTACCAGTTCCAGTTCAGGCGTACGGTCAGCCAGGGAGTAGCTGGTTTGGGTGGAGATATAGCGTACATAACCTTTCTGTTCACTAATGCCCAGCGCTTTCATCAACTCCCAGGCTGCGTAGTTGGAGGCTCCGATGTAACGAACTTTACCGGAAGCGACCATATCGTCCAGTGTGCGCAGTGTCTCATCCAGCGGTGTGTGCGGATCAAAGGTGTGGATCTGATACAGATCCACATAATCCGTTTGAAGACGCCGCAGGCTATGTTCCAGCTCTTGTTGCAGATGGTAGCGGGAGGAACCGCGCCCATGGGGACCGTCATGCCGGGGTAATCCGGCCTTGGTAGCAAGCACCGCGTTTTCCCGTCGACCTGTGAGAGCCTGTCCAATGATGCGTTCCGATTCTGTACCTGCATAGATATTGGCGGTATCAATAAAGTTGATGCCCTGATCCATCGCTGCATGAATAATACGGGTAGAAGCTGCTTCATCCGCGCGTTTGCCAAATGCATTGGTGCCCAGCCCCAGCGCCGACACACGCAGACCGCTATTGCCTAAAGGTCTATACTCCATCCTTCATCTCTCCTTCTGTACCTTCTCTTGTATTGCAGATTATAACGTAATCTATTGTAAACGTGTTATTAATATAGTTAAATGATTCTAAGAACCCGTTATTAAAGGAGATAAGATGGAAAACAGTGCTGCACATTTAACAAGACGGAAGCCGAAGAAACCGAAGAAGAAATGGAAGAAGCCATTAATCATCACCCTAATTGTGCTGCTTGTGCTTGGAGGATTCGGATTTATTTATCAAAAGCAACTCGTCGTGTTTGCCTTTAATATGTTCGCCTCCGGTACGGTGAAGGAAGCCTTGGATGACTCCTTTAAACCAGCTGGCGATAAGGATGCCCCGGTCGTGGAACATACGGACCCGTTCTCATTGTTGCTCCTGGGTATTGACCAACGGGATAACGAACCAAGCCGTTCGGATACCATTATCTATTCCGTCGTGCGTCCAGAAGACAATAAAGTGCTGCTGTTGTCCATTCCGCGTGATTCCTATACCGAAATTGTTGGCCGGGATGTGAAGTCGAAGATCAACTCAGCGTATGCCCACGGTGAGGCCAAGATGGCGATGGATACAGTGGAGAATCTGCTGGAGAACAAAGTGGATTTCTATGCCGCGATTAATTTTAACGGGCTCAAGGACATTGTCGATGCGGTGGGCGGAGTTGAACTGCCGATCAAGAAGAACATTGAGAACAAATCAAAAGCGCATGAGAAACTTTTTGTTGAAGCCAATAAGCCGATCTATAGCGGGGAAGAAGCGCTTGGTTATGTGCGTTACCGGGAAGATTCCGATTTCAATCGGACGATGCGCCACCGGATTTTCTTAAGTGCCTTCATGAATCGTGCGCTGGAGGTCAAAAATCTGACCAAGATCCCGGACGTCATCCAGATTGCCGGATCGAATTTTACAACCAACATGACCTCGGACTTCATCGTTAAGTTTGCCGAGTCCTTATATATGAAAGACAGTGCACCTACGATCAGCAACTATATGCTGAAGGGGGAAGGTGCAATGCGCAGTGGCGTATGGTTCTACGATCTGTCGGAGGACGATCTGCAATATGTGCGTGGCATGATCGCCAGTTGGCTGGACCCGGATGCGACCGAGATTATTGAACCCGAGTCAGCCGAACAATCGGAGACGAGTGACGCGGCATAAACCTCGATTCTTGTGCAAAATACTCATATGGATAAAAGTCCGGAGAAGCGGTTGCTTCCCGGCTTTTTTGCGTTCGTAATCTTTTGGATGAAATGTTGTACGGATATATCTAATGTTTAAACCTCTTTTTAAGGCATACATATAGTAAAATATAGGGAAAAGACTAAACATCAACCAACGGAGGAAGCTCATGAAGGACTTTAAGGATCGGCTTGGGCAAGTTCAGGAGCAGCAGAAACAGCTGGCCAAGGAGTATCAAGCCTTGCTCCAGGAATACCAGTCCGATGATCTGATCGTTAAGAATGAACAGTTACAGGAACAGTATGAAGCCCACAAACTCAAGCTGCATCAGCTTGAACTTCGCTCACGCAAGATGGAAGAAGAGAATGCACGTCTTCGCATGGCGTTATCTGAACAGATGCTGGATGAGAAGCTCAATCTGATCCGGGTATCCCGGGAGAAGATGGAGACCTATTTTCAAGGGAAAACAGCAGTACATAATGATCGAATTGCATTCCATGAACATCGAACGAAGTCCAACCTGAACGCGCTGTACAACCAGGCGGCACAGGAGTTGCAAGAGGATTCCCACGAGGTGAAGGAGAGAATTGCATCCCTTGCGGCAGAGGTGAATGAGCGCATTGAATCGCACAGACGAGCCGTGCGGGAGAGAGAAGAGGCTCTGCGTGGGCACATGGCACGTGGATATGAGCACATGGCGGAAGAAGGGTTGAGCGAAGAGACGATTCAACGGCGGATCAAGCAGAATCGCATGGAGATGAAGATTGGACTCAGCTGGATCAACAAAGTAGCCATCCTGCTCCTCATTCTGGGGGTTGGAGCAGCATTCCAGTACTCATACTCGACCTGGTTTAATGACGAGATGAAGAGCGGAGCCTTTTTCCTGCTCGGTGCACTGATGCTTGCTGGAGGAGAGTGGCTGTTCCGCCGTAAAAAGCAGACGTTTGCGATGGGCCTGCTTGGCGGCGGGATCTCCGTCTTGTTCGGCTCCATCTTCTATAGTTACTTTTTGCTGCATATTATCGGGTTATATACGGGACTTGCCCTGTCAGTATTGGTATCGGCAATCTCCGTATTGTTGTCCCTGAGGTATCAGTCGAAGACCATCTGTTCACTGGGTCTGGTAGGTGGATATCTTCCGCTATTCTCCTACATGTTCTCGTTTGGGCTTGAGGGCACGGCTGTCTATGTAGCCATGATCTATCTGCTGCTCTTAAACGGCATTATTGTGTTCATTTCGTTTGGAAAACGGTGGCCGGTAGTGCACTATATCAGTTTCCTGTTCAACACACCATCCATGCTTATCCTCTTGTGGCTGTCGCCAAGTGAGAAGATTGGCATGTTGTATTCCATTGTGACGTTTGCATTATATCTGGGCATTACACTGGCATATCCGTTCAAACATCGGATGAAGTTAACCTGGTGGGATTTCGCTCTGCTGGCCATGAATACGAGTATCAGCTGTCTGATGTTATATGTGTTATTCGATGTGGCGAATTGGAATGATGCTCAGGGCTTGCTGGCGTTGATCTTCTGCGTGGTGTATCTGGGCCTCGCACGATTCGTTCAGCGCCATATGGCTCAGGAGAAACAGACCATTCTGCTCTTCTATGTCACTTCCCTGACCTTTGCCATTCTGATTATTCCGTTCCAGTTCGGGGCCAAGTGGTTATCAATGGGCTGGTTAATTGAAGGGGTTCTGCTGGTTACGCTTGGACATCTGAAACGGCTCAAGTCGGTGGAACGTGCCGGATGGGGCATTGTGCTTTTATGTCTAATCACTTTCGTGTACTACGACCTGCTGGCGTTGTTCTTCATCGGGGAACGTTCTTACTTTATGTTAAAATACTCCAGCATCACGCTGGGGACTCTGCTTATTACGTTGTATTATGCCTGGGCAGTTCACAGCAGCTCCGTTGCCAAGGAGAGATTCCAGTACAGCCAACTAGAGCTGGGCTTCCTAAATGGATTCAAGTATGTGACACTTGCGAACCTGTGGTTATACGTGCTGTATGAATCGAATGAATTGTATACCAGAGCAGTGGATGAGACGTTCCTGTTATACATGTTCTACAAGTTACTCATGTTCGCAGCGCTCACGATTGCATTGGCATATGGACTGAGCAAGGTGAAGCTGCTGCATGATCGATACGTGCAGGTGTATACGACCTTCCTGCATGCTATTGGCTGCTGTATTGCACTGGCTGTAACCTTAACCATGCCAGCGCTTCAACCGGAAGTTCAGCAGCATACAGCAGCAGAGATTGTTGGTTTGCTGGTGCTGATTATCTTTAATGTAGGGGTGTTCTTTGCAGGAAGGGATCTGCTCATTGCCAGCATCCGCGGGCAATTCAAGAGCATTGAATGGTACCCGGTGATTGCAGGGGTATATCTGCTAGGTGTCATCACCGTATTCCTGACGATCCAGTTCCAGTGGGGTGATGTGGGGCTGATGTTCAGCCTGATCTATCTGCTGCTCGCGATTCTCTATATTGCCTATGGATTCCGTAGAAAATATGTCATGATTCGTCGTCTGGGTCTGGGTCTAACATTGTTCGCCACGGGTAAGATGGTGTTCTATGATGTGGGGATGCTCACCTCGGGCAGCAAAATCTTTGCCTACTTCAGCTTCGGCGTACTATTGCTTGGGATCTCTTACCTGTATCAGAAGGTGTCCAGCCGGATGGAGGAAATACAGTCAAGGGAAACAGCGAAGCTTGGCGATGAACCGACTGTACCTGAGGAAGAACAAGACTAACTTTGATTTTGAACGACCAAAGTCGCATTTGCGAATGATTTGGGGAGGGAGTCTTGAGATGGGATTCGACCTGAAAATCATGCTATGGCAGCTGTTATGGCTTGCTGGCCCTGTAGCTCTTACCGTGTATGCGTGGAGGAAGTTCGGCGCGAGAAAGAAGCGGCATTGACTTGAGTGTTGATGGGATAGTGGGAATCCGCTGTCCACCTCACTTTGCTTTTGGAAATAAGTCGTTATCTCTATTGTTGAACGGATAGACGATCTTGCGTGTACTATAGATTCTTTGGTTTGAAATAAGGCTCCGGGCTGCTGTGACCAGCAATCCGGAGCCTTGTTGATCTGTTTTAATTTGGATTCGATCTTATAGCCTAATATGACATTCGTGAAACGTTTTGCGCAGAGATCGCGTTATAATAGAGTAGACTTAGGGTTGGATCTTCATTTGTAACCATGAGGTTTCGGCAGCTGATGTGCCTTTCAGTGATTCTCCGCCATCATCGTTCATACGGGAGAGCACGGTTAATGTCATGGACAAGGCGAAGGCGAGCAGTACGGTTATGAAAATGTTTTTTTTGTTCATGGAAAGGTACCTCTCTTGTTGAATAAGCTAAAGTGGGTATCCGGCCGTCATGAGAAAAAAAGCACAACGTCTGGTATAGTAGAGTGAATAGAACCAAACTTCATTCGTTCCTGTATACCACTATATTGAATTACAGCGGGGCAAACAATGGAACAAATCTGATGAATCTATCATTATTAATAACGAAATGTGTATAGTACGTGTTCAAAAGCGGTTTTTTGAACAACCTCTTATAGAAATCGAGTGATCATTGAAGGTGGGAGAATAATATGCGGGAGACGGCAAAAATCGTCATTCGTACGCCAGGACAGGAAAGTGACGGCTCATTCGCTTATGTAAGCCAAGGTCGCTCCATTACGGTGGGACGTTACACAGGCGGTAGTGAATTGGAGTTGTCTGTCTATAATCAGATGATATCGAAGCGGCACTGCCGCATTCATTATGATGTACAGCAACAGTTATGGATTGAGGATCTGGATAGCAAAAATGGAACCGAACTGAACGGGCAGCGCCTCGTTCCCCATGAGAAATACCCGTTCGGCGAAGGAGACAGCCTGACGTTGGTCAATGGCCTGATCCAGCTTCGCGCTGAAGGTGATCTTGGAGAGACGAGGGAATATCGGGTTTCGGATCTGCTGGGTGAGGGTGTACGCTTGCAGGATCACCTGCAAACCGTGCAGATCGGTGAAGTGGAGATACCGTTGTCCAAGAAGGAATATCAGCTGTTCAAGCTGCTGTACAGCCAACTTGACCACTTTGTGACAAGGGAACAGATCGTGGCTCAGGTGTGGCCGGAACGGAGCATGCTGGAGAGTGAAGCGGTAGGGATTGACGAGATTAACTCCTTGATCTATCGGACGAATCGCAAGTTGGGTGTACACTTTACCATTAAGTCCGTTTATAAAAAGGGTGTATATATGAAGTCTCATGTGCCGGAATGAATGAGTGATAACAAAGGGATGAGTTCATGTTCGTCATATACCTGATTCCATGGCTGATTGCCGTGGTGACATTAATAGGTGTCATATCCATCGTACTGGTCAGTTGGAAAAACGGGATTTCACCGATGCCCACATCCAGTCGCGTCAGGCAGGTGGTCATTCAAGAGGTGAATCGTATACCCGGGTACGGTGACGTGCTTGAAGCAGGTTCCGGATGGGGCACACTGGGGCTGGATGTTGTAAGGCATTGCCCTGGTAAAAGGCTGACTGGAATTGAGAATTCAGTCATTCCCTTATGGTCGTCTCAAATGATTGCCTATCTCAGTGTTCGCTTACGTCGAGCGAAAGGGAACAAGCACTCTCTCAAGGGCAGGCTGCGCTTCATGCGCGGGGATATCTACACCAGTTCCTATGAACATGCAGATTGTGTAATCTGTTATCTGTTTCCGGGAGCCATGACCCGGCTTCTGGACAAGTTCAGTCGGGAGCTTCCGCCGGGTGCCAAGGTAATTAGCGTCTGTTTTGCCCTGCCGGGCAAAGAACCGCTACGTACGATTACATGCCGGGATGCCTTGCGAACCAAGGTGTATGTGTATGCTTTTTGATGAAGAGGCTTTCGTTCAATGCATGTTATAACTCACGTGGGGTGTACAGCCATGAATAAACAAGAACAAGTGACCAATCATTTCAGAGAATTATTTAATAAAATGGTCTGGATTAACAAGTCGAAGATGGAAGCCAGCCTTCGTGGTTATAAGTCTTCCGAAGTTCATTGCATTGAATATATTGGAAAGAATATAGATCCCAATGTGACAAAGCTTGCAGAGTCGCTGTATATGACCAAGGGTGCCATAAGTAAATTGACGAAGAAACTTATCGAAAAAAAACTGATCGAAGTCTACCAAAAGCCGGAGAACAAGAAAGAGGTCTATTTCAGACTGACAGAGAAAGGGACCGTTGTATTCGGTATTCACGAGGAACTTCACCAAGACTTTCAAAAGCGGGATCAGGCTGTGTTTGAGCAGGTAACCGAGGCGCAATTGGAGGGAATGCTCAGGTTTATGGAGCAATACAGCAAACATTTGGACGCAGAGATAAAGAAACAGGGTTTGGACATTTAGATATATGTGTGTGTGTAATAAGCGTAACACAATAAGCAACCTACTCTAATAAAGGGCAGGTTGCTTTTTATTTTCAATAATTATTGTTGACAAGGAAACTAAAAAGAGTTACATTTTTGTTGAATAGGAAACAATAATCAAGAAGGAGACACATATGACTAAAGAAAACGTCAAAACCACTGAATTACCCAAAGGGGTGCTAATTGCAGCCTGGGCTATAGCTCTTGGAGCCATTGCACCTATGCTTGACTCTACCATGGTTAATATTGCCATAGATCAATTAACACATGATTTCAATACAACCTTGAATATTATTCAATGGGCCATTACAGGCTATGTTCTGGCTCTTGCCATGGCAGTTCCCATCTCCGGTTGGCTTATGAACAAGTTTAATAGCAAGAAGATTTTCATCGGTGCTGTTATCCTCTTTGGAGTTATTTCTAGTTTAGTAGGTGTTAGCTGGGACATTTCGAGTTTTATCTTCTTTCGTTTACTTCAAGGGTTCAGCGCAGGGGTGATTACGACCCTCATGTTTACCCTCTTGGTGAAAACGGCGGGGAAAGATCACCTGGGAAAAGTGATGGCCATCGTAAGTACGCCTATGATCTTCGGCCCTATTCTGGGTCCAGTCCTTGGAGGATTCATCGTTCAGGGGGCATCCTGGCAATGGATTTTCTTCATTAACGTGTTCATCGTGTTGATCGCTGCGCCAGTAATGATGAGAACCATTCCTGACTTTGAACCTTTCAACAAAGAGAACAAGCTTGATCTGTTTGGCATTATTAACTTGTCTTCCATGAGCGGGGCTTTAATCTACGGGATAACGAGAGCTGCGGAACATACTACGTTTAACAACAATGAAACGATCTTATGGGTGGGTATTGGTGTGGGTTTGGCTGTCATATATATGGCTTATAATCTCATCCGCAAGAATCAAACGGTCCTGCCCATGAGTTTGTTTACTTACAAAAGTTTTGCTGCTTCAAGCGCCGGCCTGTTTATGGCAAATATTGCTCTCATGGGCCCGATGTTAATCCTCCCGCTATTTTTTCAAAACTTTCGCCATTTTACGGCGATTGAAACAGCAGTTGCTCTTATCCCGCAAGGGGTTGGGATGCTTGTTACTCGGCCTTTACTTGGAAAAATGATTGATAAAATTGGACCCAAATATGTAGTGATCGTCAGTTTATTTCTTTCTCTCATTGGTTCAATTCCGCTTATTTTCATCTCTGATAAAACAAGTATGATCTGGATTTCCGCTATATTGTTCATTCGTGGTGCGAGTATTGGAGGGATTAGCCTGCCGTTAACAAGTGAAGCATACACTGGACTTGATAGCACGCAGCTCCCCGAAGCGAGTGTGGGCATTAATATGATTGAGAACCTTGGTTCAAGCTTTGGCTCAGCTATTATCGCAACGGTTGTTGCAACGGTCATACAAGGGTTGCAACCAACGGGCTTAAATGAGTTGAAGGGGTACCATGCCGGATTTCTATTATCCAGCGTTATTCTTGTAATTATTCTAATCCCCAGTTTGTATCTTACAAATAAAAGGAACGCATGAACAGTTACTCATGTTCTTCCTGAAAAAATGAAAGCACGAGGTCCCGAATTCACTGTTATCGTGATTTCGGGACCTCGTGCTTCTTATCATACACTTAACTAAAATTGTGATTATTTTGCAGAATCCGTTGTGCCTGTGCTCTCAGAGGTTGTACCGGATTGCGAACGATTCCGTCCGCCTCCAAATCCACCTTGTCCGCCGCCGCCACCAGGACCGCCCATACCTGTATTGGCTGTAGTTACACCAGATTCATTCACCCAAGTTACATTGCTTGTCGATTGGAATGCAACGACTTGAGTTCCCCCACTGTAGGTACCGTCTGTGTAGAGTCCATCCACCGCTTTACCTGTAGACGTACCACCGGAGTAGATTACATAGGAGCCATCTTTTTTCAGATCCGGGGAGCTGACGACCACAGTTTGATATTCCTTTGCCGGAGCGAACGTCAGAATGTTGTTGCCTTCGCTATCTTGTACATGGACAAGTGTTCCAGCTTTTTGCGTTGAAGGGAATGTCATCACAATGGTATTTTGCGTAGACGCTTCGGATGTTCCTTGTGCCATGCCAGAGCTTCCGGCAGCCACGAGGTATCCACCACTGATCTCGAATGTACCGTCATAATCCAATGCTCCGTTACCGTTATCCGTTGGGCCGTTTACAATAACCGTACCACCAGTCATGTTAATGGAACCATTGGAATCCAGTCCGTCACCACCAGCGTTCACAGTAAGTGTACCGCCATTAATGTGGAACTCGTTATTGCTCGATGCTGCTCCCATACCGCCCGGTCCACGTCCTTGCTGCGTAGTAGCTGTACCTTGGGATGCCTGATCGGTAGTCGATGTTGTGCCCGTCGTTTCAGTTACAGAGATGTTGGAAGTCGTAGCAGCATCGGTTGCAGTAGTAGCACGATCTGTACTAGCCGCCGTTTCCGTCTCGCCACCTGCAGCATTAACACCATCATCGGATGCTGTTACATCCACATCGCCATCGTTCAGGGTGATGATTGCACCTTCAAGTCCTTCATAGCTCTTCGCAATCGTGATGGTTCCGCCGTTAATCGTCAGCTCCTGATCGGCATGAATGCCGTCATCACCGGATTCAATGTTGAATGTTCCGTCGTTAACTGTCACGTTATTGTTGCTGTGCAGGGAGTCATCCATGGAATCAATGGTATACGTACCGCCATTCACCGTAAGGTCTGTACCTGCCTTGAGTGCTTTGGCACTTGTGGACTCGGTTGCTGTTGTAGCAGTGTCCGCATCGGCATTGGTATCGGTATTCGCAGAGCTGGATGTTGTGCCGTTTGTATTAGCACCTGCATTGGTCCCGCTGTTATTAGGCATCTCCGGCATATCTGCAGGAGGTTCGCCATCTGGTGGTGTGCCCATATCGGTTGGAGGTGTTCCGCCACCCCATCCGCCACCGCCGCCAAATGGACCTTCTTCGACTTTGGCTGGTGCATTGGCGCTACCGCCAGCAGTCACAATGTTGTATGTGCCGCCATCTGTAACGAGTGCGGTTTCGGCCTGAATACCATCGTTACCACTTTGAATATCGAAGGTACCTCCAGCGATGGCAACGAAGCCTTTGGTGGTATCCGTGTCATTGGTGGATTTGATGCCGTCACCTTCGGATTCAATGGTAATCGTACCCGCTTGAATAGCGACCATGTCTTTACCCTTGATGCCGTCATCAGCCGCTTTGACACGGATGTTACCGCTGATGATCTTCAGATCATCCTTACTCGTAATACCTTCATTATAGTTACCTGTTACAGTCAATTGACCTGCACCGTTGAACGTAAGATCCGCTTTGCTGAAGATCGCAGCATCCGGCTCGTCTGTCGTAGCGTCGGCGTACACATACGTTTTACCATCGGAAACAGTATTCTTGGTTCCTTTTTCAAGTGTAATTACCGCTTTACCGGCTTTCTGAATATAGATCGCTGCACTGTCATTATCATGGATCGTAGCTCCGTTTAATACGAGATGTACGGTGCCCTTATCGGCAACGTTGACCACGATTTGCCCATCGGTTAGCTCACCGCTAAGTACATAAGTACCTGCTTCGGAGATGGTTACCGAACCACTCGCTGCTTTGGCGCCCGAACCGGTCACTGTTGCCGTTGTTCCGTTCAGCTTGATCGCTGTGGAATCTGCCTCGCTCCAGCTAATGTTGGTATCGTCAGCATCCAGAGAGACCAGATCTGCATATTTCACAGAGGTTTGCTCGCTGACCGATACCGTTTTGGTTGTTCCTGTCGTTGACGTTGCGGCATTGGCGGTTGTGCTTGTGGTTGCTGGTGAACTGCATGCGGCAAGTAGGCCGGTAATCATGGCGATGGACCAAAGTTTGCTGCCTGTTATCATGTTTTTCTTCATATAGATCGTTCCCTTCGAATTAAGAATTAATATTCCGTTGTTGGACTCATGGTTAACGAGATATCCAGGTTGCCGTTCCGTGTGCGGATGGCATCAAGGAATTCCTTTTGGCTAACACTTTCGTGAATGGTTACACTGTAGACCAGCTCATACAGACTGCCGAGCTCGGTCGTTCTGATCTTTTTCAGGTCAAATGGTACGTTGAATGTATGGAACACTTCATTAAGTGCTTCTTCATAACTCAAATTCTCAGGAATGGTGACTTTCAGCGTTTTCAGCTGACTCTTCTTGCCGCCGAAGTTGAAGCGACTCAGGACAAACATCAGCACACACAGAATAATCGTGAACAGCACTGCGTATCCAAAAGCACCTACACCGCAGGCAAGACCGGAAGCCATCGTGAACAATACATAAGCAATATCCTTTGGATCACCAGGGGCACTGCGGAAACGAATAATTGAGAAGGCACCTGCCAAGCTGAATGCTCTAGCGATATTGCTGCCGATGAGCAGGATGATGATGGCGACAATGACGGGCAGGACGACCATCGTTAAGGTGAAGCTCTGGGAGTATGTGGCTTGGTTGGTCTTCATGTACGTGAGACTAATGATTAATCCCAGAATGATGGCAAGACCAATGGTAATGACTGCGTTGTTAAACGTCAGGTTGGTATCGGTTAGGGCTGAACTGAACAGGGAATCAAGCATATAGGACACGCTCTCTTTCTATAATCGTTTTATCTTGTTCTATGGATGGGTTGAAATCGGTGCCTGGTACAAGAATGCGCTCCGACTGGTAATTCAGGTTGGTTGTTCTCACCAGATGTCTGAACTCGTTGCCGTATTTCGAAAATCCGGTGCGATATAGACCATGCTCACAGAGCAGTTGCGACAGCCACAGCGGAACGGTTTTCTCGGCTTTTACTTCCATCAGCCACCTTCCGTCCTTCACGAGCGGTTCACCGTAATCTCCCTGTTCCAGCTTCAGATCGTATCTGCGGCTGCGAATGTTGGTGTCAAAGGTAATGCGGAGATCCCGGCTGTTCTTGTCGAAGAGTGCTTTGCGTTCATACGCCAGATACACTTTTGGTTCAAGATCGTAGAGGCGAAGGAAGTATTTGATCTCTTCAACAACCTGCTTGTTCATATAATCTGCCAGCTCCGGTGCCTGTCCTGAACGAACGAATTCGTACGCTTCATCCAGCTTCAAGGCGGTTCTGCGCTTGTTCACCAGGCCAAAGACTTTCTTTTTGATCTCCAGATACACTTTGGCATTTTCTTCAGGGACTCCATACGCACGCAGTCTCAGCTTCTCCTTGTATTTTGGTTTGGAGAGACTGGCGCGAATCAGTGAATCCTGCGGAGTGTCGAAGTACAGGTTACTGATGGAGTAGTACTCATGTTTCTTGTTGTAGGCATCCAGCTCCATGTATTTCAGCAGGTCATTGTAAAAATGTGCGTACTGCTCATCCGTCAGAAGATACTTGCTCTCATATCGGTTGAATACTTCAATAGCCATGTGGGACTCATTCCTTTCGTTGGTGGGTTGTATGTTTTGTTGCATCGTGTATTGCTTCCATGTCTGTATCTTAGAGCGTCAACCTTGAATGAATCTTAAATGGTTTTACATTGCGTTAACATTTTTTTACCTTCCTATAATATAAAAATTGAACTACACATTTACACGAGAACGGAGAGGGCAGAAATAAGCTGAAAAAGCGGAGCTAAAAGCTTTCTGAAAGAAAGCTGCATCGGAAGCATATGCTTCGCCTGTATCCCTGGATTTTCACCTCTCAAAAGGGAATCAAAAAATCTGGGGATAACAGCGATTGGAAGGTTATTCTGTCATCGTAGTGGCAAGTGTAAATATTCTTTTGTTCATTTTATATAGTTGCTGCCCCAAAAAAATATTAAGATTGATTCAAGGTTTAATTGATAGAATAGGTGATACCATACAGCGTTCATGATGACGAATAATTCAAGCAGAGGAATGAATAGATGATGAGAATATTAATTGCGGAAGATGAGGTTCATTTGGCAGAGGCAGTATCTCAGATTTTGAAAAAAAACAACTACTCCGTGGACATGGTCCACGACGGCAGAGCAGGACTCGATTATGCGCAAAGCGGTATCTATGACCTGTTACTGCTCGACATCATGATGCCGGAGATGGACGGGATCACCGTCCTGAAGAAACTCCGCAGCGAAGGCAATCATACGCCTGTCATTCTGCTTACGGCCAAGGGTGAACTATCGGACAAAGTGACAGGCCTCGATTATGGTGCCGATGATTATATTGCCAAGCCTTTTGCCACAGAAGAATTGCTGGCCCGGATTCGAGCAGCCTTGCGACGTAAAGGCGAAGTGGTTCCGGAGGACGGGCTGAAGTTTGGCGACATGGAGCTGAATACAACTCAGCTGAAGCTGAGCGTTCAGGGTAAGGAAATCAAGCTGAATCTGAAGGAGAATGAACTGCTGGAGCTGTTAATTGCCCGCAAACAGGCGATCACTTCCAAAGAGCAGATTATTGAGAAGTTATGGGGATTCGATTCGGAAGTGGAGTATAACAATGTGGAGGTGTACATCTCGTTTTTGCGCAAAAAATTAACCTTCCTGAACTCGGCTGTCCGCATTAACACCATTCGGGGTGTGGGCTATGTACTTGAGGTGACGTCCTGATGTTCAAAAAACTCCGAAATCGATTCCTGATCGTGAATCTGGTGTCCATCTCCATTATGATGCTGGTGGCATTTGCGACGATCTATACGATTACTTATCAGAATGTGCAACGGGAGACAAATATGGAGTTGTACAAGGTGTCTGATTTCTATCACAGTCCTTATAATTCGTCCAAGATGCCGCGCGGAGAAGATGGGGGGATGGGGACAGGCGCTGGTACAGGTTCAAGTTCAGAATCGTTGCCCTCCGACGCCATGGGTGGTGCCAATGGAGGACCGGGGGGCGATCCCAACTCACCACCGGCACGTTCCGTTTCATTCATGATCAAGACCGATAGTCAGTGGCAGATTACAGACACACATTCCCGCTTTGATATGGACGATGCGTTCTATACGGAGGCTTTGCAAAAAGTTGACCAGAATAAAGGTGGCGATTCGGAAAGGCAAACCGGGCAGTTTGCACTGGATGGGACGGACTGGGCCTATGTGGTTGATCCGAGCAGTGAAGGGCATATGGTCGTATTCATTGATGTGACGGCGCAACAAGGTATTCTTACGAATCTGATCTATACCTTTGCTGTTGTCGGACTGGTCATGTTAATTGTGATCTATTTCTTGAGTCGTTACTTTGCGAATCGCTCCATTGCGCCAGTCAGAGAAGCGTTCGAGAAGCAAAAACAGTTCATTGGTGATGCTTCACATGAGCTGAAGACACCGCTGGCGATCATTAATACCAATGCAGACGTGCTGCTTGCAAATCAGGAGGATACCATAGCGAACCAGGCCAAATGGCTTCACTACATCAAGTCGGAAACCGAGCGCATGACCGGACTTACGAATGATCTGCTCTATCTGACACAGATGGACGATTCACGTTCCACGATGATTCATGCGAAGTTTAATATAAGCGATGCGGTGGAGAGTATTATTTTACCGATGGAGGCCGTGATTTTTGAAAAAAATATTTCCCTCGATTACAACATTGAGCCGAATCTTACGGTTCATGGGAACAGTGAGCAGATCAAACAGGTCATTCTGATCCTGCTCGATAACGCGGTGAAGTATTCCGGGCCCAAAGGGTCCGTGAACGTTACGCTCCAGAAACAGAATAATGATGTTATGCTGGCCGTGTCCAACACTGGTGAAGGCATTGCACCGGAACACCTGGATCGGATCTTCGATCGATTCTATCGTACGGATTCGTCAAGAGCCCGCAAACATGGTGGGCATGGTCTGGGTCTGGCCATTGCTCGTTCCATAGTGGCTCAGCACAAAGGAGAGCTATACGCCAGAAGTGTGGTCGGAGAGGGTGCCACATTTTACGTGCAGTTGTCGTAGGGGAGAGTGATTTGCTGACGTAGAGTCGGATGAAGGTTTAGAGCATAGGGCGGGAGTGGGGGGGCTTTGCTTCCGGCTCTATCTATAATCGTTCATGAGGCATAAGATCTGCCTGTAACGGGTTAACCTATGCTACAATGGCAACAGTATATATGATCAAGGAGATGAATGGAACGTGGCAGAAGCAAACGCAATTAATGAACAAGAAATGATGCAATATATTGCAGATAAAACGAAGGCAAGCCAGGCGAACATCGCTCTTGTGCTGAAGCATGAGCAAGCTTACATCAACAAGGCACACGAAAATGCCAAAGGTAATGACGTGGATATTGATGGCGATGATCTGGCTGACTACATCCTTAGTCGTAAAGATGTGAAGCTGGATGAGTTGACCGTGGAAAGCATTTTGGATGCTGAGATGGACTACTTGATGGACAAGGGGCACGCGGGGTACGTCGATTAAGTTCAGCGTAGTCAAAATCCGGGTTCGTTAGCGTGAGTGATCACAAGGGCAACGGCGAGGCGTTATAAGGCTGTTCCAAAAGTAACATTTCACATGTGCAGCCATCTGCCTTAAGCATGCTAAGTCGAAGTATCGTACTGTAAAAAAGACCTCAACTCCACATTATGGTGGTGTTGAGGCCTTTTTTAGATTGTAGTGACCAGGCATCCCTTCAGGGGCACCTGTCGGTGTATCTCCTACAGTTTACAGCTCCTTATTGACCCATCATGCCGCCATCTACAGTGTAAAGGGAAGCTGTTACATAGGATGCTTCTTCGGACAACAGGAAGTTCATCACCGCAGCGACTTCTTCCGGTTCACCGTAACGGCCCATTGGAATGGCAGATACCGTAGCAGATTGATAATCTTCCACATTACCGGAATTTGCTTCGATCTGACGCATCATACGGGTATTGATTGTACCTGGCAATACAGCGTTAACGCGGATATTGTAAGGTGCCAGTTCATTGGCAGCGGTACGCGTGAGGCCAACTACGGCATGTTTGGACATAATATATGGAGATACAGCAGGTGCACCCATCAGACCCGCAAGGGAAGAGGTATTTAGAATCGCACCGGATTTTTGTTTTTTCATCACTGGAATGACATTTTGCAGACCCAGGAATACGCCACGAATGTTGACGTTATATACGGTGTCGAGTGCTTCAACACTCAGGTCTTCGATCAGTCCTGTTGGACCTTCAATCCCGGCATTGTTGGCAAAATAATCGATTCGGCCAAACGCATCCAATGCTTTTTGCACATAGTTTTTCACGTCGGCTTCTTGAGATACGTTCGCTTTTACGGCGATGACGTGCTCTTTGTCGATGTTCAGATCAGCAATTGTCTGTTGGATGGCTTCTTCATTCAGGTCGACCAGAACCAGATTGATTTTACGCTCAGCGAGGCGGCGTGCCAATTCTTTACCAATGCCTCCGGCTGCTCCTGTAATAACGGCTGTATGTGTATACGATGTACTCATGATATACTCGCTCCTTATTCATTATTGGCAGGTATTTCTCAAAAAAAGTTTCAACCTGTCGTCTATCTTTCCTGTCTCAATGTTAAGATATACATAGCCATGTGACAATAATCATTGACAGCGCATATGTCAGCTATCGGACAGTGATGTAAGCGGTGTTCATTTAGTTTACAATAATGAACAAAGGAGGCGAGAATGTTGATTATTGAACATCCTCAGGACCGGAGAGCACGAAGAACGCAGGATGCCATCATCGCTGCGGCGGTTTCTTTGATATTGGAGAAGGGAGCGGATGCCCTCACCATCCGGGATATTACGGAGCGGGCGGATTATAACCGCGGAACCTTCTATTTACATTTTCCCGGCAAACCGGAGTTGTTGCAGTTCATACTGGATGATTTCATGCAGGGAGTAGGACAAGCTTATGCAGCACCATACGCACAGCTCAAAGAAGTGGATATGACTGCATTGCTGCCATCCACGATGCCTGTATTTGAATATATTGAAGCCCATCAGGATATTTTTCGCGCATTAATCACGATGCATTCCGATATGAATTCCCGGCTGTGCAATATGTTTAGAACGTATCTAACCGAGGATTTTGTATTGGTGACCGAAGATAGCGAGCATACGATTAATTACGACATCATGTTAAGTTATCTGGTATCTGCTACGGTGGGAGTGATCATGCATTGGGCGGAGATTGGATTCAAGTATTCTGCGCATTATATGGGAGAGCAGCTTACGGCACTGATCAACATCAAACCGACCCGTCTGCTGATTGAACCAGGACAGAAGGGTCGGACGATTCACGAGCGCATGCTGTTGGATTAAAGTGAACGCTTATCCGGTCATGGAGGCGCTCACGGCCTGTTGCATCTGAAGCAGCTGTTCGCGAATCAGGACTGACTCTCCAATCAGAATTAGTGCCGGATTATTCACTTGATGTGACAGGGCGAGTGAATGAAGTTCGGCAAGTGTGCCGGTAATAATCCGTTCATCCGAGGTGGTTCCCCGTTCGATCAAAGCTGCAGGGGTGTGTCCACTTTTCCCATGGTGAAGCAATTCATGTTGGATCTGGGGGAGTTGGCTAATGCCCATATAGATGACCAGTGTATCCACGCTATGGGCGAGCAGGTCCCAGCGAACGGATGAAACATTTCCATCACTGCCGGTTCCCGTGACACATGCGAAAGATGAAGAAATTCCGCGATGAGTTAACGGAATAAGGGAGGAAGCGGATGTACCTACAGCTGAAGTGATGCCGGGAATGATTTCAAATGCTATCCCTGCTTCTGCCAGCAAAAGCGCTTCTTCGCCACCACGGCCAAAGATGAACGGATCGCCGCCCTTGAGTCGTACGACTTGTTTGCCTTCTGCTGCGTGTGCAGCCAGCATTCGTCCAATCATCTCCTGACTCATGGAGTGAAGGCCTGGCGCTTTGCCGCAATAGATGCGGAGTGCTCCTTCACGAGCCTCAGCGAGCAATTGATCATTCACAAGCCGATCGTACATAATGACATCTGCGGATTGAATACGTTTCAGGGCTCTTACCGTAATCAGATCCGGGTCGCCAGGACCTGCGCCAACAATACTGACCAGGCCCCGGCTCATGATCGTGTCCCCATCTTCGGTGCAACATCGGAACTTGCCAATCCTGAACGACCACCCTGAATGGTTGCCAGTTTGGAGGATGTGAGCTTTATCGGATTTCCCCAATGATGGGCAGCATATAGACCAAGGCCTGTAAATACAGCTCCGCCAATGAGGTTACCCACCAACACCGGGATCTGGTTCCACAACCACCAGTCAGCGAGACTGACCTGTGCACCGAGCATCATGCCTGCCGGAATGACAAACATGTTCACCACAGCGTGTTCAAAACCTTGGGCGAAAAATATCGTAATGGGCAGCCACATCGCTACGATTTTGCCCAGGGTAGACGTGGATGTCATCGCCATCACTGCCCCGAGTGTGACCATCCAGTTACATAGAATGGCCTTGATGATCACCAGTACAATGCCAGCTCCGCCCAAGTGTTGATATCCCAATGTTTTGGCTTCACTGGTCTGGATCAGCGTTTGAATTAGAGGGTTGCTCATATCCGTACCCATCTTGGTAATGGTCATGCCGTATAACAGAACATAGAATGCACATCCAAGCAGATGACCTGTGATCACCCAGAAATAATTACGGAGCATATCCATCCATGTGATTCTGCGTTTCATCATTGCGAGTGGAAGCATCGCAAAGTTTCCTGTCACCAATTCAAGGCCCAGCAGAATAATAATGACGAACCCCGCGGGGAATATCAGTGCACCTGCCAAACCAACGGAAGTTTGAGATACAGCGGTATATGCCATTGTGGTAGCAAAAGCAAGAATAGCCCCTGCCAGAAAACCGCGAATCAGCATCTGTACCCGATTCATTCTGGCTTTGCTCTCACCAGCTTCGACCATCGATTGCAGCACTTCTGCAGGTTTAACAAAATCCATCGCGCACGCCTCCTTGATGTCAGGGTATCTCTAGCCTTTAACCTGCAATTGTGATGTAGATTTCTCCACTGTGGCCGTCCACTTCGGTTTTGTAGGTATTCAAGCAGCCTTCGTCAGGCTCATGTACCTTGCCGTTGCGCAGATCAATCTTCCAATCATGCAAGGGACAATGAACGGCTGTTCCGCATACCATGCCCTCCGAAAGCTTGCCGCCCTTGTGAGGGCAGCGATTCTCGACGGCGTGCAGACTGCCGTCGCTCAGTTTGAATACTGCAATTTCGGTATCCTGTACCAGGAAGGTCCGTGCTCCCTTTTCATCAATATCCGCAACGTGTCCAATCCGGAATTTGTTCATCGCTGTTCCTCCTATTCTAATGAGTTACCGGCTCGGCACCGGACAGTGGGGTGAAGTTCTTGCGCAACTTCTCGTCTTCAAGGATTTCTTTCCAAGGATCGACTGTGTGACCCAATGTAACTTCCAAACGTTCGATCAGAGCGAGACGTACATCCCGATCCGCTAATGCTTCCTTCACGTGATCCAGACCTACCCGTTCAATCCAAGCCGCTGTTCTCTCATTCCATTTGGCGTTTTCTCTATAATATTGCAGGTAGGCGTAAGTCCACTCTTCCACTTCCGCATCGGTCTTCACTGTGCAGAGCAGCTCGGCTGTACGAACTTTGACTCCGGCGTTACCACCAACATGAATCTCCCATGCACCATCGATTGCGACAACACCCAGATCCTTGATGGTTGCTTCCGCGCAGTTCCGCGGACATCCGGAGACAGCGAGTTTCACTTTGGCCGGCGCCACCATTTTGTCGAGTTTTTTCTCCAGACGAATGCCCATCTCGATGGAGTCCTGTGTACCGAATCGACAGAATGTATTGCCAACACACGTCTTCACGGTACGAAGTGCCTTGCCATAACCGAAACCGGAAGGCATATCGAGCTCTTCCCAGATCTTCGGCAGGTTCTCCTTTTGTACACCGAGCAGATCGAGTCGTTGTCCACCCGTGAACTTCACCATCGGAACATCGTATTTCTCTGCGACAGTCGCAATCTTGATCAATTCAGCCGGGGAAGTAACACCACCATAGATCCGAGGGATAACGGAATACGTACCATCCTTCTGGATGTTGGCGTGGTAACGTTCATTGGTGAATTTGGATTGGCGCTCATCTGTGTATTCAGCCGGCCAGATCATTCCGAGATAATAGTTCAGGGAAGGGCGGCATTTGGAGCAACCTTCAGGCTCATTCCAGCCAAGCACATTCATGACTTCCTTGACGGTTTTCAGGCCCATTTCCTTGATCTGTGCAACAATCTCATCCCGATCGTAGGATGTGCAACCACAGATTCCTTCTTTGGTCTGTTCGCCTACATTATCACCCGCATAATATGTGAGCAGGTTCTCAATAATAGGTTTGCATCCACCGCAGGAAGCCGAAGCTTTGGTACAGGATTTAATTGCACCAAGGGTGTTACAGCCTTTATTCAGCACAGCATCTCCAATGGAAGCTTTGGTAACACCGTTGCAACCACAGACGATCTCATCATCCGGCATGCTGGCCATGCGTTCTGCGACAGACGGACCTGAACCTGAACCACCGGAAGGTACGCCGAGTAAAATTTCCTTCTCACGACCGCTGATGCTCTCACCACTCTTAATGAGGGAAAACAGCGATGCGCCGTCTGTGGTATCTCCGAACAATACAGCTCCAATCAACTGCCCGTCTTTGATCACCATCTTTTTGTACACACCATCGACATCATCCTGAATACGAATGCTGCGAGTGTCAGCGGCGTCTTTGAATTGTCCGGCAGAGAATACGTCCACACCGGATACTTTCAGCTTGGTAGACGTGACCGACCCCTCGTATCCTTCGGTTGCCGCACCAGCCAGGCGTTTCGCGAGTACCATACCTTGTTCATATAATGGAGCAACCAGTCCGTAGGCAATCCCGCGGTGTTCTGCACATTCGCCTACGGCAGAGATACCAGGGATGCTGGTATGCATATAATCATCTACAATGACACCCCGATTGACATCAAGGCCGGCTTTCCGAGCCAGTTCAATCTGAGGGCGAATCCCGACAGCCATGACAACCAGGTCAGCCTCAAGTACCGACTGATCGGTGAAACGAATGGCTTTCACTCGATGTTTGCCTGTGATTTCTTCGGTATGTTTATTCAAAAGAAACTTCATGCCCTGCTCTTCAAGCTCACGCTGGAGCATCAGGCCTGCTGGCAAATCCAGATTCCGGTCCATCAGATGGCCGTTAATATGGATGACCGTAACGTCCATGCCCAGATTGAGCAACCCGCGCGCCGCCTCCAGTCCCAGCAATCCGCCTCCAATGACGGCCGCTTTGCGATACTTTTGCGATGCAGCCATCATGGTCTCGCAGTCTTTAATATCACGGAAGCCGATAACACCTTCCTTGTTAGCACCGGGAAGCGGGAGGATAAACGCCTGTGAACCGGTTGCCATAATTAGCTCATCATAGGCTGCGCGTACACCATTCTGAGATACAACTTCCTTGCGCTCGGTATCGATCTGAACGACCGGGTCACCCGGGTATACCTTAATGCCGTTATCTTCGTACCAGCTCCACTCATTGATTACAATATCTTCGATGGATGTTCCGCCAGCCAATACAGAGGATAACATGATCCGGTTGTAGTTGGGATGTGGCTCTGCGCCGAAGACTGTAATTTCATAAGCGTGCGGAGCAAGCTTAAGGATATGTTCGATTGTGCGGATTCCCGCCATGCCATTGCCGACCAGCACCAGTTTTTTCGTTGTACTCATTATGATTAGCCCCCTTAGGTCCATTCTGCATACTGCCTCGAAACCTTGTCTCTAAAATCGAAAAAGCCTGTTATGCCTCGGAGGACTGCGCATATACATACGCATCCCTTGCTCCGAGATTGCAAAACAGGCTTCATTGCCGTTTCAACCAGCTACGCCGTTGTAACTGTGATCGATTCAAATATGGAGTTGTTATGGCTTAACTATAAAAGATCGATCCACCCATGTCAATATAGTTGACACAAAAAAGTATTTGAAATTTAAAGTTAATTATGTTTACATGAATTTATTGGAACACGAATGATCGAAGAGGTTTTAAGGATATATATTCATAAAAATGAATGTTTTAGTGAAAAATAGTGCACCGGTCACTACATAAATTGTAGAAAAGGTGTCATGATTAGTGTTTCACTCTTTTTGGCTAGTAGGACGATCCGTCATAATTTTTGTATTCATTATCTCGAAATCAAGTGTAAAATCAGATTGATCTGTATTTTTTGTCAGGTAATATAACATATATAGCGCTTTCATGTGTTAATGCCTTAAATAAAGCGATTCTAATTATACGTAATTAGGGAGGGATTGCTCCATCATGCGATCTTTATTGGTCATCCGTATACAATCGACGATAGCTGATTCGTCCGATGCAATCCCTCTGACACCGGAGAGACTGCTGGGAGCGAACGGGTACCATGTACAGGTGGCAGGCAGTGAAGCGGATGCGTTGAAGCTCGCCCGTGAGGCGGAAGCTTCCATCCTGCATCTGTCGCTGGCTGATGTGGAGTACTGGGTGAACTGCCTGGGAAAGGGGAAGGCGGATTCCCCGCTGCTCTGGTGGTGCGGGCCAGATACGGCCTCTTCCTCCGCAGAATCCTGCGAGGTCGAAACTTCATTTGATGGAATACTTACACCTTCCATGACCGGGCCCGAGATCCACTGGACGCTTCACTTTGCAGCTCGGCGCTACATGGAACGTAAACAGTGGGAGCAAGAACGGAAGCAGTTGCAATCGAGGCTGGAGGATCGAAAGTGGATTGATATGGCGAAGGCCATTCTTAGTGACCTGAAGCAGATCTCCGAGGCCGAAGCCTATGACCTGTTACGTAAGAAAGCGATGGATGAACGCAAACGGATGGTCGACGTAGCCACAGCTATTGTGAAGGCACATCAACTGCTCCAGTCTTAATTTGGAAGGAGGATTCTCCATGGATATGTCTCACATACTCCGAGAAGTCGGACGTGGGAAACGAGGCTCGCGTGATCTGAACTATACAGAGGCACTGACCGTTGCGGAGAAAATCCTGAAACAGGAGGTTTCCCCTGCCCAGACGGCTGCGTTTCTAATGGCTGAACGAATGAAAATGGAAAACGTTGAGGAACTGGAAGCCTTTGTTCATGCATGCCGTAACAGTGCTGAACGCTTCTCCGTATTTCAGGACGGATTGGACTGTGCCGGCCCTTATGACGGGCGGACCAAGTCGTTCATGGCGACGTTTCCGGTTGCGTTTGTGCTTGCGGCGGCCGGGTTACCAGTGACTCTGCACGGGAGTGATCCTTTACCGCCCAAGTGGGGCGTTACGCTGTCGTTACTGCTAAAGGAAGCGGGGATAGATACGGGTAAGATGGATCGGGAAGATGCCCGAAGTGCTGCGTTGCGTTCAGGTGTCATGTACGTATCCTCCGAGGAGTGGTGCGAGCCTCTTCGCAAGCTTCGTCCGTTACGGGAAGAGTTGGGATTCCGCACGGTATTTAACACGGCAGAGAAACTCATTGATTATAACCATTCACCATATCTGGTGTTCGGTGTGTTTCATAATACCTTTTTGGATCGGATTGCGAAGCTTCTTACCCGATTTGTCTACCGCCGTGCTTATGTGGTACAGGGAATGGAAGGTTCTGAGGATCTGTATATTGATCGGCCAACCCGCGTATACGCAGTAGAAGACGGGGATATGAAGCTGGAACTGATTGACCCCGCAGCTTACGAACTGGATATGCCTGTGCCGGAACTGGTCTGGACGGCTGCCAAGCAGCTCGAAGTGGCGGAAAGTGTGTTATGCGGCGAAGGTCATATTGCTTTTGTGAATCAGGTCTTGTTAAATGGGGGGTTCCGCTTGTACGCAGCGGGGCGAGTTAATTCCATCGAAGAGGGCATATACACTTGTCAGGGGTTGCTGGAAAGTGGCGCAGCGTATCGCATCTATCAACAGTGGTGTGTCTCGATGGGGGGCGAACTGCCGGATAACAGAGCGGTGTCCATCTATCCGGCATCGTCCAGATAAATCGTAGTTCGAGCTTGTGCATATTTAGCGCATTCTTATTCCCAAGGATAAGTAACGGTCAGGAAGTCAGCGAATTTCTTGCTCTCTTCCCGCCGCCTTTTCCGCATGGCCGCCCGATCCGGAGCAGTCTCGTATAGTTTCTTCTCTTCTTCGGTCTCCGGGATAATACGAGGTACGATCAGTTTGCGATTATTTTCGTCCAGGGCCACAAAGGTCAGAAATGCAGTCGCCGCAATTTTCTTCTCTCCGGTCTTCAGATCCTCTCGAATCACCTTTACGAAAATCTCCATGGAACTGCGTCCTGTCCAGGACGCGAACGATTCAAGCGTAACGGAGTCCGTTGGGTTAATTGGGTACAGGAAGTCAACCGAGTCGGTTGATGCTGTAACGGTATTGACCCGGCATAGCTTGGAAGCGGCGATGGATGCGATATCATCAATGTATGACATCAGCTTCCCGCCGAACAAAGTGTTATGATTATTGACATCGGTCGGGAACACCCGTGCCGTCTTAAAACAACGCGTTTCGCGTACGTACTTTTTCTCCACCTGATCCATCTCCGTAGGTTTCGGTATCTCTCTCATGCTTGTTCCTCCTCACCGTATGGCTGCTGTGACATAAGTTCAACTAAAGATTATTTACATCGGCCACTCCGATGATAGAATAACTCTCCGATCGCTGTTATCCCCAGATTTTTATTATTCCTTTTTATAGAGTGAAAATCCGCGGATAGCGTATGCTTCCGATGCAGCTTTCTTTCAGAAAGCTTTCAGGCGAACGCTCCGCTTCTTCAAGTTATTTCTCTCCTCTTCGTTCTGTGTAAATGTTTAGTTTGACTTATATAGTATCTTTTAGTATAGGTGTCGGTCAGACATATTCAAATGAAGTTGGACTGCAAAAAAACCGCCAGGCGCGGACCGGCGCGCTGGCGGTTTACTGCTGTATATTAAGCCTTGGGCTTGAAAATGCCGGACGGTTTGCCGATCGGCAAGAACGCATAGCCGAAGTGGGCGTTCAGTACCGAAGCACCTGTACCATACAGGGACACAATTCCGATCGCCATTTCAGCATATGCTGCAATGGTGTGGAAAATGTGAGGAGCTACGCCGAAAGCGTCAAAAGTCAAGCCGAGGAACAGGAAGTCAATCAGAATGAAGATGATAAGCAATACTTTATTCGCTTCAATCGCACCGATTGTCATGAACAGGGTGAATACAAGGTATCCGGCAAAAGCAAATCCGAGTTGCTTGCCATCGGCCTGTTCAGCGAGAGTGGAGCCGAATACGCCCATTTTGATCATCCAGTTGGCAGCCATGGCGAACCAGAAGAATGCGTACGCGCCAAAAGCCGTTGTGCCAAAGGTATTGTTGCGTTTGGAATCTTGAATGCATGCGAATAACTGGGCAAAGGCACCCAGGAAGATTGCCCAAGGAATAGCGTAGCTAAGTCCATCCGTAATACCAAGTTTCTGGGAAGAAGCGACCAGGGTTACGATAGCCAACCCAAATAATCCCATTGCGCTGGGATCGGCGTTAACAATTTTGACTTTAGTCTGTGAATCGGTCTGCATGGTGATGATAAGCCTCCAATAATATCAAATCAGGATCAATAGCCGTCGTTGGCTGTCCTCTAAATTACATCATTTGTATCCGCCGGGTCCGGACACACACATCGCCCTATTGTACCTGAATGACCCCATTAAGGAAAGGGATTTTATTACCTTTTGAGTCAATAGAGTTTTTGATTTTTCAATATACACATTTACGACACAATCCGTTCTGGCCCTGAACGATGAGGCTAGAGGCTGGAATCGAACTCTCGTAATTACCGCTAAATTGCGTCATATCAGCCATTTTCGGATAAGCACTTGTATGATAAAATAATATTTATCAAAATTTGGAGAAGAATACAAAACATCCTTGTCTCCTATGCCATATGTTAATCCAACTGTAGATTGACAGGAAAAACTAAAATGGTTCACAGAATAAGGAGGTATCAGGGGTCATGGTTATGAGTTTGGATTTGAAAAATAAAATAGAGAAGGCCAGACATAACCTTCATATGCTGGTAGAGCATAACAAGGGTGGTCTTGGGCATCCCGATGTGATTCGGCAGTCTATGGCATTGGACGAATTGATTAATGAGTATAACCGAATTAGCCGAAACCATTCACGGGCTTGAACCCGAAGGGATTTTAATTTTATATACAGAACGAATCACATAGATCAGCAACACCTGAATATACAGACGGGCATGAATATAGCCGGGATGCATTGCCTCAGTTGAAGAGGCGGTATCATACCGGCGTCATATTCATGCCCGTTTGTTTTTTACCCAATATCCATCACTACCTGTCTAATGCAGCAATCGTTTGGATTCCAGATATAGGACCTGTACGAACTTTTTCGTATTAATGCGGGTCTGGGACAAGGAAGGCTCCACATTGTTCTGCAGCTCCAGCATTTTTTTGCGGATCTCGGTAAAATCAAAAAATTTGGAGGCATAGTTCTCGAATTTGGGATGGGTATAATCTGTTAACCCGAGTGAAACCACATGGCTCAGTGTCTGGAATATGGCTCTGCGCACACGCTGTTCTGAAGCCTTGATCTCCTTGTTAACCTCTGCAAGAGAGGCGTTCTCCCCCAATTTGCGTACCGCCACGTTCTGAAAGATGTCTTTGAGAGATGGGAATGTATAGGGGGAAAGCTTATGCTCATCTGTCTCTACCTGCTCCAGATATTCCAGCATGTCCAGGAGATCCCTGCTGCCCGCTTCACCGATCATGCCCATCTCGGACAGCAGGAAATGTCCTGCTGTTGTAATGGTTTTGTCCGGAACTGGAACCGCAGTGCGCTCGTTGGGATGCAAACCGGACAGTCCCTGCAATGTCCGCTGAATATCTGCGATGGACTTCTTCATCCGAAGCCTTTCACTGACCCGCCGCAGAACGGATAGAATCTCCAATCGGTTAATGGGCTTCGTAACATAATATTCAATGCCTAGTGAATAGGCTTCTCCAATCATATTTTTCGACTCGATCTGGGAAATCATGACGATCTTGCCCTCGAACCTGCCTTCTAGTGCCCGCACGGTCTGAATCCCGTCTCGTTGTGGCATCAGCAGATCAATCAGCAGGACATCCACCTTATGCAGTTCCAACAGTTCCGCGTGAATATGTGCTCCGTCCTCAGCTTCCCCGGCAATATCGCCCAGGCCTTCATCCTCAATAATATCCATTAACATGGAACGAACGCCAGGATCATCATCCACGATAAAATAACGCATGTCAGTCATTCCCTTTCTTTGCGAATGGTGTGATTGATAAATCTATGGTAAAGGCGGTTAACTCCGCCATGAACTCTCGCTCCAGTGTAATCGTTTCTTTCCTTTTTGCATAGAACCTGACATGTCAGGTTAAATGACAATGATTGGGCGATCAAAGCCCATTTTTAAAATAAATGTAGAAAATGCATGTAGGTATTTGTCGATTTTCGTAGATGCCCTTGTAGTATAAGTAACATCCCGAAGTCCGGGGCTAGTGTTGTGCAGAATGGTACAAACTTTCACATGACCCATCTCTGTACTTGAAATACACCATATAAAAGGGGCATACCGATGGAGCAAACAATACAAGATATTGTCGTCATTTTCAATGATTTTCTATGGTCCAAAGTGTTAATTATACTATTGGTAGTATGTGGGATATACTTCACCACCAAGACGCGTTTCATGCAATTCCGCATGATTGGCGATATGGTGAAGGTGCTTCTGGAGCGGAAAAGCAAGGAACCAGGCAAAATCTCACCATTTCAGGCATTTTGTATCAGTATGGCGGCCCGGGTAGGCACAGGGAATATCACTGGTATTGCACTGGCTATCGCACTGGGGGGACCGGGAGCTGTATTCTGGATGTGGGTGATTGCGATTATTGGTTCTGCCTCCAGTTTTGTGGAGAGCACGCTGGCTCAGATCTATAAAGTGAAGGATAAGGGCGGATTCCGCGGGGGTCCGGCGTATTATATGGAGCGTGGGCTAGGGAAGCGCTGGATGGGCATTTTATTTGCCATCCTCATCACACTTTCATTCGGCTTGGTCTTTAATGCGGTCCAGTCTAACACGATTACGGTTGCATTTGAGAACTCATTTGGTACCGATCGCTTAACGGTTGGGATCATTATGGCCGTGGTATTTGCAGGAATTATTATGGGTGGCGTCAAACGAATTGCGAAAGCATCGGAATACATCGTCGTTGTGCTTGCGGTATTGTACATTGGGGTAGCGGCTTTTGTGGTGCTGGCGAACATTACCCAGCTTCCGGCCATGATTGCATTGATCGTCAAAAATGCCTTCGGCATCGAACAGGTCGCTGGCGGAACGTTGGGCGCTGCACTGATGAACGGTGTGAAACGTGGATTGTTCTCCAATGAGGCGGGCATGGGTAGTGCCCCGAATGCTGCTGCAACGGCGGATACAACTCATCCGGTGAAACAGGGACTTATTCAGGCGTTTGGCGTGCTGACAGATACGTTAGTGATATGTACAAGCACAGCCATGATTATTATGCTATCCGGAGTGTACAAAGGTTCCAGTCTGGGTGGCATTGAGTTAACTCAGGCAGCATTAAGTGTACATATTGGTTCATGGGCATCAGGTTTCCTGGCGGTTATGGTGTTCCTGTTTGCCTTCAGTACACTCATCGGAAATTATTATTACGGAGAAACCAACATTGAGTTTATCAAATCCAACAAAGTTTGGCTGTGGGTATACCGTATTTGCGTTATCGCGATGGTGGTGTTTGGTGCGGTAGCCAAAGTTCAGCTGGTATGGGATTTGGCTGACCTGTTCATGGGGCTTATGGTGGTGGTGAACCTGATTGCGATTCTGATGCTGTCCAAGGTGACTTTCGAAGCATTGAAGGACTACAAAAAACAGAAGGCTGAAGGGCTTGATCCCGTCTTTACCCGGGACCGAATTCATATTCCGGGTGAGGTAGAATGCTGGCAGTCGGAAGAAGAAGTTATTGGAGATAAATCAGTACATGTAGTGAAATAAGTTTGCAGCTACATTGAGTTGATTCATACAAATGGACATAATAAACAGGACTTGGATTATCCATCATTGGGCAACCCGAGTCCTGTTTGTTACATACATAGTGGTAGTTCCTCGGACGAACCGAAGCACTTCTATTACATCAAGATTTAGTTTTTAATCGAGTAGCTAATCAGTTGTTCAGACAGAGCCTTCATTCGCTCGCCTGTGTCATTGAGTTTCTCAATGACATCTGTGAAGGATGATACAAGCGTCGCTTGTTCCTGTGAAGAAGCAGCAATCTGTGAAACCTCAACTTCCATCTGTTTGATCACCTGTTGTACATCTCTTAGACTGACATCAATATCTGTTGTAGCTTGTTTCGCATCCACAGAGAGCTTGCGTACTTCGGATGCAACCACACCAAATCCGGCACCTGCTTCACCAACACGGGCGGCTTCAATAGCGGCATTCAGGCCAAGCAAGTTGGTTTGCTCAGAGATTTCACGAATGAATCCGGCAACCTTATTGATCTGGGAAGAGTTCTGAACAGCAAGTCTTGTGTTCTGCAAGATCTGTTCACTCGTTGCTTGCAATTCTTCGGCATGAGCGGCAACATGCTGCACCATATCAACGAGGTTACCATTGATGGTTTGATTTTCTTGTATAATATCTTCAAGTTGGTTCTGATTGGATTGGTCGTAAGATACACAGAAAACAGCAACAACGTTTTGGTTATCATCAAAGATCGGAACGTTCAGGGTATCCAGTTCAACACCAAAAACCTCTTTGGGGATTGTGGAAAGACTGGCCTCTCTTCCATTTTTTAGAACAGAAAAGTTTTGGAACGAATCCAGGAGGGCCATTCCTTTTTCAAAACCAAGGTTAAACTTCTCCGTGGTGATAACTTCCAATACCTTCTCGTGATCATATACCGTTAGGCTTGCGGGTTCTCTGAGGATCTGACTGATATAAGGCATTACTTTAAGCAGGGCATCTACAACGTTCATGGAATAGGACCATCCTTTCAATATATAAATAAAATAGTTTAACGGTCTATGGATTGACTCTATCTATCATCGGATAGAAATGGCTTTTCGTGAACGGCATTCTGTTAAAAGAATGAACATTTTATGATTAAATTTTAAAATATTTCCCATCTAAAATGATTTCTTGGATATAAGTTCTAGTTGTAACTATTTTTATATCAAGATAATTGTAAGAAAGTATATCCATTATGGGACATATGTCCCTTTGTGTAGGTTATTTGGGGCAACGGAGGGGGAAGTCGGAAATGAAAGAAATCATGGATTTTGGACGGGTGCAGCAACTCGCTCGTGAGAATGGGCTCGATCAGGTGCTGGACGAGTCTGCACTCGCTGAGTTGCGATTACTTGAGTCTGCGAAGGGCGAGTTGATCTGTGCCAAGGGTGAACGACCCGAGCGTTTGTATTTTCTCGTGGAGGGCAAGCTCAAGATCTATACCACCCTGCCTAACGGTAAGTCTCTGTTGCTTCGTTTCAGTACACCACTCGCACTCGTGGGGGATTTGGAACTGATTAATGGCAAGGAGGCGATGAATACGGTAGAGTCTGTGAGCGAAAGCCTGCTGCTGGGTATCAGTTATCGCTCTCTCCGGAATACGTATGCAGAGAACCCTAGATTTCTCCATTTTATGCTGAGTCAAGTTACGCACAAATTATATACCTTTTCCAACCTGTCGAGTCTGAATATGTTATATCCGGTCGAGAGCCGATTTGCCAGCTATCTGTTGTCCACAATGGGCCGGGAGGAGTCCCCTTCGGAAGAGATCCAGACTTCCAAACTTACCGAACTGGCGGATATGCTGGGCACCAGCTATAGACATCTTAACCGAGTCGTTCAGGATCTGTGTAATCGAAATATTATTCATAAAGTGCAGCGAAAGCTTGTCGTCCGTGATCTGGAACAGTTGCGTATCATCGCGGGAGGCAATATATATGAGTGAAGGCATTTAAAATATTGATCAAGCCAGTGTAGCCATACGACATGACGCGGCGCACAATAAAATACAATACGGCATAACAAAGAGCACCCTCCCGAGTATATCAGGGGGTGCTCTTTGTGCACTGTACATCAAGTGGATCAGATATCTCCGCGTTGCTCGAACAATTGAGCGATCTCTACAATGACACGAGTTGCCTTCACCATATTATCTACCGATACATATTCGAATTTGCCATGGTAGTTCTCACCGCCAGTGAAGATATTCGGTGTTGGCATGCCCATATAGGATAGCTGGGAACCATCTGTTCCTCCACGGATGGGGCGTATGACAGGTTCAATGTCCAATCGGGTCATGGCTTCATGAGCGATGTCGACGATCTGGCGTACGGGTTCGATCTTCTCGCGCATGTTGTAGTACTGGTCATTCATTTCAACCGTGATGCTTTTCTCCCCATACTTGGTCTTCAGTTCGTTCGCGATCTGGAGCAGATTTGTTTTGCGTTCTTCAAACTTCTCCCGGTCAAAATCACGGATGATGTAGCTCATCATGGTCAGCTCGACGTCACCCTCCAGAGACAGCAGATGGTAGAAACCATCATAACCATCCGTGAATTCGGGAGCCTCCTCCACCGGCAGGAGACGATTCAATTCCATCGCAATTTTCAGAGAGTTCACCATTTTATCCTTCGCTGTTCCGGGATGCACATTGGTACCGCGTACGGTGATTTTGGCTGCTGCTGCGTTAAAGCTCTCGTACTCCAGTTCACCAAGTGGCCCTCCGTCGACGGTATATGCATATTTGGCTCCAAATGCAGCGACATCAAACTTGTGCGGTCCGCGGCCAATCTCTTCATCCGGGGTAAAAGCAACCCGAATCTTGCCGTGTTTCACTTCCGGGTGTGCAATCAGATAGGCCATTGCGGTCATAATCTCGGCGATACCTGCCTTATTATCTGCACCGAGCAACGTTGTGCCGTCGGTTGTAATCAGCGTGTGGCCCTTATACTCGTGCAATTCCGGGAAATCCTTGTTGGACAGGACTACATCCAGTTCGGAATTCAGCACAATGTCAGCACCGTCATAGTTATCGATAACCTGTGGTTTGACATTTTTCCCTGTAAAGTCTGTCGCTGTATCGAGGTGAGCCAAGAAACCGATCACGGGAACATCCTTGTCCGTATTGGATGGCAGGGTAGCCATGACATAACCGTTCTCATCCATTGTCACTTCCTGCAGACCGATGGAGGTGCACTCTTCTACGAGCAGTTTGCCCAAGGCCAGTTGGCCGGGTGTGGAAGGGCAGGTCTCGCTATTTTCATCGGATTGGGTGTCCATCTGAACGTAAGTACTCAGTCTTTGAATTAATATATCTTTCATCTATAATCTCTCCCTGGCTTGAGTAGTATATAAGTTGAGCTACTTGTTTTACACAGATCCACTACGAGGCCAGAATAACCTTCTGATCGCTGTATCGTGTAACCGTTAGTCACAACTTATGTAAATTGGGTATAGTAATTATTGTGGTTCTCTATGGTTATCATATCATGTTTTGCAGTCATTTCCAGAATGGACAGCATCGAAATATGAGGATGGTTAGGTATCAAAAAGGGTACTAGGTCACAAAAATGTACGTACTTGTATTTCTATAACTGAGGTTCATAATAAATGATGAAGAAAGGATGAGTTCTAGACATGCCATTTATTACAGTTAAGGTACTGGAAGGCAAGTCGGTTGAGCAGAAACGTCAGCTGATTGAACGTATGACTCAGGTGGCTTGTGAGACACTGGATGTTGATCCGAGCAAAGTCTTTATCTTCATTGAGGATTTGGAGAAGGACAATTACGGCAAGAATGGTAAACTGTTTTCGGATTTGGACAATACGTAAGGCTTCATATATATCATGATCATGGAACAGGAGATGCAGCAACAATGACTGAACAACTATTTTCCCCTTATCAATTCAAGAGTCTGCAATTAAATAACCGTGTCGTCATGGCACCGATGTGCCAATATTCTGTCACTGCGAAGGATGGCATTCCGAACGATTGGCATCAGGTTCACTATGTGAGCCGTGCGGTTGGAGGAACAGGACTGATTGTAATTGAGATGACCGATGTAGATCCGGATGGACGTATTACCGATAATGACTTGGGTATATGGTCAGATGAGCATGTGCCTGCATTCACCAAACTGGTAGATGGAATCCATGCCTACGGCTCCAAAGTAGCTATTCAGATCGCACATGCCGGACGAAAAGCAGAGGATGCCCCTCAGCCGGTTGCCCCATCGGTAGTTACATTCCCGGGAGAAAACTACAAGGAACCACGTGCGTTAAGTACGGAAGAGTTAGAAGCCATGGTGCAGAAGTTCGCAGACGGTGTTCGCCGCGCAGTACAGGCTGGAGTGGATGCCATAGAGCTGCACGGTGCACATGGTTACCTGATTCACCAGTTCCATTCCCCGCTGATGAACCATCGTGAGGATGGATATGGGCAGGATCTGTCCCGTTTTGGCGTTGAGATCATTCGTGCAGTGAAAAAAGAAATGCCAGCAGATATGCCGCTCATTATGCGGGTTTCGGCTGTAGAATACGCGGATGGCGGATACGACATCGACCACACGATCAATATCGCTCGTGCCTACCAGGAGGCAGGCGTGGACATGTTCCATATCAGTTCAGGTGGAGAAGGACCTTCGGGACAGCGGAAACCGGGGAACTATCCGGGATATCAGGTACCCTTTGCCCGTCGCTTCCGTGAGGAACTGAATGTTCCTGTCATCGCAGTGGGGATGCTGGAGGATGCAGCATTGGCTCAGGCGGTAATTGGAAACGGCGATGCGGATCTGGTTGCCGTTGGAAGAGGCATGCTGCGTGATCCGTACTGGGCGAACCATGCGGCTCTGGAGCTGGGTGTCAGCAAGGACCAAGCTGCCATTGCGGAACAATATTCCCGTGGGTACTAATTTGCTCTAAATTATATTTACACTTGCCACTCCGATGACAGAACAACCTTCCGATCGCTGTTATCCTCAGATTTTTTGATTTACTTTTTCAAAGGTGAAAATCTGAGGATAAAGGCGAACGCTCCGCTTCTTCAAGTTATTTCTGTCCTCTTTTTCGTGTAAATGTTAGTGCAAATTTTTATAGTAAATAAAAAAAAGGCCACAGCATGGTTAAACCTTATGCTGTGGCCTTATCTTATGCATCCAATTTCCAATGACTACACTCTTCGAGTTGCTTCATAAACGAATTTTTGGTTCGGATGTGTCGGTGGCTGATCCGGGTTAAAGTCGGCATATACTTTAATATCCGAGAAACCAATGTGTTCGAGAATCAGGCGTAACTCTTCAATGCCGTACCAACGCAGAGTGAGTTGTTGCATCTCTGTAGTGACAAGTTGGCCCTGATGCCATTGTTCGTATCGAATCAGACTTACTTTATATTGGTGTAGAAGGTTCACTTCAATGGTTTTCACTTCTACGGTGATTGTATTCCCGTCGGGTAATGGAACGGTTGATGTTTCTACGGAGGATGGCTGTGTCACATCGGGTAGAAAAAGATCAAACACAAGCCTGCCGCCAGGTTCCAAATGTTGAAATAGATTATGCAATGCTTTAATCGAAGCCTCTCTGTCTTGAATGAGGAGCAATGATCCTCCGGGAATGATAATGGTTTCGTATCGATATGGAAGGTCAAGCTTCTCCAGATTGGCAACGAACAGCTCAGGCATGGGCAATCCCCGCTCGGTGCAACGAGAACGGCAAGAGTCAATCATATCGGTTGAATAATCAACTCCGTCCACCTTCAGACCTGCTTCAAGCAATGGAATGAGCATTCGGCCTGAACCGGACATGGCTTCAAGAATTCGTCCTTTGCAGCCTTGAAGATCATGGCGATAAAATTCGATGTCTCCTCCCAGGGAGTGCCCCACGGGTTTGGTTAGATCATAAACGGCAGTGCACAATGGACCATAATAACTGAAAGACATCGTGTAAGTATCCCCCACATTTCAATATAATGATTGAGATCGTGGAAGGGAAGTTAATCATGATTATCCCTTCCGGCAGCGGTTGGAATTGTATTTTTCAGAGCAGACTATCATAGAAATCACGCACCTTATATGTAGTATATTCCAATTATGGGTGATGTCATAGTTGGGGTCAACACCTTTATTGGTCGTTATGTGAACCCATTTGACATGAATCTTAAAATCTCAAACAATGAATAAATATATCCAAGGAGGCGATTCAAGTGGAATCATCATCAAGTGCATTGCCGGATATCCGGGAGGAACTATTACTTTATGCACCTGTAGAGAAGGTGTGGGAGATGGTCTCGACAGCGCAAGGATTGGGTGTCTGGTTCATGCCGGGCAATCTGGAACCTGTGGAGGGTCACGAGTTTATATTGGAGGCAGGCCCCTTCGGCCAATCACCATGTCAGGTGACGGAAGTTCTCCCGCTGCAGAAGCTGTCATTTCGCTGGGGTAAGGACTGGACATTGACGTTCCAACTGAATGAACAGCCGGAAGGTACGGAGTTCACACTGATTCACAGCGGCTGGGATGCGGATAAACTAACCGAGTTTGGACAAGCACATGCCATGGTGCGGGAACGTATGGAACAAGGATGGGCCGGAATTGTTCAGAAGCTTGCCCAAGTTGTTAAATAATCATTGAAATTCAGATTCCGGAATCAGATTCAAAAAAAGATTATCATCTAAACTTCTTCATACAATCAACCTCAGCCCATTTCGCCCGCTCATCCGGGTGGACATCGGTCTGGGGTTCCTTGGTGTACCAGGAACGGGTGAAAAGAGACAGAAAACCTTCAAATTATAACGATAATGACCAATTATGAAACGGAAACTATTTTCGTGAGCACCAGAAACGTGTAACATGTTTTATAGCAATAAATTCGACAACATTAGACGTCTCTCGCCATTGTGGATGGAAGGAATACATAGATGAGAAAACACTGGATTATGCTGACCATCAGTTTCATATGTATTGTTATTTTTCCGCTGGGCTGGATTGCCCAGACGTTAATTAACGAGCGTGGTAACCCCCAGGCTACGGATGGAAAAATTGACCTGACCCAATGGGACTTTGATCGTAAGGGTGCAGCGTCTTTAAAGGGAGACTGGGATTTCTACCCTGGCCAGTTGCTGAGCCCGGCGGATATTGAAGCGAGTGTATCTGGCCGTAAGCCATTGCCGGATTCGTCTGGTACTCAGGTTCCGGCCCGATGGAACAAATCGCTGGGGCAAGCGCATGGGTATGGGACCTATCATTTGCAAGTCCAGCTTACACCCCGGACGATGAAAAACGATTATGGTATACGCACGCAGAATATCCGTATGGCTCACCGGGTATTTATCGATGGTAAAGAGATTGGCGGCAAAGGCCTGCCAGGAAGAACCCCGGCGACAGATGTGCAATTAAATCTGCCTTTTACGGGATTCACGTCCATTGATGGCAACACGGCTGACATTGTAATTCAGGTATCGAACTATAGTTATTCTTCTGGGGGCATTGTAGCGCCCATTTTATTTGGAGACGAGCATAGTATTCTGAAAAGCCAGCAACAAGATTGGCTCAAGGATCTGATGACCTTATTCGGTTTTATCTTGCCTGCCGCCTTTTTTCTGCTTCTGTTCAGATTGCGGCGTACGGAAAAGGAGCTTCGTTTCCTCGGATTATTCAGCCTTTCCGGTGCGGTATACGCTCTGACCCATGGAGAGAAGTTACTGGGTACGTTTGTACCGTTCCTGACCAATAATGAGATGCTTCGGATTCAGCTCCTTAGTTCAGCCCTAGCATATTACTTTTTGCTTCGGTATATGGATGCCCGTGTACCGGGAGCAGTTCATCAGTGGTTTGTTCGATTGGCTGTCGTGCTAATCGTTGTCCAAACCATTGTGGGTCTAACGCTCCCGCCGACGCTTTTCTCATCGTTTGAGCTTCCCATGCTGTTGATCTCGCTTGTTGTCATGTTCTATGCATTGCGAGCGATGTTCTATTGGTTGAAAGGACGTCCGAATGATAGCCACTTTGCACTGGTGAGCATGATGAGCATACTTATGGTTGTTGTGTTGCACACGCTTGGTGCGTTCACTACGGTAGACACAGCATTCTTCGCGCTGATTGAACTTTTGTTATTTGTCATTGCCCAGATGATTGTGACCGCCATCCGTTTTGCACAATCATTCCGCGATGTGGAAGCCCTGTCGGAGCGGTTGCTTGCCATTGACAGTCTCAAGGACGAGTTCATGGCGAACACGTCGCATGAGCTGCGAACTCCCCTGCACGGCATCATTAATATTGCGCAATCGATGCTGGAAGGGGCAGCCGGAGCGGTTACGCCCAAGCAAGCCAAAAATCTGTCCATGATTACTTCAACCGGCAAGCGCCTGTCACTGTTGGTTAACGACATTTTGGATTTTTCAAAATTAAAAAATAGTGAGATTGAGTTGAAACGGGTAGCTGTCGATCTGGAATCCGTTGCTCGTACTGTGGTTGAAGTGTCGGGGTTCACGTTTGAGGATAAGCCGGTTTTGTTGATTCAGGAGTGGCCCCAGTCATTGCCGCTTGTTGAGGCAGACGAAGATCGCCTCCGCCAAGTTCTGTATAACTTGCTGGGTAACGCCTATAAGTACACTGAGCAAGGTGAGATTCGGTTGTACGCCAGTGTTGAAGGGGATTGGGTGAAGGTATCTGTCGCTGATACAGGGGTAGGCATTGCCTTGGACAAACAGGAGGATATCTTTCAGGCGTATGAGCAGAGTAACGGGACGATCGAGCGATTGAATAATGGAACCGGACTGGGTCTGAGTATTACGCGGAAACTCGTTGAGCTTGGCGGTGGTGAGATATGGGTTGAATCGGAGCCGGGGAAAGGTTCGACCTTTCATTTCACCTTGCCTGTTATGAAGATGCCGCTGCTGCAAACTCATTCGAAACCAGTTGCCGCCCGATATGTTGCTGCACAAGGGGCAGGGACGAAGGAGCTTGTGACGAGAGAGTCGGATGAGCCTTCGGATCTTACAGAAGCGGAGCACACGATTCTGATTGTAGACGATGACCCTGTCAATCGACAGGTATTGCTTAACCTGTTATCGACAGAACGGTATCGTGTGATTGCAGCGGACAGCGGGTCCACTGCCTTGAAACTCCGTGAAGAATTCCCGTCCATTGATCTTGTTATTACGGACTGGATGATGCCTAAAATGTCCGGGCTTGAATTATGTCGCAAGCTGCGCGAACACAGTTCCTTGTCTGAGTTACCGATTCTGATGCTGACCGCCCGAGGGTTGCCTGAGGATATTAAGCACGGATTCCAGGCAGGAGCCAATGACTTCCTGAGCAAGCCGGTGGATGCCGGTGAATTACGAGCCAGAGTTCGGACTTTAATTGAGATGAGGAGTTCTGTGCAGGAAGCTATTCGGACCGAGATGGCCTTTTTGCAAGCCCAGATCAAGCCGCACTTTCTGTATAATGCACTCAATGTCATTATCGCGACCTGTGCAGTGAATCCGGACAAAGCAACCGATCTGCTGATTGAACTCAGTCATTACCTGCGCGGAAGCTTTGATTTCCAGAACAGGGAACAGCTTGTTCCTTTGACCAAAGAGTTGGAACTCGTGGAGTCTTACGTGCATCTGGAACAGGCCAGATTTGAGGAAAGACTGGTGGTTGAGTATGAGGTGGAATCGGATGTGCATCTATATCTGCCACCTCTCAGTATTCAGCCGCTTGTGGAGAATGCCATTCGACACGGCGTGATGGAGCGGGCAGCTGGTGGTACAGTCCATCTCAGGATTTTCAAAGAGAGCGAGCATGTAGTCGTTCAGGTTCAGGATGATGGTGTGGGGATCCCTCCTGAGCGTATGGTGCAGGTGAAGTCTGGACGTACCGAAGGTCCGGGTGGAGTCGGTCTGCAAAATATCAACCGTCGCCTGATGTCGCTATATGGTCACGGACTGGAGATTCATAGCCATGTGGGTAAAGGCACGCAGATCCGATTCCGTATCCCTGTGCAAAGGGTGGATTAAGCTCAATCATGTGCCGAGTTAAGCAATTATGGTTAACAGACTAATAAGCGGATGCCGATAGAATCGGTATTCCTATTGAATCTTTCATGGCAGGAGGCTGGAAGAACGGTGAGAGCCATTGTGATCGATGATGAGAAGCCGGCGCAGCTTCATCTGGAGCGTCTACTGCGAACGGACGGACGAATTACACCCGTGCAATGTTTTTCAACAGCTCGTGATGGTCTTCATTTCCTGGCAAAGGAACGTGTGGATGTTGTATTTTTGGACATTGGAATGCCGGAGATGAATGGCCTGGAAGCGGCTGAATATATACAGCAATTGGATCAGAGTATTCGTATTATCTTTGTTACGGCTTATGCGGACCATGCGGTTGAGGCATTTGAGCTGCATGCACTGGATTATGTGCTTAAACCGGTAAGCTCCGCACGATTGGCCAAAACCATTGATCGAATTGCGGGCACCCTGTCATATACTTCCCAGGTTGCAGCCACCGCCGAGGTACAGGAATCGGAACCTGTCTCTGTGGAGCTGGATACCGAAGTTCCGGGGCTGCTTACGTTCAAACATCTGGATATTTACAAAAGCTTGGATCTGGGTGCCGAGAAACATAAGTGGCGCACAACCAAATCACAGGAACTGTTTGCTTTTTTGTTTCATCACCGGGAAGAATGGGTAAGCAAAGAGATTCTGCTGGATAAGCTGTGGGGTGATGTCCCCCAGGAAAAGGGGTTAACCCATTTACATACTTCCGTGTACCAGATTCGGAAGCTGCTTAAGGAATGGAACATGACAGGCAAGCTGGAGTACAACATGAACCGCTATCGTCTGTTATCAGGCAATCTGGTAAGTGATGTGGATCAATTTGAAAAAGCCATGGTCTACAACGTCATCACATCAGACAATGTCGGTGACTTGAGGCACATGATTCCACTTTATCGTGGCGATTATCTGGAAGAGCATGATTATCGATGGGCACAGGCCAAAGCAAGGGAACTCAGACGCAAGTATACAGGGCTGGTTATGGATATCGCGAGATGGGACATGATGCAGGGCCGCAGCAAGGAAGCGATTGAGCAATTAACGATATTGCAGGAACGGGAGCCTTATTCGGAAGAAATCTGCCGACTCATGATGGAAGTGTATGCATCCATGGATGATCAGCAAGGCATACTTCGTTTATATCATTCATTTACATTGACCCTGAATGAGGATCTGGGGCATCAGCCAGAGCCGGAAACAAGCAGGTTATATCAGAGGCTGACGGATAAATTAACGTAAGCTGAGACAGGAGGGTGGGGCATGAAGCTATTCATACACCGCAAAGACTTGCGTACGGATGATCTGACCGCATTCGATTATCTGCTGCATCACGAGGAAGAGAGTGTACATGTTCTCATCTATGATTCATTTCTACTGCGTCAAGGACGAGAGAAGGAACACAGCGGTGTGAATTTTAGACAGCATGCAGCGGCATTAGGCAGGCAGTATCTTGAAGCCAAACAAAAACTGCATGTTGCTTACGGAAAACCGGATGAAGTGGTTGACTACATCCTGAACGAATTCAAAGGCGAGATGAATGAGGTTGTGGTCCATCGGGACATGACGCCATATGCAATCGAGCGGGACAGGGCCATACGCAAAGTCAGCGAGGCACACGAGGTTACCTTTACACAACTGACGGATCATCTGCTGATGGATTTGAATGGATTTGCTGATTTCACAGGTAAGTCGGAGCCTTATAAAGTATTTGCAGCGTTCCATCGGCGGTGGGTGGAATTCATGAATGAACATCCCAACCCTCCTTCGTCAACAACGGTTGCAGAGTTGAAGGTGAGTGATCGTCAGATTGATTGGCCGGATGCAATGCAGGTACCTCAGGAGTTGCTGGAGGGCAGTGGTTCGAAGGATGAGGACCCGCACCTGCTGTTGCAGCAATTCTTATCGGATCGAATTGCTGAATATGGAGATCATCGGGATGAATATGAGGCTTACGAGCCGAGTCATCTTAGCTCATACGTAGCGGTGGGAGCCGTGTCGATCCGCAAGATGTACGATGCGGCGAGTCTCACAGCGGATGCTGGGGAATGGATCAGGCAGCTATGTTTCCGCGACTTCTATCTGTATCGGGCGGTCTATGAGAGTCACTATTTTACCTATGAAAAGGTGTATGATCTCTCGTCTCTCCATGACGGACATTTTGAACGGTGGTGCAGGGCGGAGACGGGTATTCCGATTATTGATGCAGCCATGACGGAATTGAATGAGACCGGACATATGCCGAACCGTTTACGGATTCTCACGGCAATGTTCCTCACCAAAAACCTGCAATGCCCGTTCACCTTGGGTGAAGCCTATTTCAGGCGCAAGCTGCGTGACTATGATAACATTCAGAACCGGGGGAACTGGCTATGGTGTGCTTCGCTCGGCGAGAATGCAGCTCCGTATTTTCGCGTAAACAATCCGGTAACGCAATCCGAGAAATATGATCCGCAAGGTGATTATATTCGCAAGTGGTTGCCTGAATTGAAAGATTTGCACAGTAAGGACATCCATCAGCCGCGCAAGGATGCCATTGTGGATCTGAAGGCATCGAGACAGGCGGCGATTGACGTGTATAAACAGATTCTGGCGAGCCGTGAGAAGTAGAATCGGTCAGAGGATGATTCATTCCCTGAAGCCCGATTTACCATTCTCATCCGTTTGAACCAACAATTAATTGATTGAACACAGGATGTTCTACAGACCGCGTATTCGCGGTCTTTTTTACATATATAGACATGAAAATAGTGTGAAATGTGATGAAAATTTAGGAATTATTAAGAAATTGGACTACCCTTCTTAAGCAATATGGCTTTTAATAGATAGAGAGCTTTAATGTATTAAGTCATATCTGACATATTGACGAACACATGAAGGAGAAACGTGAACATGAGTGAAACACTGAAAAGAGAGCGAATTCCAGAGCTGAATCTGGTACGTGCCATGGCGATTATCGGCGTACTGTGCGTGCATTCCACGTCTTATGCGACGGTAGACATGACGGGCTCAGGCTACTACTGGCTGTACAACTTTATCAATATTTTTATGAAATATGGTACGCCAACCTTTATTTTTATGAGCAGCTTTGTACTGTTCTATAATTATTATTCCCGTCCGCTGGACAAGAAACTTGTGAGTAACTTTTACAAGAAAAGATTTGTATATATTTTACTTCCATACTTCCTGTTTTCATTGATGTATTTTGTTTTGCTGCATTTCACGCATTACCAAGGCCGACCTTTCGGCGAATCGGCAGTAAGCTTCATCACAAAATTGTTTACGGGTAAGGCTTATACACATCTGTACTTTGTATTCATTAACATGCAATTCTATCTGTTATTCCCATTGGTATTATGGCTGCTCAAGAAGTACCCTTCCGTGGTGAAATGGTCTGTTCCGATTGGACTGTTGATTCAATGGGCATTCATCGTAAGCAATAAATATGGATTCCAGGTACCCAACAAGGGAAGCTGGGCGTTCTCGTACTTCTCCTATTTCATGCTGGGTGCATTTATTGGGGTGTATTTTCCTAAAATCAAGCAATGGTTTGTCATCAGTCGGGCCAATGCTACCAAAGGACGCGTAGCTTCATGGATTCTGCTCTGGGCTGTGTGGATCATTGCCGGACTTGGCCATGTGTATATCTATTATCTGCTGCGTCTGAAGATCGCAACGTATAACACACTGTGGTATGAATTCTTCTGGAATGTGCATACCTTCGCTTGTGCGCTGGTACTTATCCAGATTGCCTACTTGCTCTATCGCAAAGGGCCATCACTGATCGTGAAGCCGTTAAACCGGCTTGGGGCTCTGTCTTTCGGGATCTATCTGATCCATCCCTTCTTCCTGCTGGTGTATCGTGAATTTCCACCGCAAACAGGAGTCTCCTGGTTAGTGCATCTCTGGTATGCCGGAGGATTTGGCGTAGCTCTGATCGCTTCGTGGATCGTCGTTGGATTGACGGCAAGGTTCGTTCCATATGCATGGGTCATCTTTGGCAATCTGCCGAAACCCAAACCACGTCTCGCCCCACAACAGAACTCGGGCCAACTGGACGTTCGTTAAGATACATTTCCAACACCGGAATAATAAACCGTTTCTTGGTCGACCTTAGGGGAGAGCAGGGGGCGGTTTTTTTGCCTGCACAGATATGCATGATATGGCGAACGAGTGTTTCTTTTTCATGGTTGAAGGGTAATCATAAGGCGGAACGATAATACACTATGGATAACAGGATTAAGGTGAATATAATGACAACATGCGAAAAATGCGGGAGACCGATGCAAGATATATTGGAATATGTGGAACACATTCTTCACGAATGCAGTGAACAGACTCAGGATTACAACTCGAAAGATTATCAGGCCTATGGCCATGAGGGTGTTCACGAGCAGATGTGATACAATAGAAAGAAACCGGATTCATACGGAACCGAGGTGACAACATGGAGACGGGTCCAGCCCCTTTCCGGCAAGGAAAGACGGAACAAGAAGCGCGAATGAGCAAAACATGTATGTATTGCGGACAACAGCGGCCGATGTCCGAATTCCGGCGCAGAACCGGAAAGCGGGCAGGTCCCGGAGCCAGACGGGGAGCCTGCCGCAGCTGTCGTAAGCTCGGTGGACAGGCTGATCAGGATACTCGTTCCATCGGGCAAGCAGCTGAACCGAGGGAGACTCAACGGGATAGCGTGGGAACTCGTCCTGTTCCTGTCAGACCCTCAGCATCTGCGAGATATGAGGCAGGTGGTACGGAGCAGGGAGCTGCTACGGTGTCTGAGTCTGATCGAAGTCTGGTGTCTCAAACGTCAGGAGACTCGTCATCTTCCAATGACAATCAACATGCTGACTTGGTGACTTCTTCATCCTCTTCCTCAAGTATTCGGAAGAAGAGGAGAAGACGGAGGAAGAGCAAGCGGATAGAGGGAACGAAAGGTAATGAGCAGAAAGAGACAAGTCTGGAGCATGATGGTTTGGCAGGTGAGGTTGTAACTGATTCTGCTGAGTCACAGCCAGGCGAGCGCTGGCGTGGCGCGGGGCATTCGCAGGGCCATGCATCTGCGAATGCAAGGGACACTGCACAGCGGGCTGGCGCGCGAGCAGCCGCTGCCGTGCAGGCCGCCGAGCAGACTGCGGCGGCCAAAGCGCTGCTGCCGGCTGAGCCGCAAGGCCCGGCAGCAGAGCCCATGGCTGCGGATCAACCGACCGCAGCCAAACGCAAGCGCAAGCGGCGCCGCAAGCGTGCTGCCGCGCTTGCGCCCGGCGCAGGGCAGGCCCGCAGCATCGCTGCTGAGGCCCATGCGCCGGCACTGGGCGACCGTGGCGATGCCACCACGGTCGCTGCACCTAAGGCGGCGGAGGCACAGCCTGCCGCCGCCAGGCGCGAGCCTGGGCAAGCGCCGGGGGCTGCTGCGGAGGCAGGGCCTCCTGCGCCCGTGCGCCAGCCTGGCTCGCCAGGGTCCAAGCCGCGCCAGACGCGCAAGGAGCGTGCGCCCAAGGCGAACGGCGAAGATGCTGCCCGCGGTACATCCGGGCAGCGACCCGCGCATGCCAGCCGTAGTCACGGAGCTGGCACGGATGGCCGTCCTCGCCGCCAGACGCCGGCGACCCCGGTAGCCATTGACCCGGAAGATCCGGCTTTGCTCCGGACCAACCGGCAAGGCATGGTACGAATGCGCGGCAAGACGGATAAGGGCAGGCGTTGGCATCAGGAAGTGGACATGGAGCTTGCCGTCACACTGGTGAAGGAAAAAGCCGCCGTGGTGGTCAATCGGTACACGATTCGCCGGTTGTTCAGCAATAAGGATTTCAAGCGGTATATTCTGACCCGGGATCACTACACCTGTTACTTCTGTGGATCGTACGGAGATACGATTGACCATCTGCTGCCGCGTGCCAAAGGTGGACACACTACTCCCCTCAACTGTGTCTGCGCCTGCAATCTGTGCAACCAGTCCAAAGCAGCGATGGATGCCGAAGAGTTCATGCGTTCAGGTATTCCCGAATGGAATGCTGCCCATCAGGCAGAATTGATTGAACTGGAAATGCAGGAAGCGCAGCTGGAATCATGATAATATGCCCCCGAAGATGGAATCGGGGTTTGGATATCAAGAGCACACCAAGACCACAAGAGGTCGAGGTGTGCTTTTTGCATTTAATTATGTTTCCGGTGGGGCGTTAGTTCACCGTGCAATAAATTTCTTCAAATTGACAACGGTGTTCATTGAAGATGTACGTTATACTGGGAGGGAGTTGCTAAAGAAGCTTCATCATCCTTAAGGTTGATGAAATGTATAGTGAACATCAAACCTGAGAACGTAGACGGTATAGATTGGATGGATGCAGATGACCCCGGCAGCATTGGACATTATGTCATATATTACGGAAGAAAATATTCGTTTCTGGCTGGAAAAGTTCCGCTCTCTGGGCCCATTACCGGGAATTTTGCTTACGTTTATGAAATCATTTGTACCGCCACTGCCAACGCTGTTAATTGTGGGTGTGAACGGTGCGGTATACGGTCTGTGGGCAGGGTTTTTATATTCATGGATCGGCATGGTCCTTGGTTGTACGGTTACATTTCTGATCGTACGGGAGATCGGGAAATCCGCTTTTGTGGAACGGTGGGCACGCAAACCGCGTGTGCAACGCAGTATGGTTTGGATTCGAAGGAATGCATTCAGTTATGTTTTTTTGCTGAGCATCTTCCCGGTGGGTCCGTTCGTCATTATTAATGTGGCAGCAGGTATCGCGCGAATGCGGTTATTATCCTTCCTGCTTGCGGTGGGCTGTGGTAAAGCGATTATGATCTTCTCTGTTACGTATATCGGTTCCAATGTGGCACAATTTCTGGAGCATCCTGTGCGTTGGATAGGCGTACTGCTCTTCATAGCGGTATCCCTGTGGGCAAGCCGCAAACTGGAGCGACATTTTACCCGGTCATCATCAGAACGCGAGAATCTACAAGATCTGAATCAACCAGATGGAAAATCGATTTCCTCCTAGTTTCGGGGTACAGTGGTATAGTTATGTAGTATTATGAATTACCTCGGAGATGAACCTTTTTAAAGGGGGATCAGTATGATTGAAAATGTCTTTGATTTTGATAAAGAATTATATCGCATGGATGAAGAAGAACTTCGTTCATTATTGCGTATGCTCTATCTTAGCGTGGACATGGCAGTCAGTCATCAGACAGAAGAACATTCAGTTCATTTTGCAGTGAGTGTACAGCGGATTTTTGAGGGGTTAGACGAGGAGAGGAAAAGGAAGCAAGCTGAGCAGAAATTGCTTGATACACAGAAGCCGCGTGAAATTCATATAGCGATTGGTGAATCGCCGTTGGGTAGCATTAAGGTTGCCATGGGTAACGTTCCGGGACGCTTGGAGCGGCGATTTTATTCTATGAATGACTACTATGCGATCGGACCATTGGGAGATCTTACTGATAAGATAGTTCTACAACGCAGACACCTTTGGTTGCTGGAGCGACTTTATTTGAGTGAACACGGAAGTTACGCTATCAAAGGCTTAGATGAACTGATGCAATTAAATACTGTGATGAGTTCCATCGATGAAGAGACCAGAATAACCATGTGGTATGCAAATAACGCTCATGAGAGAACAGGTCTCCTGCATGCTATGCATTTGCTGAGTAACAGGAAGAGTCCAATTTATCTCATCGAGACAAGTGGACTGTATCAGGAGTTATTCCATAACCCTGATATCGAGTATGATGTTTGGAGAACAGGAGAGATTGTATCTGAGAAGTTGTTGGCCATGTGGAACCATTGTGCTAATGCAGAGCCAGTGTCTTCAGAAGAACGCAAGCAAATGGAGCAAGAGTGGGATCGTCTCTCTGAACAACCAGGCCATCTGAGAATAATGAAAGATAGTAAGATTCATAGCTTGTCGGAGGACGGAATTGATGATTTCATAATGCAAAAGGTGAGAGATCTTACGTTAACCAGACAATCAGATGAATTTATAATATGTGCCCGTGTTGTAGGTGAAGTACTTGGATATTTAGAACAAACTGTGGGAGACGCATTTATTGAATATCGAATACGTCAACTTGTGCTGCAGGGCCGACTGGAGATGGAAGGTATCCCACATGCGATGAGATACTATGGTGTCAGACTTGCGAGTAAGGAGCGGAACTAAAAGTTACTTGCGTGCTGTAGATTAGAGATTGAAGAAAAACATATAGACTGTACTCCGGCATGATTCTCCTACTTGTCCGGGGGACAGTCTATTTGTTCATGCTTGAATACTTGACCAATTTCTCCTGTGCATTGTTTAATAAAGTTCTTTTTCCTCTCCATGATATCTGTTATGACTTCTTCCCACTCCAGATTTCCAGTAGCGGTCCGTGTTGCCCATAGACCGGGTCGGTATCGGGAATCGGAACCTCCTGGATTTCCTGAAGAGCTTTGGCACGATCGTCTTCTTCACCTGTGCGTGTGTTGTAACTCATACCGCCTGGATAGGCACCGGCAATACGAAAGTCCGTGCTGGATTCCAGACGTTTATGACCTGTCCCGGCGGGAAGCACAACAACGTCGCCTGTTTGAAGATAAACTTTTTGCCCATTTTCTCCGCCTAGAATCAGTTCCACGAATCCACTCACCACCGCAAGAGCCTCATGCGCGTTACTATGATAATGATGATAATTGAACACACCATTCAACCAGCTATTTCCCCATCCATGACGGTTCAGCAACGATTCTGCGTGAAGGGCCTCTTCAGGCCATACGTTCTTATACAAAAGCACAGGCAGGGTCGGATGATTGGGAATTACACCGTTATCCTGAAGAAATAAGGTCTCTACATTCTTTCTCCGTTCATTCATCTCATATCACCTCATTATAAATTACCCGATAAGTTCCAGGACGAACAAAAAACAATTGTAAAATGATACAAAATGTATCATTTTAAGGTTATACTCAGTACATAAACTCTCTTCAATGCACTCGTTGTATAAATCGCAAGGGGGAATCGTGTGTGAACATTGTTATTACAGGAGCTTCTGGATTTGTGGGATTTAATCTGTCACAGTATTTGGCAAAAAAGGGGCATCGAATCACCCTGCTGGATCGGGATGATTATTGTCAGAGGCTTGTTCACGCCTCTCCTCTGCATGAGATGCCGTTCATTTGTTGTGACCTTGCCTCAGACCGGATTCATCTGCCTTCTGGCACAGATTACATTATTCATCTGGCAGCCATGCCTCACGTGGATTATTCGTATCATCAACCAGGGGAAGTCTTCCGCAATAATACCCTCAGTACTCAGGCTGTTCTGCAATATGCTACCGAACATCACATCCCTGTCTTGCTGGCATCATCTGTTGAAGTGTATGGCGGGGATTGGGGCAGGGTCTATCATGAATCAGATCCGTATGCACCCGTCTCTCCTTATTCTGCATCCAAAGTCGCCTGTGAGATGCTAGCCCACTCCTACGCTCAATGTTACGAGCTTCCAGTCAAACTCTTTCGTTTGACCAACCTCTATGGTCCATGGCAATTGCCAGACCGTATTATTCCTCGAAACTTCGGTCGGATGCTGGATGGACTGCCTCTGGATATTCAGGGATCGGCAGTGCGTGATTTCTTGTATGTGGATGATGCGCTTCGGGCCATTGAGCAGATCATGCTGAAAGGCAAAGACGGACAGGTATACAACATATCGACAGGGCTTGGAACAACCATGCAGGAGATCGGGGAATTATTGCAACCAATGGATCGATCCTTAGCGGCTGTAGAGATTCGGGAGCAAGAACCCACTCAGTCCAGAGGGTCCAGTCTGGTCGTACATTCAGGTAGAATCCGGGCCGAACTGGGATGGTTACCCCAGATGACATTGGAAAAAGGATTGGAAAGAACCTTCCGCTGGTACCAGGAACATCCCGAATGGGTAAGACAGTTCAGCCGTGAATATCATAGAACAAGGGAAACACGCAGTTTTATTATCGATATGGCAAGATACGCGGTTCCAGCTGTGTAAAATACACATACACAAAAAAAGCCAGGGAAGGGTGTATTGACACCTTCCTTGGCTTTTTTGCGCCTCCGTCTCATCTTTCGGTTTTCTTCCGAATACAGACGCAGGCTAACTATCAAACGATATATTGCACGAATTATCGTGCTTTTTGACCTCACATCAAAAGGATCTAGTGATCTTTTTTAATGTCGGCAATTTTATCCTGTACAGCACCTTTGGCTTTGTCTTTCTTACCCTCAGCCTGAAGGGATCTGTTATTGGTTGCATTACCGATCTGATCCTTCACTTCGCCTTTGGCCTTGTTTACGCCTGCTTTGATTTTATCGCCAGTTGAATTACTCATATCGAACATCTCCTTCGTTGTCTGGTGTAGTCCTTATTAACCGGGATGCCCGTAATCTAAACGCAGGCAGTTTAATTCAATTTTTGCAATCGCGGTGCAAGAGGTTCATACTTGAAATAGAAAAGATGTCTCAATGATGGAATAAGGCTGAGCCCAACGCTGCATAATAACGAGAGTGACCAATTTCGTTGCACAAGATTCTTGGATTTGGAAAACAATTCCTGTGATTTTTGATGAATACACCCTTTCTTGTGTACATATCGTACATCTGGTCATATGTGATCTTGTCTTCATACCACATATGGTAGGTATACGGATTTTGGACAGAGGAATTGGCGGACTTATCCTGCTTGCACGGGTTGACAAAAAAATCGATTTTGTTACAATGTTCACAATATCTTCACAAGTGTAAAAAATTTCTTTTTCATGTTCATGTGTAAGAGGTGTAATATAAGGGTATAGAGTTCGGTTTCGGCCTGCTTGTCGTTTTGTGCGTCAACACATGTTGTCCGCAATAGATCCAAGATACAATGCATGATGTGAGAGTGGCCCTGAGCTACGCTTATCCTATTGTGTGAAATTTGGTACATTTAGTTGTATTCAATGTATTTTGTGGTTCGGCTCTGCTTGACAGGCATCATGAAAGTCGCGGACTTCTATCCCAAAGTAAAGGAGGACTTTCTCTTATGTCACAATCGCCTACTCAACAAGAGGTGCCGGTTACAGAAGGTGCCGACGTTTCCCAACGCCAGTCCTTGGATGTACTGGATCAACTGATGAAGCCTGAGGTACAGGAGTCTTTAACCGTTCTGGTGGAGAACCTGCCTAAACTGGCTGAAATGGTTACTGCTATGACGAAAGCTTATGACTTTGCACAAAGTGTAGCAACAGACAAAGTTCTGATCAGCGACACAATGAGCGCAATGGGCGAGTTCGCTAAGCCTGTTGTAGACAAAGCTAAAGGTGTAGCTTCTGCTGCCATCGAAGCCAATGACCGTGCGCAAACAGAGCAAACTTCAGTTGGCTTGTTCGCTATGCTGAAAATGCTTAAAGATCCAAACGTACAACAATCGCTTCGTTTTGCTCAATCTTTCCTGAGCATCCTGAACGAGCGTCAACAACCGAAACGTTAAGACTTAGAAGAACGGAGGATGGATATGTCGAAGCAAATTTTGATCTTGGGTGGAGGATACGGCGGTCTGTTGACTGCATTGACTGCACGTCAATACTTGTCTCAGGAAGAAGCGACAATTACTGTCGTGAACCGTTACCCTACACACCAAATTATCACGGAACTGCACCGTCTTGCAGCAGGAAGCATTGCTGAGCAAGCAGTTGCTCTTCCGCTCGAAAAATTGCTGCGTGGCAAAAACGTGAACCTGAAAATCGATACGGTGGATACAATCAAGCCGGACGAGAAGAAAGTTCTGATGACCAGCGGCTCCACATACTCTTACGATGCACTCGTTGTTGCCCTGGGTAGCGAAACAGCTTACTTCGGAATTCCGGGACTGCAAGAGTACAGCTTCACGCTGAAATCGGTTAGTGATGCAAACCGCATTCGTGCACACGTTGATGCACGTCTGGATGCATACAAAAAATCCGGCAACAAAGCAGACGCAACGTTTGTTATTGGTGGCGGCGGCTTGACAGGTATCGAACTTGTCGGCGAATTCGTTGATCTTCTTCCAGCTGCATGTAAAGAGAAAGGTATCGATTTCAACGATATCTCCCTGTACACGGTTGAAGCAGGTCCTTCCATCCTGGCTGGTTTCCCGCCAGAGCTGGTTGATCGTGCGAAATCCAGTCTGGAGAAACGTGGCGTTAACTTCATCGTTGGCGTAGCGATTACCGAGATGAAAGAAAATGAAGTTATGCTGAAAGACGGCAGCTCCATCCCTACGAACACTCTCGTATGGACTGGTGGCGTTCAAGGTAACGCGGTTGTTGCTAACAGCGGAATTGAAGTGGATCGCGGCCGTGCGAAAGTTACGGAAGTTCTGCAATCCACATCCCACAAAGATGTGTTTGTTGCTGGTGACAGCGCAGTGGTCTTCCCTAGCGAAGGTGCTCGCCCTTATCCTCCAACAGCACAATTGGCTTGGCAAATGGGTGAAACCATTGGTCACAACCTGGGCGTAATGTTCAAAGGTGGCGCAATGGAATCCTTCACACCAGTATTCTCCGGTACGCTGGGAAGTCTGGGTCGCAAAGATGCTGTCGGCATGATCGGTGGCAACCAGACTCGTCTGAAAGGTCTGCCTGCAACCATGATGAAAGAAGCAAGTAACATTCGTTACCTGGCTCACATTCACGGTTTGTTCGCACTGGCTTACTAATCTTCATGTCATTCAAGGGCGTCCTTCTGGGCGTCCTTTTTTCTGTTGAAATGGACAACAAAGATCATTACTATTCAGATGTGAAGAGAATGCGGCGGTAGTGGCCGATCTGAGGTCGCGTATAAATCATATAGGGTCTAAGGTATATTATTAGACAACGGAATGTTGCATTTCCCATAGATGTTCAGATGATGTACCGGATAAGTATTCAACGGACATGGACCAGGAGCCGGCGCTTAGAAGCGCCGGCTTTCGTTTAAATGATAGGATGAGCATCCATATATACAAGGAATGGGTAGCTGCAATAGGCAGTCCGTTCAACTGAGAGGAGAAATGACGCATGAACGTTTTAGTTATAGGAGCCAATGGACAAATCGGCAAGTATGTAGTGGAGCAGCTGGTACAGGAAGGCCAGCATAAGGTAACGGCCCTGATCCGCAAACCGGAGCAGGCAGAAGCACTAAAGGAACTTGGTGCCGAAGTAGTAATTGGTGATCTGGAGGGTAGTGTTAACGACTTGGCTGAAGCCATGAAGGATCATAATGCCATTGTGTTTACAGCAGGTTCTGGCGGATCTACGGGTCAGGACAAAACACTGCTTATTGATCTCGACGGTGCGGTGAAAACGATGGAAGCCGCAGAGCAGCAAGGCATCTCCAGATATATTCTGGTCAGTGCGTATGGCGCAGATCAACGGGAGAAATGGTCAGAGTCCATTAAGCCATATTACGTGGCCAAGCATTATGCGGATCGTGCTTTATTTGCAAGTGATCTGAATTACACGATTATCCGCCCGGGTGGTCTGAAGAATGAGCCGGGCACTGGCAAGATTGCAGTTGGAACCGATCTGGAACCGGGTAGCATCCCGCGTGAAGATGTGGCCCGCGTCATCGTGGCTTCTTTGCAGGAAGAGAAGACGTACCGAATGGCCTTTGATCTGATTGCCGGGAATCAGTCCGTTGAAGATGCCTTGGGCAAACTGTAGATGTTATTGTAAGATAACGGGAGAATGAAATGATGGGGATGAGGGGGAGCGCTGCATGAACGAAGCCGTGCTGGTCATAGAGGATGAGCCCAAAATAGCACGTCTGCTTGAACTGGAATTACAGTATGAGGGATATCAGGTAGGCAAGGCGGGGAGTGGAACAGAAGGACTGGAGAAGTATGGGGAAGGTCAGTGGGATCTGATTCTGCTTGATGTGATGCTGCCTGGTCTGAGTGGAATTGAAGTGTTGCGCCGAGTTCGGGCTAAAGATGCTACAGTTCCGATTATTATGCTCACCGCCAAAGATTCCGTGGAAGATAAAGTATCCGGCCTGGATCTCGGAGCCAATGACTATATCACCAAGCCGTTCCAGATTGAAGAGCTGCTTGCCAGAGTTCGGGCCGCATTGCGGCTTAGTGCAGTGGCATCGGTTGTTTCTTCCGCTTCTTCGTCTACACCTGCTGATACAGGCAATGACTTGTCTGGGCATAAGGATGAAGCTGATGCAGGCTGGTTGACGGCTGCCGGGCTGAAACTGAATGAAGGAACGCGAGAGGTATTCCGAGATGGTGTGTCTATTGAACTCACACCACGTGAGTTCGATCTGCTGGTGTATCTGCTTCAGAATCAACGTCAGGTGCTCAGTCGTGACCAGATTGTACAGGCCGTGTGGGGATACGATTATTATGGAGATACCAATGTGGTGGATGTGTATATCCGTTATGTGCGCAAAAAGGTGGATAACGGATTCACACCGCCCTTAATACATACCGTACGGGGCGTGGGATATGTCCTGAAGGAACAGTCATGAGCCTGCGCAGTAAAATCTACGGATATTCGTCTGTATTATTTGCTGTGCTGTTAATCGCGGTCAACCTGTCCGTCTATATCGTGTTTGAACGGATGTCCATTGATAACGAGGTTAATCGGGTGGAAGCGGAAGCGGAGTCTATTGTCAAAGGAGTGCGTCAGTCTGCCGGCTCCATTCCGCCGGATGACTTGCTGCGGGCCTACGCGCCTGTGAACGGCATGCTTCGGATCGTCAATGAGGACGGCACCAGTTCACCGGTGACGACAACAGCAGCTTCCGAACAGCTAAGCAAGCTGCCCTATAAGTACGAAAGTGAGAAGAAATCAGAGTATACCCAAGTTGAACAGATTGGTTACGTGTGGGTTTCGGTCCCCGTCATCTGGCCTGATGGTGAGGTGGTGAACGTGCAGGTCACCGAGAGCATTGCAGAGACGGAGAATCGTCTGTCCGTACTTCGTACCGTGCTCGTGGCAGTCACGATTATTGCTCTTATTCCAGCCATCATCTCCAGCCGGATTCTGGCGAACCGGATGACCAGACCGATTCAGCAGATGACACGCACGATGAGTGACATTCAGTCCAGCGGCCAATTCAAGCGCCTACCACTGGAGGAAGGGTCGAAGGATGAACTGAAAACGATGGGACAGACGTTTAACCGGATGATGGATCTGCTTGAATCCAACTTTGAACGACAGGAACGTTTCGTATCCGATGCATCTCATGAGCTCAAAACACCGCTGACCATTATTGAAAGTTATGCCAGTCTGCTACAGCGGCGAGGGAAAGAACGTCCCGAGGTATTTGATGAAGCGGTGGAAGCGATTCTGTCCGAATCGGTTCGCATGCGGGAGATGACCGAGCAACTGCTACTGCTCGCGAAGCAGCCAGAGCAGTGGAATGTACAGTTGGAGCGTGTGGACATTACGAGACTGGCAACAGAATCCACACGTGCGTTTCGCGAAGCCTACCACCGCGAAGTCCAGTGTGAAGATCCGGGTCCAATCTGGGCGATCAGCGATGAGAGCAAGCTGAAGCAACTGTTGTTTATTTTGCTGGATAACGCCCGGAAGTATAGTGAAGATGCAATTGAAGTGAAGCTGGAAGCCAAGGGACAAGAGTGCCGTATTCAGATTGTGGATTCAGGGATTGGCATGCGGGAGGACGAGCTGGAGAAGGTGTTTGACCGATTCTACCGGGTTGATCCAGCCAGAACACGCAGCTTGGGCGCAAGTGGTTCAGGTCTGGGATTGTCGCTTGCCAAAGAACTTGCAGGTGCAGTGGGAGCGCGGGTTGAACTGACCAGTACCGAGGGTGAAGGTACCGAGGCTTCCATTATTTTGCCATTATCGGCTCAGAACGGACCGCTCTCATGAAATTCTCATTCTTCTCTTATATACTGATATACAGCAAAAGAATTCGGCTATGGGGGAGTTAGGGGGAAAAAGGATGACAGAGCATGAGCAGCGACCACCGGAAATGAAGCGGCATGAGCAGGGGGACAGTGGTTGGGCCAAATCGAGAAGAACACTTTGGTGGGGTTCGGGGCTTCTCATTGTGCTGATTGTGGCAGCAGTTGCCTGGTGGAAGCCTTGGCAATCGACTGGTGAGGTACTTACGGCAGATGCGGCAGCCCAATCGGTGCTGGATCAATATCCAGGAGAGATTGTGAATTCCACGTTGAAAGACGGGACGTATATCATGCAGCTCCGTTCGGAGACCGGATTATATGACGTGCAAGTGGATGCTGTTACGGCTACTGTGAATTCCATCAAACGGCTGGAGTCGAACCCGCAAGCGGAAGAGAAGACGTTATGGAGCCGCGAGCAGATCAAGACGGCTTTGTTAAAACAACAAACGGATAACCAATTGGTCTCGCTTGAACTTGTGGAGCAACAAGGCAGCCCGGTCTACACGGCGGTCGTGAAGGCGAAGGATAACAGCCGTGAAGAACTCACGATTGATCCGTATACGGGAGAGACGATATCATCCAAAACAATCGCAGCCCCGACAACTGACCCAACCAAGGATGATCCCAAGCCTCAGTTTCTGAACGAAAAACAAGCCAAGCAGAAGGCACTTGCGGAGGTCCCGGGGGAAGTGGATGACATCGAACTGCGTGGAACCAACAGCGGTAATCCGTATTATCTGGTGGAAATTGATCTGGAGGATGGCCGGGAGGCTATCGTGCAGGTGAATGCGATCTCGGGAGCAATTCGTTCCGTAACTTGGGATGAGGACGAGGATTAACTTTTACAAAAGACCGATTGAATATAGCGTTACTTCGTTGGACAGATGATTCCTGATGTGGAATCATCTTTTTCATTTGTTTTTGAATACATGTTTATGAACACCTGCATCATGAACAGATGTTAAATGAGCACTCTCCTCATTTTCTCATCAATTTCTAATCTAACTCTCGCTGATCTCTCATTCCTGCAAGTTATTCTATAGATGTAGACGAGAACGAGAACAACAAACGAGGAGATGAATGATGATGATGAACAAACATAAACTATGGATTGGCAGCTTGTCAGCAGCGGTATTACTTGGTGGATCAGCCGTGGCGGCTAGTGGGAATGTGAATGGACAATCTGTGCAAACGACACCAGCATCAACAACACAATCCGTAACACAGAACCAGAACAGCACAGGCAAAATGCTGAATGCATCCCAGGCGAAAGCGTTGGCGTTGAAAGCAGCCGATGGTAAGGTGGATGATGTGGATCTGGAGCGAAGAAACGGCCAAACGTTTTATGAAATCGAGATCGATCGAAAAGGCAAAAATGATGTTGTCGTTCGTCTGGATGCGTACACAGGCAAAATCCTGGCAGTCGTGGATGATGAAGACTACGATGATGACGATGATTATGAGGGTGCTGTAACAGGCAATACATCTAACAACTCTGCTTCCAAGCAGGTCAAATTGACGGCATCCCAAGCTTCAAACATTGCGTTGAAACAAGTTACGGGTGGTAAGGTAACCAAAGTTGAACTGGATCATGATGATGGTCGCTATGTGTATGAGATCGAACTGAGAACCGCCCAAGGTGAAGCAGATGTAGATATTGATGCCAACACAGGTAAAGTGTTATCGTTCGACCAGGATTTTGACGATCAAGATTAAGCAATAAGGGCGAGCATACGCTGTTAAAACATCATATAAACCTGCCTATGAACAGCTACACACAGCTAGAGATCGTTCATCATGGAGGGGCAGGGCAGGTATAGCAGAGGACGCTTCGGGGGAAGCGTCTTTTTGCTGTTGATGGAGAGAGCGGAGTATATAATTGTACATCTTCCGCCGGATTGTTCACTATTCGAGCAGGAACGTGGCGGATACAATCGGAATCAGGGAGGTGAATGCCCAGCCAGTCTTACCAGGGATTCTATTGTTAAAATGCATCATCGATCGGAGGCAGACGAGACATATCGATTTTATTTGTGTAAGCGCTTCACAAAAAAACATGGAGGTGCATTACGATATGGCTATGAACGATGGATGGTTAAAAAAGAATACACATTCACGCCGCTTTACTCGCCGCTTGAGTTATCTGCTTGCTTTACTCTTGGCGTTGCAATCATTAGGCATGTTGCTCGCACCCGGACCAAATGCTTCAGCTGCTCCGCTCAGTGTAACGAACGGGATCCAGTTCAAAGACATCAATGGCAATGTTGTTCATGCCCATGGGGGCGGGATGATCAAGGCAAACGGGTATTATTACTGGTTTGGGGAGAATCGCAACCCGAATGGAACGTTCAAGGCGGTGTCGGTGTATCGTTCATCGGATCTGAAGAACTGGGAGTATCGCAATGATGTGCTTACCAGCAGTTCGGCAGCCGAGCTGAATGTCTCCAACATTGAACGCCCGAAAGTCATCTACAACAGTGCAACTGGCAAATATGTGCTTTGGATGCACAAGGAGAATGGGCTGGATTATGGCGAAGCCAGAGTAGCCGTAGCTACTTCGAATACGGTTGATGGCAACTACACATATGTGGGCAGCTATCGTCCACTTGGATATGATTCCAGAGATATGACGGTGTATAACGATAACGGAACTGCTTATCTGATCTCTGCAACCCGAGTGAATGCGGATCTGAATATATATAAGCTGACCCCGGATTTCCTGGGTGTGGATTCTCTTGTCACAACACTGTGGCCCGGACAATATCGTGAAGCACCTGCCTTGTTCAAAAAAGACGGCGTCTACTTCCTGATCACCTCGGGTGCGACCGGATGGAATCCAAATCAGGCCAAATATGCGACAGCCTCCAGCATTACAGGTACATGGAGTGGGCTTAGCAACTTTGGAGACAGCACAACATATGGTTCTCAATCCACCTATGTTGTTCCGGTAGAGGGTTCGCAGACGACCTCCTATCTCTACATGGGTGATCGATGGGCAGGGGCGTGGAGCGGGCCTGTGCAGGATTCCAAGTATGTCTGGCTTCCACTTTCATTCCCAAGCGCAACCAGTCTGGCAATGAACTGGGCCAGCAGTATTACGATTGATACAGCAACTGGTAACGTAACTGGAGCAAGTACATCAGAGGTATGGGACCCGAATGCTTCATATCAGCTGATTAGCCGCAAGAGTAACAAATTGCTGAATGTTATTGGGGGTTCCTCCGCCAACGGTGCGGATTTGGAGCAGCGAGCAGATGGGGGAACAACGAGTCAGCAGTGGCAGATTACCGATGCGGGTGGCGGCTATGTCAAAATAATCAACCGTTCCAGCGGTAAGCTGATCGGTGTAGAGAATGGTGCCACGACCGATGGGGCGGTCATTGAACAGTGGAATGACGGGGGTTGGGCCAGCCAGCAATGGCAGCTCGTCCATGTAGGTGGTGGTTATTATAAACTGAAGAACCGCAGTACAGGCAAGGTCTTGGACATCTCGGGTCAATCTTTGGCTGATGGGGCTGCGGCCATCCAGTGGACGGATAATGGGGGTACGAATCAGCATTTTCAGATTGTGAAGGTGCAGTAAGACTTTAAGACTTTGTAGATATTACCTAATAAGTTTCCGAATAAAGTGAAGTAGAAGCCCTTGTCTCTTGCCTTTAAGGTGGGACAGGGGCTTTGTGATGTGTTCACGCTTGTTACGTGATGCTTTTGCACCAAAGGGGAAACCAGATGATGGCTCACTTCGTGATGCATTTCCGATCATTACCATCCCAAACTGTGGTAAACTAGTAGAATTGTAGAAAAAGATAGAGACAGGAGCTGGATAACGAAGTGAATGAACAACAAGTGCTATCAATTGAAAGCTTGCGTATGAGATACAACGGACGTTATGTGCTGAATGGCATCGATCTGGAAGTAAATCGCGGTGAGATGATTGGATATATTGGTCCCAACGGAGCCGGCAAGAGTACAACGGTTAAGATTTTACTCGGGCTGGTTGAAGGATATGTAGGTACGGTGCGAATCTTTGGTAAAGATATTGCGGATGGGGATGTGGAGTATAAGCGCAGAATCGGCTATGTTCCTGAGGTGGCGGAATTGTACGAACAATTAACGCCTGCGGAGTATCTGACTTTTACGGGTGAGCTGTACGGGATGTCCTATGAAGATGCAGATTACAAAGCCAAGCTATTGATGGATTGTTTTGGACTCGAAAAATCATATCATGCTCGCATTGCCTCCTTCTCCAAAGGCATGCGTCAGAAAGTGTTGCTGATCTCTGCGCTGCTTCATGACCCGGATCTGCTGTTCCTGGATGAACCACTCAGCGGTTTGGATGCCAATAGTGTGATGGTGGTCAAAGAGATATTGTCGCAGTTGTCAGCCAAAGGCACAACCATCTTCTACTCGTCACACATCATGGATGTGGTGGAGAAGATCAGCAGTCGAATTGTACTCATCGCTGAAGGACGCGTAGTGGCAGATGGAACGTTTAAACAACTCCAACAGCAATCGATGGAAGGCACGCTGGAGGAAGTGTTTAATCAATTGACGGGATTCAATGAGCATATAGCCATTGCAGAGCGGTTTGTATCGATTGTGCAGGAGGTGTACTGATATGGAGGAAACCTCCGACTTCCGCACACTCAAGATTCTGGATCGCTTTCGTCCGCTCATCGCCAGAACAGGGGCGGATTATGATGTGCTGCGCCTCATCTTGCGAGTGAAGTTCCAGATGGATCAACGCAGAGTACCTACCATCTTGTCCAACAATTCAGGGAAAAAAGATCGCAAGGAAGGTAATCAGTTTCTTCGTTCCCTGTGGTTGTATGGATTAATGGGACTGATGATGGTTCCCTTCATCGTCTGGGATACGGGGCATTTCATGCTTCAGATGGGACTTGTGTTTGGCATCTTGATGTTTATGATCATGACGTCCATGATCTCGGATTTTTCCTCCGTACTGTTAGACATCCGGGACCGCAATATCATCATGACGAAGCCTGTTAATGGGCGAACGGTGGGTATGGCACGTGCTATCCACGCAGGCGTATATCTGCTGCTGCTGACGGGTTCTTTAACTGGCATACCGTTAATTGCTGCATTGGTGACACATGGGGTCTTATTCTTCCTGATCTTCCTTGTGGAACTGATTCTGATCAATATGTTGATTCTGGTGACAACGTCCCTGATCTATCTGTTCATGATGAAGTTTCTGGATGGCGAGAAGCTGAAGGATATGATCAACATGGTGCAGATTTTGCTCTCGGTGGGGATTGCAATCGGTTATCAGCTGGTCATCCGCTCGTGCAGCATTATTGATTTTGGTATGGTATTTACCCCGGCATGGTGGCAGTTGCTGTTGCCTCCGTTATGGTATGCGGCGGCATATGAATGGTTATTTGCAGGGGGCGGAAATGTGTGGATCTATACGTTCACAGCACTGGCAGTCTTTGTTCCGGTGGTGAGTCTGATCGTATATGTGAAGCTTATGCCTGCCTTCGAATTGTATTTGGAAAAAATGGCACATTCGGGCCAGTCCTCTGGACGCAGACGTGGAAGATGGGATCGGTTGATCTCCAAGGTGGTCAGTCGTTCCAGAGAGGAACAAGCTTGCTTCCGTCTGTCAGCCAGCATGATGCGTAATGAACGGGAATTCAAGCTGAAGGTGTATCCATCGCTTGGATTATCATTTGTTTTACCTTATGTATTTTGGTTTACCGAATTGCAATCTTCTACCTGGACAGAGTTTAGGCAAAGTTCGTTCGTATACACCTTTTATATCGTGCTAATGCTGGTTGTCACGGTCGTAGTCATGCTGAAATTTTCGGGACAATATAAGGCATTCTGGACCTTTCGCGCTGCACCGATGGCAAATGATAGCGCGTTATACAAAGGTGCTCTGAAGGCGTTCCTGTGCAATATGTTCCTGCCTATATTTCTGGCGAATGCCGTGCTGTTTACCTGGACATTTGGATTACGGATACTGCCGGATATTGCGATTATTATGCTGACAGCTACGGCGCTTGTCCCGCTGGCAGGCAAATTGTTGTTGCGCAAGCCACCGTTCTCTCAATCCTTCAGTATGGCGCAACAAAGTGATGGCTGGTATGTATTCGCCGCCCTCCCTGTGCTTGCCATATGTTGGGGAATCCATGTCTTTTTCCGTTCCGTGCCGGGGGGCGTATGGATCTATGGAGTGCTATTGATCGTGGCAAATGTGTTGCTGTGGACGCTGCTGTTTCGGGAGAAGAAGACAGCGGATAAGAGGCCGGTTGCAGCTTAAGAATAGAGTAGAACAGAGAACAGAGAATAGAGAACAGAAGAAAAAGAATAAAAGAATAAAAGATGGAGCGAACAAAAAGGTGATTGGGATAAGAGGGAATGTTCCAAGAAAACTCCATGCCATCTGTGCTTTAGAGCACTTGGATGAGGCGAACCTAAGGATCAACGTTCTAGAGAAGCAAGATATTAGAGCTGCAGTGCACCAGAGAAGCATGGATTAAACACCGAGGAATAAAGAGCCAAAAGCCAAGAATGAAGAACGAGGAAGCAAGAACCAAGAATCAAGGGATTAGAGATGAGAAGGATGAAGTGAGAAGAGCTAAGGAGAGCTAACCTTGACACGGATGTCGAGGTTAGCTCTTTTTGATAGGTGATGTTTCCCTGAAGAAACCTTCGCCGCCGTAGCGCTAACGAACCTGAGACAACCTATTCAGTGTAAATATCTAAAATATAAATTCTAACGAATCTCAAGAACGCTATCCTTCCGAAAAGTGGTCTTTTTGCTCAAAAGAGGACCCAATCAAGCGGGATAACGTCTCTGTGATTCGTTACATATTAGATCCATGAAAAAGGGGCAAATAGCGTGTGTCAGATTCGTTAGAATGGAGTAAAACAGATGCTGGCTCCTCTTGCGGGTAGGTCGGCATCCAATGAAGCCCGTAATGAATGAGTTCCAGTTATGCTATAACTTTGAATCTATAGCGTGGCGGAGAAGGTATTGGCGGTATGAATATACCCAGGTGGCAGAGTGGGGCGACCTATTTTTTATGGCCAGATCGGAGGATGGATTCCGCCAGCCAATCAGCTGCATCCGCTGTGGAGAGTGCAGATTGCGCAGCTTCTGCGTATACCTTGCTTAGCGTGCCTGCAATTCCCGCCACCTTTTGGCGGATCAGGTCAGGCTCGGCGCCTTCCAGCTCGTAGGCAGTGGAGATGATTCCGCCTGCGTTGAGCACGTAATCAGGCGCGTACAGGATGCCGCGCGCCTGCATGCGGCCTGCAACCAGCTGTGGTTCACTCAGCTGGTTGTTGGCCGCCCCGGCAACGATGGAGCAGCGCAGCTCCTCCACCGTTGCCGGGGTCAGTACGCCCCCTAGGGCACAGGGGGCGAAGACCGTGCATTCAGCGGCGTGGATATGGGCCGGATTGGCCGAGATGGCGCCGCTGAACTGCTCAAGGGCACGTTGTACACGCCCCGGTACAACGTCTGCCACGATGAGCCGTGCCCCGGCTGCATGCAGGTAACGGCACAGGGCATGCCCGACCTTGCCCAGTCCCTGGACGGCAACGGGAATGCCCTGCAAGGATGCAATGCCTTGCTGGCGCAGCGAGGTCACAATGCCGATGTGTACGCCGTAGGCGGTCATCTCCGCTGTGAAGTCATCCTGCGCCCCAAGCGAACCGGTGGTGTCCGTCACATGTGCGGTCTCCATTCGGATCTGGTCCATGTCTGTCGCCGTGGTACCCAGATCAAGACCGGTCACGTACCGCCCGTTCAGTCGCTCCAGACAACGTCCCAGTGCGCGAAAGCGCTCCGCTCGCCTGAATACGTCTGTATCCGGGCTCCCAGCTATATGATGCGACACTTCCTCAGCGACGATTTCCCCTTCAGAGGCAACGCTCTCTTGGTGCTCTACCTTCAGACCTCCAACGACACGCTCAACGTTCTGAGACCCATGACTCCCCTTATGAGGTGCTGCATTCCTTGCAAAAGGTACATCCCATATGACCGCTTTCCCGCCGCCATAGGGCAGTCCGGAGATTGCATTTTTGTACGTCATGCCTTTGGCAAGCTTCACAGCGTCCCGAACAGCCTCTTCTTCGGACGCATACGTCCAGTAGCGGCATCCACCGAGCGCAGGTCCAAGGGCTGTGCTATGAATGGCAATGACTGCCCTCAAACCACTATACGCATCATGGCAAAAAATGAGTTCCTCCATGCCTTCCCGCTCCATCTCCTGCCATAGCTGCATGACGATACCCCCTTTTGTTGTGACCCATCCATCCTGGTTCTGTACGCTCGTGCTCGGCGTTATGATGATACAGCATATTCACAATCACCGGTTTTCGACCCTGGGACCTTCGCCGGGTTGATAATCGGTACAAACGGTTCTATAATGGCAGTTCCGGTATGCCGGAGAGCAGAAAATGCCTACGGATTTACATCCAACCGTTTAGAATGAGGGTATAACGTCCAATGATGGAGATAGAGCGAACGTACAGAGAGCATAGAATGAAACGAAATCGTCGAGTAGATGCAGCAAAGGGCCAATTCCGTTGTGAAGGCCAGGAAAGAGGGATTGTGATTGTTTAAAATATTGGTATTTATCTTTTTGATCCAGATTGTATACGTATCGGCTTATACACTCCGGATGATTCTGACACTCAAAGGACAGAAATATATCGCCGCACTGATCAGCATGGGTGAGATTGTGATCTATGTGCTCGGTCTGAATCTGGTACTTAAATATCTGACCCAGCCTTCTGCCTTGATCGTCTACGCTGTGGGTTATGGACTGGGTGTGTTGCTCGGAGCCTGGATTGAAGAGAAGATTGCACTCGGTTACGTTACCGTTAAAGTCATCTGTAACCAGATGGGCGGCAACGTAGCGAATGCCCTGCGGGATAAAGGGTACGGCGTTACTGCATGGGTGGGGAGTGGACGTGACGGGGATCGGCTTGTGATGGAGATTCTGGCGAAACGCAAAAACCAGAAACTGCTCTATCAGACGATTCTCGATCTGGACCCCAAAGCATTTGTCATTACCGTGGAGCCCAAACAGTTCCATGGCGGCTTCTGGACACGTTCCATCAAAAAGTAGAATCGAGCAGGTCTGCAGCAGATGCAGTCCTGCTTTTTTGGTTTCCATTTATCCGACATCGCCTTGCTGTCTCAAGGGATCACGGAAATCTTACATCCCAAGTTAACTCCGTACGATTCAAGGTTGCTTCCGGTACAATCCCTATCTGCATCAGCATTTCCACCTGAATGTGAGATAGGGATTATTGTTGTAATCGCTTACAACATTTACATTGAGGACATGTCCTTCGTGACCTGTCATGGAAGCGCTGGACGATTGTAATCATCATATATCGGGAGGAATGGATTCGATGAAAATGACATTTCGAAGCTGGTGCAGCACAGCCTTGGCTATAACGTTGGGGCTAACATTATTGTCCGGACCGGCAAGTGTGCGGGCAGCGGGCAATGCGGACTACAATCTCACAGGCTTCTCCCAAGGTAACACGGGCGGCGGCATCATTAGTGAATCGAACACAGCCACGTATAAGAAAGTGTATAATGCGACCGATCTGGCACTGGCTCTGAAGAAGAACTCGGGTGTCAAAGTGGTTGAGATCATGAACGATCTGAATCTGGGCTGGAATGAAATTCCGAGTGCAGCGCAGACTTCGCCTTTTGCCAAGCATAATGATGCACTGACCCATCCCGTATTGAAACAGACAGGTGTCAGCAAGCTCACCATTGACGGTTTCAATGGACTCACCATTTTCTCCGCCAACGGCTCCAAAATCAAACACGCTGCGATCAGCGTGAAACGAAGCTCCAACGTGATCATCCGCAACCTGGAATTCGATGAGTTATGGGAATGGGATGAATCCACCAAGGGCGATTACGACAAGAACGATTGGGATTATATCACCCTGGAGGAGAACAGCAACGTATGGATTGATCACTGCACTTTCAATAAAGCTTATGACGGACTCATCGATTCGAAAAAAGGAACCAGTGGCGTGACCATCTCCTGGTCCCTCTTCAAAGGGGATGACGGCAGCTCGAACAGCTGGGTTACCCAGCAGATCAATGAATTGGAAGCGAACAAGGCTTCCTATCCCATGTACAACTACCTCCGCAGCAGTGCTGTAGGTCTTAGCAAAGCGGACATTATCGCCATCTCGGGACCGCAAAAGAAAGGACATCTGGTCGGTTCGACCAGCCTGGAATCAGCTAACGCCAATCTGTCCATGACGCTGCACCATAATCTCTACAAAGATATTCAGGACCGGATGCCACGCCTGCGCGGAGGAAACGCACATGCGTACAACATCGTGATGGATGCAACAGGGGCACGTGCCGCTAAAGCCAAAATTACAACGGCGATGGCAACAGCGATTGCGTCCAAAGGCTATAAGTTCGATATCATTGGCAATGGGGCAATCTCTACGGAGAGCGGAGCTGTATTGGTTGAGAAGTCAGTCATTAAAGACGTGCTGTATCCTGTTCGTAACAATCAAACCGATCCGGCAGATCCAACCTATACCGGCAAAATCAGAGTGACCGATACGATGTATTCTTTGGATGGAAGCTCCTTCCGTGGCAGCAGCGATACATCTGGCAGCCCGCTGGCGCCAATCCCGGCCGTGGTAAAATCATTCTCCTGGAACGGCTTCTCGTCACTTCCATACAGCTATACCACGGATGACCCCTCCACGTTGAATGCACGCCTCACAGCATCCAATGGGGCGGGTTCGGGTAAACTGACTTGGTCCAAGGACAATTGGTTGAAAACAAGTTATTAAGCGATGATGTGATTTTGGTCGGAGAACCAAGCGTGGGACAGCAGAGTAACCTGTTGCTTTTTCATTCTTTAAACTAAGAAAAGAGTGCTCCTGCAGCTACGATAGCCGGGGGTGCTCTTTCTATATAAATTATGACTAAATTTATGACAAATTAACTATTTATACAAATTCGTCTTGTAATTTTACTTACCGGTAAATATAATTTATTAATTATCGCTATGACATTTTGGTCATAGAAAGGGGGCTAATCAATACATGGTTAGAATGAGTAAGAATTAACACATAAGTCTTAAAAAAATTAGAACAGCCTTTTCTGTATGAATAGGGCTGGGTAAAGGGAGGATGAAACAGCGTGGATGTATGGATATACTCCGCACTTACTCTTGTTTATTTGATCCTTGTGGTTTGGATGGCCGTCAATTTAACCCGAAGTAAGCAATGGCTCACGTATTCCAGTTTTCAACTATTGGTAGCGTTCAGTTTGGCATATGACAATGGAATTATTGCTGCAGGTAATGTGATAGGGGAGGGGAGACTGCTAATGGTTCTCAGTAGCCTTCGGTTTTGGCTACACTCCTTTGCTACCCCTACCCTTATTCTTGTTGGCTACCATATCTTGCGCAGCTCAGGTACCAAGTTTGCAAATAGAAGAATATCGGAAGTGGCAGCCTGGCTCATTACACTGGGTCTGGTCATCTACCAGATCGTAGGCTTTACTCTATCCGAAGTTAACCATCTCAAGGTTATAGAAGAGTATGGAGTACTGAGATATATGGCAGAAGGTCATGGAGGTCCGCCGATGATGGTTATCATCGTTGGGATTGTACTTTTATTGGTTAGCCTAATCGTTCTTTTCAAACATAAATGGGTATGGCTGTTTGTTGGGACTGCATTGTTGTTTGTAGGGCAGTTAATCTCCTTACCGGTGGAAACCGGGACTTTAACCAATGTGTATGAGCTGATTCTCATCCTCTCGATTTGGAGAACGACTACGTTTTTGACGGATTCAACAGATCGTCGCCGTCTTTAAGCCCGGATGCATCAGAAAAAGACTGGCCAGTATGGTAGAGGCCAGTCATCTGTGTTCGTTAATCTCATTCTTTAATTCAGATATTCGTGGTATCGGATGAGGCAGACGCAGCACTCACCGAGTCACGGTAGATGATATTACCTTTCACATGAACACGGCCGAAACTGCGGTTCGGATTGTCGATCTTTTTGAGCATCGACTGGACTGCCGTGCGCGCCATCTGTTCCACATCCACTTCGACGGTTGTCAGCTTGGGATCGGAGAGCATGGCATAGATATCATTATCAAAACCAACAACAGAGCATTGGCCAGGCACCTGAATATCCATGGAAGTCAGTTTCTGGACCAGCAGGTGAGCGACCTGATCACAGTTGCATACAAAAGCCGTTGGCAGTTGCTCAGGCAGATCAATCTCAATAAAAGTACCTCGTTCATCCCGATCATTTAAGACCAGATCCGGATTCATTGGCAAGCGATGTTCCAGCAAGGATTTGTAATACCCGAGGAATCGGTCCTGGATACTGCTCGTTGAATACAGGTTCCCTACATAAGCAATGTTACGGTGGCCCTGCTGAACCAGATAATTCGTCAGCTCATAGGCAGCGTAGAAGTTATCGGTAACGACGGAATCAATGTCGGAATGTTCATCGTAGAAGTCGAGAAACATTTTGGGAACTTCCATTGATCGCACCAGTTCAATATACTCTTTGCTGATCTGTCCGAGCACGATGAAACCATCGACCTTGTTGTCGCTGTACAGCTTGGGCAGTGTTAGTTCTTCCTCATCCTCCACATTCAGAATGTGCAGAATACCGTAGTAGCCCTGTTCCTCCAGATGTTTCGTAATGCGCTGGAACACGCGTACATAGAACGATTGCGTAGGTCCGGTAAAACGCTCCGGGATAATTACGCCAATATTATGGGTTAAGCCTTCCTTCATCGAACGGGCAGCGGCATTATAACGATAGCCCATTTCAATAGCAAGCACTTTAATTTTTTCTTTTAATTCGCCACTCACGCCATCTTTATCATTCAACGCTTTCGAGACGGTCACACTGCTGACCCCGAGCCTGTCGGCGATATCCCGCATGGTGATATTGTTCTTCAGTATGGTCGCCTCCTTCAAGCCGGTATAGGCACACTGTGCTGTCACTATGATGAGTGCTTTCCTCCAACATAATAACAATCCATATCAGTATACATCGTTACCCACTTGGAATAAAGCCATTCTGGATGTTGTTTCGCTAATTTTCAGCACATGGCAGGTTTCCCTGAGAGGACGTTCTACCGATGTTACGTTAATTGTTTCTGAAGAAGCTTCTCATTCTGTTCAATCAGCTGACCCCGCTGGCTGGCACAGTCCAGGGAACGATATGGATCGGCCGGTGTGTTGAACGTATAATCAACCAGTTTCTCCAGAGTGGTAGTTGCCACATGACAGCGGGTATCACTGGATGCGTAATAGATAAAGACTTTTTCCTTCTCATTGACCACGGCACCGTTGCAGAAAATAACATTGGATACATCGCCTACACGTTCGTCGTCATAAGGGGCAATGAAATGGCCGCCGGGCTTGGCAATCATCCGCGTCGGATCATTCAGATCCGTTGCGAAAGTGTACAACACATAACGCAGCCCTGCTGCGGTGTTCCGAACCCCGTGAGCAATGTGAATCCAGCCGCGATCCGTCTTGAGCGGAGCAGGGCCCTGGCCGTTTTTGACTTCGTAGACCGTATGATATTGCCGTTCATCAATAACCGTCTCTTCATGAATGACCGGGTTCAGGATGTCTTCACACAGACCGAAGGCGATACCGCCGCCGCTGCCAGTCGAGATGAATCCGTCCTGTGGGCGGGTGTAGAAGGCATATTTTCCATCCACGAACTCCGGGTGCAATACGACATTGCGCTGTTGAGGGGAATTGGTTGTGATGTTGGGCAACCGTTCCCAGCTTGTAAGATCGCGTGTACGGACCAATCCAGCTTGTGCAACTGCACTGGATGTATCAAATGGAGGAGCCTCGGGGTCTTTGCGTTCAGAGCAATAGATGCCATAGATCCAGCCGTCTTCATGTTGAACGAGGCGCATGTCATACTGATTGGTTTCCTCCGCATCGATATCATCCCAGACCAATGGTTTACCGGTGAAACGGAATCCGTCAATTCCATTATCGCTCTCGGCGAGCGCAAAGATCGATTTACGGTCCAATCCTTCCGTACGGATGACCATGACGTATTTGCCATTGAAATAGATGGCTCCTGGATTTAGCGTCGCATTAATGCCCAGACGTTCCATGAAATGCGGGTTGGTCGTCTCGTCCAGATCGAATCTCCAATGCAGCGGTACATGATGGCGAGTGATGACCGGGTATTGATACCGATCATATATGCCGTTGTAGAAAGAAGAATTGATCTTATTGGGGCGTGTAAGCAACTGCTCCTGTTTCTCCAGTAACTCCTTGTACTTCGGGTGTATCATTCTGATCCCATCCTCTCGATTAGTTCAATACAGAATCTGCTATTGTGATACGGGCATTTCCACGGTCCTGCGATTTCGCTCTGATCCGGTGTTCCGTTCCCATCAACCGACCAGTACCATTCCCCGCCGGCACGTTGATCTATGATGTTTTCTTTTGTATAGGTCCACAAGCGTTCCACTCTCTCCAGAAACAGTGGATCACCTGTGCGCTGATACGCGTTATAGAAACCGACCATCGCCTCCGCCTGAACCCACCAAATGCGCTTCTCATCGACATGTTCACCTTCTTGTTCATTGAGCAGGGAACCATCCGCATTCACGGCTACATTGGAGATGTTATAGGCAATATCTGTTACCATCGCCGCATACTCTGGATGTTGTTCCATCCCCAGAACTTTCAGTGCTTCGTCAATCAGCCAGCTGGCTTCAATGTCATGTCCGAACGAGCGCAGATCAATGATGGACTCCCACTGTTTGTTGAAAAATACCCCGAGAAACGTGGTGTCTTGGTCATACACCCGTTCATATAGAATGCCGAGCAGGCGTTCCAGCGCCGCCTTCACTTGCTGATTTGGCCACACGCGATAGAGTGTGGTGTAGGCCTCTAACACATGGATATGCGTATTCATGGTGTAATCCGCAATCACCCCGTTTTCGCTCAGCATTTCATTGGGCTGTTCCTTCCATGTGCGATCAAATTGTTCCTTGTATGCAGGTAGCTCGGCATCCAGACCTTTATCCTCAATGAGAGCAAAAAGCGTTTTCGCAAGTTCCAATGCAGAAGCATCCCCGGTTGCACGATAGTACTCACTGAGTGAATACACGCCGAAGGATTGCGTATACACATGTTTGCTCGTGTCCAGTGCTTCCCCTGTGTAATCTACCATCCAGTACATACCGCCATGTTCGGTATCCATCACATGATCGGCGAGAAAACGGTATGCGTGTTCCGCTTGCTCGCGCCATCTCTCGTTTCCGGTAACCCGATACGCCGCTGCAAAAGACCAGAGTTGACGTGCCGTGGCGATCCCGCCTTTGGGGGCTTGCGGATTCAACTGAAGATCATTGCCCACCCAGCCATAGAACCCACCGTGGGTTGTATCTTTAAGGTTGGACCAGAAGGGTAAAATCTGCTTCTCCCAATGCGCCTTAATCTCAGATTGGAGTTGGGATGTTGTTGTATTCATAAGTGAGCGCTCCTTCAAAATAGTGCATCATTCTAATATATTAAGTTAACGGTAACTTTATAAAATAATATTAGTGCTCTGAAAAACAGATGTCAACGAAATCCCTCACAAATTTTCTTGTTAGGTTATAAATAAATCAATTGACAGGTAAGCGTTACCATAATAGAATTCATTTTGTAACCTTAACGATAACCTAATGGAATTAAGAAAGGGGTCGAAACAATTGAGAAAAAACAAAGGTTGGATGATGTTGCTGACGATGCTGCTCATCACTTCGCTACTTGCTGCATGTTCATCCGGAGGTGGATCTTCGCAGGCGGGGGAGGAGATCAGTACGGATCCGGCAGATATCAAAGGTGAAATCACTGTTCTGACGCAACGGACAGATATTGTGGATACCGTGTTCAAAGACTACGCGGCGGAGTTCAATAAGGAATACCCGGATGTGAAAGTAAACTTCCAGGCGCTGGCTGATTATGAAGGGCAAGTAAAGATCCGTATGAGCACCAAAGATTATGGTGACGTACTGATGATCCCGACCAGTGTTCCGATCGCGGATATCCCGGACTTTTTCGAGCCGCTCGGCACGTACGATGAACTGAAAGACAAATATACCGCGATTGAAGAACGCATGGTGGATGGTCAGGTGTATGGGATCCCTACGGTCATCACGTTCTCCGGGATTATCTATAACAAACAGGTCTTCAAAGACGCAGGCATTCTGGAAGTTCCAAAAACACCGGAGCAATTCCAGGCTGCGCTTCAGTTAATCAAAGACAATACTGATGCCGTTCCGCTCTATACCAACTACGCATCCGGCTGGGCATTAACGCAATGGGAATCGGATCTGCCAACAGTTGCCGGCAGCGTAGATTACGTGAATGTGGACCAACCGAACACAGATGAGAACTTTGTGCCCGGTCAGCCGCATTATGAACTGTACAAAGTGCTCTATGACGCAGCCAAGAACGGTCTGATTGAGAAAGACCCAACAACCACCGACTGGGAAAGCTCCAAAGCGGATCTGGCCAAAGGCAAAATTGCTACAATGGCACTTGGTTCTTGGGCGATTACACAGATCCAGGGGATGACGGATACACCAGACGATATTGGATTCCTTCCATTCCCAACCAATGCAAGCGAGGTTGTGGTACCACTTTCTGCTGACTACAACATCGGCATGAACGTGAACAGTGAGAACAAACCTGCTGCCAAAGCCTGGATTGACTGGTTCCTGGCGAAATCGAACTACGCAGTTGAACAGGGCGGCGGTATGGATGCTGACAAAAATGCGGAATTGCCACCGATTTTGGATCAATACAAAGACGTTAAATTCTCTACACTTACACCTGCCAAAGAAGGCCAGGAAGGTCTGGTTGACAAGATCGACAACGAAGGTGAAATTGGCCTCTGGCAGCCTGACTTCAAAAAACGCATTATCGAGGCAGGTATCGGCAACCGCAAGGAATCGTATGACGACATCATGAAAGATCTGAACGATAAGTGGGTAAAAGCACGAGCAGAACTCACGAAATAAATGGATTAACGTAATTGGATCAGATGGCGAACAGACTGCGGGAACATGGAGAAATCCATGTTGGGGGGCATGGGGGTTCAAAAGTTATGATGCCGAATGTGCCTTCCCTGGCAGTTGTTTGGCCAAATTTTCCTGGACGGGAGTCTTTCGATATATAGGCGGGAGAACCGCTTGGAGGTGTGGAGAGCATGAAGTACTTAAAACTTTCGAATTGGGGTTACTCAGCGCAACGCATATTTATCATCTGTGCCTTCTCAATTATTCCGCTGGCGTTGCTGTTCACGTTTGCATACTTACCTGTCATCAACATGTTCAAATACAGTTTCACCGATTGGAATGGATATAGTAAAAGATTTGATTATGTTGGCTTTGAGAACTATACCCGCATATTTAGTGATCCAGAATACTTCAAAGTATTTATTGTCAGTTTGTACTACTTCGCGGCTACGTTCGTGCAGATGGGCTTGGCGCTCTACTTTGCCACAATTCTGAGTTTCAAAGTCCGAGGCAAAAACTTCTTCAAAGGCATATTGTTCTTCCCTTATTTGCTGAATGGGGTAGCTATCGGTTTTATCTTCCTCTTTTTCTTCAAACCGGACGGCACACTTGATATGCTCATGCATGCTGTAGGTCTTGGACAATATACACAGCTCTGGCTCGGTAATCCGAATATTATCAATGTGTCGCTTGCAGGCGCATCGGTATGGAGATACATGGGCTTCAACTTTATCATTTTCCTGGGTGCGATCTCTTCCATTCCGAAGGATGTGTATGAAGCATCGGATATTGATGGTGCCAATCGCTGGCAGCAATTCCGCCATATCATTCTGCCGAGTATTACGCGCATTCTGCAGCTTAACCTGATCTTGGCCATTAGCGGCGCAATTAGTGCGTTCGATATTCCATATATCATGACCGATGGTTCCAACGGCAGTATGACATTTGTAATCCAAACGGTTCATTTGGCGTTTAAATACGGCAAGCTGGGACTGGCATCCGCCATGGCTGTGGTGCTGCTCATGATTGTTATTCTTGTTACGCTTGTGCAGCGCGTTACCATGAAAGGGGAGGAATAAACGTGACACAATTTAAATACACCCTTGCGAGCGTGGTGAAATATGCTTCCCTGGTTCTGGCAGCGTTTATCGCCTTGTTACCCATCGTGGTCATCCTGTTCGCATCCCTCAAAACGAATGCAGAATATGCTACCAGCAGCCCGCTTGCCCCACCCGCCAACTGGCTGAACTTTGCGAATTATGCGAAGGCCTTCGTGGATGGCAACATGCTGGTTGGTTTCAAAAATACGATTATTATCCTGATCATCTCCATTATTGGTGCAACCTTAACGGGTTCCATGATTGCGTATGTACTGGATCGATTCAAATTCAAAGGCAAAAAGATCATGGTCGCTGCATTCCTGCTCGCCACCCTGATTCCAAGTGTTACGACGCAGGTCGCCACATTCCAGATCATCAACGCGCTCGACCTGTTCAACACGCGCTGGGCAGCCATCGTGATGTACCTGGGGACAGATATCATTGCGGTGTACATCTTCCTGCAGTTCCTTGGCTCCATCTCAAGTGCACTGGATGAATCTGCCATGCTGGACGGAGCCTCGTACTTCACGATCTACTGGAAAATCATCTTGCCACTGCTGAAACCGGCCATTGTAACGGTCATTATCGTGAAAGGTGTGAACATCTATAACGACTTCTACACACCGTTCCTCTACATGCCGAAGACCGATCTGCAGGTCATATCCACCGCCTTGTTCAAATTCAAGGGACCGTTCGGATCGCAGTGGGAAGTCATCAGCGCCGGCATCATGATCGCCATTATTCCTACCATGATCATCTTCCTGCTGCTACAGAAGTACATCTACAATGGCTTCGCGCAAGGCTCAGTTAAATAAAATTCGAAGGGAGAAATGAAAATGTCAGTTGCTGAAACGAAAAACGTACACATTGTTGGGGATGCTTTGCCGAATATGCCGTGGGAAGCCAAACCGGAGGGAACAGAAGGGCCGGTATGGAGACATTCGGCGAATCCGGTAGTTCCGCGTAACCCGGTTAAAGGCGTTGCCCGTATCTTCAACAGTGCCGTTGTACCTTATGAAGGGAAATTCATTGGGGTATTCCGCGCTGAAACCGTTAATGGACGTCCGCATCTTCACATGGGAGCGAGTGAGGACGGTCTGGAATGGACGATTGAAGAGGAACGCATTGCCTTTGTCGATGAAAATGGCGATCCGTTTATGCCGAACTATGCGTACGATCCGCGTCTGGTGAAAGTCGAAGATACGTATTATATCATCTGGTGTACCGATTTTTACGGAGCAGCACTGGGACTGGCCAAAACGGATGACTTCAAAACATTTGTCCGTCTCGAAAATCCTATGCTGCCGTTCAACCGTAATGGCGTGTTATTCCCGCGAAAAATCAACGATAACTATGTAATGTTGTCCAGACCGAGCGACAGTGGACATACGCCATTCGGAGATATTTTCCTGAGCGAGAGCCCGGATCTTGTGTACTGGGGCAAACATCGTCATGTGATGAGTAAAGGCGGCCAAGGCTGGTGGCAATCGGTCAAAATTGGCGGCGGACCTGCTCCGATTGAAACGTCCGAAGGCTGGCTGATGTTCTACCACGGCGTAACTGGAACATGTAACGGGTTTGTCTACAGCATGGGTGTGGTCATTCTGGATCTGGATGAGCCTTCCAAAGTAAAATATCGTTCCTCCAACTTCGTTCTGACACCGGAAAAATGGTATGAGGAACAAGGATTTGTAGATAACGTCATCTTCCCGTGTGCAACGCTGCATGATGCAGAAACCGGACGCATTGCGATCTATTACGGCGCAGCCGATACGTATGTTGGGGTGGCGTACACGACCATCGAAGAGATCGTGAACTATGTGATCGAGACGGACGAAGTCATTGCTGGTGACCACGAGGAAGGCAAGCTGTAATTAAAGTGAACAGGAACACAGGGGAGTAATGCACATGGAGTACATCAAGGGATTTACATTTGGCTGGATGAGTGGCAGGGGAGACTTCCGCAAGCCGGAGGCCAAAGAATCGTTGCGTCTGATGGCTGAGCGCACAGGCAGTTCTCATATTATTTTTGCACTGGCGGCACATCAGGATCATCCGCAGGCGGTAGAGGTGAAATATCGCGGTGCACATCTGGTGGAGGATGATGAACTGGTGGACATGATACGATATGCCCGCACACTCGGGCTGCGTGTCATTCTGAAACCAACCGTCAACTGCACGGATGGCACATGGCGTGCACACATTAACTTTTTTGATATCGATGTACCTTGTGAGCCGAAGTGGAAGGATTGGTTCAGCAGCTACACGGCATTTCAGAAGCACTATGCGGCAATTGCGGAGCAGGAGAAGTGTGAGATGTTCATCGTTGGCTGTGAGATGGTACAGTCCGAGCGTCGGGATCAGGAGTGGCGTGAGGTGATCACTGCTGTTCGTGAAGTGTACTCCGGACTCGTATCGTATAACACCGACAAGTATCAGGAAGCCCATGTGAAGTGGTGGGATGCTGTGGATGTAATCTCATCCAGCGGTTATTACCCCATTGGAGATTGGGAGGCACAGCTCGATCGTATTGAGCAGGCAGTTGCTCCCTATGGCAAACCCTTTTTCTTTGCGGAAGCCGGTTGCCCCAGCCGCAGCGGATCAGCCCAGGTGCCGAATGATTGGGGACTGGAAGGCGAAGTGAGCGCGGAGGAACAGGAACGTTTCTATGAAGCCATGTTCCGGCATGTTGGTCAGCGTGACTGGGTGCGCGGATTCGGCCTATGGGACTGGAGCGCACAGTTGTACGCAGAGAAGGATGCGTTGATCGATGACGGATACGGGGTGTATGGTAAGCCCGCGGAGAAGGTCATTCGTCGGTTCTATGAGGGCATCACGGTAGAAGTCTAACCAGAAACAAGAGGGCGTATGTGAAGAAGAATCTTTAGTGATATCCTCATATGCGTCTTTTTTGTATCCATTTAAATACGAGCTGAACATGACTCACGAAGAGGCATGTTTCGTGTACATGCAGACAGGAGTGAATCCTATGGGCGACATGCCATTGGAGCAATTGAAAAAATATAGCGGAAGCAGTCCGAAACCGGACGATTTCGATGCTTATTGGAGCCGGGCCCTCGCGGAGCTTGATGCGCAATCGCTTGAATATGAATTGATTCCGGCGGCTTTCACATCGCCGCTTGCAGAATGCTTCCATCTTTATTTCACGGGTGTGGGAGGCGCACGCGTACATGGTAAGCTGGTTCGGCCTATAGCAGCATCTATTGATAACAAAGGCCAGGCAATGGCCATGTTTCATGGATATTCCGGTGATAGCGGCGACTGGTTCGACAAGATTGCATATGCAGCTCATGGCATCACGGTGCTGGCGTTGGATTGCCGTGGACAAGGTGGCCTCTCCGAGGATAACCTGCATGTCCAAGGAACAACCATTCGAGGACATATCATTCGGGGCATCGATGACCCTGACCCCAATAAGTTATATTTCCGTAACGTTTTCCTCGATACGGTGCAGACCGTGCGCATTCTGATGTCAATGCCACACGTTGATGCGGAGCGGGTGGGTGTATACGGCTGTTCACAGGGTGGGGCGTTAGCCATGGCGTGTGCTTCACTTGAACCGCACGTGAAGCTGGCAGTGCCGGTATATCCTTTTTTATCAGATTACAGACAAGCATGGGAATTAGGGGCCTCAACCTCTGCCTATGAGGAACTGGTGTATTACTTCCGGTTATTTGATCCGAATCATGAGCGGGAGAATGCCATCTTCAATAAGCTGGGATACGTTGATATCTCCAATCTGGCTGAACGGATTCAGGCCAAGGTTTTGTTTGTTACCGGACTTGCGGACACCATCTGCCCGCCATCCACCCAGTTTGCAACATACAACCGGATTCGTTCGGAAAAAGAGTTGGTGGTCTATCACGAGTACGGACACGAGTACATTCCGGGTTTGTCTGATCGAACGTTACAGGCGTTTTTGGAGCTTTAGATGTAGATTATCATTCAGGATTTCTTTATCTAAACTAATGAGGTGGATTCAACCAAACCTGTTTCGGGCACGTTATACTTTCGAAGATATCCGGGCTGTGAGCAAGGAATAGCACGTAAAGGCAAGCTTATTCGTATATATGTAGGCATATTCAGGTCAAGTCGCTCTTCCTCTCGCAGGAAGGGCTTTTTTGGCATATTTAATAGGTATACATACAATGTCGAATTTTGTTGACAAAAGGAGGGCTCCTGCCTATTCTTAATGGATGAATATGATAATCATTATCATAAAATAGAGAAAAGGGGTTCAACATCCATGTCTGTACAACATCGCAAATCTTCGGCTCTCACATTGGCAACGATGCTCTTGTTGCTATTTGTTATTGTGGGTTGCAGCAATACAGGAAGTGGAGATGAGTCCTCATCTGCTGCCTCGGATCATACATCAACGAAGTCGATTACGATGTCGTGGCCGCGTGATATCGGTACAATGAATCCGCATACGTACAATCCTTCGCAATTATTTGCCCAATCGATGCTCTATGAGCCGCTGATCAGTTACCAGAAGGACGGAAAACTGGAACCTGCGCTGGCAGAATCATGGACCATCTCCGATGACGGCAAAGTATATACATTCAAGCTTCGCCAAGGTGTAAAATTCTCAGATGGTACGCCATTTAATGCTGAGATTGTGAAAAAGAATTTTGATGCTGTAATGAAAAATAAAGATACACATAGCTGGCTGGGCATTGTAGGTGTGCTCGACAAGACGGAGGTTGTGGACGAGCAGACTTTCCGGCTGACACTCACTGAGCCTTATTATCCGGTTCTTCAGGACTTGTCGGTAGTCCGTCCTTTCCGCTTCCTTGGTGAAGCCGGATTCCCGGATGACGGGGATACATCCCAAGGCATCAAAGAGCCGGTGGGTACTGGCCCGTGGATGCTGGCTGATTACAAGCAGGACGAATATGCTGTGTTCAAACGCAACCCGAACTATTGGGGAACAGCACCGAAGGTCGATCAGATTACAGTCAAAATCATTCCTGATGGTGAAACCCGTGTACTTGCTTTTGAAAAAGGCGATCTTGACCTGATCTACGGTGAAGGTGTAATCAGTCTGGATGCGTTCCAACAGTTGCGTGACAACGATGAATATGTGACCCAATTGTCTGATCCGGTGGGTACTCGCAGCTTGCTGCTGAACTCTTCCAATCCGAAGCTGTCCGATGTCAGAGTACGGATGGCGTTACAGCAAGGGTTTAATAAACAGGCAATGGTGGAAGGCGTTACTTCCGGTTTGGAAGAACCAGCCGATACCGTATTGTCCAAAAACTATCCGTACACCAATGTAGACCTGGAACCGATCACGTATGACGTGGAGAAATCCAAAGCATTACTGGATGAAGCGGGCTGGAAGCTGCCGGCTGGTGGTACGGTTCGTGAGAAAGACGGGCAGCAGCTTGAGTTCGAGATGATTTTTGATAAAACGGACCCGATTCAGAAAGCGATGGCGGAGACCATTCAGGCGGAATGGAGTGAGCTTGGGGTTAAAGTAAACCTCACGGGACTGGAACTGACGGTTCAGATCAAACGTCTGAAAGCCAATGATTTTGACCTGTATTTCTGGTATAACTACGGCGCGCCGTATGATCCGCATTCCTTCATTAACGTTGTGGCGAGCCCTGGATTCGGGATTTCCGAGACCCTGAGTGCATTGCCGATGAAAAAGGAACTGGACGATCAGGTGCATGCAGCCCTGTCATCTACAGACGAGACGAAACGCCAGGAGTTATATGGCTCTATCCTGAAGACACTTCAGGAGCAATCGGCGATCGTACCGATCTCTTATATTAAGAAAACGGCTGTATATCAGAAGAGAATCTCCAATTTTATTTTCCCGGCAAACCGTGACGAAAATCCGTTTGTGGGCATTGAATTGGGCAATCAGTAAGATGTCATTACTCTAATTCCGGAAGTGGTACGGCCTTGGTAAGGTCATGTAGCTTGATGAAAGGGAGGAACGTTTGGTGATCAGTTATATTGGTAAACGAATGATCGCGATCATTCCTATCGTTTTTGTCGCTACACTTGTGACCTTTGGGCTTATTCATATCTCACCGGTTGATCCGGCCGAGGCTTATCTGACAGCTGCTCATATCTATCCAACACCGGAGCTGCTTGCGCAGAAGCGGCATGAGTTTGGCCTGGATCAGCCTTTGTTGACCCAATATGCGCATACGATTCAGAAGATTGCCCGGTTGGACTTCGGCACTTCCTATCTCACCAATAAACCCGTATGGGATGAAGTGAAATTAAGGCTTCCGGCTACGGCTGAACTGGCCTTTTGGAGTATATTGTTATCGGCCTTGGTGAGTATTCCTTTGGGAATACTGGCCGCAGTGTACAAGAATAGCTGGATTGACATGGTCAGCCGGGCAATCTCCTATTTTGGAGCATCTATCCCGCAATTCTGGCTCGGTTACCTGCTGATCTTCTTTTTCTCGGTGAAGCTGGACTGGCTGCCTGTGGAGGGGCGTGGATCGTGGGAGAATCTGGTTCTGCCTACGATTACACTGTCCTTGATTCTTATTGCGATCTACACCCGATTGTTGCGTTCCAGTGTACTGGAGCAATTGCAGGAGACCTATGTACAGTATGCGAGAACACGCGGGATTCGCGAACGAGTCATCATGCTGAAACATGTTCTGAAGATCGCCATATCGCCTCTTATTACTGGGATGGGGATGAGTATGGGCAAGCTGCTCACAGGCACCATTATTGTGGAGCAAGTGTTTTCCTGGCCGGGGTTCGGACGATACTTTGTCGATGCAATATTTAACCGGGATATTCCCGTGATTCAATGTTATGTCTTCCTCGCGGCATGCCTGTTCATCGTATGCAATCTGCTCGTTGATCTGGTGCAGCTCTATATGGACCCACGGATCTCAGCGAAAGGACGTGCAGAGCATTGATAAACAAATGGCGTGCGGTATTTAGAGGACAGAGAGCCATCCAGATCTGCTCGGTGATCCTATTGCTTTTCTTCGTGATTGCACTGCTTGCTCCGTGGATTGCTCCTCATGATCCTGTGAAGGTGAATCTGTTACAGAAGCTGGCGAGTCCATCACTGGAGCATTGGCTGGGAACGGATCATCTGGGACGCGACAATCTCACCAGGCTGATGTACGGCGCGAGAGTGTCGCTTGGATTTGCTACCCTGATTTTTCTGTCTTCTCTGCTCATTGGTGTCATTGTAGGTTCGATCTCCGGTTATCTTGGTGGCTGGATGGACAGTCTGCTAATGCGCTTGTGTGAGGGCATTATGGCGTTTCCGAATCTGGTGCTGGTGCTCGGTATTGTGGGGATATTTGGTCCAGGTCTGATGCAGGTGCTCCTAGCACTCATGATGGTACAGTGGGTGTATTATGCACGCATCTGCCGGAATATGGTCGTGAGTCTGAAGGAACGGAATTTCATCGCGGCGGCGCGGATTAGCGGCTCTTCTTCGTGGACGATTATTCGTAAACATATCATCCCCAACGTGCAGCGTCCCATTGTTGTTATGGGCACGTTAGAGATGGGCTGGGCGATTATGGATATATCCGCACTGTCCTTCCTGGGGCTTGGCATTCAACCACCCAATGCAGAGTGGGGCGCCATGATTCATGAAGGAACGGGTTATATTCGCAGTCATCCGGAGTTAATGATCTACCCGGGTGCATTGATTCTGCTGGTCGTCATTACATTCAATATCTTGGGTGAAGCATTATCCGAGCGTTATGGCATTGCAAAACGGTAGTTGATTCGGAACCAAACTCACACGGAGGTGAACGTAACGATGGATGATGCAGCGAAGGTACTCGAAGTTCGTGGTCTGCAAGTGAATCTTAGAACAGCGGAGGATTCCGTCCCGTTACTTGCGCCCATTGATTTTGAATTGAAAAAAGGTCGTGTCTTTGGCCTTGTCGGCGAGAGTGGCAGCGGCAAGACGGTTACATGTAACGCGTTGCTCCATCTGCTTGATCCACGCAGGATGGAGGTATCGGGCAGCATCCGTCTGAATGGACGGGAGCTGGGCTCGTTGTCAGGGGAGGAGATGCGACGCATCCGAGGCAAGGACATCGGATTTATTGTGCAGAATCCGATGAATGCTTTTACACCCGTATATACGATTGGATCTCAATTCATTGAAACTTTGCGTACGCATACGGGAATGTCCAAAGCAGCTGCCCGGGAGCGAGCCATTGCCGCCTTGGCAGATATGAACCTGCCCGAACCGGCCAAGCTGATGAAGCGATATCCCTTCCAATTGAGTGGTGGCATGTTGCAGCGGGTGATGATTGCCATATCGATGTGCCTGCGCCCCGCCTTGGTAATTGCTGACGAACCAACGACGGCACTGGATGTTGTGAATCAGTTGAAGGTGCTTCAGGAATTGGATCGGCTGCGTACCGAATACGGCACATCCGTCTTGCTCATCTCCCACGATCTGGGCGTGATCTCGCAAATGGCAGATGAAGTCGCGGTTATGCAGAAGGGTCGAATTGTAGAGCAGGCGAATGTGTATCAACTGTTCGATCAGCCGCAGCATGAGTATACCCGGATGTTGTTAAATGCGAGGCCCAGTATGTCTTTGGGACGATAGCAAATTATAGATGAGTATATTTACAAAGTGGATGTATACGTAGAGCGGGTATGAACTGTATTTTGAGTGGGTAGTGTAGGGGTGGAATGGATATGGTGATGTGTAATTTCGTCTTCTTCGGAGATTGCTTCTGCCAAGTACAAGAGAGGAGGATGACCTGATGCTTCAGGTACGTGAAGTAAGCCATAGCTATGGCAAACGCAATTGGCTGGATCGTTCGGGAGCGCGTCCTCCTGTGCTGGCAGACATCTCACTTACGATTGAGAAAGGTGTATGTCTGGGACTGCTGGGTACAAGCGGGGCAGGTAAAAGTACCTTGGGTAAAATCATCCTTGGTCTGGAGAAGCCCAGCCAGGGTCAGGTTTTGTTTCAAGGTCAGGATATCTACCGATCCAGCAAACCCGTGCTTAAGGGATTACGACGTGATCTGCAAGTCGTGTTTCAGGACTGTTATTCAGCTGTGAATCCGCTTATGACTGCCGCGCAGATCATCGGTGAGCCGCTGGATAATTACGAGCGTTTGTCGGCAAAAGAACAGCTTCGTGTGGTTGGACAACTGCTGGAGCAGGTTGGACTTACACCAGAGGATGGGAGCAAGCTTCCGCACCAGTTCAGCGGCGGGCAATTACAGCGAATTAACATCGCACGAGCCATTGCGCTCAAGCCCAAGTTAATTGTACTGGACGAATCGATCAGCAGCCTGGACATGGTGCACCAGACGCAAATCCTATCCTTATTGGCGGAGCTCAGAGCATCGTATGGGTTATCGTATCTATTTATCACGCATGATATTCGGGCTGCCATGACGATCTGTGACCGCATTGCCGTGATGGACCAGGGCAGGCTGGTCTATAGCGGTGATGCCGGGGATTCGGTCATGCAGTCGGATCATCCGGCTGTGCAGCAGTTGATTACGGCTATTTTGCCTGAGCATCCGTCCGGTCGTATTAGGTTTGGGTAATGCGATGAGAAGTGCGAAGTGGCTAACGAACACCCCAAATTTATTGGAAATGGGGCGAATAGCGTGTTTACGGTTCGTTAGACCATCATGAATACTAAAAAAGTTGTCGCTTACGTCTTGAACAAGACATAAGGGCAACCTTTTTTTGTAATGGAAGTAGGCACAGTTCGACTTTCTTATATAAGTTAAACTAAAATTACAATGGAGCCACTCGAATTACCGGACTACCTCTGTTGTGCATATCCCCCGATTTTCGATTTAACGTATAAGGTGATCATCTGGAGCTAAACATCTGCTTCAATGAGGGCTTTCTTGCAGAAATCGTTTACTCCATCTTCCGCCCCAGCTGCTCAATCTTATCCAGATAACTCTTTCTCTGTTCATCTGACTTCTTACCCACTTGATCTACAGTTGTTATCCGAACAGGTTTGATGCCAGTGAGTGCAAATGTGGAGATTTTCATCATTTTATGTGCGGGCTCACCCTGGAACCATTTGAAGTACCAGCTCGGACCATCCATCGTGGTGATCACGCGGGCGGTGCGGCCTTTGAGCAACTGATCCGGGAAGGGTTTTCCTTTTTGATACTTGAATGCGTAACCTGGCATGAAGATTCGATCAATGAAACCTTTGAGCAGGGCAGGAGGTCCTCCCCACCAGATTGGGAACACCCATACGAGATGCTCGGCCCACTTGATTGCTTCTTGAGCTTGTAGCAAATCCGGTTCGAGTGGAAGTTTATTACGATATCCTCCCTCCAGATTCATGTTGAACGTGATCTCGTTCAGGGTAATCATGCGGACGTCGGCACCCGCCTGCACAGCTCCTTTACGATACGCCTCAGCTAGTGCGCCGTTATAACTCGGTGAGACGGGATTACCTTGAATAATTAATATTTTCTTCATTGGAAATGACACTTCCTGACTATTTTAGTTAATGAACACTAACCTCATGTGCAAAAAGAAAAGGTCACGTATGACCTGGTAATCGATCACTATATCCTGATCGTATGTTGAAAACTCTCTTTTTATAACGTTTAGCGCTTAACCTTACTTGGTGTTCTGTGATGTCAGAATGGTTCCCATTCTCTCTCGCTACTCTGGGGTTATCTGTCCCAACATGGATGCAAGACGATGAACTGTCTCGCCCGTATAAGGTACCAACAGCTCCGGTAGCTCACCTTGCATACTGGAGACAGCCATACGTGTAATTGCACCGATCACCAGGACGGCTGTGAGCCGTGAATCCTGCTGAGGCAGTTCGCCCCGCATTATTCCCTGATCGATCAGATCCATTAACGCATCCAATGGCTGACGGTAATCCTCGCTGCTTCCAGCTTCAATGAATATTTCATGATTCTGTGAAATCAGCAGCAGCCCGTAGGGATCTTCATCGTGCAGATGGAGAACCTCGGTCACCAATTGTTTGAAACGTTCCAACACCGGACCTTCCTGTCGAACATACCCGTCAATCAGTGAGGTATAGTCCGCGCAGTATTGGGTGAAGGCTTCCAGGGCAACGGCATCCTTGTTTTTAAAATGTTTGTAGATCGCCGCATCGGTTACTCCGGCAGCGTCACCGATCTCTTTGACGGATATGCCGTCAACGCCTTTGGTTGCGAACAAGCGCATCGCCGCTTGTAGGATATCTTTCTTTTTGCTATCCACATGAGGTTTGTTCTTCATGATTGTATAGTAAGTGATTACTAACTAAAATGCAACAAGCATTTTAAATCCTCTGACTTGAACCATGGAATAAGCGCTTACGACCAAAGCTTGCAGGCTAGTGAACAGCAACGTATGATGAATAGAAATCAACATCGGAGCAGCAGGAAGAACGAAATGGATGGTGGGTAGCGTGAACGAAGAGTTGGATGCATACAGCTGGGTGACGCCTGAAGGAATGCTGAATGATCACTATATAACAAGCCGCGAACAGTTGTATAAAGGAATGAACGGACGATATGTGGAGCGATTCACTGTTCCTACCGGTGAAAGTTATATTTTTAAACCGCTGACGAATCCTGCGCAGCATGGACGGGAACGATGGATGTACGAACGTGTGATGTCTGGCTTGCCACCGATCTATCCGCAACTCATTGCAGCGTCGGATCTTACCATTGCTCCAGCACAGAGCTGGATGATCTATGAGGATCTGGGTCAATTGGTGCACGATTCGCAAGAAGCGACCATGCTTAACACAGCGGCACATATGGCAGCATGGCATGCATTGCCTGTTACGAATTGGTGTGAGCTGCCTCGTGTGGGGCAGAAACCGTCCATTCGCACGATGTTGGATGTGTTGCAAATGCATAGGCAATCTAACGATGAACTGTTATCCAGACTGGATATGCATCTGTCCGAATCCGATTGGGACAAGATCACCAGATTGATCCTCACGGCAGAGGAAGAACTTCCAACCGTTCTGTGTCACGGAGACTTGCATCCCGGTAATCTGGCAGAAGTGGACGGCAGACTGGTCGTCTTGGACTGGGAGCATGCCCATCTGAATACGCCACTGTGGGATATATATCACCTAGTTGATCTCTCGCATCCGCTGTTTCCTAGAACGGTGACGCCTGCATTGCGAGAGCGGGTCATGGATGTGTATCTGGACAAACTGGGGAGCCTGGGCATGCAGATTGAACGGGTTTCTTTTGCAGAATGGTACGACGCCTATGCTATTGTATTCTCACTCTGGATGCTGCATTTGATTGATGGTGACCTGAGAAGTGAGGAATGTGTATGGCCGAAGGGACAGTTGCGTAACCAGTGGCATGAGACGGCAGCGACGCTGGAACAGTGCATGAAGCACTTGGGTGAGGAATAGAAATGAGGGGTGAGAAGCTTGCGTAAAGTCGGACTTGTTATGCGTAAAATTCAATTCACGGAAGCTCAGGGACCGCGCGTATTTGCGGATCGGCTGAAGCAGATTGGTCTGGAGCTGGGCGTGGATATTGTGTTCATTTCGCCGGAGCGTCATGTCAGCGGATACGACTGGTTGCCAGGTTATGAGCATGAGAAAGGTGACCTGGTGAATTACGATATCGTGCTGGACCAGATTCATAGCCAAAATATTGAGCATGTCATCTACACCGTATCCGGGTTTACGTTTTTGAAGATGTTCCTACCAAAGAGTGTATTGTTCCCGCACAGTTTCCCCGATCCCGCGCTGACGGGATATGAGATGATGAAGCCATTTTATACGATGGTGGATAAGGCGATTGTGCAGACCGAGTTTTTGAAAACAGAGCTAGGCCGTAATTTTGGCGTACATGACGTGAACGTCATCCCGATTGGTTTCAGCGAAGAACTGGCGAACCGGCACTATGACCCGAGTCAGGTTGTGCATAATCGGGTGCTCTGGATCGGTCGGGATGAAGCAAACCGTCGCCCTGATCTGGTTTTGGAGTACGCTCGGCAGAACCCGGACAAGGAAGTGTACATGGTGTTCGGCGGTGTTCGCTATAAGGAAACCATGAAGAAGTACGACATTCCTGCCAACGTTAAGCTGAAATTTGCGCTCACGCAGGACGAGATATTTACGTTGATGAACTCTGCCAAGGTCTATTGGAACTGTTCCGCCTTTGATACGTTTGCGATGCCGCTGACTGAAGCGATGGCGATGGGCAAAATGGTCGTGAAACCGGAGCATGCCTGCTACGGGCATATTCGATCCACACATGCCTTTGCAGGCAACGAGGATAATTGGTTTGAACTGGTGAACATGGCTGCGGCCGCGCCGCGCAGTGTGTCGGAAGACAACCGCGAGTATGCGTTTGGTGCCTTTTCGCGTACGAAGATGAAGGAAGGGTACCGGCAGTTTTTCTCCGATTGGTTAAAATAAAGGAGAATCGTGCGGGGTATGAAGTTGGACGGATCAGTAATAATGAGGTTGAAATAAGGCAGGACCATTGGATGGAGGTTCACTTTCCATTTCCAGCACTTAGGAGGAGACTTTATGGAAGTACTGATCTTGTGGACATTGGGAATGTGGGCGGTGCAGCTGCTGATTGAATGGCTTATCTACCGTTTGCAAGGACGGCGAATGACGTGGGTTCAATATATATTGCCATGTGTGGCCTTGCTTGGCGGTGCCGTTGTAATCATGATCAGTATCGATATGGGCGGGTGGAACGGCATCGGTTACGCCCTGCTCGGCGCATCACTGGGTACCTCGGGAATGTTAACACTTATTACGGTGGCGATCAGGGATGTGATGCTTCGACGACGGGGCAGGAACTAGATCGAGCAGTAAAGCTATTGTCGAGTAAGGATGAATTAGGCCAAAGGATGGTTGCAGGAATGCATTCGTCTGTGATATATTGACATTAATTATGACAAGGGAGGTGAAGACAGGTGAATCACGAGATGCTTAACAACCGTATTAGCCAGCTGCCGATTGCTATGGCTGGCATTGTTCATACTTTTCTGACCAACGGGAGAAGTCTGTCCAATTTTGAATATACGGAAGTTAACATGTGCGAGAAGATGCCTGCCTTGACCTCATTCGGACGATAAGCGATATTGCTTGAATTCTGAAGGGCCGCGGAGCTAACCTCCTGCGGCTCTTTTTGTGTTGCGGTCAGGATCTTCCATACCATAGGAGGAACCTTATTATGATGATGATTAGCGCGCAACAACTGACTCAATACCACGGAGCACATCTGGTGCTGGACGGCATTACGTTTGAGATTATGGAAGGCGACAAGGTCGCCCTGATCGGCCGCAACGGAAGCGGCAAAACCACACTTATGCGCCTGATGGCAAGACTAAACAAGCCGGATGAAGGGCAATTGATGATCAAGAAAGATACACGAATGGGTTATGTGGCTCAGGTTCCGGAAGGATTGGATGACCATACCGTTCTGGATGTACTGAGTCTTGGATTCAGGGAGCTTATGATGTGTCGCACGCAAATGAAGGATATGGAACAACAGATGTCCGATCCGGCATGTGCAGCAGACCCAGATCAATTGGAACGCCTGCTCAAACGCTATGCGGCGCTGCAAGATCAGTTCGAGCGTGAGGGTGGATACGAAATGGATGCCCGAATCGATCAGGTGGCGGACGGTCTGGATATCGCCAAGGCCCATTATAATTGGCGCTTTGGTTCGCTGTCCGGTGGGGAGCAGACTCGGGTCGTGTTGGCTTCACAGCTAATCGTCAGACCCGACCTGTTATTGCTGGATGAACCAACGAACCATCTTGATCTGGAGCGGGTCGAGTGGCTGGAAGGATTTTTACGAGAATACTCTGGCACCATTGTCCTGATCTCACATGATCGCTATTTCCTGGATCGGGTGGTGAATCGAACACTGGAGCTGGAGGATGGAGAAGCGGAAACGTCTGCTGGCGGTTATACGGAATATATGAAAGTGAAGGAACAACGGCTGTTGCAGCAATTCGAGGAGTTCAAGGAGCAGCAGAAGGTGATCAAGAAAATGAAAGAAACGATCCGTCAACTGGAGGAGTGGGGCCGAGTTGGTGGGAATGAAAAGTTCTTCCGGCGGGCCGCTTCCATGCGTAAGGCGCTGGAACGGATGGAACAGGTGAAGCGTCCTGTGCTGGAGCGCCGCAGCGCAGACTTTGATGTACGTCCTACAGACCGCACGGGCAAACGGGTAATTGTCATGGAGCAAGTGGAGAAGAGTTATGGCGAGCGTACAATTCTACGCGGGATCTCGGGTCTGCTGGAATATGGCGACAAGATCGCACTCATTGGCCGCAATGGTTCCGGCAAGACGACCTTGTTCAAGTTGTTGCTTGGAGATGAGCAACCCAATGCGGGCAAGCTGGAGTGGGGAGCACGCGTGGATGTGGGGTATCTGGCTCAACAGGAGGAACCTGCGAATCCGAAGCTGAATGTACTCGAATACTTCCGTCTCGAAGCAGGCGTGGAGGAAGGTGAAGCACGCGGGATTCTGGCACGATATCTATTCTATGGCGCGGATGTATTCCGCGCAGTGGGACAGTTATCCGGCGGGGAGTGGACGCGCCTGCGGCTGGCGCTGCTGGTGCAACGCAAACCCAATGTCTTGCTGCTCGATGAGCCGACGAACCATCTGGATATCGCATCCAGAGAAGCACTGGAAGAGTCGTTAGTTGATTTTGAAGGAACTGTACTTGCCATCTCGCATGATAGATACTTCGTCAATCGCCTCGCGTCCCGTGTCTGGGAACTGGAGGACGGACAGATGACCGCTTATCTCGGAGACTATGAAGCGTATCGCGAGAAGAAGCTTGATATGCAAGCTCGTTCGGCGGCGGCAGGTCAGGGCACAGCAGGGGGAGTCGTTCCATCCGGCGGAAACGCCAAGTCAGAGATGAAGTCAGGTATGACGACAGCGTCGAGCGGGACTGTCCGATCAGGAAAGAAGCCAGAAGCTACCTCGGCAGAAGCTTCATCGAATCATAGAGGTGGCAATGGCAACCAACCGTCTGCGGAGAAGCTGGAACAGACTTTGGCTCGTCTGGAGGTACAGATTCAGGCACTGGATCAACAATTGGAAACGGTGCAGAACAATCCGCTTGAACTGGAACAAATCTGGCATGATCGCGAGCAATTGTCCGCTAAATATAATGATGTATTGGCCCAGTGGGCTGAGTTATAAGTCGGAATGGCATGAGCATAAGATGGAACCAACGAGGCCGGAGAATCTTCTCTGGCCTTTTTGGAGCGTGATTAAAATATACCAAACGCGGAATCTACCTTTTTTCAAGCTTTGTTGAGCCAAAACCTTGGCGACAATCTGTTCTTTTTTTACATGTCATGGTGAATCAAATCAATTTCATAACTCAATACAACTGGATTAGTGTAACTTTTTTCCTCCACATGCGTTAAATACGTTTGTATGAATGGAAACGGCTCATCTAAGAGCTTACAGAAAGGGAGGTAATCGGTATCTATTATTCATTGACGTATCGGAGTTGGTCGGATGATCGACAGGTGGAGACAGGGGTGCTGGAACAGACTTCAGTCACCCGAGATGAACTGTTTATGCGCAAACTGGTGGATGCCACCTTGGTGAAAAACAAGCTCTGGGCACATCTGTCCAATGAATGCCAGGATGGGCGTGAACATGCAGTATACGTGACGGCCTATGACCAACAGATGCCGGACGAGTACGGTGCAGCCATTGCGGATGCTGCGCTGGCGATGTGCAAAATGTCTTCCATGTACAGCGCAGAGTATATGTTGTGGAATGGAAGCTCATTTCAGGAGTTGGAACTGACAGCGTCATCCACTTATACGATGGAGCTTGCCGAGCAATTGCTGGACCATTACATGGTTCGTGATGGCAAGACGTATGAGTTCCTGTATTCCGTGCTGGATGCGGATCGCAAGAAAGTGTTGTTTTATATGAAAGAGGTGGATCTGTGATGAGTGACCAAGAGCGGGGGCAAGCATCCAAACCCGGATCAAAAGCGAAGCTGGTTGCTTTCTCCCTGATGCTGGCCGTTCCTGCCGTGTTATCCGGTTGTGGCAGCAACAATGATGAATGTGATCCGGAGTACGATACCGGCTGCGAATATGATTCCAGCAGTGGACACTATTACTATGGTGGGTCGTCGTATCGAAGCAACAAGGACAGTAACAGCTCCATTAGCAAATCCAAATCCAAATCAAGCGGCTTCGGTAGCTTCTTCCGCAGTTCGGGAGGATAACCTGATGAGGCAAGTGGTTCAACTGCCGTTAAGTCACGAAGAGGTATTTCAGGGTGAAGCCGGACAACAGATTCCATACCATCGAATGTACGGGAAGCAATATTGTGTGCCTGCATTAACGGTCTATTCTCCCTCGGAGGTACAAGAGCTGCGTACCGCAGCCGAGGCGGTAGACGGCATTTATTGCAAAGTGATGCGATTTATCCAACAGTACATGCCGGATTCCTTTTTGGAGCATCAGCTCGGTATCCATCCGGGGCTAATTCCGGCGGCACGTATGGAGATAGTTACTGGAGGCATTACCCGTCAGGACTGGATTATTGGAGAAGCGGGTCCCAAGTGTATTGAAAATAATACGGACACCCCTACGGGTATACCGGAGGCTGCTGCTCTGGAAAATATTCTGGTCGGTCTTGCCGAGGATACTACGCTAGCAGCGCTATCTGCCGAGATGGATGGACTTATTCAGGAATGTTTCAGGATATGGCTGGAATTCTATGCACAACAGGGATTGCAGGGTCCGGTGACGTTCACTTCTTTTGGCGAACATGTCGAAGATCGAACGAATACGAAATACCTGATGAAACGCTGTCAGGAAGCGGGTTACGATGTTCTCTATGCCCCACTGGAGGAGCTGGAGATTGTTCCCGGGGAAGCGCTGTACCATCAGGGTCGGAAGATTAATCTGCTATACCGCCTCTATCCACTGGAATATCTGATCGATGATCGGGATGAGACAACCGGTGTGGACATTGGCGCTGCACTGCTTGATCTGGTGCGAGATGGACAATTGGGCCTGATGAATCCGGTGCAGCATGTGCTCATGCAGAGCAAAGGCTTCATGGCGGCGATCTGGTCGCTCTATGAGCGTAACGAGCAAACCCCGGAATATTGCGGGTTTACCCTCTTTGATGAAGCAGAAATGGACGTGATTTTCCGATATCTGCTGCCAACTTATTTTTCGGCTGAACCCTTCCGCTTGAACGCCATGTCATATGTAGCCAAGAGCTATTGGGGACGCGAGGGTAGAGGAACACTTTTGTTGGATTTAGGAACGGACAATGCTTTTGGACAGCAGAATATAGAACATCCTCTTACCGAGGAGCTTCAATCCAAACTCGCGACTGGGGCAACAGATGTGGATGAAGCGGAAATTACAGCTTATTACGAAAATCAGCCCAAAATCTATCAGCAGCTGGTTCCGATGGAACAGGTCATGATCAAGACGGAAGACGGAGCGTACAGCGGTTATCTGCTTACAGGGGTGTTTGTTATCGGTGGACGGTTGGCCGGGTTGTTACCACGGGTCGGGGAGAAAGTAACCGGAGATATGGCGTATTATTGCGCGGCTACGGTTCGTAAACGGATGAATGATGAGGAGGAGAACGAATGGAGAACCTGGGATTAAACCTTGTGAATGTGGCGGTGGGTGTGGGCATTCTGCTGGTGGTATTGGTATGTGGATATTTTGCCTTTAGCAAATTGACCCGGTATAACGATAGTGAGGAAATCGCCAAGGGTAACGAGGCGGCAGGCATGTATATGGGCAGCAAATTGCTCGGGCTGTGTATTATTGTGGGAATGGTATCTTTCTCGACGCACTCGTGGCTGGATATGCTGATGTGGTCGGCGCTTGGAATCATTATTCTGTGTCTGGTCTATATTATATTTGACTTCCTGATTCCGAAGATGCGGGTGTGTGAGGAAATTGCACGGGGCAATATGGCAGTAGCACAACTGCTGCGTTCGATCATCATCGGCGTTTCCATCGTCATCGGTACATTTTTGATGTAAAATAAGACATAGTGTTTTATAGGATGTACTAATAAACGGAAGAAGGAGCGCGGCATCATGAGAAGAGTCATCATCGATACAGATACAGCAGGAGACGATACGATTGCGATCCTGACGGCATTGCACCACTTTCAGGTGGAGGGCATCACCATTACGGGCGGTAACGTTCAATTCGACCAGGAGGTTGAAAATGCCCTGTACACGGTACAGGTTGCTGGACATGGCGGCAAGGTACCCGTGTATAAAGGTTGCGAGCGTCCGTTAATGGCCTACGGAAAGGCCCAGCACCGTACAGTGGAAGACGTACATGGCGATGACGGCATGGGTGGCGCACATTTTCCGAAGGCGGATCAGCGTCCCGAGAGCGGGCACGCGGTTGATTTTATCATTGAGAAGGTGCATGCACATCCCGGTGAAATGGAGCTGCTGGCGATTGCCCCGCTGACCAATATTGCGATGGCGATCCAGAAAGACCCAACGATTATTCCGGAGATTGCTCACCTGTACATCATGGGTGGAACGAATAATGCACTAGGCAATATCACACCGGCGGCGGAGTACAACTTCTACGTAGACCCGGAAGCAGCGAAAATTGTACTGCATGCGGGCATTCCGATCACGATGGTTGGCTGGGAGATGTGCACGCAATATTCAGTGATGGATGATGACGATCATGCTGAGATTGCGGCTCTGGGTACATCTGGTGCCGATTTCTTCACCACAATCAACAAAGTGGTTATGCAGTTCAACAAGTCGGTACATAAGCTGAATGGCACCACTCATCCCGATACGCTGCTGATGGCTGTAGCGGCAGATGAATCCATCATGACCAAGTCGGGTCACTATTATGTGGATGTAGAAGCGGCAGGAGAATTGACACGCGGATACAGTGTGGTTGATATCAACGGACGTTTTGGCAAAGAGCCTAATGTACGTGTATGTGAAGCCATTGATCGGCCAAAATTCAAATCTATGCTTCTGGACGTTCTCTCAGCGATCCAATAAACGCAGTAATTTAAACTGCAGGAAAAAGAAGAAAATCCGTGCCTATCCCAGGTACGGATTTTTTTGCTCATTTTAATCTAACCTTGCTGTAACAAAAATGAACGGATTCCTGTGGTAACCAGGTCATGGTCTTCTTCATCAGGCAGACCCGATACCGTAATGGTGCCGACCTGCCCCTCATTTGACAGAATCAGTGGGAAGGCACCTCCAGCCAGGACATAATCAGAAGCAGGCAGGTTGAAGTCGTGCTCAAGTGTCTGATTCTCATTTCTCAACCGCAGGGCGGTATGCCAGGAGCTGGAAGAGAAATGGTTCACCACATTGTTCTTGCGTCTAATCCAGTCTTCGTTGTCGGGATGAGTGCCTTGCATGGCGTGCAAAAAGAGACGATGTCCCTTCAGCGTAATATCGATGGTCACGGCTTGGGAACGACGCTTCGCTTCTTCAACCAGATGCAGGCCGAGGTTAAGCGCTGTTGCAGAATCAAATGTGCCAAATACCAAGTCCACTTCTTCCTGCTGCATTTCCTTTAATCTTTCGGTCATGGTCAGGTTCAAATTACAGGCAGCCCCTTTACATATATGATTGATGTCTACATTCGACATGAATGGGCATAGTACCTTCCCCATGCAGACTGGGCGAGTTTGTTTAGTGGATGTTACAGGCGTGGTTGAAGCTGGCTCATTTGGAGACCATACATCGGCTGTGTTAAAGTGAAAGGACCCAAAATATACAACACTCTTAAAGTTAAAATAAGGTATGGCTAAGTAGGCAGGAGGAGAAACACGATGCTGTTTTATTTTGTAGCACTGCTGGTGACTTTGATAGATCAGGGAACCAAGATTGTAGTGCGGATGTATATGGAAGTTGGCGATGTCATGAGACTGGGTAATTCGGGCATGCAGTTACAGCATTATGAGAATAGTGGAATGGCGGGCAGCATGTTTCAGGGAAATGCACGTCTGTTTGGTGTGATTGCTGTTCTGTTCATAGCGGGCATGCTGTACTACCGGAGTAAAGGGGAGATTCGCGGATTCTGGATGCAAGCTGGCGCAGGTTTTATGGTCGGCGGGGCTCTAGGAAATGCGATCGATCGATTTATCTATGCGAGGGTAACGGATTTCCTCGTGTTTCCGTCAGGACGCGGTATCTTAAATCTCGCTGATGTCGCAATTAACATCGGCGTGATCATGATCATTATCGGCATGTTGATTCGTGCATATCAGAGTTATAGAGCCAAGCGTTTGCGCAATGCTTTGCCGAAAGTTGAGCGTTCGTGATACACGGATAAAAGCTTTGCAGTCGCTGAATATAAGCATAATCAATGAGGGACATTGGAGATTATCCAGTGTCCTTTTTGTTATGCCAATTTTGGCCCATGGGAAGAAATGCCTTGATTCATTTTTATCGAAACCGTTTTAGAAATAATAAAGACCTGTATAGTCAACGCTCATAGTATGAGTGGATGGAAGGATTAACCAAATGGTTATTTCACCATCTGAATGGGTAAATTCTTACGTATATAAAGTGAAACTAAGATATACACGAACACGGAGAGTGCAGAACCAATCTGAAGAAGCGAAGCGTGCGTGTTTATCACCGGATTTTCCCTTTGAGAAGGGAATCGAAAAAATCTGGGGATAACAACGATCGGAAGATGGTACTGCAATCGGAGTGGCACCGTGTAAATCATATTAGTTTAATTTATAAAGCTGAGGGAGGTACAACATGAGAACAACGCTTACCAAGGCTCTCGGAACCATGTTGCTATGTGGAATGATGGCTGTACTTCTATCTTCGTGTACCAGTGGGGATAGTGCGAATGGCAAAGTGCAGATTGAATTTTTCCAGAACAAGCCGGAAGCCAAAACAACCTTTGATGAATTAATTAAAACGTTCAACGCGGAGCATGATGATATTCAGGTGACACAGGTGAATCCGCCAGACGCGGAGACGGTATTGAAGACACGTGTCGTCAAAAATGATATCCCGGATATTATGGCCATGGGTGCAACGGATACGTATTCAATCCTGGCCCAAAGTGATATTTTTACCAATCTGACGGACAGTTCACTGCTCAAGACGATTGATCCGAACTACATACAAATGCTGAAGGATCTCACAGGTATGGACGAAGTAACGGGTATTCCTTACGCAACCAATGCAAACGGCATCATGTACAACAAAACACTGTTTAAGGAAATGGGATTGGACGTACCCAAGACGTGGGATGAACTCATTACGACCGCCCAAAAGATCAAGGATGCAGGTGAAATACCTTTTTACTTCACATATAAGGATGACTGGCAGACGAGCCTGCCCTTCAATGCACTCGGCTCCAATCTGGTCGGTATCGATTTCTACCAGGAGCGTCGGGATAACAAAGTGACGTTTAAGGAGTCGTACCGCGAGGTAGCTGAGAAGCAGCTGGAACTCATGAAGTATGGTCACGGCGATAACTTTGGTAAAGCCTATTCAGATGGTAACCGTGCCTTTGCTAATGGTGAAGCCTTCATGTACATCCAGGGAACCTGGGCCATCTCGGAGATTCGCAAAGCGAACCCGAATGTGGACATCGGTTTCTTCCCATTCCCGACGGGCAACGATGCAAACGAGATTAAGCTGGTGAACGGGATCGACTCCCTGTTTACCATTGCGGTGGACACGCCTAATCGCGAGCAGGCAGAGACGTTTATTGCGTTTCTGTTGGAGCCTGAGAATATCGGAAGATACATTGACGAACAGACGTTGTTCTCTGCGGTAGAAGACGTGAAGCAGGATGATCCTGCCGTACAGGAATTGATGCCTTATATCGAGCAGGGGAAGGTTATTGACTTTGCCGATCACTATATTCCGGCTGCCGTGCAGCTGAATTCCATCGTACAGTCCTTTTTGCAGAACCAAAACATCGACAACTATCTAGATACACTCGACAAAGAATGGGACAAGGTTGCCAATCGGCGCTAAGCCTTGTCTGAAGGAGGATGGAATATGAACAAGCGTATCGCACCCTATTACTGGATGACGGTTCCGGCGGTAGTATTGTTCTTCGTATTTATGACACTGCCGGCCCTTCAGGGAATCTATTATTCATTTACGAATTATAACGGATTCGGGAAAGAGTATGATTTTGTTGGCTTCAAAAACTATTTCAACTTGTTCCAGGATGACAATGTAGGTAATGCCTACTGGTTTACCTTCAAATTTGCGATCGTTGTGACGATCCTGACGAATATTCTGAGCCTGCTCATTGCACTCGGGCTGAATGCCAAGATCAAGTTCCGTAACTTTTTCCGTGGCATCTACTTCCTGCCCAATATTCTGAGTGTGCTGATCGTAGGTTACATATTTAACTACCTGTTCTCCAACGTATTCCCGATCTGGGGACAAAATTTGGGCATTAACGCACTATCTACGAACATACTTGGTAGCGAAAGTCTGGCCTGGATCGGTATCGTCATTGTTGCCGTATGGCAATCCGTGGCTCTGAATACGATTCTGTATTTGGCTGGTCTGCAAACGATACCAACGACGCTATACGAGGCATCCAACCTCGATGGTGCAGGCAAATGGCGTGAATTCTGGAGTATTACATTCCCGCTTATTGCCCCGTTCTTCACCATTAATATGGTGCTGGCGATGAAAAACTCGCTGATGGTCTTCGACCAAATCGTAGCCTTGACCAACGGTGGTCCCGGACGGGCGACGCAGTCCATCTCCCATCTGATCTATACCGGCGGATTCGAAGGCGGCGAATATGCATATCAATCTGCGAACTCGGTTATTTACTTCATCGTTATTGCGGTGATTTCAATTCTGCAAATCCGGTTCCTGCAAAGAAGGGAGATGGATCTGTAATGAGAAGCCGTACACGAATCAATTGGCTCGTTATGCTGCTCGTTGTACTGGGCACGCTGTTTATCCTGTTCCCATTGTATATGACCGTTACGATTGCTTTGAAAAATCCGGAACAGATGGCCCAATCGGTCTTTGCCATTCCGACAACGCTTCACTGGGAGAATTTCGCGAGAGCTATCGACATGACGAACTTCTTCCAATCGTTCCGTAACAGTGCGATCGTTACCGCGTCAACCGTGCTTTTGACATTGCTCAGTAACTCGATGGTGGCCTACGCGATTGCGCGGAATATGGAGAAACGCAAGTTTTTCAAAGGGCTCTATTATTACTTCGTCAGCGCGATGTTTATTCCGTTCCCCATTATCATGCTGCCGATTGTGAAGCTGACCGCATCGCTGGAGATGACGAACCTGGTAGGTCTGATCCTGCTGCACACGGTCTATGGTCTGGCATTCAACGTATTTGTGTACGTGGGGTATATCCGTTCCATTCCGGTAGCGCTGGAGGAAGCGGCTTTTGTGGATGGGGCGACAACCTGGGGCACGTTCTGGAAAATCATTTTCCCGCTCATGGCACCCATCAGTGCCACGGTTGGTATTCTGACCTGCCTGTCCACGTACAACGACTTCTTGCTGCCACTCATTATTATCAGTGATCCGGGGCAGTACACGTTGCCGCTGGTACAGTATGTATTCCAAGGACAGTTCAATACCGAGTTTAACCTGGCATTTGCATCCTACCTGCTCGCGTTGCTGCCGATGATTATCATCTACCTGTTCGCACAGAAGTGGATCATCAACGGGGTTACACAAGGGTCAGTGAAATAACTGAAGATGTGCTAAAGAAAAGAATAGGTGTGAAGGGATATGAACAAAGAGAGGTGGACTGTAAACGTCCCCTCTCTTTTTTTGATTCTTGTCATTTGACGTTTGGGAACGCTCGGGAGGATTGATTAACCTGTAAATCTATGCTATTTTTTAGTCGTTCGTTTAATCGGTAAACAAAGATAATGAGAAGAGGGGATTCTGTTTTATGCAAGCGCTTTAACAAGAAAAACTGAATACGTGGATAAATCCGGCATCGTTTGTACCCAGTCTTCAAGAGCACGGGCGTAAGGTGGTGGATTCTTTTACATGCGTAATGAGAGGAGAATGGGGAAGTTGCACGGGAAAAAGAGACATTTTAACTCACTCCGCAATCAGATCTTCATTGGTTTCGTTATGGTGATGCTCGTTGTTCTGCTGCTCGCAGGCATATCGGCTTATGATCGGGTGGCTGCTTTGCTGAAAAGCAATGCAGAGAAACATATTCATCAAACCGCCGTCCAAGCCAGTGGCAGATTGGATGCACTCATTGCACAAGTGAATTCGCTGACCGCCCAGGTGGCGGATGATTCATATGTGCAGCGTCTACTCAGCGATGAGAAGCAAGGCAATCCGGCCACCTTTAATCAGCGTCAGGCCCTCTTGCAGATTGCAGGCAGTTATCAGTCTTTTATCAATGGTGCGCAAAGTATGGAGATTTACACAACCGGTTACCATCGCATCTTCCCCATGGATGACCGATCCCTCGATCTTAGAGTGGAACACAGCTGGATAACCAAGGCGGATGAAGGAAAAGGCAGACTGGTGTGGGCAGGTAATGATCCTGAAGACCCAGGAGTGCTTCTGGCTATTCGACGCATTAACCTGCTGGAACATTCCTTTGAGCATGGAGGCTATATTGTGGTGCGGATGCAACGCAGTTTCTTTCAACTCAATGATTCGAATGGGGCAGATGGTTCGCAGGACTCCATCATGCTCTTGGATGGGGCAGGCGAAGTGGTGACTTCCGATATGGAGATTAATCTTGATCCAAAAGCCATATTGGACAGCGGATCAGTCGTCCACAATGGGGAGGACTCCTATATCATCGTCCGTCAAAAATCGGAGTTGACGGGATGGACACTTGCTGTCCTGACTCCACTGCGGGAGACAACGGAAGGTGTATCCATTCTAAGGACGGCGCTGCTCGTCTCGGGAATGATTGGAGTTGTTCTGTTCCTTATCATGTCCTTCTTCCTGTCCACGATGATTACACGTCCGCTCATACGCCTGATGCGGGCCATGCGCAGTGCACAGCCGGGAGCAATGAGGCCTAATCTAATGGTCAGCTCTACGATGGAGATCAACGAACTCAACAACGTGTATAACCAGATGGTCTACAGGCAGAACGAATTGACCCGTGTGGTTCATGAGAAGGAAGTCATGCAGTCCCGGGCCGAGCTGAAGGCGTTACAGTCTCAGATTAATCCCCATTTTCTATTCAACACACTGGAGGCGTTCTATTGGTCCCTTGAGGAAAAGGGAGACGAGGAGATGGCACACATGGTTGTGGCGATGTCCCGATTATTCCGCTATACGATCTCCAGTTCACAGCAGGATGAATGGGTTACGATTGCCGACGAACTGGAACACGCAGAGCGTTATCTTCAAATTATGCAGATGCGGCTGGGAGATCGAATGCAATGGGAGATTCAGCTGAACGATGCGGTTCGTAAGGTCCCCATTCCGAAACTGCTTATACAGCCCTTGGTGGAAAATGCGATTCTCCATGGCATTGAAAGTAAACTGGGACCGGGAAAGATAAGCATTCATGTGGATGCTTCGACCGAGAAAAACCTGGTTCGTATTGAGGTTCGGGATGATGGTCCCGGTATGGATGAATTACGGCTTCAATCTGTCATTGATGCTTTACATGGTGGTCCCGCTGTATCCAACAAGGGGTCAGGCGTAGGTCTGATCAATGTACATCGACGGCTGAAGCTCTACTTTGGCAGCCAACTTGGCGAACGGTGCAAGCTCTCCTTAAAAAGTAAGGTTGGAGAAGGGACCGTCATTGGCTTTGAGATTCCCATGGGAACGGAGGGTGCATATGATTCATGACAAAACGATTCTTATTGTTGATGATGAGCCACGTACAAGAGAGGGAATTCGCAAGACACTGGAGGGGTGGTCGGCAGGACGAAATCACATCCGAACTGCAGAAAGTGGTGCTCAGGCCGTGGAGTTGCTCAGGAAACAGCCAGCAGATCTGTTGATAACGGACGTTCGCATGCCGGAAATCTCCGGGTTGTCTCTGATCGAAGCCATTCAGCATTTTTCGAACAAGCCTGTTGTGCTGATTATGTCAGGACATGCCGATTTTCAGTACGCCCAACAGGCCATTAAGCTGGGTGTGGTGGAGTATATGTTGAAACCAATTGATAAGGAACAGTTGTTGCAGACCGTCGAAAAGGCCTTGAAGTTCAGCGAACAACAGCGGCGTATTCAAACGATGCAGGAACTGGTGGACCCCAAGTTGCTGGATGTTAAGGAGCGCGGGGAGCAGCGGCTCAATAGCCAGATCAGTGAAGCTTTGACCTATGTGGATACTCATCTGGGTGAACATGTGACCATGCGTGAAATCGCTGATTTGCTCCATCTAAACTCCAGTTATTTCAGTGTCTTGTTCAAGGAACAGATCGGCATCAATTTTAGTGAATACCTTACCCGTAAACGCATTCAACGCGCGAAGGAGCTGCTTGTGCAGACGACCATGCCGATCTCGGAAATTGCGGAACAGGTGGGTTATCAGACGGATAAGTATTTTATCACGGTATTTAAAAGTCTGGAGGGGCTTAGCCCAAGCAAGTATCGTCATTCCTTGACCGTACGTGGTAACAAATAACCTTAAAAAAGTGGAGTTTTACCAAATAATCCTAGTCTTATGGGGATGTGAGGCTCATGCTACAATTTGGTTAAAGCGGTTACATTAACCGATAAAACCAAGGGGGTTGGGATAATGAGCAAAAAGACGATGGCCATGCTTCTGTCATGGACGCTGGTTCTCGCCGTAATTTTATCCGGATGTAACAGTTCAAATTCGGATCAAGAGGGTGAAACGGGCAGCAACGGCGCAGACGGGAAAGTAACTCTCAAATTCATGCACCTCTGGCCAGCGGGCAGTTCCGCACAACAAAACAAACTGGTCAACGATATCATCAAGCAGTATCAGACAGATCATCCGAATGTGACCATCAAGCAGGAAGTGCTGGAGAATGAACAGTACAAGAACAAGCTGAAAATTCTGTCTGCATCCAATGAACTTCCCGATGTGGGTGTAACCTGGGCTGCTGGATTCCTGGAGCCTTATGTGAAGGGTAATCTGTTCGCACCGGTCGATGATCTGCTCAGCGATTCGCTGGGTGAGAAATTTATCGCTGGAACAACCGAAGCCTATGCGATAGATGGCAAAACATATGCGCTACCCATCGAACTGAATATCTCCCCCATTTATTATAACAAAGCCATTTTTGCGAAATATAACTTGCAGCCGCCAGCAACGTACGATGAATTCCTGAGTGTGCTGAAGACACTGACAGAGAACGGTGAAGTGCCGATCGCACTGGGCAATAAAGACCGCTGGACCGGATCACTCTGGTATATGTATCTGGCGAATCGGTTAGGTGGAGATGCACTGGAAAAGGCCATCAATGGCTCCGGCAAGTTCGATGATCCTGCTCTGACTCAAGCTGCTGCCGAGGTGCAAAAGCTGGTGGATATGAATGCCTTTAACAAAGGCTTCAACGGGTTGTCCAACGATGAGGGCAAATCCGAATTCATGAACGAAAAGGCTGCCATGTACCTGATGGGCACCTGGGAGCTGCCGAACTTCACAACCAACCCGGACATTCCCCAGGAATTCAAGGACAAGATCGGATTTTTCAAATTCCCGACTATTGAAGGCGGCAAGAGCGATATTAACAGCTGGGTAGGTGGTCCAGGCGTAGGGCTGTTCGTGGCCCAAAACTCCAAAGTGAAGGAAGAAGCGCAGAAGTTCGTGCAATACTTTGTGGAAAAATGGGGTGAGAGCTCGGTGACTGAAGCAGGCGTCATCCCCGCTACCAAAGTGGATACGGCTGCAGTACAGCTGCCACAGCTCTACATTGACCTGCTGAACGAATTGAATCAGGCCAGCAGTCTCACACTCTTTGCTGACGTACAGATGAAACCGGCAGCCGCTCAGGCACATCTGGACATGATCCAGGCGTTGTTTGGCAAAGCGGTGACCCCGGAGGACTTTGTGAAGAATCATCAGGTTGCCATTGATAAAGGCAATTGACGTACACACGCTTGAACGCTTGAAGGGAGGATAATGTGATGGACAAAGTCATGTCCAACCGTCTCGTTGCTGCGATGTACGTGCTTCCTGCACTGCTTCTGCTGCTGGTCTTGGTTTACATCCCGATCGTACTCACCGGGTATTATGGTTTGATGCAATGGGACGGGATCGGTGCAATGACCTTTATTGGATTGGATAATTACGCCAGATTGCTTCAGGACGGAACATTCTGGCAGAGTGCGAATCATACTTTTTTGCTTGCTTTGTTCTCCGCGCTGAGTCTGATCGGTTATCTGATGATTGCTTTGGTGCTGTCAGGCAAGATCAAGGGCGCCAATCTGTTTCGCAAAATATATTTGATCCCGATGCTGCTGTCTTCGGTCGCGATCGCCCAGTTATGGCTGAAGATCTATCATCCCAGCAATGGTGTGCTAAACACCTTTCTGGAAGCGATTGGTTTCAGCAATCCGCCGGCCTGGCTGGCGGAGCCATCCCTGGTACTGTATGCACTGTTCGTACCGATTCTGTGGCAGTATGCAGGCTTCTATATTTTGATCTATTATGCGGCCCTCAAAAATATCCCGGAATCCCTGGTGGAAGCGGCCCGGATTGACGGGGCCAGTCCTTGGCAGATCGCTTTTCGAATCAAACTGCCGCTTATTACAGAAGTCATTAAGGTGACCGTGGTGCTGGCTGTGGTGGGCTCGCTCAAGTATTTCGATCTTATCTACGTGATGACTGATGGCGGACCAAATGGCTCCAGCGAAGTGATGGCCTCCTATATGTATCGTCAGGCGTTCCGTAGCTTCGACTTTGGTTACGGCAGTGCTGTAGGTTTCTTCCTGCTCTTGATCTGTCTGCTCGTTACCTGGCTGCTTCGTAAAGCGACAGCATCCAAAGATACGATCCAGTATTCCTGAGGCATGTGAAATGAAAGGAGGTCCATCCCGTTGAAGACGGATACGGCCGTTAGATTGCCAACTTACCCGGGGACAGACCGAGGTTCGGCATGGTTGAGGAGATTCGGCTATGTTCTACTATATTTCCTCTTGTCCCTGGTCGCTTTGTTGCAAATTTTGCCCTTGGTATGGCTGCTGTTATTCTCGCTTAAAAATAATCAGGAAGTATTCGACATGGCGCCTTTTTCCCTTCCTGCTACTCCGCGTTGGGAAAACTATGTCAAGGTATGGACAGAGGGAAATATCAGCTTATACTTCTTCAATAGTGTATGGATTACGGTGGTTTCGGTTGTGTTCACCGTGCTGTTTGCCAGTCTGGTGACGTTTGCCATTACACGTATGCGCTGGAAGGGTCGTTCACTCGTATTGGGGCTATTCATGGTGGGGCTAATGATTCCTGTGCACTCCACGTTAATCCCGCTGTTCAGCTTGTTTCTGAAGCTTCACCTAACCGATCATCCTTTGTCAGTCATCTTGTCTTACATTGCCTTTAATATGCCAATTACCATCATGATTCTGCTCGGGTTCTACTACGCACTTCCTCGGGAAGTTGAAGAGGCGGCCGTGATGGATGGCTGCTCCGTGCATCGGATTTTCTTTCGGATTGTGCTGCCGATGACGTCTTCGGTCATTTCCACAACGGCGATCATCAACATGATCTATAACTGGAATGAGTTCATTTTTGTGAATACGTTCATCAGTACCGATTCGTACAAGACCTTGACCGTTGGTGTACAGAACTTTATCGGTCAATATACAACGGATTGGGGAGCCATTGGTGCGACGCTGATGATCAGCATTATGCCGATCCTGATTGCTTTTCTCATCCTGAGTAATCGAATTGTAGAGGGAATTGCTGCGGGTTCAGTTAAAGGTTAAAAGGTTGAGCGTCGAAGGTCCTTTCATCACTTGCTTAAAAGCGAGTGGGGAGGGGCCTTTCTTGTCTTCCAAAACCTCTGGCAGTTGTACGAAAGCAGAGCTTAATGAAAACGGTGAAAATCCCTATTTATGGTATTGCAAAAAACTTTCAACTATTTTCGCAAAACTACTGCATTTTCAAACTACCTGTGCTAACATACCCTAAGAATTAAAGCCCACATGGGAAAGGTGAGAAAATGACAGCAATATCCTCAACCAAAGAGTCCCTTCGTTCTGATGCCAAGGATCTGAATCTGATTCGATTGACATGGCCTATTTTCCTGGAACTCTTCTTATTTATGTTGATGGGGAGCGTGGATACGCTCATGCTCAGCTCGGTGTCCGATAACGCGGTCTCCGGCGTTGGAGCAGCCAATCAGATTATTTCTATCGCTATCCTTGTACTGGAAGTCATTGGACATGGCGCTGCCATTGTAGTGGCACAATATATTGGATCGAAAAAGCTAAGTGAAGCAGCACAGGTTACAGGTAATGCCATTACACTGAACCTAATTGTGGGGCTGGTCCTGAGCGGAATCTTCCTTCTGTTCGGAGGACAATTGCTAACCCTTCTAAATATTCAAGGCGAAATTTATGATTTTGCCCGTTCGTATATAAATATCGTCGGTGGCGGAATCTTCCTCCAGGCACTTATTAATGCGCTGGCTGCTACGATTCGTACACATGGTTACACCAAAGAAACGATGTATGTTGCTGTATTCATGAATGTTATTCACGTGGTTGGTAACTATGCTTTGATCTTTGGCCACTTTGGCCTGCCGAAGCTTGGGGTGGAAGGTGCAGCCATCTCCACGGTAGGAAGTCGATTTATCTGCCTGCTGATCTTCTTCTGGTTGTTGTATCGTGTGAGTGAGGTACGGGTGGATTTCGAATACTACATTAAATTGTCCAAACATTTTATTGGAAAAATTCTGCGGATTGGCATTCCGTCTGCGATGGAGTCGATGGTATATCACTCCTGCCAGCTCGTGTTCACGTTGTATGTGACCTATCTGGGCGCAGAAGCCATGGCAACCAAGCAGTATGCGGGTAATATCTCCAGCTATATCTACTTGTTCAGCATGGCGATTGGTATGGGCACATCGATCATTGTAGGCCGTCTTGTGGGTGCGCGGCGCAAAGATGATGCGTACAAACGTGTTTTTGACAGTGTAAAATGGGCCCTTCTGGCTACAGTTATTATTGACGTGATCATCATTCTGTTCCGTGTACCGCTGATGAGCATCTTTACGGATAATCCGGAAATTATCAAGTTGGGTGCTCAAGTCATTTTGCTCAGTCTTTTGCTCGAAACCGGGCGTACCTGCAATATTGTGATTATAGGTTCCCTGCGTGCGGCAGGGGATGCGAAGTTCCCGGTGTACATGGGTCTGATCTCCATGGTCTGCATGAGTCTGCCACTGGGGTATCTGCTTATATTCCAACTTCATCTGGGGCTTGCAGGGGTATGGCTTGCCATTGCGGCGGATGAATGGACCCGCGCGGTTATTATGTACTTCCGCTGGAAGAGCAGAGCTTGGGAGAAACATGAACTGGTGGAGCATGATGACGAAGAGGTTGGTGCACAGCCAGTACCGGCTGTCTGACGAAGAATGTTGTGCAATAGATAAAAGGAGAGTCAATGACGGAAAAGAGCCAATCCGTGATTGGCTCTTTTTTGCGTTCCGAGATAGAGGCCAACCGAAGTGAAGATAGCAAAAATGATCAAAACGGCCCATTCATCAATCACGTATAGTAAGGATATGGAAGGAGGCTTTACCTCAGTTGAGCCGTTACCGTGAAATGATTCAGCAAAGTTTGTTTTATATTGAGACTCATCTGCATGAGCAGATTGGGCTGGAAGAAGTGGCATCCGAGGCGTTGTTGTCACCGTATCACTACCACCGGATTTTCCGTAATGAGGTGGGCATGACCGTGGTGGATTATATCCGCAATCGCCGGATGAGTCTGGCGTCCACGGCACTGCGATCGACGGATGCAGGCATTCTGGACATCTCCCTGGCATGTGGATTTGAAAGTCAGGAAGCCTTCACCCGCGCATTCCGCAAATGTTATGGCATGCCACCAGGACGTTTTCGCAAATTGTTCGATCTGAAATTATTCGAAGGAAGAACCAGAGGAGGAGAAGTACAGATGAGTCAGACGTCAACGATTACAGGCTGGATGTTAACCGGAAGTCATCCGCAAAATTATGAGATGGGCATTGATCCTGCCGAAGTGCATCAGGGGAAAGCTTCAGGCTATTTGAAGGCAGTTACACCGATGGAGCCTAATGAGTTCGCAACGATGATGCAACAGTTCAGAGCGGACAAGTATGTGGGCAAGCGGATGAAGTTATCGGGATTTGTGAAGACCGAGCGTGTGGATGCGTTCTGCGGATTATGGATGCGTGTCGATAATAACGTCCATGATGTACTTCAATTTGATAACATGCATGATCGGCCAATTACGGGTACGCAGCCATGGAATCAGTACAACATTGTGCTTGATGTGCCTGAGGGCAGCGCGGTCATCTCGTTCGGGGTGATTTTGAACGGTAAAGGAAAAGTGTGGGTCGACAGTTTCCGCTTCGAAGAGGTTGATCTGAACACGCCGTTGACACATATGGAGACAGAGTATGAGATGTCGGACGAGCCGCTGAATCTGTCATTTGAGGAGTAAAGTTGTAAATGCTTTTTTATGAAGATAAACAAGTTTATAAAAGGACTCCTAGTTTCTTGGTAGAATATAACTTTACTGGTTCTGTACTAGCTGTTGTAATCGTTCCGCCATTGAGGGGAGATGCAATCTATGAAAACAAAACTGTTAGAGATATTACTTGCTGTTGTTTTGGGCTTTTTTACTGGTGTTTTATTAAGTGGAGGTGGAGTGGATATAAGTGAAAGTGGTATTCATATTTTACTTGGCTGTATTTTATGGGTTCTTATATTGAACTACCTGCATTCGTCCAAGAATAATAGTGAATGATTTAACCTTTTTTACATCGCGTAAGCAGAAGTGTATATTGTTATTTCAAATTCAATAAATCTATAGATCAAGAGCTGATCCAATCACGGGTTGGCTCTTTTTGTTGCCTTTGGGGTATAAAGAAAGTAAAGCCAAGACTAAGCTGAGAGGATATGCACCTGTCATACAAATTGCAACTCATCCATAGCCAATTAACATAGACCTTGCTAACATAGACCCATAAACTAACCCATGACATAGATAAAGAGGATGAATCCCATGAATAAAAAAGTACTCGTGGTAGATGACGAATCAAGTATCGCCAGTGCCATTGCTTACGCGCTGCGACGCGAAGGATATGAAGTTGAGACCGCGAGTGACGGCGAAGAGGCCTTGGTTAAGGTCGCATCGTTTCACCCGCAAGTCATGATTCTGGACGTGATGATGCCCAGGCTCGATGGATACGGCGTATGCCGCAGGCTGGAAGACCGGGAGGATATCGGCATTATTTTGCTAACCGTCAAAAATGATATCGTGGATAAGATCGTTGGCCTGGAAATGGGCGCCGATGATTACATGACCAAGCCATTTGAGATCCGTGAACTGCTCGCAAGGGTGAAAGCGCTCATGCGCCGTGTCGAGAAGAGCACTCCACCACCGGACGATTCAAAGAATCAGGCTATCGTGAATGGCACACTCCGTATTCATGTTGCTCACCGCACGGTGACCGTGAATGAGGAGAAGCTGGATCTGACACCGAAAGAGTTCGACCTGCTGACCATTCTCATGTCCAATCCTGAGCGGGTATACACGCGAGACGATCTGCTGGATCGGGTGTGGGGCATGGAATATGCGGGTGGGACACGTACCGTGGACATTCACATCCAGCGTTTGCGCAAAAAAATCGGAGATACGGATCAGCAAAAATTGCAGACGGTATATGGGATCGGCTACAAAGCATCTGCACCTGAACCAGGCGGGGCCATATGAGAGTCAGCATCAAGCTGAAGTTCAGTGTTTTTCTGGCAGCCTTGCTTATACTGACCGTGGTTGTGCTTAGTTCCCTGGTTCTGCGCGGTATTGAACGCAATCAGCAGTCTCAAATCGAGGGAATTTTATCGCAACAGATGCGTCTGGTGAATCTGAATGTGCGACAGTCCTACTACACAGAGTCTGTCCATCTCGACCAGGACGTTTTTCTACAACGAAATGGGCGCAGACTGGCACAGGAACTGGCCAACTCTACCGGATTGCCAATAGCACTCTATGACATGACAGGCAAGCAGGTGGGAGCATCCTTCGCCTCCGGTGAGAGTGAACTCGTTCAGGAAACGCTGGACTATGCCTTGCAAAATAAAATAGCCTATCATGAGCAGGGCGAGACCCTGCTCTATGCCGCACCGCTGGATGGTCCCGATGGACAGATGGGCGCCGTATGGATACAATATCCGGTCCAGAGCTACCATGAATTCTATACTCGCATCCTTCAATTGTTCTTATGGGCAGGAATTACCGTGGTTGTGCTGAGCTTCATATTAGGCTATCTGTTCTACAATCGGTTTGCCGTTGCGATTACCCGGCTGAAGAGGTCCGCAGATTCCATTCGGGAAGGAAACTACATTACGGAGTCTCCTGTAAGGCGCAAGGATGAATTGGGAGAGCTGGGGCAGGGCATTTATTATATGAGCACATCCATTCAGCAAAATATCACAGCCATGCATGCAGAGCAGCAGAAGCTGCAACTGGCGATAGAGAAGCTTCAGGCGCTGGAACAGCAGCAGAAACAATATATTGGTAACATCAGTCATGAGTTCAAGACACCGCTGACCTCGATCAAAGCTTATGTGGAGCTGCTCGACATGTATAAGGATGATCCGCAACTGCTTGATGATGCCACAAGTAACATTGGCAAAGAAACGGAGCGGCTGTACGAGATGGTGGAGAAAGTATTGCATTTATCTGCCCTGGAGAAGTACGACTTCGAGAATCAGGCCGAGGACGTAGAGGTCAGTGCTCTGCTGGAGGATGCCTGTGGCCGAATGCGTGGGAAAGCGGAGAAGTTCGCGCTGAACATGGAACTGGATCTTGAACCGGCGGTAATCCGCAGTGATCGGGAGAGTCTGATGCATATTTTCATCAACATGCTGGATAATGCCATCAAATATAACATTCCGGATGGTGTGATCCGGGTAAAGAGCGAACTGCGGATGCAGGAGCGTCAAGCGGTCATTCGCATCTATAACTCGGGTACGCCAATTCCGGCAGAGGCGCAGGAGAAGATTTTTGAACCTTTTTATACCGTGAACAAAGACAGAGCCAGAAAAACCGGCGGAACTGGACTGGGGCTATCTCTCGTGAAGCAATTTGTTGAGAAACAGGGCGGTATGATCACCTTACTTCCAAGCAGTACGAGCGATTCTCAGAATGAAGAAGGTGTGACATTCCAACTCGTATTTCCTTTGGCTGATGCAAGTTTACAAGTTCGAAACAAGTCTGAATAACTTTGGAAGTATGCCGTGTGTATGCTTGGTCTTATAGCAAGAGAAACCAGGGGGGACCATCATGAATTGGAAACAAGCAGCTTTGGGGACGTTCGGGGCTATCGCCCTGCTAACGACAGCAGCATGCGGGGGAACAACAGCGCCGGGGGGCAACACAGAAGGTGGGAAAACGGGCACCGATATTACGGTGAAAGATAATACCAACACATCCGTCTACCAGAGCTTTAAGCTGGAGAAAATCGATAAATTGCCGAATATGCGCGGGATTACTTGGCTTAGTGATGATTGGATTGTATCCGACAAGGAGAACAAGTCCTTGAAACCCGTCACCGTTGAAGGTCAGGAAAGGTACCCTCATAACTTATACATGTATGATCTGACCAAAGGCACAGACACGCCGCTCAAGGAAAGTGAAGCCAATCTTGGTGCACCGCTGGTGTCGCCGGATGGTCAGTACCTATTCTATCGGGAGCCGGAAGAGAACACGGGAAAAGGCTATATTCTGAACCTGCATAACGGGGAAACCACCCCCGCTGGTAAGGAGGATGGCTTCATTCAAGAGGGCGCGTGGCTTGATAACGACCATGTTGTTTTCCCTAATATGAAGGGAGATCTCGTCTCGGCAAGTGTGGATGGTACAACGAAAGTGCTGGTGGAGACAGGCAATTTCAATGTTCGAAGCATCAAGGTTTCGAATGGCAACATCTATTATATTACGGGCGAAGACGGCCAGTTGAATGCATACGACGTGAAGACGGGTGACGTGAAACAGGTGCTGAAAAGTGTGGAGTGGGTCATTCCTTCCAATGACGGAACAAGGCTTGCGATTGTGAAAAGAACAGCGGATACCAAACGGGCGCTGGTGCTCACCGATCTGGAAGGCAATGAGAAGGCCACTCTCGCCAGAGGCACGCAGATCTTTGGCACCAGCTGGTCGGGTGATGATTCCAAAATTGCGTATACGATCAATTCCGAGAATGACAACGAGAAGGGATTATTCGTCTCCAATACGGAGTCGGCAGAACAGTTCCAGATCTCGGCGGATATGGACAACGCCTCTGACCCGCTCGCCTGGAGCCCGGCAGGTAACAAGATCCTGTTATCACAGGCCATTCTGGAGAATGAGTCTTATCATTTTGTAACCTCGGTCATTACGATCTCGGAATAGGATGATTGTGCAGACAGATATGTTCCATATCTTTCATCCCTTTCTATACATTTATATTGACTAAGCTATTCCGCTTCCGATAAACTAGAATGCAGGAATAAAAGTCGAATGTCAGGCAGCAGTTCGAGACGAAGTTTCGGACGGCTGTTTCTTTTCTTTTTACAAGTAAGGGTGCAACGTAGTCGTCTTGCCGGATGATCCGGCTAACAACAACATGGAATAGGAACAGGTGATATACATGTGTAACAGCGCGTACCGCGTGCTTTTATATTATAAGTTCGTGAAGATTGAAGACCCCGAGACGTTTACACAGGAGCATTTACAATATTGTAAGGATCTCGGTGTGAAAGGCCGTATTCTGATCGCATCCGAAGGCATTAACGGCACGGTATCCGGAACACCTGAACAGACGGAGCAGTACATGAAGGACATGCATGCCAATCCGCTGTTCAGCGATATGGTGTTCAAGATTGATGATGTGGAAGAGCATGCGTTCAAAAAAATCTTTGTACGTCACAAAGCAGAGCTGGTTACGTTCCGTGTGGACGAAGATCTGGATCCGAATGTGATTAGCGGCAAACGCCTTTCACCAAAAGAGTTCCATGAGCATCTGCAACGTGATGACGTCATCGTTATCGATGGCCGCAATGACTACGAATACGAAATTGGCCATTTCCGCGGGGCCATTCGTCCAGATGTCGAGTCGTTCCGTGAGTTCCCGGAGTGGATTCGCGAGAACCTGGGTGACATGAAAGACAAAACGATCATCACCTACTGCACTGGCGGCATTCGCTGCGAGAAGCTGACTGGTTTCATGATCAATGAAGGATTCCAGGACGTGGCTCAACTGGACGGCGGTATTGTCACGTACGGTAAAGATCCGGAAGTACAAGGGCATCTGTTCGATGGCAAGTGTTACGTGTTTGACGAGCGGATCTCTGTACCGATTAACCGGACAGAAGAGGATATTGTCATTGCCAGCTGTTATCACTGTGGAACGACACATGACCGATATATTAATTGTCCAACCTGCAACCTGCAGCACGTAAGCTGTGAGGATTGCGAAGAGACGCATAACCGCTTTTGTTCGGATGCCTGCCGGGAGGCAGCACCGGTACACGCATAAGCAGGAGAGCAGGTGCTGATCGTGAAGCGCGAAGAGGAACGAACGACGCGTGAACGGATTTTGTTCATGCTGAAGCAGCAAGGTACATTGACCGCGAGGGAAATGACAGCTGATCTGGGTCTGACCGGCATGGCCATTCGTCGTCATCTGACGGCACTGGAGCAGGACGGCTGGATCGAGGTTCGGGAGGCCCGGGCTACGGCCGGACGTCCATCCTCGGTGTACCAATTGACGGTACGCGGGGACAGCTTTTTTCCAAAATCATATTCGTCCCTTACGCTGGAACTGCTTGAAGAATTGTCTGACTCTGCCGGGAGCGGTGTGGTGGATGCATTGTTCGAGAGTCGCCGGGACAAGCTGCTTCGCAGCGGATTGCCACAGATGGAGGGCCAGGATCTGGCAGGACGGGTGGAGGAACTCGCGCGAATCCAGAATGCCAACGGATATATGGCGGATGCGTCCAGAGAAGAAGATGGAACCTATGTCATTACGGAAATGAACTGCCCGATTGTACAAGTCGCGAGTGTTTACAAGCAGGCTTGCCGCTGTGAACTGGAACTGTTCCGCTCGCTGCTTCAAGCCGAGGTGGAGCGGACCGAATGTTACGCCGATGGCGGCAAAAGGTGCAAGTATGAGATTCGCGAAGCATCGGGGAACTAGTATAAAAACAAAGAGAGATTGTTTCGACGATTCGTCGAGATGGTCTCTTTTTTTGATAATTAATTACGTATATACGCTATTTTTGTATAGGGATGCGCGTTATATTAGAGCTAACATCTAGTGCATGTTCGCATCCTTTATATGTGCTGATATTTCAGCAGATATATCCTGTTCAATTGGCGCGTAGGAGTGAAAGGAATGACTAAATCAAGCTGGGAGGCGTTAATGATGCACGAACCGGAACCGGCTTTGAAAAAAGCCATGAGTGTATTAGAGCTTCTGAGCCAGGATGAGCAAGCACGTCAACGATATATCGACCGACAAAAATTTCTATGGGACGAAGCTTCCATGATTGAGGGCGCACGAGAAGAGGGTCTCAAGAAAGGCATGGAGGAAGGAATTCAAAAAGGAATCAAAGAGGGAATCAAAGAAGGTGAAGCTGAGAGCAAGCGGAAAATTTCATTGAATATGCTCACCTTAGGTCTTGATCAGGAGACCATTGTCAAAGCGACGGGACTAACCTCTGCTGAGCTGAAAGCAATCCAGGAAGAAAAATAAGCTATCTATATGAGGCCGCTCGCATAACATGTGGGTTACCTTTTTTGATCTTATGTAATGTTTTCTATCACAATCATACGATGTAACTAAATTGGAAGCGGTTCAACCATTGACGTATAACAGGACGCACCTTAATATTAGGGGAACAATAAAACACCAACACGGGTCATGGACTTCAGTCGCATGAGAAAAGTCTATATTTGTCTGCTTTTGTCGATCAAAGCAACAATGCGTTGAAGCGTTTGTTTTGTCCCGCCCTATCGTGTCAATGGATTGTCGATAAGGGTAACCACATTATATTAGATGGAGAGGGGTTCTCACACATGAAAAAGAAATTCTGGATGTCACTGATGATGGTTGCTTCAATGATGGTTGCAGCAGGTTGCGGAAATAACAGCGGTACAGGCTCGGAATCCGAAGGGTCGGGGAGTACCACAGGTGGAGGCAGCGAGGAGAAATCATACCAGATTGCCATCTCCCAGATTGTTGAACATCCATCTCTGGATGCTACACGCGAAGGGTTCATCGCAGCCCTGAAGGATGCGGGTATTGAAGAGAACAAGAACCTCAAAATCGATTACAATAACGCGCAAGGTGATTCGACGAACAACCTGTCCATTGCACAGAAAATCTCGGGTGACTCTAAAAATGATCTCGTACTCGGAATCGCAACACCATCTGCTCTGGCTCTGGCTCAACAAGTGAAGGACAAGCCCCTGTTGTTCGCAGCAGTAACAGATCCACTGGGTGCCAAACTGGTAACCGATATGGACAAGCCGGGCGGCAATGTTACAGGTGCATCCGATACGAATCCAGAGGCCATCGTACAATTGGCTGACTTTATCGCCAAAAATCTGCCAGATGTAAAAACGGTAGGCTTGGTCATTAACGAAGGCGAACCGAATGCAGTGGTTATGGCAGATAACGCAGAAAAGGCGCTCGCAACACATAATATCAAGTTGGTGAAAGCACCAGTAACGAATACATCTGAAGTTAAACAGGCAACGGATTCTCTGGTTGGCAAAGTAGATGCCTTCTACATTACGCTTGATAACTCTGTCGTAAGTGCGGTGGATACGATTATCCAAACGGCGAACAGCAATAAAATTCCGTTCTTCTCCAGTGATCGGGATACCGTTGAAAAAGGAGCTTTTGCAACGGTAGGTTTCAAATATTATGACCATGGATATCAGGTGGGTGAGATGGCTGCCGACATTCTGAAAAATGGTACAAAACCGGGTGATATGAAAGTCACCGTTCCAGACAAACTGGATCTGATCCTGAACCTGAAAGCAGCTGAAGCCCAGGGCATCACGGTTACGGATGAGATGAAAGCGGAAGTAAAAGACCAGGAAAACAACATTATTCAATAGAATCAATTCATGAGTTATGAGATTGATTCAATAATCTGATCGGATCATCATCCGGCAGTATGGATGCGAGGCGAACGTGCAACGGGTTCGCCTCATTCTTTTCGATAGACAGGGAGGAAGTAGCGTGAGTATAAGCTGGAATTCAATTGAAGGAGCAATCGAGCTGGGGCTTTTATATGCACTGATGGCTCTTGGTGTATATATTACGTTCCGTATACTCGATTTTCCTGACCTTACCGTAGACGGAAGTTTTACAACAGGAGGCGCAATCGCGGCGGTTATGATCTCCAATGACTTCTCTCCTTGGCTTGCCTGTTTGGCGGCAATGGCTGGCGGCATGGTGGCCGGGGCTTGTACAGGTCTGCTTCATACCAAAGGCAAAATCAACGGATTGTTATCCGGGATTTTGATGATGATCGCGCTCTACTCCATTAACATGCGTATACTTGGCGCACCGAATAAATCCATTATGGGCATGGACAATCCGTTCTCAGGTGAGCATGTCATGGTGCTTATTATTATCGTGGTGCTGGTGTTCAAAATCATGCTGGATCTGTTCATGAAAACAGATATTGGACTTGCGCTTCGCGCCACAGGGGATAACAAACGCATGATTCGCAGTTTTGGTGCGAATACGGATGTGACAACGATTGTAGGTGTCAGCTTATCCAATGGATTGGTTGCACTGTCTGGCGCATTCATTGCACAGCAATCAGGTTTTGCAGACATCACGATGGGCATTGGGATGATCGTCATTGGACTGGCTTCGGTGATTATCGGTGAAGCCATTCTCGGTGCAAGAACGGTATTCTGGGCCACACTTGCAGCAGTCGTTGGTTCAATTATTTACCGGATTGTGGTTGCGCTTGCCCTGCAGGTCGAATGGTTTGATACATCTGATCTGAAGTTGATCACCGCGGTGATCGTCATTATTGCCCTTGTATTCCCAACGATGCAGCGCTCCATGAAGCAGCGAAGTCTGGCCCGCAAACGAACAGAAGAGTTGATGCGATCCGGGGGTCAACAGGCGAAGGGAGGTATGTGAGCATGCTGGAGATTACGCAAGTAACCAAGCTGTTCAACCCAGGCACAACGGACGAGAAGACCGCGTTGGTTGGCGTGAATCTGACGATGAATCCGGGAGATTTTGTGACAGTCATTGGCAGTAACGGAGCAGGTAAATCAACGTTGATGAACATTATTTCGGGTGTGATGAAGCCGGATATGGGTGATGTACTGATCAATGACCGCTCCATTAAAAACCTGCCGGAGCATAAACGCAGCAGCTGGATTGGCCGGGTGTTTCAGGACCCGATGGCAGGTACAGCACCGCATATGTCCATTGAAGAGAATATGGCAATGGCATACAAACGTGGCAAAGGACGAGGACTGGGCTTCGGAGTTACCCGTGCCAGACGTGAGATTTTCAACACACAACTGGAGAAGCTGGGTATTGGACTTGAGAAGCGTCCCAATGCAAAAGTGGGTCTCTTGTCTGGCGGGGAGCGGCAGGCACTCAGTCTGTTGATGGCTACGTTTACCCAGCCGCAGATTTTGCTATTGGATGAGCATACGGCAGCCCTTGACCCTTCACGTGCCGAACTGATCACGGAACTGACGGAGACCCTTGTGCGTGAGATGAGACTGACCACCCTGATGGTGACGCACAATATGGAGCAGGCCATTCGTTTGGGAAACCGTCTAATCATGATGGATAAAGGCCGAATTATTCTGGATGTCAGCGAAGAGCGTAAACGAACGTTGACTGTACCAGAGTTGCTTGGTGAATTCGAACGGATTAGCGGCAAAAAAATGGCGGATGACCGAGTCGTGCTTGGTTAAGGCAAGGAACTGACACCAACTCCTTGCTCGAAGAACAGATACACCATAAAGACCTTTTGCGTTCTCGCAAAGGGTTTTTGTGGTATGTTGAACACGATGAAAAATCTATTTCATTGTGAATTAGCGAATTAACATGGCAGGAGGAAGTCAGGATGTCTTTACAATTGGATGAAGGGACATATACGGTCACGCGGCGAACGGAGTCCATTCGCCTGCTCGCCAAGGAATTTGCACTGCTGCATTTTCTATATGAGAACAAGGAAAAAGCCTTCACCCGCAGCCAACTGTTGGATCGGGTATGGCCGCTTGAATATCCGGTTGAACGCACCGTGGACGATCATATCTATCGCCTGCGCAAAAAAATAAAACGCTGGGATGAGATCAGTCTGGATACGGTACGGGGCTATGGATACCGGCTTGCTGTGCATGAGAACAAGTCCGCTCTGCCCGCCAGCCCCTCTGCTCAGGACCCGGAAATGCAGGAAGTTATCAACGGATTACTTCGTAAATATCACTTGTTTGGACAGGGAAATGCCATACAGACCCTTGTCCAACAGCAGGAAGCGCTAGGCATTCAGATTGTCCCGTATTATCAGTTATATATTCATTTTATACAGGGAGATCTGGAGTGGCTGAGTACAACCAACGAAATTGCTTTTGAAGAACGCTTATACTGGTTATTAATTTTTGTTCATTCGCTAATTGAACCATCAGAAAGCTTACCCTTATATGAGCAAGCATTGAATTCATCGGCATTATCTGCGGAATTGCTTCGAGAACTCCGCATATTGAACATAATTGAACTCTATGCAGAGGTAGGTCAATACGAGCGTGCCCGGATGCAACTGGAGGAGACGTATCGTCTGATAGAGACAGACGAGCTCAAGAATTTCAGACTGCCGGTAGCCCTTGCAGCGTTATACGTGGAACTGTGGGGTGGTAGCGGTGAAGCTGTTGAGGCTCAAATGGCAGTGCTGCGAGCAGGATTGAAGGATGCCCCCTATTTGCGGGAGATCGGACGTTTTCAGGTGATGGAAGGTTTATGGTTGCTTCGGCAAGGGCGAGTGCGTGAAGCGGAACTTAGGATGGATGACGGACTGGACGTGTTGAAAATGTCGCTGAATGTGCCGCTATATCTGAATGCTGCATATCAGATTCTCCTGTTCATGGATCAACATCGAATTGAAGGCAGACTGCGCAGTAAATATCGTCAAGTGTATACAGAGATCGGTAAAAATTATGGTGTTCCCACCTATAAACAACGAATTGTAGATGATATACGTAAATTTTTATCCCCTATCTCCCCATCCTCTGATCTTCCTCTGATATAACTCTCTTATGATTACAGTCAAGGAACACACAGACCACACACGGCTGTAATCAAGGGAGGAAGTACACGTATGACCGTCATTTCAAATGAACCCACATCCAATGAATCCACAGAACCCTCCGCTTCATCTGCGGAATCCTCCAGAAGTTTATGGACCAATCTCCGGTTTGTCCGCATGTTTATCGCATATTCGCTGGCTACGTTTGGAGACTGGTTTGATGCACTCGCCATCCAGGTGATGGTGGCCTACCGATGGGGCGCCGATCCGCTGATTATTGCCCTTATTCCTGTATGTATGGCCGTACCGGGCATACTGCTGGGCTCCGTTGCTGGTGCACTGGCAGATCGACTGCACAAAGTGAAAATCATGCTCCTGTGTGATGTAATCACGGTGGGATTAACCATTGCAATTTTATTTGCACCAAGCCCGATATGGCTGCTGCCAATTCTTGCCCTGCGAGCCATGATGGGAGTGTTCCATGTTCCCGCCCAGCAGGCGCTAACCCGCCAGGTGGTAGCAGAGGAGCATCTATTTCAGGCATCGTCCCTAAATGGTTTTGTGAACCAGTGTTCTAAAGTGGCGGGGCCGCTGCTGGGTGCAGTCATTTTGGTCTTCTTTTCACCACAGATTTGTATTGTCATTAATGCCTGTACCCGCCTGTTGTCTGGTGCGGTATTATGGCCCTTGCGTCGTTTGGGGGAGAAGTTGGAGTCCGTTGTATCAGACGGAAATGCTGTTGGTGAAAAGGATGAATCGGAATCCTTGTTCTCCCAGTGGAAGCAGGGTTGGCGTTTTATACGGAGCAGTCGCACCGTACTGAGTACGATTTGGTTCGGCTGTTTTGGACTCATGGCTATCCTGATGATCGATTATCAATTTACGACTCTGTTTCGGGAAATCAAGCCGGGGAATGAATCGCTGTTAGGTTGGTTGGGTTCATCGGGAGGTGCCGGAGCCATAGTCATCATTTTGCTGTTAAATCGCTTGCCGAGAATCGGGTATGGGTGGGGACTCGGTGGAGGATATCTGTTCATCGGGGCTGGAATTGCTGCATTAGGGTGGATTGGCCCGCAAACACCTGAAATTTGGGTCTTAATGTGGGGGTTATGCATTGGGGTAGGCAATGGGCTCTTCATGGTAACACTGAATTATTTGTTGCAAAAGGAGACCCCTGCTGCCTATGTGGGACGCGTATTCGGCATTCAAAATTCACTATCCAGCGTTGTACTTGTCATAGCTCCACTTGCAGGTGGAGCCCTCATTCGAGTTGCAGGGCCGAGCCCCACGTTTCAATATATTGGTCTGGCTACGCTGGTGATTGGTCTTGTTGGCATACTGTTGCAACGAATCTTGTGGGAGGGGAAGCAGCCTCTCCTATCGGAAGCAAAAGAGACCATCCCGCAGGAAATGGTCTGACAGATTCGTCCTGTCAATATGTGTTAACCTCAATGCATCTACAATAAAATGAACAGCCGCTTCCGTGTTGATCCGAAGGCGGTTGTTTGTATGTTGCGTATGTTGTGCATCGTCGAACGAATCATACTTCCCACCAAGCGAAATAAGCAGTAGAGGCCAACAGTCCACCAACCGAAAGTGATCCGCTGACTGAGAGGTTCATGGCTTGACCCGGAGGAACCACATAACGACCGAATTCATTAGACAGAAACGGTCCTGCTTGAAGGGGCATAGCCATCAATGAGGTTGCTCCTGAAGGCGCAGCAGCAGAGAATCGTACGATGGCTACGCTGGTATTGCTGCTGGAAAGATTGCTGTTCACCGATGGTAGTGTACTGGGGGAGGACAGCGTTCCATTCGTTGTAAGGCTCATGGAACCGCTGAAGGATGACAACAGATTCAGTGCAACCGTGATTCCGCCGGAGAGCCGTGATACGTACAGGGTTTTCCCGCTCCCTGCTGGATTGGCCAATTGTACGGTGGCGATCACCGTTCCTCCCAGCAACCCCAGTGTTGTGGAATTGGTGGAACCTGCATTGTACAGATTGCCCGTGTTTCCCGCATCGTTCTCCGGTGGGGCAACAATGCCGGGAGAGGTATAGGTATTGGTATTCGACGTGTAGACAGGCTGGCTTAACGGGTTGAATACATTATTGTTTGGCACTGTATACACCACCTTTTACTATGATCATACTCAGAACTCCCACCAGAACAGGTTAATGGCTGCTGTCTGATTCCCCGTTCCTACGCTAATGGATAATGTTTGTCCCGGTGGGACAATTATCGAACCGTTCAGATCTAATGAATACATCCCTGCGGTGAGCGGAATACTTGCGATGCTCGTGAAAGTCCCTCCCAGAGTACCTGTATTCTGCCTTGTGGTAACTACACTGGTGTTCGTGTTTCCAAGTAGCGTGTTGACGGGCACAGGTGTGCTCCCTGCAGTTACCGTTCCTCCAGAATAGATAACAAGAGTGGCCACGGCTGTTGTGCCCCCAGTGAGGCTGGAGATTCGTAAGGTTCTTCCGCTGCCTACTGCATTCACGACTTGTAGTAGAAGGTTCTGGTTGGAAGGAATCGAGGAATTGTTGGTCGTTAGGGCAAAGAAACTTCCGGCAGCAGCAGCACCGCTGTCTGGCGAAGCTTCAATTCCAGGTGCCGAGAAGGTGTTGGTTAATTGAGTAAACAGGGGACCATTGGATTGGTTGAATACATTATAGTTGGTTATCTCATCCACCTCCCATAGACCAGTTCATTCTGAGAAATAATCCGGTTGGATCGCATTTCATTGTACTTGCAGTGTATGTCAAAAGAAGAAAAGTGGATTGGGGACTGAGCCGCATATCTGGAAATAAAGGCGGTTGCCGTGCCCGTATTTCCAATCCGGGCATACGATGCGTAAGCACATTTTTTAAGGGGAAATCGAGATGAGTCGAACAGCGAAGCGAAGCAAGAAGAGAACGAAGCAACCAACTAAATATGTTAGCCGTCGTCGCTCCCGTCATTTCTGCCGCGCTAAATTGCTGAAACCCCCTTGTTCCCGGATTACTCGTCCCCGGTTCAAGCAGGGTGCTTCCTCACGTACGAAACTCCCTGGTGCGATTCATTGTTTTACAGAGCATACGTATGTCGGGGCGGAAACCAGTAGCAGCTTGAATTCACTCCCTGCACAAGACACCTCATCACTCAGCATGTACACCTATGGCGTAGTGAATCGGGGGAAACATCCGGCTCTTGTACAGATCCAGATCAGTCCCAATGCCTCGGACTATGCTGTGGATAGCCAGGAGGTGATCGCGGGAGGACAGACCAAAGCACTGGTACCATTACGGTTTTTGCATTATACCCGGCTTGCAATTCAATCCGTTGAACCGGATCAACCGACCCGGCTCGATGTTTACTTTCAGGCGCAGCGTATGCCGTAAGGGAGTATGATCACGAAGATTTGACCAGGGAGGAGGACGAGGCATATGCCTAACTTTACGACGTTTAATACGAATCCGGATAATCTGAGAACGTTGATTTTCGGTCAAGATAGTACAGGCACAGCTCAGCCCGTCAGAACCGATCCGAGCGGGAATGTGGTTGGCATTATTTTGGACGGAACCATCAGTAACATTTCAGGCCTGACCACCGTTACCATTAACGCCGGAACCATTACCAACATTCTGAACGGAACCATCACGAGTGTACTTGGAGCGACCATCACAGCAGGTACAATTAACAGTGTGCTCGGGGCTACAGTCACTGCAGGTACCTTAACGAACTTACTGAACGGTACCATCACAAGTGTATTGGGAGCAACAATCACGGCGGGAACCATTACCAGCGTACTTGGAGCTACGGTGACAGCGGGAACACTCACCAACTTGCTTGATGGTACACTGACCAGTGTGCTCGGAGCCACGGTGACCGCAGGGACACTGACGAACCTGTTGAATGGTACGATCACAAGCGTACTCGGGGCGACGATCACAGCCGGAACGATCACCAGTGTGCTCGGAGCCACAGTGACCGCAGGAACACTGACGAACCTGTTGAATGGTACGATCACAAGCGTACTTGGGGCGACGATCACAGCCGGAACGATCACCAGTGTGCTCGGAGCCACAGTGACCGCAGGAACACTGACGAACCTGTT
>NZ_JBQCJX010000003.1:425922-835384 GCF_051967555.1 Paenibacillus sp. SAF-068
GAATGGTACGATCACCAGTGTGCTTGGGGCGACGATCACGGCGGGTACGATTACAGGTATACTCGGAGCAACCATCACAGCAGGAACACTCACGAACTTATTGAACGGAACCATTACCAGTGTGCTCGGCGCAACGGTAACAGCGGGAACATTAACAAACTTGCTGAATGGTACGATTACAAGTGTGCTGGGAGCAACAATCACCGCAGGCACGCTGACCAACTTGTTGAATGGTACGATCACAAGCGTACTTGGTGCAACCGTAACTGCAGGTACGTTGACGAATCTGCTGAATGGTACGATTACGAGTGTGCTTGGGGCAACAATCACGGCAGGAACACTGACCAACTTGTTAAACGGAACCATCACCAGCGTGCTCGGTGCTACGATTACGGCAGGGACGCTCAGCAGTGTGACGTCCATTTCACAGAAGAGTTTTCAGGAGTCCCAACTCATAAGTACCCCTACCGCAAACACCTTCACAGCGCTCCCTGCGGTGACAACCAGTGTATTTGGTACGTATTCTTTCTTTGTATACAACAGGGGACCTGGTGTAAATCGGGTAGATGCGCGCGTTGAGATCAGTGCAAACGGTTCGAACTGGTACACGGATGTAACGACGGTAACTGGCATTTTGTCCGGATCAGTGGATGTACTTGTACCACAGCGTTTCCTCAAATATACGCGTCTATCCTACCGCTCCAGCCTAGTTGGTGCACCAAGTACGATTGATGTGTTCTTCAATGGACAAGGCACATAACCCATTTATTTGTCATATAGGTACATGGAGTTCCTTTGGTGGACTTCATGTACCTTTTTGCATTGGAGGTGGTTGCCTTTGAAGAACCGATTACTTGGAATCCATATGATTGTGCAAAATGAAGAACATCACCTGCCCCGCTGTCTCGACAGCTTGAAGCATCATGGCATGGAATGTTTTATCACCGATACTGGCTCAACTGACCGCACACCCGAGATCGCCAAAACGTACGGGGCAACGGTGCTGCATGCCGACTGGCAAGATGACTTTGGCCATGCACGAAATATCAGTCTGCCTCTGGCGAGTACGGAATGGGTCCTGTGTTTGGATGCTGATGAGTACGTTGCGCATGGATTGGATGAACTGCTGAATTATTTGCCAAAAGTCCATAAAAGCATCTCAAGATTACGAATTACCATAGAGAATCGATATGGTGAAGGGGTTGAAGAGAGGGTAATCTCCCAACCAGTGAGACTATTCCGTGCTCATCAGGGATATCGATATGCGGGACGCATCCATGAGCAGTTGGTTCGCCTTGGCCCATGCAGACTTGCCCAAGATGAGGTTGCTGATATGAATAAGAGCGAGAGTAGTACAGATGAAGAACGTGTAGTGATTGAGGCTGAACCTCTTGCCCCGCTATGTCTCATTCATGATGGATATCTGGCTTCCACGATTGCGAAGGAACATAAACCAAGACGAAACTTAAGACTAATCGAGCGGGAACTTGCAGATGAGCCTGCACAGCCTTTTCACCTGTACAATCTGGGAGTGACGTATTGTCAGCTTGGTCAGATTGAACAGGCTATTGAAGCGTTCCGTGAATCAGTACACCGGACAGAGCTGCCCGCGCCATATCGCCCTACACTGGTTAGAGACTATGCGAAGACACTTGCAGGATCGGAACGTTATGACGAGGCACATGCAATTCTGGCTGTGGAAAGACAGCGTTATCCATCCTATGCGGATCTGCACCTGTTGTATGGGGAGACGTTGGAGCAGCAAGGTTTGGAGGAGCGTGCATATCAATCCTATGCCCGAGCAACGGACTGCCGGAAGGGAACGGATCGTGTTGAACAGATTGTTGGTGGTAGCACGGTGGACGTCTCATATGTAATGGAAGCAGGTTCTGATAGTTACAGAGCTTATACCGCGATGGCCAGACTTGCACAGAAACGGGGATTCCTTCATGAGTCTGCACATCTGTATGGGCTGGCTCTGGACAGCATGTTCACATATATTCCGGCATGGGCAGGGTTGGCAGATGTGCTGCAACAATCCGGTGAAACCGATGAGAACATAGCAGAAACATTGCTTGCCAGATGCAGAAGAAACGAGAAGTCGGGTCACGGTGATTCGATTCGTGGTGAAATGCCCCATTCATATGCGGTGAAGAATGAGGATCATCTGGTGCAAGTGATTTATGTTCTGGCAGGCTGTGGGGCATATGAGCAGGCATTGAAAATGCTGGATACAGATGCGTGTACTGCTCGTATCCATGTAGCGGATCAAATACATTGGATGATGTGTGCGAATAAGGCTTCTGAAGCACTTCAACTGGCAGAAGAACACTGGAACGTTGATGATGTGCATGAAGTCAATCTGCCGGTGGAGCACAGAATGGATTGGGCACTGGCTTGTTGGGCCAATGGATTACGATTATCCAAGGCGTTCCTCGCAACTGCGCTTCCACAGGAAAAAAACGTTTGGAAGGTTATGGATCGACTGTTGGATCAGTTGACCAAAGAGCCACGGAGCATGGAATCTGCTTCACCGGAACAGAAACTTATGCAATGGGGTCCACAGGCAGAGATGGTAGCAGAGAAGGTTGTGGAGCAAGCCGTAAAGACAGGACAGCTTACACTTGCTGAGCAGCTGCATGAGTTGCGGGCATTAATGATGCGTGATCATTGGGGAACGGCTGTAACTTTACGACGGGAGTTTGCAGGCCTGCTGTATCGTCAGGGCTATACCATGGTAGCTGCGAACATCCTGATCCAGTGCATGACTGAGAGTGAGCTGGATGCCGAAGGGTTATTCTGGCTGGGTGAAACGCTGTATGCCAAAGGCCACAATGATCAAGCGCTGTCTCTGTTCGAGCAAGCTCTGGAGCGAGAGCCTGATATGCGGCAAGCCCGAGCTGGAGCAGCTGTATGTTACATGCGGATGGCATTGGAGGCGATACGGCAGGAAGGGGGGCGTTTTCCGTCTTCAGAGTCACTCCTGGCACAACATACTGCACTGGAACAAAGGCTGCGTACGACCGAAAGCATCCCGTGGCGTACGCTTTTCCAAGCGAAGGAAAGGAGGAATCAGCTTGCGAGCGGAACGAATTTCCCTATGCATGATCGTGAAGGATGAGGAAGAGTTGCTGCCTCATTGTATTGCCAGTGTCCAGGGAGCGGTGGACGAAATGATTGTAGTGGACACCGGTTCGTCGGATCGCAGCGTACAGATTGCACAGCAGTATGGCGCGGTGGTGGTACCATTTGAGTGGTGCGATGACTTTGCCGCAGCACGGAATGCTGGTCTGGAGCAGGCTTCGGGCGACTGGATTCTCTTTCTTGATGCGGACGAGGCGCTCGATAGGGCTGCGCGGGAGCAGATCAGGAGCTGGACGGCAGTCAGCGGATGTGACGGATTGTTTTTAAACATTCATAACTATACAGGTACGGGTCAGCAGGGGGCTACCGTGAATCCGGTTTTGCGTCTCTTTCGCAATGCTCCGGGTCATCGGTTCCAAGGTCGAATTCATGAGCAGATTGCGGCGGCGATCTGTCGTGAGAATCCAGAGGCTGCATTTCATGTGACGGACATGGTCATCCATCATTATGGGTATCAGACGGCGATTGTGGAGGGCAAAGATAAGGTAAGCCGCAATGTTCGCCTGCTGAAACAGGCCGTGGAGGAAGAACCGGATCAGCCGTTCCATCACTATAATCTGGGTGTGGAGTATCTGCGTGTGGGGGAAGCGGAGCGGGCATTGGAGACGTTTGGAGTGGCTCGGATGGGGATTGATCCTGCGTTGACCAGTTACGCGCATCTGTTGTTCAAATATGAAGTTCGTTGTCTTCAGCATCTGAATCGCTGGCAGGAGGCATTGGATCGCATTGATGCTGCGCTTGAACTCTTTCCGGAGTACACGGATCTGATGCACCATCGCGGGTTATGTGCAGACGCCTTGGGCGATGCAGATCGGGCAGAGTATTCGCTCCGTGAAGCCGTTCGCATGGGACCACCTCCAGCCATCTATCATACAGAGGAAGGCATGGGTACCTATCAGACGTGGTATACGTTAGGTCGATTACTGGAAGGAAAGGCAGATCTGGGAGGTGCGGTGGATGCTTACGTGGAAGCGGTGCGCGCCAAATCCAGTCTGCTGCCGCCACTCTATCGGATATTCCGAATTATGCGAGTCTCCGGGCAGGAACATCAGATTCCGGAGCTGGTGAGGGAGCGATTTGCCCTAAGCTCGGATGAGGCTACGCACAAAGTATTGGGCATTCTGGAGCAATCCCGTTGTTATGATGCGGCTCTGCAATTGTTGCCGGAAATATCCTCCTCACAACCCACCGGAGAGATGAGGGAACGCTTATCCGTGGCTGAAGCGATGCTCCACATCCAGCAAGGGAGATGGAACAAGGCACGTCAGAAACTGCAAACAGTGCAGCGGAAAAAAGGAAAGCTTGCGATCTTGTCCACCCGATGGCTTGAACGCTTGGAGTGGATGGAGGGAAAGGAAGTCAACGGAAGTGATCCACTGACGTTGTGGTTGAAGCGTAGCTCACAGCCTGGTGCCGTCACGCATGAGAAGCTTGTTGGACAGACCGGGCAAATGGTGGACCTGAGAGCGACAACGAAGAAGGACATGGACCCCAACATGGACGGAACGGTTGCAGGAGCAGAGTATGACGGTTGGCAGGCCCTTGGACTGATGCTTGAAGGATGTGTTCAGTCGGGGAGTTGGAAAGAGCTGCATAGCCTGATTCAGCTGTGTCGACAGCAATTGGCGAAAGAAAGGTTATCGGCGGAAGAGAAGGAGAAAGAGAAAGAGATGGAAGGAAAGGGGAATGAGATAGGAGGGAAAAAGGAAAAAGGGAAGGTGAGTGACATGGAACCGTTCCCTGGGGCTTCGGATACGCTGATGGGAACCAGCTGGCTGGTGAAAGGATTGGTTGGTGCGGCAGATCATCATCTGGAGGTGTATGCTCAGCATACGGATGGACAACGGCATCGTTGCTGGCCTGTCGTTCAGCATATTCGGCTGGAGTTGCCAGGAGCAGACGGGTTTGAGAGCTGAGAGGAACCAGGTAGATGAGGGAGTTAAAGGAGATACAGCTGGGTTCTGAATGGGGCGAACTCCGTTAGTGAGGGATGGTGGTGATTGTGGAGTCGGGGGTTAGCTTGTGCATGATCGTGAAGAATGAAGCCGGGTCACTCCAGCGGTGCTTGAATGCAGTCAGGGATGTTGTGGATGAGATCATCGTAGTGGACACGGGATCGGTAGACAACACAATTGAAATTGCACGCCTTCATGGTGCCGTTGTAATTCGTACGGAGTGGAGTGGAGATTTCAGTGAAGCTCGTAATCTGTCGCTGGCCGCTGCTACGAAACCATGGATTCTGGTGCTTGATGCGGATGAAGTATGGGTACAGACCCCGCAGATGAAGGCAGAACTCGTGCAGTCGTTAGCGGCAAGCAGAGACGACGTATGGGGGTATTGGATCCAGGTCACAAGTCTGCTGGGTGTGTCCGGTGAAGAGCGTGTGACGGATGCGGTATGTCGATTGTTCCGAAATGATCCCCGAATTGCTTTTCAAGGCAGAATTCATGAAGAGATTGCTACTTCCATTATGGCACTGGCTCCGCATGGTGTGCTTCATTCTGGATTTGGGGTCATTCATTACGGATATCTGGAGCAGGAGATTACTGCTAAAAATAAAGGTGCGCGGAACATGCAGCTGATCCGATCCGCGTTGAATCAGGAGGGTGATCGACCGGAGCTGTTATATGCGCTGGCTGCCGAATGGTTTCAGCAAGCGAAATATGATGAAGCACTTCGGTTGTTACAGCCATTATTGGCACAGCTTATGCCGGAGTGTGGATATCACTCGGATCTGGTGCTGAAAACGGCTTACGCCTGGCGAGAGAGTGGCAGTCCGGAACGGGCACTTGCTGTGGTGGAAGCATGGGCACCCGTGTATGGGGATTTTCCGGATTTGTTGGAGCTTGGTGCTGTACTTGAACTGGATCAGGGGAGAGAGGACACAGCCTTGGCCTGGTTAAAACAGGCTAAATCGGCCGCTTCCACAGCCAGCAGCTATACATCCGTCTCTGGTGCTGGAACCTATCGCAGTCTGACACTGGAAGGCATGGCCCATGAGCGGGCTGGCCGCTGGGCAGAAGCAGAAGCCGCGTACACGGCGGCACTAAGCATGCAACCCGGCAGCTTGCCTGCATGGCAGCGGCTGTTGTTGCTGGCCGCTGCCACAGGGCGGCCGCAAGCCATCGCAAGCGTAGCCGCCCGGGTAAGCTTGCCGCCTGCAGCATGGCAAGCGCTGATCGCCGCCGCATTGGCCGCGCATCGGCCGGAGTGGCTGCTGCGCCATGCGGCGGCGCTTGCTGGCCCGCTGCGGGCACAGCCGCTGGCTGCCGGGCTTGCGCTGGCCCAGCTGAACGAGGACGCCGCGGCTCGTGCGGCTTTGCAGCCCTGGGCGGCGCATGCGCAGCATGGGCCAGAGGCGGCCCTCGCGCTGTGGGCGCTGGGCCAGAAGCAGCCCGGCGGGCGCAACGCCCGAGCGGCGGCTCGCCGGCAGGCAGCGCTGCCCGCAGCGGCCCAGGCCGCCGAGGCGCTGTTGCAGCGCGGGGCCTTGGCCGGCAGCAGCATGGCTTGCAGCCCGCCAGGCGGTGCAACGCCCGGCGGCCCTGCGGCGCCTGCGCCGGGCGGCGTGCTCGCAGCTGCGCAAGCGCTCGCCGGCGTGGGCGCATGGGCCGCATGGCTGCGCCTGCTGCATGCCCTGCCGCCCCGCGGCGTGCTGGCGTTGCTCGCAGCGCTTCCGCCTGCGGCACGCGGCGGGCTGCTGCGCGCACCCGCGAGCGTTCGCGAAGGGCTGCTTGCGCTTGCGCTATGCGGCACGCCTGACGGCGCGCAGCAGCCCCACGCGAACGAAGTGCCCGCCGCGGAGCGCATCGCTCACGCGCTCCTCGCGGGCACGCTCGCGCTGCTCGCCGGGCGGCAGAACCTGGCACGTGAATGGGCCGAGTCGGCCCAACTCACGGCGCGGCAACCTGCCGCCACAGGTCGCCCGGCGACGACGATTCCGCCGGGCCTGCGTACACTGCTGCGCCTGACAGCACCCGGCGCAGCCTCTGTTGATGAATACACCAACCAGTGCAACATGTTACTGGTACACCTATAATTCATCTTATCACTTATCACTTATCACTTATCACATATCGTTATCTCTTATCTCTAACATCTAAGCATCTAATATCTAATTTCTAATCGACAGTCTCTAGTCTCTAATTTCCTGTCCCTTACCCTAATCCCTGCAATCTCGATCTGTTTCTCAATAGCCCATCCAATTACAATTAAAAAAGCAACGGAGCTACCGGTCATCGGAGCATATCGCCGAACCGTGCATGGTTCCGTTGCCAATGGGTCGATTCCTCAAACCTTGCATATCACCGCTCGAAAACAGCGGATCGGCGTGCCGTACATGTCAGACCAGATGGCATCGTCAGGCTCTTCCACATTCAGCTTATCTTTAATGGTTAATCCGGTGACCGCCATGATCGTCTCCAGCAGATCAGGTCGCATCTCGGGCACATCGAAGGTGGCGATCAACTGTCCGTCTGGTTTCAGTACCCGGGCGAACTCGCGGAACGCTCGAAGCATCGTACCCGTATCCAGATGCTCCAGTACAGAGATACAGAACACCCGATCAAACTTGCCCGAATCGTACGGAAGCTGGGCCAGATTGGCTTGTGCACGCTGCAATCGGACGAGACTCGAATCCGGCAGATTCTGAAAGGCCTGCTCGCCAAAATCAGCAGCAATATCCAGCTTTATAGCCTCTTCAGACAAAATGCGTTCATCCCAGTCACAGGCATGAACCTCGCGGCAGTGTTCTGCGAGCCAGAATTTGAACGGATGGGAGATGCCGCAGGCTGCATCAAGGACCACGTCGTCTGGACGCGCAAATCGCCGGGCCCATTCATATTCGTAGGGACGGCTCCACCATGCCGGATGCAGGGGGAAGACCAACGTTTCCGTTTTAGGGTCACTTTGCCGAATGTATCTTGATTCCATGAATTCCGTTGCCTTGGGCATATCCATCATCCCCGAATTCCCTCCTTTAATCCTGTCTCTGCCAAAAAAGATTCCAACACCGTGCTCCACCGGCTCCGCCATCTGGCAAGATCATAGGACAGTGCGGTCTCGCGCGCATAGATTCCCAGTCGTTCCCGCTCGGCCCGATCCTGTACGAGACGTACCAGTGCGGTGGTTAGTTCCTGCTCGCCAGGAGGTACCAATATCCCGTTAAAACCATCCTGAATCAGATCATTCAGTCCGCCAACATTGGAGGCAATCACCGGAAGTCCACAGCTCATCGCTTCCAGACAGGCATAGGAGGTACCCTCCGAGAACACGGTTGGAATAACCGCGATATCTGCCTGATGGTAGGCCTCCCGAATATCCCGAAAATCATACGTGCGCTGGTTAATTCGCTCCGCATGTGGATGGGTACGATGCCAGTAACGAAAGGCTCTCCCGACCGTACTGCCTTCCACCAGTTCCCCGGCAAATTCAATCTCCAGATCCGGAAAAGCCCCCAGTAGCTTATCTGCTGCCAGCATCATGGGAATAATGCCCCGTTCCATGCTGATTCGGCGCGGATATATAATGCGAATTGGGCGGGGAGAGGTCAAGCGGACATCCATAGTTTTCTGTTCAACCTGTTCCTGAGTCAGACCATTAACCTGATATTCAGCATCTGCTGATATTACAATATCCGTAGCCCAATCCGTTGTAACATCTCCGTTAGCCTTCCCACTGTATGCTCCATCACCACTCGGTCCACCCTTGCTTTCCACAGCTTTCATCCCTGATATAACTGCACCAGCATCCTCCTCATGACTCGCCAGATCAGTCTTCCATGCGGCAAGCCATTCGTCTTCCTGTTCCTGCTCGAAGGTGCGCGTTGGCGGGGCAGGTGTGAAATAGGACGTATCCACTGCATTGGGAATCAGGACGACCTGCCTTGGATCGGTATAGGTGCATGCGGCGCGGCAAAAGGTCTGGAAATGGGAATCCACGGATACAATGCGCACGAGTCCATCCAGAGCCAGTTGAATATGTTCTGCCACTTGTTGTTTGGTCTCCAGAGGCAGTCCGGGACGATCCCAGTTAATGCCGTGACAGATACCAAGACTGCCCGGCTTGTAAGTGATGGGTTGCCACAGACAGCTGGCATAGATTACCGGGCCGCGCGCCGCTGCTGCCATCCGGTCAAAGGCTTCCGGTACATTATCCATGTCGTACGAATAACCAAATACGTCAATCTGCTCCGTTCGAGTCTGGAATGCCTCAAAATAGGACAGTTGATGGACCTCGGGAATATGTCCGAGTCCACGGATGACACTACACAGATCCAGAATATATCGTTCCAGCCCACCACCAAATACCCGGCCGAATTCCCGGTTGTAACCGTCGGTGAAGCTATGCGTCAGAATACTCACCACGCCCATCTCACGGTCCCTCCTTCCAGGGAATCAGCCGAGGTTCCGGATCAAGAATCGACTCGTAGTGTGCAAGATTGCCCCACTCGCCGCCAGGATCAATGCGCTTGTAACGCAAATATTTACGCACCCGATCCTCCAGACTGCCTGCCCAGCCGAGATGCTGAACCTTCAGTTCGGTGCTCACCCCAGGCAGTACCGTGCAGGACAAGGGAAGACGGGGAACATGATGATTCTGTTGTGGATAGAAATAAGGATATCCAGGCATATATCGTACAAGTGAAGCAGTATGCCGCTTGTGCAGACACCAGAGATCATCTTCACGGTAATGGGTTCGGCCGCCCCACATGTCGTAGAAACGGAATGCAAACCAGTCCGCGTACTCCTGATTAATCAGCGTGCGTATGGCTTTCTTGGCCTCAGAGCTGTACAGCTCATCCGCATCAACCGAGAGTAACCAGTCAGGGTGTGTGCCTGCCGCTGCTTGCCACAACGTGTTGCGTAGTCGCCATTCCTCGGCGAACAGCGGTTTCTCCAACACCTCCAGACGGACCACTTTCGGATAGGCTCTGCATAGATCCGGGGTTCCGTCTGTGCTGGCATCGTCCACAATCACGATCTCATCCACGAACTCACTCAGATCATGCAATACTTCTTCAAGGTATCGTCCGCGTTCATTGCGAACCTGGAGCATGGCGGTTAGTTTGTTGCCTGTGTTTTTGCGAACCCGACGGATGGAGTGCGGCTCTTTGAATACACTCGTTTCTTCTTCTGTTGCAGAAGTATCCTGTTCTCCCTGACCTTGTGCACCGCCCCAGTGATGTACTTGGCTTCGGATGTTCTGCGCTGGTTGTGCAGGATCTGGCGTGTGATTGCCATCTCTCGATGCATCTGTATGTGTCAGATCTACTGTTACCGTTGGCGTGTAAGTGGTTTCGGTTCGAATATCCCTATGCACGATTGGCCCATTCAACTGTTGTCTTCGCTTCTTCGGGTCCAGCATCATGGCACCTCCCCAAGCAATTGCTGTACAGCATGATCCAACAACTCCAGCTCGACAATCCGGGCGAGCGCATCTTCATCCTCCAGAGCCGTTTCGAGAAAATGTCTCACTGCCCCGTGTCTGTCCCCTCGCAGAGCCAGCGCACTTCCGGATAATTGCTGATAATCCCGGCGACTGGCATCATCCTGAATATCGACTGCATGCACAAGTGCCAGTGCCTCTTCCACGCGACCTGTCTCCTGATAAATGCGGAATTGCCAATGTCTCGCGGTTTCTCCGCCAAGTTCGTCCAGGATGCGCAGCGCAGTTCCATAATCATCGTTAATACGCAGTAATTCCGCTCGTACAAGCTGATCTTCTCCTGCCTCAAGCCAGCGACATAGCTGTTCATAATGATGTCGTTCCTGTTCGTCGGATGCACTAATCCCGTACACCAGCAGAGCGTCCTCTAACTTGCCGGCCCGGGCATGAATGGCAGACAGGAAGCGATAATGGGAGACGACACAATCACTGCGACCATTCAAGACTGCATGGGTGAAGGCCTCTTGCAACGAATGGATGGCCCGAGAATCTTCAAGCAAGTACTCATAGGCTGCCAGCAAAAAGGATATGGTCTCATGTGCCCCAGCTTTGGCTCGAAGCTGGCGATAGAAGTCGGCACGCACACTGCATTGAAGCAGGGTGACGCTATCGGGCGTACCTGACAGGATCTGCCGCAGCGCATGCAGGAAGAACAGCTCGTAGTCCCGGAGAGGGACTTCAAGATTATCCTTTTGCACCGTACCCGCAGGTGAAGGGTCTTCCCCTCCTAACCAGATGGCGCGTACGCCTTGGAATAACAGCTTCATATATCGTGTTTCGGAGAATGTACCTACCAGATCAGCGATACCGACCAGTTTGGAAATGCTGCTCTCCCATAGCGGAGATTCTGCTTCGTTTCCAGCAGGCTCGGGGAGCAAGACGATACATAGATCAGGTTCCATCGAGGCCGCTGTCATCAGCCAATAGGGATGGGTAACGACCGCGACGGTGCGGGGCTCCAGCAACAGCTCCTCGGCTTCAGGTAGGGAGATCACGTTGATAACCGCAGGTACATCCTCTGTTTGCTTCAGGCTGCTGACATAGTAGACCTCTCCCTCGATGGACAGCAGTGCAACAATATCCGGGTAGGGAAAGGATGACCATCCTCCTTTGCGCGGGAATAGCACATATCGGACAGGGGGCTGGGCCGTATGCGCCATATCGGGGCTGGCTTCGGAGTTTTCACCGGGTAACGGCGCAGTTCTTTCCATGAATCGTTCACCTCACCTTGACTGTAATATGGAGCACCATTCTCGCAACATGTGCATCATGCTTTCACTTCATATGTAAAGCCCTCACGGCACTTCGCATGATATGCCTGAGACTAACATATGGGCATTCCGTCCCAAACATGAGTATCTTCCATCAATACATGAAGTTGGCAAGCCATTATAGAACTTCCCTCCGCTCCAATCCTCCATTTTCGGCTTCATTCCACGTTCCCGGTACTGAAAAAAAGATGTTTGAATTCGCACTACAATAGGCTGATTTTTATATTTTATGTGACCAGGATCACTTTTTTTTGCTCTAAACACGTAGATTGTGATAATTCTCACATGTATAAAATAGGTAATCTGGCACAATACGTTCATCAACGTATTTGGCGGACAGACAGCGAAGGTGCAGCTTCAATGCTAAATACGCATACTGCAAAGTGAACAGAAAGAAGGGGTAACGGTATGGATCCGATTATGTTATCGCGTATCCAATATGCACTTACAACGATTTTCCATTTCTTCTTTGTCCCGCTATCCATCGGTCTTGTGCTGTTGGTTGCAATCATGGAGACGTTGTACGTTGTTAAGGGTAAGGAAATCTACAAAACGATGGCCAAGTTCTGGGGCAAGCTGTTCCTGATTAACTTTGCCGTCGGGGTTGTCACAGGTATTCTGCAAGAATTCCAGTTCGGCATGAACTGGTCCGAGTACTCTCGGTTTGTGGGGGACGTGTTCGGTGCACCGCTGGCTGTTGAAGCGTTACTCGCGTTTTTTATGGAGTCTACATTTATCGGGTTGTGGATATTCGGCTGGGATCGTTTGTCCAAAAAAGTGCATCTGGCCTGCATTTGGCTGGTGTTTGTCGGCACATTCCTGTCCGCACTGTGGATTCTGGCTGCCAATTCATTTATGCAGCATCCCGTCGGGTTTGAGATCAACAACGGCCGAGCCGAGATGAATGATTTCTTCGCACTGATCACGAATGGTCAGCTTCTCGTCGAGTTCCCGCATACGATTTTTGGGGCATTGATGACAGGGGCTTTCGTCGTCACCGGAATCAGTGCTTACAAATTGATGAAGAAGCAGGATGTGGAGATTTTCCGCAAATCATTTAATATTGCGATCATCATTGGACTCGTTTCTTCATTAGGTGTGGCTTTCTCGGGACACTTTCAGGCGCAATATCTGGTAGAGACACAGCCGATGAAGATGGCAGCCAGTGAAGGCACATGGACGACAACGGAAGATCCGGCACCATGGACGGTGGTCGCTTTTATTGATCCGGATAAACAGGAGAATACCGGTGAGATCAAAGTCCCCGGACTGCTCAGTTACCTGTCCTACAGTAAATTCTCCGGCAGTGTCAAAGGCATGAAGGAGCTTCAGGCCGAGTATGAACAGACGTATGGACCGGGGGACTATATTCCGCCAGTACGGACAACGTTCTGGAGTTTCCGCATCATGATTGCAGCGGGTGGTCTGATGATTGTCCTGGCGTTATACGGAACGTTCCTGGCCATGCGCAAGAAGCTGGAGGTCGCTGGAAAGTGGTTTATGCGTCTGATGGTATTTGCCATATCCTTGCCGTTTATTGCCAATACATCAGGTTGGATCATGACTGAGGTTGGAAGGCAGCCATGGACGGTATTTGGCTATATGACCACTGAAGCCGGGGTCTCGCCGAACGTATCCGCAGGAATGATTTTGTTCTCAACCATCGCTTTTACCGCCGCGTATACGGTTCTCGGAATCGTGATGGTATACCTGTTCGTACGTGAGATCAAGGCTGGGCCATTTGCGGTCGATAAGCCGGAAGATCACGATGAATCGGCCGATCCGTTCGGCGTGGATGGAGGTTATTCCGTTGTCACTAAGTGAGTTGTGGTTTTTGCTGATTGCCGTATTGTTTGTCGGTTTCTTCTTTTTGGAAGGTTTTGATTTTGGTGTGGGGATGTCCACAGGTATTATTGCCAAAACAGACCGTGAACGCCGGACCCTGATCAACTCGATCGGTCCGTTCTGGGATGGCAACGAAGTATGGCTGATTACCGCAGGGGGCGCGATGTTTGCAGCCTTCCCGCATTGGTATGCGACGTTGTTCAGTGGTTTTTACCTGCCACTCGTCGTGGTGTTACTCGCTTTGATTGGTCGCGGGGTTGCTTTCGAATTCCGCAGTAAAATGAAACAGCAGCGTTGGCGCAAAACGTGGGACATCATCATTGTGATCTCCAGTGCCCTCTTGCCGTTCCTGTTCGGCGTGGTTTTTGCCACGCTGATGAAGGGTCTGCCCATTGATGGAGAGATGCAGTTACGTGCAGGATTCTTGGACATCGTTAATCCGTACACCGTGATCGGTGGCTTGAGCGTAACGCTGCTGTGTCTGGTTCATGGATTGCTGTTTGCCTCATTACGAACTGTAGGGGATCTCCGAGAGCGTGCCTTGAATACAGCGCAAAAATTGATGTTGCCGCTGGCTGCACTGCTTGCCGTGTATGCGATAATGACGTATTTCATGACCGATGTGTTCGCCGTTCGCGGCTGGGCACTGTGGATCATGGTTGTATTTGGCGCAGTTGCGCTTGCACTTTCGGCATACTTCGTTCGTCAGAAGCGTGAAGGCTGGGCTTTTGGTATGACAGGGGCTGTGATTGCTATATCGTTTGCCTCGGTATTTATCGGTCTGTTCCCAAGGGTCATGGTAAGTTCGTTTGGTTCTGCATTTGACCTGACCGTATACAACGCGGCATCTGGTGCGTATTCATTGAAAGTGATGACGATTGTGGCTTGTACACTGCTGCCATTTGTTCTTGGTTATCAGATCTGGAGTTATTATATCTTCCGCAAACGTCTGAACGAGCAGCACCACCTGGAGTACTGATATGGGACGGGGGCTGCTGAAGCTGCCGGGCATCCGGCCAGTACTCGCGCTGGCATCAGCGCTGGTACTGCTACAGGCGATGACGATCATTATGCAAGCCAAATGGCTGGCACAGGCCATCACGGCATTGTTTGAAGGTTCATCCGTAACAGAGCAGTACCCGGTACTGCTGCTGTTCCTGGCTGCTTTTGCCGCCCGCTACGCCCTATCCTTCTGGTTACAACTCGTGACATCGCGATATGCAGAGAGGACAGGGACCGATCTGCGCAGACAGATGGTGGAGCAGTGGTTCAGGCTTGGACCGCGTTATGCCAAGACGGAGGGAACAGGCCATCTGGTCACACTGGCACGAGAGGGAACAGCCCAATACAAGACGTATCTTGAACTATTCATTCCTCGCATGCTGGGCATGGGGTTCACACCCATCCTCATTATGCTGTATGTGTTCAAGCTGGACCTGATGTCCGGGGTTATTCTGATGCTGACACTCCCGATTCTGATCGTATTCATGATTCTGATTGGTCTTGCAGCTCAGCGCAAGATTGACGGACAATTCCGATCCTACAAAGCGCTCGCTAATCATTTTGTCGATACTTTGCGTGGGCTGGAGACGCTAAAGACATTGGGACAAAGCAAAACACACGAAGGGTCGATTGTGCGTGTCAGTCAGCGGTATCGGAAAGCGACGATGTCCACCCTGCGCATGGCTTTTCTTTCTTCATTTGCACTCGATTTCTTCACCATGCTGTCCGTTGCTTCCGTCGCTGTGGGTCTGGGGTTACGTCTGACGGAAGGTCACATGCTGCTCGGCCCTGCACTGACGGTACTGATTCTGGCACCCGAATATTTCCTGCCTGTACGTATGCTCGGCGCAGATTATCATGCCACTTTGGACGGCAAGGAAGCCGGAGCGGCCATTAATCAGGTGATTGAACGGGGGAAAACCGCTGAACAGAAACAGAAAGAGGCCTATGCAAATGTTATTGCGCATGCGGACACGGCAAAGGACGAAGCTGGATTAATACCATCATTATCTTCGGATAAAAGGACAACCGGCACTTCGACCATACGTGTCTTGTTGAATAATAAATCGGCTGAGGCACATCTTGACCCTGCTTCTACTACTCCTGATCATGTTCCTTCATCTTCCTCGGTGACCTCATGGAATGAGAATAGCAGATTGGCACTAACGGATGTACAGGTACAACACGATGAAGAAGGTCCTTATTCGCTAAAGGATGTTACCTTCCAGATTACAGGTCTCGGCAAAATCGGTATTATTGGCGCCAGCGGGGCAGGCAAGTCCACGTTGATTGATGTATTGGCTGGATTTCAGCTGCCTACTTCAGGCCAAGTATTAGCCAACGGGCAGCCCGTGACACCGGATATGCTTGCATCCTGGCGAAGACAGACGGCAGCGATCCCGCAGCATCCATATATCTTTAGTGGAAGTCTGGCCGATAACGTTCGGTTCTACATGCCAGAGGCTTCAGATGCAGAAGTAGCCAAAGCAGTTAGTGCAGCTGGATTAACCAAGCTACTGTCCGCATTATCCGGTGGTCTGCATGAGCACATTGGGGCTGGCGGCCGACAGCTCAGTGGTGGGCAGGAGCAACGGGTGGCACTGGCAAGAGCTTTGCTGAGTAAACGAAACATCCTGTTGCTCGATGAACCGACAGCACATCTGGATGTGGAAACCGAGTATGAGCTGAAACAGACGATGCTTCCGCTGTTTGAGGGCAAACTTGTATTTTTGGCTACCCATCGTCTGCACTGGATGCCGCATATGGATCGAATTATTGTTATGGATGGCGGCACGGTGGCAGAGACAGGAACACATCAGGAACTGCTGGCAAGGCAAGGTGTATATTATCAGATGATTCAGGCCCAGATGGAGGCGATATAAAATGAAGCCCGGATATGAACATATGGAGAGCGTCCGTAACGGCAAAGAAAAAAATAGCTGGATTGCTCCGTATGTGGCACAGTACCGTTGGAGATTCATTGCAGTCATTGCGCTGGGCACTTGTGCTGCACTGTGTGCGGTATTGCTGCTGTTTACCTCCGGATTTTTGATTTCCAAGTCTGCGCTGCGTCCTGAAAATATTCTGATGGTATATGTACCTATTGTTGGGGTGCGTGCATTTGGGATTTTCCGCGCCGTGTTTCGATATATCGAACGATTGGCAGGACATGATGCCGTACTGCGTGTATTGGCCGATCAGCGAGTGAAGCTATATCGCATTCTGGAGCCGCAGGCACTTTTCCTGCGCTCTCGCATGCAGACCGGAGATGTGCTCGGAGCACTCGCCGATGATGTGGAGCGGCTGCAGGATATCTATCTGCGTACCGTCTTTCCTGCTGTTACTGCACTTGTGATGTACGGTGGGGCTGTGATCGCTTTTGGCACTGTGGATCTGGGATTTGCAATGTGGATGGGCTTATATTTGTTATTTCTTGTTGCCGCGCTGCCTGCGATTTCCCTGAAAGTGACGTGGAAATGGCGTGTGCGGCTGAAAAAGGAAAACAGCAGGTTGTATACCCGTCTGACTGACGGTGTGCTTGGACTGGGAGACTGGCTTGCAAGTGGACGAGCAGGGGAATTTGTTCAGCAGCAGGAAGAGGAGGAAGAACAGGTCGACACAGTTCGCCGCAAGTTGCGGCGCTGGACGCGCTGGCGTGATCTGATGGCCCAGTGTGTCATTGGTTTGATGGTCATATCGGTTACAGTATGGGCTGGGAACGCCGCTTCTGTCGGGCAATTACCTGCCGTGATGATCGCTGCTTTTGTATTGGTGTTATTTCCGCTCACGGAAACACTTCTGCCTGTAGGGGATGCGGTGGAGCATCTGCCTCAGTACCGGGAATCACTGGATCGCTTGAAACAGCTGGAAGGCAAATCGGATCTTCAGGGGCAGACTGGAGTGGATGATGTTGGCGGAACGGGCGACTCGGACAGACGAATTCGTCTTCGCATCCCGCCCAAACTAAGAGCAGACATCGAGATTAATCGCGTAAGTTACCGTTATGCAGCGGATGATTCCTACGCCTTACATGATGTATCCCTTCATCTGCCACAAGGCAAACGATTAGCTATTCTTGGACGAAGCGGCGGCGGCAAATCGACATTGTTGAAGCTGATTCAGGGGGCATTACTTCCGTCTGCGGGGAAAGTTCTGATCAATGATTTGCCTGTGCAGACCTTGGGTGAGAGTATCACTGATGTCATCGCGGTGCTGAATCAGAGCCCACACCTGTTCGACACCACGGTAGCCAATAATTTGCGGATCGGGCGCCCACACGCAACGAATGAGGAGATTCGTCAGGTGGCCGCTCAAGTCGGTTTATCCGGTCTGATCGAATCCTTGCCGCAGGGATACGATACGCCGATGCTGGAGACAGGTCTGCGTTTCTCCGGTGGGGAAAGACAACGAATTGCTCTGGCACGGGTCCTGCTCCGGGAGACACCTGTTGTGATATTTGATGAACCAACCGTGGGGCTAGATCCCGTGACGGAACGTGAACTGATGCGCACCATTCTGGACAGCTTGCAAGGCAAAACGATGATCTGGGTCACCCATCACCTGATTGGTGCGGAACAGATGGACGAACTTATTTTTATGGAAAATGGACAGATTGCCATGCAGGGTTCTCACGAACAACTGCTGGCTGGGGAAGAGCGATACCGCCGTCTCATTGAACTTGATCGGCCGGGATGGACAGGGTTGCAGCAACAAGAACAACCGTTGCCGCCGGCGGCTTCGAGATAAGTGTGAGCCAGTGAGCGCGAATCAGATAAACATAACAAAGAGACGAGCCAAGAAATCATCTTGGACTCGTCTCTTTTTCGATTCGGATATGACCGCTTGCTTGCGGATACTTACATCTCTACCAACATCAATATGATGGAGGAAAGGCACAGACAAGTGCTGACCAGATAGAGCACAGCAACAACCTGTTTGTGATTCAATCCGGCACGCAGCAATCGATAATGGGCTTGACTCGCATCAGCCTGGTAGATTGCTTTACCTTGAATGAAGCGTTTGATCACGACAAAGATATTATCGAAGATCGGTACACCGAGTGCGAGAATTGGAATGAAGATGGACAACATGGTTGCTTGTTTGAATGCACCATCCAGAGCGATAACCGCCAGAATGAAGCCAAGGAACGTTGCGCCTGCATCACCCATGAACACTTTGGCAGGAGCTTTGTTGTACTTCAGATAACCGATCGTCACACCGACAAGAATGATCGACATGAGTGCGGAATCACTTTGACCTTTGGCAAGGGCCACAATGAACAAAGTAATCGCCGAGATGGCCGATAGTCCGCCGGCTAGTCCGTCCATGCCGTCCGAGAAGTTGATGACGGTTGTCACCCCAAAGATCCACAGGATCGTCAGAATGAATTGCAGCCAGATCGGAAGCATGACATATTCCGCGTTGAAGGGATTCACGAATCCGGTGAACGCTATGCCTGAAGCGAATACGAGCACTGCTGCAGAGACTTGTACGAGCATCTTGGGCAAGGCAGGAAAATCTTTGCCTTTCGTTTTGTACCAGTCGTCGACGGTACCAATTGTGAGCAGAAGCATACCACCAGCGACCAGAGCCGCTGTTTCCCAAGTGATTTCTTTGGTCAAAGCAATGTATGTCAGGAAAAATCCAGTAAATATCGCGTAACTCGCCGTGAGCGGGATCGGTTGCCTGTGCAGCTTACGCTCCACATCCTCCCGAGGCTTGTCCACAAAATCGAGCCGGTGAGCCAGTCGACCAAGCGGCGGAATAAGCAAAACCACGACAGCAAAAGACACTATAAAAGCCAGTATGTATACCATAAACTCGCTTGTTTCACTCCCATCTACCCATTTCCCCTTATTATACGAGTTAAACAGGAAATCTGTCGATGTCATTATTGTAACCAGACGTACGCAAAGGTGAGCCAAAGTCCAGGTTTTATCGCATTTGAGGAAGATAGGAGCCGAAATAATGATTTACATTTTCTGCATGATATCCATCGTCACCTTGCCAGGTTGCTGCAAAGACAAAATCGCCGGAACCCCCTTTGCCTTTCCTCGGTTTGTCCCCAGGAACCAGTATGCCGGCTGCCGCCCAGATTTCCAGCAGCGCATCGCGCTCCTGTTTGCTGGAAGGCAAGAGATCCTTCCACTTTTTCTCGAGTGAACGAGCACTGTCTTTGGGATCTTCCGTCTGAGCTGCTTCAAGCAGATTGACAAGGATAACTTGATCTTCAGGGGTTACTTCATAGCTTGTATCGTTGTCCTGTAGCAGTAATTCCAGATCCATCAGGCAGTAGAGTAACCAACCATGACGCACGCCGCCCCACTTGATTCGTTCAAAGTTCAGGACGTTCATGTCGACATTGAAATATTCCTTGTCTGACTGTAAGCGCAGGAAATTGCAATCCCCGCAGGCACTGGTATTAGGGTGAAGGGCAGGACGTTCCGCGTAGGTATGCAAAGGCATGTTCAATGTTAAAGCCCAGCTGGATAATGCGCTGCGCAGATAGACTTTTTTGGTGGACAGACTATGTAAAAAGGCCGTAATTACCCGCTCCTTGAGCGAGCTATCCTGATGCATGTCGTATAGACGCTGAACCATCTCGTCATGCGTGATCGTGAGTGGGTCGAACATGACGTCTTTGCTTTTGGCATACTCAAATTCATCCCCGGAGAAGGGGGGGGAAGTTGTTTTCCAACCGCCACCTCCCCAGAATGTGCTCAGCAGTATCTTTGCTGCTTTCTTGTCCATATGGTTAGCCTCCTTTATGGAAATATAATTCTGATAATTATATTTGTTATCTCGAACTTGCTTAATTTAATGTGCGTATTCTTCGGTTGTATTCAGAATCATTTCGACCAGACCTGGGAACCGAACGTTTAGCTCTTCCTTTCGTAGGGAATAAAAGTGCTGTTTACCTTCAATGCGCGGCTGGATCACGCCAGCTTCACGTAAGATTTTGATGTGATGGGACAACGTGGATTTGGAAATATGGTCTACTTCGAAGGCGGAACAGTTTTTCTCGCCAGAGCTGGCCAGACAGTGTGCAATTTTCATGCGGATCGGATCACCGAGTGCGTTGCAGACCGTGGTCAGCTTCAATTCCGAAGCTGTAGGTATCGTTGGAGTTCTCATATGTATGACGTTAGCATATTCGGCTTTCTCTTTCAATGTTTGAAAAAAATCGAACTATAGAAGTTGAACTGTAACTATTACACTTGTTTACTCCGATTGCAGTACCATCTTTCGATCGCTCTTATCCCCAGATTTTCTTTATTCCCTTGGTCCAAGGGAAAAATCCGGTGATAAATGAGCACGCTTCGCTTCTTCAGATTGGTTCTGCACTCTCCGTTTTAGTGTAAAAGTCGGTCTCAACTTATATATTTCTTGCGGGCAGTATAGGAAGTGTGTTACATTTCTTTTCAGTTAGTTCGAAAATATTCGAACTGAAGGGTTGGAAATCGGCTTTTTATTCTAGGAGGAATATTAATGAGTACTACAAGTACCACTACAATGTTGAACAACTATTTCCGTTTATTTGATGCTTCACGTACAGACGAGCGCGCCATGGAAGATCTGTTGTCCCTGTTCACACCGGACGCAGAGATTGTGCTTAATGGCACCAGCCGAACAGGATTCGATGGTTTTATGAAGGCTTTCTATGAGTACAATAAAGACGTAAAACATATGTGGGACGGGTGGGTGCAACAGCCTGACGGCAGCTACCAAACGAACTGGGCTGTATGCGGACAAGCGGCAGACGGAACGGTATATGCCAAAGCAGGCATTGATATTGCACGTGTGAATGAGGCGGGGCAAATCGTGTACCTGGAGAATGTACAGGCCGATCAGAATGCATTCAGCAAGTATAATCAGTAATTAAAATCTGGAGATTTCAGTTTGATGAGTGAAAAGCGAGCATGCCGAATTCCTAATAAGATAGCCAACTTTAGCTCCACAGTTTTCCATGCTGTGGGCTTTTTTCTGTAGCGCTTTTAGTCAATTAGAAGGCACTAAGGAGGAGGGCTTCATCACTCTGATCGCACAGACTCTACAGGGGATTGGATGAAATACGTACCTGAAAAACTGTGCATAAAAAAGACCGTCCCGCATGTCCTAAGCATGGCGAGACGGTCCTCATGAACGTGTATAAAACGTAATCGTTAGAGTCAAATGTTAATAGTCGAATGTAAATTTGAGCCGGATGTAGCGAAGGAGATGGTGATTCGCTGCGTGGTAGCGAGGGTCCGGCAATTCTAACGAACCTAAGACGTGCTGCATGGAAACGACGTTCTTTCAATGTAACGAACTTGGACGCGCTATTGGCCGAGAATCGGCATAAGTCGGATTCTAAAGAATCGCAGAAGCGTTATTTTCCGCGAATTCTCACTTTGGGGCAACCTTACGCCACTAAACTCGGATAGAAGGTGTATCAGATTCGTTAGAATCTGAAAACATGCTAAAAGCTGCAAATAAGACGTCTACGATTCGTTAGCCACTCCATGTTCATCGTTTTAACTCGCCCATCTCTGATCACATTCGCGTCTTTCCTACCCTTGCATCGTCTTGTTCTGAAAAGCAGCGATATCCGCATACTCTTCTTCAAACTTACGGGAGATGCGGATAAAGATCGGCAGCAGTTCCCGGTAGACGCGGACACTGTCCGGGTCAGGCTGGTGCCGATGCGTCGATCCGATCATGCCGGAGACCGCACTCAGAGAATCGATGCGGCCCAGGGCGTACAAGCCCAGTACGGCTGCGCCGAGGCAGGAGCTTTCAATACTTTCGGGGATGATGACATCCTGATCGAAAATATCAGCCATCATTTGCCGCCACAACTCGGAGCGGGCGAAGCCGCCTGTCGCCTGGATTTTTTTCGGACGACCGATCTTTTCTTCAATCGCCAACATAACCGTGTACAGGTTGAACAATACACCTTCGAGCGCCGCGCGAATCATATGTTCCTTCTTATGATGCAGCGTCAGACCGAAGAACGAGCCGCGTGCATTCGGATTCCAGAGCGGGGCCCGCTCACCTGTCATGTATGGATGGAACAAGAGACCTTCCGAACCGGGAGGTACATTTTCCGCGACACGAGTAAGTACTTCATACGGATCAATACCAAGTCGTTTCGCGGTCTCCACCTCGGAAGCCGCAAGTTCGTCCCGGATCCAGCGGAAAATAACACCGCCATTGTTGACCGGTCCGCCAATGACCCATGCATCCTCGGTGAGTGCGTAACAGAAGAAACGTCCTTTCGGATCGGTCACCGGTTTATCTACGACCGTACGAATCGCTCCACTGGTGCCAATGGTCACGGCCACGACGCCTGGATCAATGGCGTTAACGCCCAGATTGGACAGCACGCCATCACTTGCCCCAATGACAAACGGTGTGGTGAACGCAATGCCCATCTCCTTGGCGTACTCTGGGTGCAATCCATGTTTGAGCACATGTGTAGTCGGTACCAATCGAGACAGGTGTTCCGGCGTAATGCCCGCCACATGCAGTGCTTCTGCATCCCAGTCGAGTTTTTCCAGATTCATGAGTCCGGTGGCGGAGGCCATGGAGTGGTCGATGACGTATTCAGAAAATAATTTATAGAAAACATATTCTTTCATGGATATGAATTTGTGCGTCTGTCTGAACAGTTCCGGTTGATCCCGGGTGAGCCACATGATCTTGGTGAGCGGGGACATCGGATGAATCGGTGTTCCTGTTCTCAGATAGATTTCGTGACCATTCATCTTCGATTTGAGTACTTCGGTCCACTCGGCACTGCGATTATCTGCCCATGTCATGGCTCGCATCAGCGGTGTGCCGTGTTGATCGACAGGCAGAATGCTGTGCATGGCCGAACTGAAGGATACAAACAGGATATCTTCTGGCTTAACTCCCGCTTTGGAGGTAGCCTGTTTAACCGATGTAATGACTGCTTTGAAAATATCTTCCGCATCCTGCTCCGCAATCGCAGGTGTGGGGGTGTGCAGCGGATAATCGGCACTGCCTTGAGCCACAATGGTTCCATTCTGTTCGAATAAAACGGCCTTGGTGGAGGTCGTGCCGATATCTACGCCGATCATATAGGGTGAAGAAGCCATTTTGTCATCCCTCTTTCTTAAATATATAAGGTGGCGCTATTCGTCCAACTTATATGGCATCTGTTATTTCTACTATAGATAAGAATATCAGACTTGAGGGATGGATCAAAATGGATCAGACCTCGCTATCGCTTTTACACATCTTCAGTCCTTCACCGCACCTGCGGCAATATCCGAGATAAACTGACGGCTGATGAACAGGAACATCACGATGAGCGGAATGACGGCAAGCAATGTACCTGCAATGACCATCGCATAGTCTGTGTTATACAGTCCGTTTAATTGAGACAACGCAATCTGCAACGTGTATTTGCGTTCATCCGTCAGGACGATCAAAGGCCACAGATAATCATTCCATACCCCGATAAAGGTGAACGCGCCGAGGAAAGCAAAGGCAGGACGCAGAATCGGCAGCGCCACGTTCCAATACAGTCGGAAAAAATTACATCCGTCAATGCGACCTGCATCCAGCAGGTCATTCGGGATGGATTCTGTCGCGTACTGACGAATCCAGAAGATGCCGAAGGCATTAACCATGCCTGGAATAATGAGGGCTTTGAAGGAACCGACCCAGCCGAACGTGGCCATGAGCACAAAGGAAGGCACCAGTGACAGTTGAGAAGGTACCATCATGGTCGCAAGCAGCAGGATGAATAGCCACTTTTTGCCGGGAAATTCAAACTTCGCAAATGCAAACCCTGCCAGTGAGTCAAAAAACAGTACAAGAATGGTCACGAGGCCAGACACAAACAATGTATTCAGAAAGGCGCCCCAGAAATCAATCTGCTGCAATACTCGCGTAATATTATTCCATAGCTCACCCCCGAACCAGAGTTGCGGCGGGAACTTGTAGATATCGGACGTTGTCCGGGTAGACATTACAATCAGCCAATAGAACGGAAACATGGATATGAGCATGCCCCCGATAAGACCGGTATACAACACCAGCGATTTGAGGTGTTTGGTCGCCATGTGCGCTCCCCCTTATCACATCAGGATGATTTGCCTTGAACAAGCTTCCAGTTCACAATCGAGAACAGAGCGATAATGAGGAACATGCCCCAACCAACGGCAGCGCCATAGCCGAAGTAATTGTTAATGAAGGATTCACGGTAGAGGTACAGTACAATTGTCATGCCTGCTGCACCTGCGCCGCCATCATTGCCGACCAATACTTGCGGCTCGGTGAACAGCTGCATACCGCCAATCGTTGATGTAATGACCGTAAACAGGATTACAGGGCGCAGCATCGGAATCGTAATTCGGAAAAAGGATTGTATCGCTGATGCGCCGTCAATCTTGGCTGCTTCGTATAATGTCTGCGGGATACTCTGTAGCCCGGCCAGATAGATGACAGCGTTATATCCGGTCCAGCGCCAGACGACCATGGAGGAAATGGCGACTTTGATGCCCCATGGTGCATTCAGCCACTCCACAACTGGTAACCCGACCGACTGCAACAGATAGTTGAGAAAGCCATAATTGTTGGCAAACAAGGCACCGAAGATAATGGCCACCGCTACGATGGACGTGACGTTCGGCAGGAAATAACCGACCCGAAATAATGTACGGAACTTCACAAATGGTGCATGTAATAGAAAGGCAATAATCAGGGCGAAGAAGAGCATCGGAATCGTTGAGTAGATCCAGATCATGAACGTGTTACCCACGGCTTGCCAGAACTCGGCGTCAGTCAGCATGTATTTGAAGTTGTTGAACCCGTTGTACGTCATGACACCAATACCATCCCATTTATGAAAAGCCAGATAGAGTGAGAACCCGATTGGGAACAGCCCAAATACCGCAAACAGAATATAAAACGGCGATATCGCAACGTAGAGTGCACGATGCTCCCACATTCTCGCCCATAGCGACTTCTGCCGATCCAGATCAGGTTTTGCATTGCCGGGATCGGGCGTAAGACGAGGTTCAGTTACAGCCATATGAATTCCTCCTTTGCGGATAACGAAACCACACGCTCTTCAGGTTAACGCTGCAATTCCCGCTCGACGCGGTGTACCGTATCTGTCCAGACTTGCTGTGGATCGGCATTTTGCTTCGCCACATCATTCAGCCTTCGCGTAATAATGTTGTGTACGGAAGGGTATCTTTCGCCAAAAAAAGCATCTGGCACTTGCTGTGCCGATTCGGCAAATACGGGACCCGTCGCCTGTCCGCCGAAGAAAGGTTCTTCCTCTTTCATGGCAGGGTCGTCAAATACACCTGGTGCGGAAGGGAACAGGTTCAATGTCTGATATTGCTCCAGCTGGTTCTCGGGACTTTGCAGCCAGCGAACCAGTTCAAAAGCTTCCTGAGGATGTTCACTCGACTTCAGGATGGACAGGAATGATCCCCCGTTATTGCCATCTCCCCCTGGCGCTCGGGCAACCCGCCATTTCCCGGATGTATCCGGAGCAGCTTCCTGAAGCACTTGCTTCATCCAGACAGCGCCCACGAACGAGGCAATCTCGCCATTATTCATCGCGGCGTTCCAGCCTGGAGTCCAGCCGTCTGCATTGGCAAGTAGCCCCTTTTCTTTGAAAGCAATGGATGTATCCCAGCTTGTTCGTACCAGAGCAGAATCCATGCCGATGAATGAACCGTCCGGACGGAAATAACGTTCAGCTCCTTGGGATAATACCTGGTTGTAAACGCTTCCAATGTTATCGGTCAGAAATACCTTGCCTCCGAATTTTTCCTTGATCTTCTCTCCGGCAGCAGCATAAGCATCCCAGCTGTTGATTTGACGTGTAACGTCTTCAGGATCAGACGGCAATCCGGCTTCCTTGAACAGATCTTCCCGGTAGAAGAGAGCCGTTGGTCCCGTATCCATCGGAAACCCGATCATCTGTCCACTCGGCGTAACGCCTTGCTTCCATTTCCACGGCAGATACTGGTCTTCAATATCACCTGCGCCAAGATCATACAGATTATAGAAACGGTCCTCACTGGGGAAGAGCTCCATGATCCAGTCGTTCAATGCTACAATGTCTGGTTCACCTGAGCGTGCAGCGAGAGTTGTTTTGAGTTTTGCCTTGAAATCACCGCCGATTTTCTGAGCTGTCAGTTCAATATTGGGGAACTTTTCCTTGGCCCTGGCAATCAACTTATCATCAATGGAACGGTTCCAGTACCATAATGTAAGCGTTACCTTTTTGTTGCTGGCTGAATCGTCCTGTCCGGGCCAGATGGAGCATCCGCTTATAAGCAGGACGCAGACCATCAGTATGGCTGTCCAGCATGTTCTTTTCCGGCGGATCATGTGCATAACCCCCTCATCGTTAAGTTCGAGGCATGAAGTGCTTTGGACTACAACATTAGTGTATGAGCAGTTTATAAACTCATACCCATTATTCCTGAAATGAAACACATTTTATGACGATTGCGTAACATAAATTGGGTAGTTACTTTAAAAATAAAAGTTACTTGACACATTATAATTTTTATTCTAAACTAACTTACATAAAGTAACTAATGATGATGAGAATAATATAGATACGTACTATATGACATCCAAGTGATCCAATATTACTTTCGATGCGAATCAATCAACATATAAGTTGGCCTAAACAGGAGGAACGACAATGATCAATTCACATATTATTCAGCTGCTTGCCCCCAAAATCCAGACTTTTCCGAGTGGAAAAGAGTTCATATACCTTGTGGGACCGATTAAGCTTCCGGTTAACCTCGATGGGGAAACCAAGACATTCCAGTGGTACAGCTGGATGAAATCGGACAAAGCGATGGAGAGCGGCGAGTTAATTGAATCCCTTGCTGCTGCTGAACTGGCAGAGCGTCAACAATCCAGTGTTCTGGTCTATGGCGACTTTGCCGAAGCACAAGAAGCGCTAATCCGGATGCATAGCATCTGTCATACAGGCGACATCTTTGGCAGCAAACGCTGTGATTGCGGTTTCCAATTGGAGCAGTCCATGAAAATGATTGCCGCTCACGGAGCAGGTGCGCTGTTCTATCTTGCGAACCATGAGGGACGTGGCATCGGTCTGTTCAGCAAAGCGATGGCGTACCTTTTGCAAGAAGAAGGTCTGGATACGGTAGATGCAAACTTGCAGCTCGGATTCACGGACGATGCTCGTAATTATGACGATGCGATTGCTGTGTTACGTGAGCTTCGTTCCGCACCCGTTACATTGATCACCAACAATCCACGCAAGCTGGCTGCCTTGCAGGAAGCGGGATTGAATGTGGGCGGACGTGTCCCATTATGGGGAGATCGCTCTGCATTCAACGAGAAATATTTGCAAACGAAAGTGAACCGTTCAGGTCACTTGGCAGAGAGTGATGGATGGGCTGGAGCAGAGACGTTGCTTCCGCATGCGCAGGCTTAACATGTAAATAGACGTAATCGATCAAGTGAATTAGTCGTTGTTGTGCTCTTCGTTATGAAGATGTACTTCAACGGCTTTTTGGTATGGATGACAGGTTAGTGAGCCGGTTTTCATGATTTGAATGGCTTGCCGTTCTTACAGTACGGAATATACAATATAGTCATCTGATGAATGCGGGAGGAACGAAGGTGCCATTTGAGGGACAACGTATATTGCCGGCTGCCAAGAGTATGAGGCAGTTTGAAGCGATGATTGAAGGCCCTTATACCTATGGGGTAATGCTGGAAACCCATATTGCTCAGCTTCAGAGTGTAATGGACGAGGCGCGCCGGTATGACAAAAAAATACTTTTGCATGCAGATCTGGTACAAGGATTGAAAAATGACGAGTATGCCGCAGAGTATCTGTGTCAGCACATTCGCCCGGCAGGACTGATCTCTACACGAGCAAGTGTTATTCAGAAGGCGAAGCAAAAGGGCATTACAGCGATTCAACGTATTTTTCTGCTGGATACTCATGCATTGGAGAAAAGTTATCTCTTGGTGGCCAAAACTCAACCGGATTATATTGAAGTACTACCTGGCGTCATTCCGCATATTATTGCGGAAGTATCTGTGCGTACCGGTATCCCTATTATTGCAGGAGGATTGATCCGATCACCGGAAGAGGTTGAACTTGCGCTTGGCGTTGGGGCTACGGCAGTGACCACATCCAATGCAGATCTGATCCGACACTTTGGGAAATCGCTTACACCGTAAAAAAAGAACCCACAACAGGAGGTTATCTGTATGGAAAAGTATATATTGGCTCTGGATCAGGGAACGACAAGCTCCCGAGCTATTCTGTTTAATCGCGGCGGGGAGATTGTGCACATTGCACAGCAGGAATTCCCGCAATATTTCCCCAAACCGGGGTGGGTAGAGCAGAATGCCAACGAAATCTGGAGTTCCATTCTTGCCGTGATGGCTTCATGTCTGGCAGAGAGCGGAATCAAACCGGTTCAGATTGCCGGAATTGGAATTACGAATCAGCGCGAGACCGTTGTGGTATGGGACAAAGAAACAGGCAGACCCATCTATAATGCAGTGGTATGGCAGTCCAGACAGACTGCTGACATCTGTGAAGAATTGAAGACGCAGGGACTCGGGGATCTTTTTCGCCGCAAAACAGGATTACTGATCGACCCCTACTTCTCAGGAACGAAGGTGAAATGGATTCTGGATCATGTCCCTGGTGCCCGGGAGCGGGCAGAGAAAGGGGAATTGCTGTTTGGCACAATTGATAGCTGGCTGATCTGGAAACTGAGCGGGGGCACACACGTCACGGATATATCCAATGCCTCGCGTACCTTGATGTATAACATCTATGATCTGCAATGGGACGATGAATTGTTGGGTATTCTCAACATTCCCAAGGCCATGCTGCCGGAGGTGAGAGGTTCATCCGAGGTGTATGCACACACCACCGATTATCATTTCTTCGGTCATCGGATTCCGATTGCGGGAGCTGCAGGAGATCAACAGGCGGCGATGTTTGGTCAGGGGTGTTACACCAAGGGCAGTATGAAAAATACATATGGCACCGGATGTTTCATGCTCATGAATACGGGCGAGAACCCGGTACAATCGGATCACGGACTGATTACGACGATTGCGTGGGGGATGAATGGCAAGGTCGAATATGCGCTCGAAGGCAGCATTTTTGTTGCTGGTTCAGCGGTTCAGTGGCTGCGTGACGGATTAAGAATGCTTCGCTCTTCCAAAGATAGTGAGGATTACGCCTCACGTGTACCTTCGACAGACGGTGTTTACATGGTACCTGCATTTGTGGGACTGGGCAGTCCGTATTGGGATAGTGAGGTTAAGGGGGCGGTGTTTGGCCTGACCCGAGGCACGACGAAGGAACACTTTATCCGTGCTACGCTGGAGGCGTTGGCGTATCAGACCAAAGATGTACTGGAGGCCATGGAATCCGATTCCGGTATTCCCGTGCATGCTCTGCGGGTGGATGGAGGAGCGGCAGCCAATGATTTTCTCATGCAGTTCCAGAGTGATATTCTGGGCATTCCTGTCGAACGCCCAACGGTGAATGAAACGACGGCACTCGGTGCGGCTTATCTGGCAGGACTCGCGGTTGGATATTGGACGAGTGCGGATGAATTGAGCGATCATGAGAATACCGAGCGTGTCTTCCAGCCTGTTATGGCTGAGGAACAACGGACAGAATTGTATGCAGGCTGGAAGCGTGCAGTGAACGCAGCGATGGCTTTCAAATAAAAATAATAAAATATAAGAAATGCAATGAACGTTCCTCGGGGTGGGTATTTGTACTTTTTCGCTAAACTTATGTTATAAATGATATTTACTGGTGGAAATTAATACACATTTTACAGGGGAATTTTTCCTGGGGAAGCAAAACCACATACCCACTATAAGGAAAAAAATAAGTTTAGTGGATTCATTTGAAGTTCCATCCTTTGGCAGAACAACTTTTTGAATTTTTTTTGAATAATGTGTCAAATCAGGACTTCACGCCGTCAAAAATCTGTGATAGGATAAAGGCACAAGTTAAAAAATGATGTCTGGAGATCGGGAGGGACCACGTGCCGCTCAGCAATTGCTGAGCGAATGACGTGGTCCTTTTTTTGTTTTTTTAGGGAAATATTATGGGGATAATTGGGAGGTTCAAGAATGACAGAAACGTTCTCGTCAGCGCACCGGACCGAATATTTGCAAAGCATGGAGAATGCACATTTTGACATATTAATTATTGGTGGTGGGATTACAGGCGCAGGGATTGCATTGGATGCAGCTTCACGTGGGTTGAAGACAGCGCTTGTCGAAATGCAGGATTTTGCAGCGGGTACATCCAGTCGTTCGACCAAACTTGTCCATGGCGGATTACGCTATCTGAAGCAATATGAAGTGAAGATGGTTGCGGAGGTAGGACGGGAGCGGGCTGTAGTTTATGAGAATGGGCCGCATGTGAACACACCGGAACCGATGTTGTTACCAATCTACACGGCAGGTACGTTCGGCCGATTCAGCACATCCATTGGTCTGATGGTATATGATCGGCTCGCCGGGGTGAAGCGCAGTGAACGGCGCCAAATGTTGAATGCTGGAGCGGTGTCAGATAGTGAACCTTTATTACGGAAGCAGGGGTTATTGGGTGGGGGACTCTATGTGGAGTACCGGACTGATGATGCCAGGCTCACTATTGAGGTCATGAAAGAAGCTGTCAAACATGGGGCACTGGCAGTGAACTACGTCAAGGCAAACGGTTTTCTGAAGGAGAATGGCAAGATTACCGGTATTCAGGTTATGGATCAGATCGATGGGCTGAACTATACGCTCAAAGCAAGCAAGGTAATCAACGCTTCCGGCCCATGGGTAGATAGTCTGCGGGAATTGGATGGTTCACGCCAGGGTAAAACGCTTCAGATGACCAAAGGCATTCATTTGGTCTTTGATGGTGAACGATTCCCATTGAGGCAGGCTGTCTATTTTGATACACCAGATGGTCGGATGGTGTTTGCTGTCCCACGTGATGGCAAAACCTATGTAGGAACGACCGATACCGTATATCGGGATGATCCTGCACACCCGCAAATTTCCGACTCGGATCGTGATTATGTGATTGATGCAGTCAATGGCATGTTTCCAAGTGTACACATTGGTACCGAGGATGTGGAATCAGGCTGGGCGGGTGTGCGTCCACTCATTCATGAGGAAGGCAAGAACCCTTCTGAAATTTCACGTAAAGATGAGGTCTGGGTCTCTGATTCCAATCTGATTACGATTGCCGGGGGCAAGTTAACCGGATACCGTAAAATGGCCGAGATGGTCGTTGACCTGGTCGCACGTCAGATGGAGCAGGAGAGCGGATATTCCATAGGCCCATGCGTAACGAAGAAGATGCCCATCTCGGGCGGTGACGTAGGGGGTTCGGCTGGATTTGTATCGTACGCGGAGCGCAAAATCAAGGATGGTGTCGCTCTAGGGCTATCTCGACCTGCCGCAGAGCGGCTGGTTCGCACGTATGGTTCCAATGTGAAGGCACTGTATGAGCGAATGCCTGATCCCCGTACCAAGGCTGAGCTTCATGGCATGCCACAGGAGCTGCTGCTGATGTTACAATATGCGATTGATGAAGAGATGGCTGTAACCCCTTCTGACTTTTTGGTACGAAGAACAGGAGATTTATTTTTCCGTATTGATGAGGTCCGTCGTTATAAGGCAGCGGTTATTTCCTATATGGCGGGGCGTTTGAGCTGGTCGGATGAGCAAGCAATCAAGCATACACAGGAACTGGATCAGCTGTTGCTGGAAGCATCCGGCAAAATCTGAGGCAGGATTTCAAGGTCGAAAGTCGAATGGAACATGTAAGCGTGTAACATAGAGAGGGGATTACATCCATGACATTACAGATCGGAATCATTGGAACAGGCTGGTTCAGTAAGGTACACGCGGATATTCTCGCACGGATGGAAGGTGTTCGTGTTGCGAGTGTCTGTGGAACAACGTTGGAAAAGGCAGAGGCTATGGCTTCCGTCTATGATGCTGTTGGTTACGGGGAACTTGAACATATGCTGGATGGTGAGAAGCTGGATGCGGTGTACATCTGTGTGCCCCCGATGTCTCACGGATCGATTGAGTCCGAATTGATTCGCCGTGGTATTCCATTCCTGGTGGAGAAACCTTTGAGCACCGGAATGGATGTTCCGCGTCAGGTGTTGGATCAGGTGCAGAAGAGCGGATTGTTAACCTCTGTCGGATACCATTTCCGTTATCAGGAAGCTGCGCAGGTACTGCAGCAAGCGATGAAAGAACAGACGGTCGGCATGGCTCTTGGCCGCTGGATGGGCGGAATGCCGGGGGTTGCCTGGTGGCGGCGTCAGGAAGGTTCGGGAGGACAATTTGTTGAGCAAACTACACATATTGTAGACTTGCTTCGGTATTGTGCAGGAGAAGTTACGGAGGTATATGCCGTAGCAGCTCAGCGAAGCATGCATGAGAAGCATGAGCATGTCACCGTTGCCGATGTAGCGAATGTGACGCTCAAGCTGGAGAGTGGAGCGATTGCAAGCATCGCCAATACATGTCTGTTACCGGACGGAGAAGGCGGCGCAGGACTCCAGTTCTACACGGATGCAGGTGTGTGGGATTGGACGCCGGAACGTTTGCTTCTACCAAGTGCGGCAACGCATGCGATGGCAGGCCTGGAGATTCCGGCAGGACATAATCCATACGAGCGTGAGAACGAAGCGTTCATTCATGCCCTGCGTACAGGAGACCGTTCACGAATTCTATCCGATTATGCGGATGCCTGCCGTACACAGGAGATTACGACGGCAGCGTTGGCATCGGCAGATTCCGGTCTGCCCGTAAAGCTGCAGCCTTCGAAGCATCTCTCTCATTAATAAAAGTTGAACGTAATAATTGGACGTAATATAAATACGCCTGAATCAGGGACTGATCCGCAGATCAGCCTGATTCAGGCGTATTTTGTATTGAGCGAAGATTAGCGGAGCATCTTTTCAAATTACTCGGACTTCTGCTGTTTCAACCAGTCGGAAGACCAGCTGTAGATCTGATCAATGACAGGTTCAATGGCTCTGCCTTTCGGAGTTAATTCATACTCTACACGAGGAGGAATCTCCGGAAACATGTGTCGGGTTACGATACCTTCTGTCTCCATTTCCTTCAATCGTTCCGATAAAAGTCGTCCACTGATCGCCATCTCTGCTTCAAGCTCCGTAAACCGTTTGGGTCCGGACAACAGTTGGTACATGATTAACAGTACCCATTTCTTGCCTATAATGTCTATGGCCTGAGTGATCATACAGGGACTTGGTGCTTTTGCTTTTCTCAGCTTCAACGCATTCACCTCGATTCATAATCAGTTTCTTCGCAGTTGTATATGAAAGGACAGGGTTTCTGCCGCTCTTGGAATGGTAGGTCATTCACGTAATTGAGGGTTACTACAAAATATACTGTAACATACCTTTTGTATGTATTATACATCATACAGAGAAAAATTACTTGAAGAAATTATATTATTATAATATACTAACTTCACAAAAGTAAGTTGGTGATAAATAATACGTATAATATGAACGCATACTATTATGAAAATGGAACTGGACTGAACGATTAAAACAGAGTGACCTTTGGGAACTTTTACATAGATTCTTTTTTTACATTGTGCAGCAAAAATAGCATTACATAGTAGGAACATATAATTTGTCACAGGAGGATCTACATATGAACAAAATTTTGGGTTATATTTTTCTGGTTGTGCTTGCAAGTGTGTTTGTCATGACGGGATTTAATAAAATTAGTGGAGCAGACATGATGATTCAGACATTTGAGAGTTTCTCTTATCCAACATGGACCATGTATCTGCTCGGCGCTGCCGAGCTGCTTAGTGCAGTCGGACTGCTGATTCCACGGACTCGTATCCTGGCTTCTGGCATACTGACATTCATTCTGATTGGAGCCGTGGGAAGTCATCTAATCTATGCACTATATGCTGCGGTTCCATTCCCGGCTGTGTTGTTGGTAGCTAACATTATTGTCCTGATTGTGGGCATGCGCAGATTGGAAGCGGAAGAAGAAGGTCAGATGGATACAATTCAGGCATAATTGAGAGATAAGATGCCTATACAGAAGATGACCACTGCCAATAAGCGGTGGTCATCTTCTTATGTAAGACTTCGTTTGGCACGCGTGATGATTCGCAGTGTATGTTTGGTGTCGGACTGCTGAATCCAAGTGGCACAGACCTGCCGGACCCACTCGGGATTTGTTTTGCCGGCATCGTTCAACCAGTTGCTTACCGAATCTTGCACATACTTATGAGCATCGGATTTCACCGCGTCAAGCAAGGGAAGGGCCATGGTCGGATTTTCTTTTAACTCCTGAATATGCTTGGCCCAGACGCCACGAGGTCTGATGGATTCTATAGCAAAGCGACGGATCAGTGGATCAGGGTCAACGCTCCATGGGATTAACTGCTGCAGGGCTAAGGATAATTCGGCAGAGATGGACTCCCGTACAGCCATCCAGGCGATTTCTCTCACACCAAAGTGATGATCTGCTGCAAAGGGCCGAATATGTTCCAACTTTTCAGTCAGGTTCAGACCGGAATCCAGCCCAATAATATAAGCCGCCCAGCAGCGTACACTGTCTGAACGATGCTCAGCAATGGAACGAAAGAGATTCGTGCGTTCATAGATGGGTAGACGATTCAACAGATTAAGCCATTGCATACCAATGGCCGGAATGATTTTCATAATCCGATGCTCATTCATCTGTTTTAATTGCTCCATAATTTCTATCGTTTCAGCATCCATTCCCCATTCATGGGTAACCTTCTGAAAAAGAAAAACATGATCTACTGCCAGCCATTCGGTCAGATTGACCGATTCGATCTGTCCTGCTTGTAGCCCATTGCGGATGTGCTCCGGGATTTCCGCTGCTTTACGGGCACCTTTGCGAAGAAGAATGGCTTCAGGGATCAACAGATCTGATTTAGCATCCAACGGTATACTCCTCCTTGGTTGTATAGACTTATGCGTTATACAATACAACTTGTCAGAGAACAGGGATGTAAGGCAGCTTACAACTGGGAAGTGATGCTCCGAAGGGTAACGATTTCGTCACGATGAAGGGAGACTGATTTGAATCCTGTGCGAATACGACCTGCTCTTGCTAACTCTTGCATGGCCACGGTGACCGATTCCCGTGTGGCTCCCGCCATCCAGGCAATCTCCTGATGGGTAAGCGCGAGTTGAATCCGGCAGTACTCATCTTCTTCGATCCACCCCATCTGTTCAGCCAGCCGAAAGAGATTGTGTATCACCTTTTCATGCAGGTTTCCGAGTGCGAGCGTCTGTGTCAACTCGCTCATTCGCTTGATCCGCTCGCTTAGCACATTCATCAGTCTCATCATAAATTGTGGATGTTCAATCAGAAACTGCTCAAAACGAGGCTTGTCCATCAGGCAAATGTCACACGCCTCCATCGTTTCAATATAAACGGCACGTGTTCCGAGTGAGATTCCGTTCATCTCTCCAAATACGTTACCTTCCGTCAACATATCGAGAGTGAACTGCTTGCCCTCCGGGTTCAATGTATATAAACGAACCTTTCCCCGTTTTACAAAATAGAAACCCTCCGTAAATGTATCGGGTGTCTGGATCAGTCTGTTTTTAGCTATGGTCGTGATGGAAGTCATCGCATCCATCTCAATCAGATCTGCCTCGGACAAAGAGGACATGAGGTCGAACTGTGATAAATACAGATTTTTATCCATAAGACTCCTTCCTTTACGATATGAATATAAAAAAAAGAAGAACCCACGAAAAACAACGGGTTCTCTTGCAGCGGGACTTCCTGAATGGAAGGTCTTCTGACTATAAATGATCGAATGCCATTTGATTATAGTAACTTTTTTAATTGAGAGACGCGTCCTTGGCTGATGCCAAGCTTTTCCGCAATTTGCTGTTGAGCCAAACCAGGATTCTGTTCAACAATTTCTTTCATCTGTTGCAGCATGCGTGCCGTTTTCGGCCGCAAATCCGGATATTCTTGGTTGTCAGCTGTGATCCCTTCTTCCCTAGCGGGAGATGAGACTGAGGCGGATTTGGAAGCAGGACGCTCCACGGGTGCAGGAGCCTGTTTGTTCTGAGGTACGAACCAGTCGGGAGAATCATCCGGGTGTTTTAATTGAATTGCACAAGTCCGGCAGATGAATTGTTCTTTGAAATACATTTCCGTATCCACATCACCGCAAAAAATACATAATGTTGATTTGTACTTTCGTAAAATCAACTCTTTCCCTTCAATGAAAAACTCAAGCGGATCGCCGATATGGATTTCCATCGTATCCCGCATTTCTTTGGGAAGGACAATTCGTCCAAGACGGTCCAGAGATCTCTTCATTCCGGTTCTTTTCATCGCATCTCCCCCGCAATATTCACAATTAAAACCTGTCCTTATTGTAAGGAAGAAAGGGCTTTAATACAACAATAATATTTCAAAAAAGTGGGATAATTCCATCTATTATGGGAAAATAAGTTTGGAAAGGATCGGTGCAACGGCTAAAGTGAATAATGCGGCGAGCACCATGGAGATGCTGGAGATGGTACCTGTCAGGGAACTCAGTTCAAACGCTTTGGATGTTCCTGTGCCATGGGCACCGGTTCCAAACAGTGTACCTCGTGCAATCTCGCCGTCAATGCGGAGCATCTTAACAATAGAAGGTCCCATAATGACCCCAAGCAGACCGGTCATAATGACAAAAACCGCAGTAATTGCCGGAATTCCCCCAATCGTTGCGGATACGTTCATCGCAATTGGAGTGGTAATGGAACGCGGGATCAAGCTATGGATCAGTCCTGAATCCAGTTGCAGCCATTTGGCAAGCAGGGCAGAAGACAGCACGGCAACCACCGATCCGGTCATGACACTGAAGACAATCTCGGAGATATGTTTTTTGAGTACATGGAAAAAGGTATACAGCGGTACGGCAAAAGCCACAGTGGCTGGTTGAAGCAACAGACTCAGCCATTTGCCGCCACTGCTATACGTGGTATAATCCGTTCCCGTTGCGAGCAATATGCCAACGACAAGCAGTGGCGTAATGAGCAATGGAGACAGATAGACTTTGGGCAGATTACGATACATTCGTTTGGCGACCGCATAGATCCCGACGGTTAACAACAGGCAGAGGAATCCAATCATCCGGTGTGACGCTCCTTTCGTTTCGCAATTCGTGTAGCAACGAGTCCTGTGCAGGACATGACCAGAAATGTGCTTAGCAGTACAATGAATAAAATCTGTAGTCCGTCATGCTCCAACATGGGCATATAATTCATGATGCCAACGGCCGATGGGATAAAAAATAACAATAGTTCACCGAGCAGCCAGGCAGCTCCAACTTCAATCCAGCGCAGCTTCACGACACGGGTCTGAAGCAGAATGAATAACACGACCATACCGAGGATTGAACCGGGTACAGGAAGATGGAGAGTACGGGCCAGCAGGTCCATAAGCAGTGAAAAAACCATTAAGAGCGCAACCTGTGCAATACCAATGCCCCATTTTTTCACTTCAATCCCTCCTTGTATCATTAACGTAATCGTTTAAGTTATTTGAAAATGTTTCATTGGATATCATAAATTTTACATGGCCTTCTTTCATGAGTAAAATGCATATTAAGAATGTTTACTATTCCATTTATCTATGAGGGGTGGGGACCAAGCGATGGATATCCGCCATTTGCAATATTTTCTGGAAGTCGCCCGGCAGCAGAGCTTCACAAAAGCCGCTGAAGTGCTGTATATCACCCAGCCTACCATCAGCAAGACGGTCAAGAGTCTTGAAGAGGAATTGGGTATCACGTTACTTGACCGTTATGGTAAGAAAGTTGAACTAACCGATGCAGGTCATGTGTTTTTTCGGCAGGCGCTGGAGATTGAAAAATCATTCCGCAGTCTGTCATCCGAATTGGACGATCTGATGAACTTGAAGAAAGGCCATCTGCGGATTGGCTTGCCACCGATGGTGGGGTCCAGCTTTTTCCCCATGATCATCGGCGAATTTCACAAAGCCTACCCCCAGGTGACTATTCAGTTATTTGAGGATGGTGCCAAAAAAGTGGAGGCCGATGTGATTAGCGGTGCACTGGATATTGGCGTTGCCGTACTGCCAACCGTGGACGAACTGTTGGATCATTTTGTTTTTGTGAAAGAAAAATTGAATCTGCTTGTACACCCTTCACATCCACTTGCAGGTAAAGAGTCGGTGGCGCTGCATGAACTGGAAAACGATGCCTTTGTGCTGTTTCGGGAGGATTTTGCGTTGCATGATCGGATTATTGTCGCCTGCCAGCATGCGGGGTTCCAGCCCAGGGTGGTGTATGAGAGTTCTCAGTGGGATCTGCTCAGCGCAATGGTTGCTGCCAATCTGGGTGTGGCCTTACTGCCGGAGACGATCTGTCGTGAGGTGGATCATATGCGCGTGCGGATCATCCCCGTGGTGGAACCGGTGATACCCTGGCAGCTCGGCATGATCTGGCGGAAGGACCGCTATCTGTCTTTTGCCACGAGAGAGTGGATCGGATTCACACAGTCGATGTTGGGTGAGTAAAGCCAAATAGAAATATCCCCGGATCGTTGTTACAATGGAAGCATAATGATGGTGGAGGTGTATGAACATGAAACTGCGGGTATCTGCTGTACAATACCAATTGCACACAATCAGCTCGTTTGAGCAGTTCGCCGCTCAGGCGGAGCATTACATACGGACAGCGAGCGAATATGGAACCGAGTTTGTGCTGTTCCCGGAATTTTTTACAACGCAATTAATGTCCATTGGGGACGAACAAGGTAACGCACTGACCATTGAGGATCTGCCGAATTTTACGGAGCAATATGAAAAACTGTTCACGTCACTTGCTGCCAAGTACGGTATGCATGTCATCGGGGGAACCCACGTCATTCGCCGTGAGGGGAAGCTGTATAATTCAGCTCACCTGTTTTACCCGGATGGTCGCATCGCGCGGCAGGACAAGATTCATATAACTCCAACCGAAGTACAGGAATGGAATATGGCTCCCGGAGATGGACTTGAAGTGTTCGACACCGATAAAGGCCGTATTGCCATGCTGACCTGTTACGATATTGAGTTCCCGGAAATTGTGCGGATGGCCAAAGCCAAAGGCGCTGACGTGATTTTCTGTCCTTCCTGTACGGACGATCGTCATGGATTCTACCGTGTGCGCTATACGAGTCATGCCCGTGCGGTGGAGAATCAGGTGTATGTCGTGTTAACCGGAACGGTGGGTAATCTGCCGACCGTTGATTTCATGCGTGCCAACTATGGACAGGCTGCAATCATTACGCCGAATGATATCCCATTCCCGCCACGTGGCATTCTGGCCGAGGGTGAGATTAACAACGATATGATTGTGACCGCAGATCTGGATCTGGACTTACTGTATGAGGTGCGAGAACGTGGGTCGGTAACAACCTGGCGTGACCGCCGTACAGATCTGTATACCGATTGGACGTAGCAATTCCGTTAATAAACGAACAGGACATCGGAACATTTATCAGAATTCATTTGTCAGTGGAAAGGGCGGTCAGGCAACATGTATACCAAAGAAATGCTGATCACCGACCCGGAGCGGAATGGTAAAAGGGTAAAGGCTGTCGTCCGCAATTACATTGCAGCCGACTTTGAGGAACTCATTCGCATTCAGGCGGAAAGTTTCCCTCCTCCTTATCCGGAAGAGCTGCTCTGGAGTCACGAGCAGCTCAACAGTCATGTGCAGCATTACCCGGAAGGGGCCATATGCATTGAAGTGGAAGGAGAATTGGCCGGATCGATGACTTCGCTGCGGATGCAGTGGGACCCTGCACATCCGGCGAGTCATACCTGGGCAGAAGTCACAGATGACGGCTATATTCGTAACCACCAGCCGGATGGCAACACGCTGTATATTGTCGATCTCTGTGTTCGTCCGAAGTACCGCAAGTGGGGACTGGCTCAGTTGATGATGCAGGCGATGTACCACCTGGTAATTGCACAGAGTATGGATCGGTTACTCGGTGCGGGCAGAATGCCGGGTTATCATCTGGTTGCAGAGCAACTGTCGGCTCAGGAATATCTGGACCAAGTGGCTGTTGGGGAAAAGCATGATCCGGTGATATCGTTTCTGCTTCGTTGTGGACGCATGCCAGTAGGAGTAACCGCAGACTATCTGGATGATGAGGAATCCTGTAATTATGCTGCCCTGATGGAGTGGCGAAATCCATTTCGATAAGGGTTGCTGTCTTGAGCTTTCAAACCGCAGAAGTTATAGCGATCACAATTACAGATCAAACCCAATTTTCAAAGAACCATATACACGAATGATTAAGATACACATCCAAAACAAGGAGGCATACATGCATGGAATTCACACGTATTACATCCATTAAAGATCCATTATTTGCCCAAATGCATAAGCTGATGCAAGAAATCTTCCCGCGGGAAGAAGTGCTGGACTTCCCTCTCTGGGCAGAACCATTGGAAGATCCGGGTATTCGGGTGTTCGTCGCTGTCCATGAAGGGCAGGTCGTTGGCGCGACAGAGTACCGTTATTACGAGGATTGGAACGTGGCCATGACGGACTTTACGATTATTGGGCGTGAAGGTCTGGGTATCGGCAGTTTCCTGGCGAATCACCGCAAGCGGGATCTGCAGAAGTTGGCCGCGGGGAACGGGAAAGAATTGTTCGGCATGTTTGCCGAAATCTATAACCCTTATCTGAGTCAGGATCACGAGTTTGGCGGAATCAAGCCGATGGACCCATATGTCCGTCGTGAAGTGCTGTCCCATCTCGGATACCAGCGTCTGGACTTCCCGTATGTTCATCCATCCTGGCAAGGGGACGGGGAAGCGGTTGGCGGATTGGATCTGTGCTTTATGCCAGGCGATGAGTCCCTCGGTGAATTGCCAGCCAGTCTGGTGGCTGATTTCCTGAATCGGTATTATGCGGTGCTGCCGAACAAACCGCAGGAATGGCTTGCCATGGTAGAACAATTGACTGCTCGTAAGTCTGTTGCGCTACTGCCGTTGTAATCAGTTGAAAGACCCGAACCTGGACTAACCGGGTTCGGGTCTTTTTGGGTTTATTGTTCAGAACGAACAAGATACTCTTTTCTTTTATATGGGATATGTTACCATAAAAATGGAGGATATATGTTTATTTTCGTTTTTATTAAGGAGGGGATCAGATGAGAAAATACAGAATCTTGTTGATATGGATGCTCGTTTTATTTGTAACAGCCTGCAGTCCAAGTGACGATGCTTCACTACCAGATGTACAGGAAAATGAATGCAAGGAAGCCATAGATACCGAACAAATTCGGAAGGAAAATGAACTGCTGAAGGAGCAGGTACGGAACAACCAGAAGGAAAAAGACGAACAAGACATAAAAAAGCAGGAAGAAATAGAAAGTTTAAGAGAAACGCTGAACATCACGTTTAAACTGATGGCGGCAATGCAATCCAATAACTATACATATCTTGAATCGGTGTCTTCACCGAACATAGAAATATCGCAGCATAACAATATCATTATTTCAAAACTGGAACAGGGGGATTACGAAGTCCCTTTTCTGCATAACGTTAGCCTGAATAATATGGAGTACCGTGGATTTAGTCCGCTGGATTCAGATCGTGTCATTTTACATATGGCTACAGTATGGTCTGATGGAAATGGTGCATTGGATTTCTATTTCATTCGTTCTGAGGAAGGCAACTGGCTCTTTGATGGTCTGCTCACGAATGGATAGGCAACTAGTCTGGCTCTGTACAGATAAATAGCGACCATTCCGTCTATGTAAGAGAGGAAGGTCGCCGCATGATGAGTTCGAGTGAAAGATAATTATGGTGTAGCCTTTCGATCCGGTAGCTGGATCAAATAACTGTTGGACAAGTGTGCAAGATCCAATGCTCGATCATATTGATCCTTCGTTATAAACCGTGAAGAAGAAACCTCACTGTTACTGGATGTAACTATTGCTGGAGGTACCTTGCCCGCTGAAATCTGCGGCGTCTCTTCCAAAGGAATATTCATCTGCTGTTGACCGGAATCCTGTCTGCCCGCATCAGCTAGGGAATAATGCGTTCCGTCCCCGTACCCTTTCGCGGGTATGAAGAGAGAAGCATCGTTTAGAACCGACCCGGAAGGAAGGTAATATCGTTCGGGTAGAAGATTTCCGCCTTCACGCAACAAATCCTGTCCAAAGTGTAATTGGTCCTCCAATGATACTCCGGTGAGTCCGGCAATCGTTGGCAGAATGTCCACCTGGCCTCCGATCTGTTTCAGCTGTACACCCGGAGTAACGCCCGGGGCCGAGATCACTAGTGGAATGTTGATCATGTCTGCGGAAGTATATTCCCGGCCATAGATTTCCTTCATCAGATCTTTGTCCACCCGATCCAGTGAATAGATGGGAAGCCCCAGGTGATCTCCATACACGACGAACAGACTATTTTCCCATAATCCCCGTTCCTTCAATCCCGCAATCAACTGTCCAACCGCCTGATCCGCATAATGCTGCGATATCAGATAATCCCCCGGCAACGTATCCTTATAACGCTCTGGGAGCGATAGCTTTACTTTGTTTTCAGGCAGAGTGTAAGGGTGGTGGGCTGACATGGAAATGATATGGGCATAAAAGGGATCACCCGAAGTCTGCATGGATTCCAGCTTATCCAGTGTTTTAGAATAGAGTATTTCATCCGAGGCCGAAAAGGCGATCGAATCCTGTGTACCGAAATAATTAATATCATAATATTGGTCGAATCCAATTGCCTTGTATAACTCGTCCCGATTCCAGAATTGAACATCATTCGTATGGAATGTGGCTGTCTGATACCCGTTCGCAGACATCAACTTGGGTAGACTCGGCAGTGCTTTATCCGCATATACAGTTGTTGCTGCCCCGTTCGGCGGGGTATAGAACGATGTATTCACAACAAATTCCGCATCGGATGTATTTCCCTGTCCTACCTGTTGATAAAAGTTCGGAAAATACAGGCTCTGTTGAGCCAATTGATTCAGGTTGGGCGTGATCTCCTGTCCATCTACCTCTAATCCAATCAGAAAGTTCTGAAACGATTCCATCTGGAGCATAATCACGTTGCGTCCGCTCGCTGCACCCTGTTCCACAATCGCAGGAAGTTGGGTCGTTTGCTTCAGTTGGTCGATGTCAGCCTGATCAATATGAGCAATAGGCACAAGATCATCAGGTCGATCCAGGATGGTATACGCCTCGTAACCGAGGATGCCCATCTGTTCTGCTTGTGTAAGCTCACTCATGCTGGCCCGATTGGGATAGATGTTGAGCATGCACAGAATCATGGACAGGGTCAAAATGACCGAAGCAACCCGTCTTCTGGCGCGTCGTTCAAGTGGAATGCGATTCGGTCGTTCTGTGCTTCCCAGCTTGATTCGACGACGAAGGAGTATCCCCCCAATGATCAGAACGTCTGCAAAAATAAACAAATAATAGGGATCCAGCAAAGAGAACATGCTGCTCTTGACCGAGGTCACCTGATTCACCTGTGCCAACGCGTGATAGTTAACGATAACGCCATAATATTTGTAGTACATGATGGCTGCAAAGAAAATGCCTGAAAGCAGCAAATTCATGGCCAGGTACATCCACATCCGCCGCTTGGTGGCAAACCACTCAATTAGACAGAAGCCGATCCAGATGAGCGGCAATTCGGTCAGCAGAGGTTTCCAGACAGGGATGTCATCGAAGATAACGATCCAGGCCAATGAGCTTTTGATCATCATGATGATGGTGAAGAATATAAACGGTCCGCTTAGAAATCGGGTGAGTGAACTGCGTGACAAGGTACCGCCTTCCCTTCCGAGGTTTCATTTAACAAGTATTATCCTATCTCGGCAAGGCTGTGTCAAAAATGAAAGCCTCAGCAATTGACGGCAAAAAACCTCTTCCGTGCAGGAAGAGGTAAGAAAAAAACATGGGCTATTGCAATAAAAGCCTGATGCGGCCTAATCCGTTATTCGATAGTGTATGTTGTGACGTAAGAAGGTCTGGGGAACATGGTGGGTTTCTGTGCAGTCAGGCCTTCGCTTGTACTACGGTTACGGTGAGCGTGACTATAGGCTTGGGATTCCTGCCAGCCCTTGAAATGTTCCTCGGACTGCCACAGTGTAAGTACGACATAGATGTCATCCTTTAGAGGACGAAGCACACGAATACCGACAAAACCAGGCTCGTCTTCTACCTTGCGGGCACGGTTCTTGAACCGTTCTTCGAAATCATTACGGCCATCCTCTGTGACAGGGATATTGTTGAGAACAGCGTAACCTCCGCCAGTCCAGGAGCCTGCGGCATCGAAAGCTTCATATGCGGATACCTTATCATCGGACTCGATATTCATCAGGCGTTCTGCGGATTCAATCGCCAGCCGCACATGCTCTTCGCTGCGCAAAGTGAGATGCGGGTATGCAGCAAGTGCATCCGGAATCGGTGAAGGAACCAAATAGATATACATAGAAGCTGCCTCCTTATTAAGTACATTCTATCTCAAGATAGCATATGGAAATCAGCGAGTCCAATCGGCGGATCAACTGGTTTGAGCACGTCTTTTCATGATAAAGTATAGTCACTACACACAGAACGGGTGATCGTATGACAACAACAATTCGGATATCGGTTAGACCTTTGGTGGAGTATGTGTACCGCAGTGGCAGCATACGTCCAGGGTTTCGGAACAATGCCTCCATGCAGGAGGGGACTCGTATCCATCAGCGCGTACAGAAGGAGTACACGGAAGAGGATCTGAAGGAGATTGTACTCGAAGCTGAGATTCAACATGGGGAACTGACCTATGTGGTCGAAGGGCGATGTGACGGCCTGATCCGATTGGAAGATCAGTTAACGGTGGATGAGATCAAATCGACTGCAGGTAATCTGGATGACCTGGGTGAGGGCCTCCCCGTGCATTGGGCGCAGGCTATGATGTATGCCTACATGTACGCCGTTCAGCAGGATGAACCACGCATGCAAGTGCAGTTGACGTATGTGCATTCGGTAACCCATGAAGAAAGACGGTTTCGCCGAATGGCAGAACGAGAGGAACTGGAGCAGTTTGCGGCAGAAGTGATTGCCGGTTATGCACCATATGCGGAGATGATCGCTGCATATGAAGAAGAACGTGATACCAGTGTGCGAGAGCTGCCGTTTCCTTTTCGCAAATACCGGGAGGGGCAGCGGAAGTTGGCTGGAGCCGTGTACAAGACGATCCGTGAGGGTCAGGGATTGATGGCTAAAGCACCAACAGGTATTGGCAAAACCATGTCCGTGCTGTTCCCTACGGTCAAAGCCATTGGCGAAGGCGAAGCGAACCGATTGTTCTATCTGACCGCGAGGACGACGACACGGGTGGCGGCAGAAGAAGCTTTTGCCCGGATGCAATCGGAAGGATTGAAGATGCATGTGATCAGTCTGACCGCGAAGGACAAGATTTGTTTTAAAGAAGAGGAAGCTTGTGATACGGGGCAGTGCGGCATGTGTGAAGGATATTATGACCGTATTAACGGGGCCGTGCTGGACATGCTGGAACATGAGACGTTGATGACACGTCCGGTCATTGAGCAGTATGCGCGCAAACATCGGGTGTGTCCGTTTGAATTCTCACTGGATGCAGCGTATGCAGCCGATGCGGTGATCTGCGATTATAACTATATTTTCGATCCGCGTATTTCTCTGAAAAGAATGTTGGAAGAGCAGAAACGCAAGACGGTGTTACTGGTGGACGAGGCGCATAATCTGGTCGATCGTGGCCGAACGATGTTTTCCGCGGAGCTGGAGAAGGCGGTGTTTCTGGATGTGAAAAGGGAGTTCCAGTCGCTGGACAGCAGTGTACCTGCTGCCAAAGCCATTGTTGATTACACCGGGGCCATTGATAAATATCTGATTACCCTTCGGAAAAACGGTGGAGAAGAAGGAAAGATCATCCAGCAGGAGGCGCCGGAGGAACTGATTGAACGACTGGAGCCTTTTGTCATGGTCGCGGAGCAATGTCTGGTTGAAGGGGGTTCAGGGAATGCCGAGACGGATCAGCTGCTGCTGGATGCTTACTTCACGGCACAGAATTTTCTGCGTATTGCCAAGCTGTATGATGAACGTTTTATTACTTATGCAGAGTGCGTGCGAAGTGAAGTGAGAGTAAAGTTGTTCTGTCTCGATCCTTCGGTACTGCTTCGTCAGACAGCCAAAGGATTCCGCTCCCTCATTCATTTCTCGGCAACATTGTCACCCCTTCGCTATTATCGGGATATGCTGGGTGCAGAGGAAGAAGATTATACATTGCAGATTCCCTCACCATTTCAGCGTGAACAGTTGGATGTGAGACTCATGCCCTTATCTGTGCGTTATAAAGACCGTGAACAATCCCGGCGACCCATTGCGGAGATGCTGCAACAGCTGGTAAGCGAATGGCCGCGCAGCAATCTGATGGTGTTCTTCCCTTCGTATCCTTATATGCGCGAGATCTATGAAACCTATGCACAGCTTCCAAGTGAAGCAGATACGGTCATACAGAAGCAGGGCATGAACGAACTGGAACGGGAGCAATTTCTGGATGGATTCCAGCCGAATCCTGAACGAACACGATTGGTTTTTGCCGTTATGGGTGGTGTATTCTCGGAGGGTGTCGATCTGCCGGGAGACCGCTTGAATGGCGTTGTTGTGGTAGGGGCGGGGCTGCCGCAGATTGGTCTGGAGAACAATGTACTGCGTGATTACTATGACCGTACAGGACGCAACGGATTCAATTATGCCTATATTTTCCCGGGTATGAACAAGGTACTGCAGGCGGGTGGGCGGCTGATTCGAACGGAAGAGGACAAGGGCGTGTTGGTGCTGGTTGACGATCGTTTTATCCAAGAACCGTATCGTTCTCTGCTGCCCGAGGAGTGGCGGGACTATAAGCGAATTTAATATTGCATAGTCAAGGAATTCCCGATGGAATCAGGCAAATGCTGAACCAAGAGTGTAACATTTTTTTCAGATTTTTTCCTTTACATGATTGAAGGGTAGGGTGAAAGGGTTATAACTTGGTTAGCAACGAACGAACAACGGCGATTACCCTATCCGTTCCGCGGTCCGCTTCGAAAGCAATCAAGGAGGTCGGTTATAATGAAGAGAAATCATACCATGATGCAGTTTTTTGAATGGCACCTGGCTGCAGACGGAGATCATTGGAAGCGACTGGCTGAAATGGCCCCGGAACTAAAAGCCAAAGGCATTGACTCGGTATGGGTACCACCCGTAACCAAGGCAGTGTCAGCAGAAGATACAGGCTATGGTGTATATGATCTGTACGATCTGGGCGAATTTGATCAAAAGGGTACCGTGCGGACCAAATATGGCACCAAGCAGGAACTGGTGGAGGCCATTGCTGAGTGTCAGAAGAATGGAATTGCCGTCTATGTGGATCTGGTCATGAATCACAAGGCCGGAGCAGATGAGACGGAAGTGTTCAAAGTGATTGAGGTTGATCCCAATGATCGAACGAAGGAAATTTCTGAACCGTTCGAGATTGAAGGCTGGACCAAATTCACATTCCCGGGTCGCGGCGATCAATACTCTTCCTTTAAGTGGAGCTCCGAACATTTCAACGGTACGGACTATGATGCCAAGGGAGAACGAAGCGGTGTATTCCGCATCGCAGGAGAGAATAAAAAGTGGAATGAGAATGTCGATGATGAGTTTGGCAACTATGACTATCTGATGTTCGCGAATATAGATTATAACCACCCGGATGTGCGGCGCGAGATGATCGATTGGGGGAAATGGCTGATCGACACCCTCCAGTGCGGTGGGTTCCGGCTGGATGCCATCAAGCACATTAACCATGAATTCATCAAGGAATTTGCAGCAGAGATGATCCGCAAACGCGGTCAGGATTTCTACATCGTAGGTGAGTTCTGGAACTCGAACCTGGATGCATGTCGTGAATTCCTTGATACGGTAGACTACCAGATCGATCTGTTCGATGTGTCTCTTCACTACAAGCTTCATGAGGCTTCCCTTGCAGGCAGAGACTTTGATCTCTCCAAAATTTTTGATGACACCTTGGTTCAGACCCATCCTACCCATGCGGTAACCTTCGTAGATAATCATGACTCCCAACCCCATGAAGCATTGGAATCCTGGATTGGAGATTGGTTTAAGCCAAGCGCCTATGCGTTGACGTTATTACGACGTGATGGTTATCCGGTTGTATTTTACGGGGATTATTATGGCATTGGTGGACCTGAACCTGTGGATGGCAAAAAAGAAATTCTGGACATTCTGCTGTCTGCCCGCTGCAACAAGGCATATGGTGAGCAGGAAGATTACTTCGATCACGCCAATACGATTGGCTGGGTGCGTCGCGGAGTAGAGGAAATCGAAGGTTCCGGTTGTGCGGTGGTCATATCCAACGGGGATGACGGGGAGAAGAGAATGTTCATCGGAGAGCATCGTGCTGGTGAAGTCTGGGTAGATCTGACACATAGTTGTGAGGATCAGATTACCATCGAGGAAGACGGCTGGGCCACGTTCCATGTATGTGGTGGAGGTGTCTCGGTATGGGCTCTGCCCGAACAGAATGAGGACTGCGCTGACGCAGAGTAACGGCATAAATAATCTAGGCAGTATTAGAAAAGAGATACCGATCGATATGAAAATGGTATATAGATCGATTCATAATCCACCTGAACAGGGGAGCAAGCACTCCGATGTTCAGGTGGTTTTTGCATTTTTCTATGGATGGCCAAACTCCATCCTAACGAACTTAGCGCGCCTAACGAACTCAGCCTGCCTTATTTGAACCGAATTAGCCTTATTGAAATTCTAACGAATCTCAGTAACCTTATTACTGCCAAAAGTGACTTTAACAGCGCCAATTGGAGCAACATCATCAGAATAACGCGTCTGAGATTCGTTAGAATACTGAAAACTTAGAATTCAACGCATTAAAGCTTCTCAGATTCGTTAGCTTAACTTGGGTTAACGCTCATCATAGGCAAACGATTCACTGCTGCAGATATGAACGTGAAGTAAATACATGAAGTAAGAACATAGAGTAGAAATATGAAGCAAAAAGATGAAGAAAATACACCAAATGAAAACATGGAATGAAACTTGAAGTGAAAAAGAAAACAGTGCGGTTTCATATCTTAATACATGGTACAATAATCCAAATATGGAGCATCACAATAACAAACGAGAAAATAAATGTATAAACCATATGAAACAATGGAACAAGCGATATTCATACAGAGGATTGAGAAGGAGGGGATGACATGAGTCCGAAAAGAGAGCTGAACCGTTTTTTTCCGTTGCTCATATGTCTATTTGTAATAGCCCTGTGTATAGGAGCTTGCGATTTTGGAACAAATCAGGGACCAGGGGGCGAACCGAAGCGAACGGATAAATATACATATAATTCGGAGCGTAGAGATTTGAATGAACGTGTTACGAAGCGACCAGAATCGTTTCAGGGGCATTCACCAGATAAGTATAACCTGACGGCAACCGTCGATGTGAGTCATGTATCCGGCGTTGACAGGATTTCTTATGAGATTTTGGTAGATGGGACTCGGGTGCCTATGGTGAATGTTATTCAATCCTTCACCCTCGATCCCGAGATGATGAATCGAATCGATGCTGGAGAGCTATTTCATTCCAATGTGAGCAATACATACGAGGTCAGTCTGGAGCCGGATAAGGAACCGCTTGGATTGGGGTTGGGCAGGAATTACATTTTGAAGCGGAAGCTAAAAGTAGGGACTGATAGCAATATCATCCAGCGTTATGCAGATATGTATATCAAAATTTCCTATGGACCGAATGATCAGCGAACCGAAGATTATTTTCATATCCAGGCCGAGCCGTCTCCGAGGACGATTGAGTATATGAAGACACGGGAGAAAGAAGAATAGAAAAAGGCAGCACACAACCTTTCCGTATCAGGATTGGAGTAGGCGCTGCCGGTTCATTTATTTAAAATAGTAAGGTATTACTCTTCAAAAAACTGATTCATCGTATCCCACATTCAATACTCTCTCCTAATCTACTCCAGTTCAAAGGATTCCAGCGTACCGACCATCCGCAGATCATGCTCACGGTTGAACTGTTTCCGTTTCTCCGCATCCGCGTACTCATCATGATAATGCATTAAGACAGTTTTCTGTCTCACTTCGGCAGGCAGTTGCTCCAGATCTTTCAGGGAGGTATGAGATTTGATCACCAGATCATGCATGTGACATTCATGGAAAATCAGTTGCACATCAGAAGCGACCTGTTCTACCCGTTTCTGATCGAGTGTACTGTCTGCACTGTAATAGAAGTAAGGTTTGGCGAGTAGCCCATTGCTGACCATACCGGGAACATGCTGCGTTCGAAACGTCTCGAACGTCACACCGCCCAGCTCGAATGCGCCTCCATCTGGCAGGGGAACGACATCATAGTAATCGCTCATGGTCCGTTCACCATCCGTTGTGTAGCGCATGCCGGGGGATAGAATGTTCCAGAGCGGGTCTACCAATTGTTCGTGAATGAACAGACGGGGTTTGCGGTCACCCACAATTTGGGCGTAATAACCTAACATCTGTACACCGTTAATATGATCCTCATGCAGGTGGGTAATAAAGACGTTGTGAATATCGGTCATTGGAAAACCGTACTCCTTGAGTGCTTTGGCATTTGATTCCGGAAAATCAATGACCAGATGCGTGTCTTCGAATTCAGCCAACATACTATTATGGTGCTGCTCTACGCTGAACATATCTCCTGTGCCGAGAAAGGTAATTTTCATTCCATCTCATCTCCTTGTGTTGTCTTCAGATCAGCATCCTTGCGTTAAATCCAGTATACCTTGTTCCCGGATATATGCCTAAATCAACCTTTTTTGATAACGCTATCATTTTATATTGAACTTTGATGGCAAACAGTGTAGCGTAAAGATGGGAAGTGAACCCATATGAACGTAAACTCACCTAAAGGGAGCGTGCGAGGCGAATGAAATCTTTTTTGGATGAACAATTTCTACTGCACAATGAAACGGCGATCAAGTTATATGAGGATTATGCCAAAGACATGCCGATTATTGACTATCATTGCCACCTCAGTCCTCAGGAGATCTACGAGAACAAAACCTTCGGCAACATTACAGAAGCCTGGTTATACGGTGATCACTATAAGTGGCGGCTCATGCGCGCTAACGGAATTGAAGAGCAATATGTGACCGGAGGCGAAGGAGTGACCGATTACGATCGTTTCCTGGCATATGCCAGAACGGTACCCATGATGATCGGTAATCCGCTGTACGCCTGGTCTCACTTGGAGTTACAACGATATTTCGGTGTCTACGAAGTATTGAATGAGACAAGTGCACCCGCCATCTGGGAAAAGGTAAATGCCAAACTGAACAGTGACGGATTCGGTGCACGTGATCTGATTACCAAATCCAATGTCACTGTTGTATGCACAACCGACGATCCAACGGATTCCCTGGAGTATCATCTGAAGATTCAGGAGATCGAAGGTTTCGATACAGCGGTATTGCCTTCTTTCCGTCCGGATAAAGGATTGGAATTGAATCGAGATACGTTCACCGAATGGGTGGGCAAACTGTCGCAAGTATCTGACACAGCGATTTCCGACTATGAGTCTTTCCTTGCTGCATTGGAGTCCCGTGTGGAATTCTTCCATTCCGTAGGTGGCAGAGTCTCTGACCATGCACTCGATTATGTTCCTTACGGCGTGGCTACTCGCGAAGAGGCGGCTGCGATCTTTGCAAAGGCACTGGCAGGTCAGAAGGTAACGCGTGAGGAAGAGGACAAGTATAAGACCGTGACGCTGACTTTCCTCGGCAAACTGTATGCAGAGCGCGGCTGGGTAATGCAGTTCCACATTAATGCAGCCCGTAACAACAATACACGGATGTTTGCCAAGCTTGGGCCGGATACCGGTTATGATGCAGTGAATGATACACCGTTGTCGTCAGCGATGATTGGTTTGCTCGATGCGTTGGAGCAGCAACAGGCGTTGCCCAAAACGATTCTGTATTCCTTGAATCCAAGGGACAACGAAGTTCTTGCTGCAATCATTGGTAGCTTCCAGGGCGGAGGTATTCCAGGCAAAATCCAGCTTGGTGCAGCATGGTGGTTCAATGATACGAAGGACGGCATGATCGCTCAGATGAAGGCACTGGCGAATGTGGGTCTGCTCAGCCGATTTGTCGGTATGCTAACCGACTCACGCAGCTTTCTGTCGTACACACGGCATGAGTATTTCCGCCGTTTGGTCTGCAATCTCATTGGTGAATGGGCTGAACAGGGCGAAGCACCGCAAGATATGGAGCTGCTCGGTCAGATCGTACAGGGCATCGCCTACAACAATGCAAAAGAATATTTCCCGTTTTCCTCCGTGCTTAAAACGGTCTCTGCTTCGAAGTCTTGATGCTTAACAAGCTCATCTAATCACGCAAGTTATGCAATATGAGATCTATCTTGTTTTTTTTATTTCGTTGATCATATGAAAAGCTCCCATGTCTTACCCCGGGTCATCATCCACCGGAGTATGGAATGGGTGCTTTTTTGTGCGGGTTTTAATCATGGCATTGCACACAATAAATATAACAAGCTCCAATGAAGGCACGATGACTAAACCCGTGATCAAGCGCATTTGGACTCTTTGATGAGGGGGATATTGGTTATTTTTAGTTGTTTGACTTTCGCCATCCGGCGTAATATACTTAGTACACCTAATTAATTGATCGTCTATTTAATTGCAATGCTATTTAATAGATATCCTATGATGTTGGAAGTTTACAGAATGATAAAGAATGAAGGAGGAACCCATTATGACGGGTATAGATCCGGTCGCTCAGAAGCTTTTGTACTCCATTATGCAGTTTAATAAAGGCAAATGGAGGCAACATAAACCTCACGGGCGCAATCACAATGAAATTATGGTTCTGGGTTGTTTGCTCCATGGGATGCATCCTGGAGAACAGTTGAACTGGCAGAACAATCCGCCTGATTTCAATGACACGATCCAATCCAATCATCCCGGGATGAAAGTCTCGGAGATCAGTGCTTTGTTACGGGTGAAATCACCAACGATTACACCGGTCATTCGTGGCCTTGAGGATGAAGGGCTTGTCGAACGTACCATGGACCCGGAGGATCGACGTGCAGTGCGCATTACAATTACGGAAGCAGGCCGGGCTATTATTCGGGCTGCTCACGAAGAGCGCATGCAAATCTTCAATAAGTTGGTGGCGCATCTGGGTGAGGGTGATAGCCTTCAATTGGCCGAGTTGTTAACCAAGGTGTACACCTTTTTTGATACATTGCCTTCCCTGGAAAAAGATGATTCGACACAAGGAGATGATACGCCATGATGAAACTGTTTCGCATGCTGAAGCCTTACCGAATACCGATTATCTTCATTCTGGTTCTGGTACTGTTTCAGTCGCTTGCTGAATTGTATCTGCCTACACTAATGGCAGATATCGTGAATTTCGGCATCATTAAAGGAGATATCCCTTATATTTGGCAGATTGGTGGATGGATGCTGGTGATCGCGATTGGCGGAACAGCGTGTTCGATTATCGCCAGTTACCTCTCATCTCGAACGGCGGGTGGATTTGCCAAACAACTTCGCAGCAGAGTATTCCGCCATGTGGAGAACTTCTCGCTCCAAGAGTTTGATAAGATGGGTACGGCTTCCCTAATTACGCGTACGACGAATGATATCACGCAGGTACAGAACGTACTTACGATGATGCTGCGCATGATGATTATGGCTCCGCTCATGTGTATCGGGGGTATCTTCATGGCGGTATCACAGGACGCCAAATTATCTACAATCTTCCTGGTCGTGCTTCCTGTACTGGGCGGAGCCATTGCGCTGATTGGTTCCAAGGGTTTACCTTTGTTCAAAACCATTCAGAAAAAGCTGGACCGACTTAACCTAGTGCTGCGTGAGCAGTTAACAGGGATTCGCGTCGTGCGTTCCTTTAACCGTGGAGAGCATGAGCGCGTACGCTTTAACGGGGCCAACACGGAACTGAGAGATTCTTCGATTAAAGTTAATGTGCTCATGGCGACCATCATGCCTGTTATGATGCTGGTTATGAACTTTTCGATGATTGCCATTCTTTATTTTGGCGGAATGCGGATCGATAGCGGCAACATGAACATTGGTGCACTGATTGCCTTCATTCAATATGCCATGCAAATCATGTTCTCACTGATTATGGTTTCCATGATCTTTGTCATGATTCCAAGAGCTTCAGCATCGGCAGAACGGATCAACGAAGTGCTTGATATGCAGCCGGATCTTAGCAATCCCGAGCAACCGCGTGGCATGAAATCCATGCAGGGCATGATTGAGTTTGACAATGTAACTTTCCGTTATCCGGGCGCAGAGAATCCAGCGTTGTCCGAGATATCCTTCACAGCTCGCTCAGGTGAGACAACAGCCATTATTGGTGGTACAGGTTCTGGAAAATCGACATTGCTCAGTCTTATTCCACGATTCTATGATGTGACCGAAGGCAGTGTTCGGGTCAATGGTACAGATGTGCGTGAACTTCGGCAGGAAGACCTGCGTGCCAAAATTGGCTTTGTACCACAAAAGGCAGTCCTTTTCACAGGTACAATTACGGAGAATATCCGTCACGGGAAAGACGATGCCACAATGGATGAAGTTGTTCATGCGGCTCGTACGGCTCAGGCAGAGAACTTCATTACCGAGATGAAAGATGGATATGACAGCCTTATCGCACAAGGTGGTAATAACGTGTCTGGTGGACAAAAACAACGTCTGTCCATCGCTCGCGCACTTGTTCGCCGTCCGGAAGTCTATATCTTTGATGACAGTTTCTCTGCTCTTGATTTCAAAACGGATGCTAAACTTCGTGCTGCGCTGAAGTCCGAAACGACAGAAGCGGCCGTGTTAATTGTTGCCCAGCGAGTAAGTACGGTAATGGATGCCGATCGCATTCTGGTCATGGATGAGGGACGAATTGTCGGTTCAGGAACACATAAAGAGCTGCTGGAGCACAATGAAGTGTATCGCGAGATTGTATCCTCCCAGCTGACAGAGGAGGAGATCGCATGAGTGAACATACAAAACACAAGTCGCCTCGTCCCCATGGTGGGCCGGGACCAGGTCCCGGAATGGGCATGCGGCCTCCCGCAGAGAAAGCCAAAGATTTCAAAGGCACACTGCGTCGTTTAATTCGTTATCTCCAGCCTCACAGTTCTCGTCTATTGGGTGTGCTGGTCGCAGCCATTCTGAGTACTGTTTTCAGCATCATCAGTCCAAAGATCATGGCAGAGGGAACGGATATTCTCAGCCAAGGCGCCATTGCCATCCTTCAGGGTGTACAGGGGGCCGGAATTGATTTTCCTGCATTGATGAAAGTATTATACCTGCTTGGCGGACTCTATCTGTTCAGCGCTGCATTTATGTATGTCCAGCAATACCTGATGGCCGGTGTGGCCCAGCGTGTTGTGTATGACATGCGTGAGCAGATCAGTGCGAAGGTTGGACGCCTGCCTTTGAAATATTTTGACTCCCGCACGACCGGGGAGACACTTAGCCGTGCCACGAATGACGTGGACAACATCAGTAATACACTTCAGCAGAGTTTGGCACAGTTCATTACGTCCATCGTCACGATTGTCGGCGTAATTATCATGATGCTGACGATTAGTCCATGGATGACCTTGATCACGATTTTGACACTGCCACTCAGTGTGGTTGTTGTTATGCTGGTCGCTTCCCGTTCGCAAAAACACTTTGCAGGCCAACAGAAATCCCTCGGGGAACTGAATGGTCATGTCGAAGAGATGTACACGGGACACAAGGTCGTCAAAGCATTTGGACGTGAAGAACAATCGGTACAGCAATTCGAGAAGGTCAATGAAGAGTTGTATGAATCCGGCTGGAAAGCCCAGTTTATCTCCGGTATTATTATGCCGCTCATGAGTTTTGTCGGTAACCTGGGGTATGTACTGATCTGTGTGGTCGGTGGGATCTTCGTTACTCGCGGATCTATCTCCATCGGGGATATTCTGGCCTTTACACAGTACTCCCGTCAATTCACACAACCGATTAACCAGATCGCAAACATCTCCAATATCATTCAATCGACGATTGCTTCGGCGGAACGTGTATTCGAGTTGCTGGATGAAGAGGAAGAAGTTCCGGAGTCCAAACAACCCGTGCAATTACAGCAGCCCAAAGGTGCAGTTACGTTCCAAGGTGTTAATTTTGGATATAAAGAAAATGAACTGCTCATTCACAACATGAACATTGATGTAAAACCAGGACAGACGGTAGCCATTGTTGGACCAACGGGAGCCGGTAAAACGACCCTGATCAACCTGTTAATGCGTTTCTACGAAATTCAGGATGGTCAGATTACGATTGACGGTGCCGACATTAAGGACATGGAGCGTGGCAAGTTGCGCAGTCTGTTCGGCATGGTGCTTCAGGATACCTGGTTGTTCAACGGAACGATTCGGGACAACATCGCCTATGGTCGAGAGGGGTCTACGGAAGAGGATGTCGTCAAGGCAGCCGTTGCGGCACATGCCGATCACTTTATTCGTACACTGCCTGATGGTTATGATACGGTGCTGAATGAAGAAGCATCGAACATCTCTCAAGGGCAGAAACAGTTGCTCACGATTGCGAGAGCGATTCTGGCGAACCCGGCTATTCTCATTCTGGATGAAGCGACGAGTAGCGTGGATACACGGACCGAAGTGTTTATCCAGAAAGCCATGAATGATCTGATGAAGGATCGCACGAGCTTTGTCATTGCACACCGTTTGTCCACCATTCGCGGTGCCGATCTGATTCTGGTGATGGATCACGGTAACGTGATTGAACAGGGTAATCATGATGAATTGATGGCAAGTCAAGGTTTCTACGCGGATCTGTACAATAGTCAGTTTGCTGAACAGCAGCCACAGGCGATCTGATTACAGATGTAACTAACAAGAATAGCCGAGAGCATCCCTAGGGGTGCTCCCGGCTATTTGTCGTATATCCAGAGGATTGACATTAGGATATGGATTGTTTTATTTACTGATCCTTAGACTCCTTCGCAGGTTCATCAGTGTCGTTGCTAGAGATCGACTTCGCTTCTACTTTTACGTCGTCGCTGTTAGCTTCCTCCAGCGCAGACGGAGCGGGTTCACCCGGAATCAATTCGCGCTGCTCAATCATGCGTTTGACGACTTCATAACAGTCATCCACATGTTTGTTACCTACATATCTCATGGCTGTGAAGCTGAGTGCGGCAGCCAGTCCCTGCCCAGCAAAAGGGACAAATTTGGCGACGGATTTGGTAGCTACGCGTACGCCGACTCTTTTCAGAACCTGTACAACCAGCTCCTTCGTCACCATACGGCCGATGACCTTGCTTCCGATGGACATGACGAATCCGTAGATCATCGATTTGGTCTCCGGGTCCATGCCATCCAGCTGTTTTTGTGATAATCCGAATTTATTGTTAATGGCAGGCAACAGCTGCATCAGCATTCCCACATCAGCCAGTACATCTGTACCGGGCAGCGGAACGAGTGTTGTACCGGCGGAAGCGGTAGCTCTTTTGCGAACCATGGTACGGCATTCCTTGCGAACTTGCTCCAATTGTTCCAACGTTGCCGGAATCATAGGGAATCCCTCCATTCGTATATGGTATAGATATAACCGTTTTGACTCGATTTGAATGGGTTCTCACCAGCAAAATTTGCAGTCTTATGACATAAGGTGTGGAGAATTCCTTTTTCTCATGCGTAGATCTGGTCAAACAAGGAAGTGGTTTGGAAGATCAACGAGTCATCTAACTATTACGAATGAATGAAGATTAAGATGCATGCCTGATTGGGTAACCTATTCTGGATCATGATGAGTGCGCAGAGCAGAGCTTGTTTACAGCTTCAACCTTTGTGGGTAAAGGTTAACAAGCATTGAAATGGAGGGGGAGAAGGATGGATTTTAACAAAGCCTTGTTAATTCATCATCATCATTCGGGCAAGGCCAATCGTGAAAATACTGTGGGTCTTGTTGCTGGTGTACTGGCTCCCGCTGTTCATGAACTCGTTATTGTACGCACGGACGAACCGGGTGAGGGAGAGAAGCTGTGTCGTGAGCGTGGGGAACGATTCGATGTGGTGTTTATCCTGGGTGGGGATGGCACGGTACATGAATGCGTGAATGGACTGGCTGATCTGCAACATCCGCCGTTGATTGGTATATTGCCTGGAGGTACCTGTAATGACTTTGCTCGTTCGCTCGGCATCTCACCGGATGCAGAGACTGCGGCAAAAGAATTGCTGGCAGGTCGAGTGGTGTCCATTGATGTTGGACGAGCTAATGATCGGGTGTTCACCAACTTTTTTGGCATTGGCTTGATCAGTGATGCATCGCAGAATATTAACGAGAATCTGAAAGGCGCACTGGGTAAGTTAAGTTATTTTATCAGCACCTTGCAGACGATCAGTCATACAGAGCCGTTTCGTTATCAATTGGAGGCGGATGGAAAAGAGATGGAAGGCGACGCGGTGATGATCTACGCAGCCAACGGCCGTTTTCTGGGGACGAATGCCTTGCCCTTTGCACCCGATGCATTGCAGGATGGTGAACTGGACGTGCTCATCATTCATGAAACAGGTATCCCGCTTCTGCGCGAGGTTCTGTCACACAAGCCTGAGGGGGAATGGCAACCTCAGAGTGAGAGTATTTCATACTTCAAGGCATCTACACTCAAATTGAAGACAGATACGCCCATGTCAGCTGACACGGATGGTGAATTGTATATGAAGACACCCGCCGAGTTATCCGTGCTGGCGGGCCATCTGAAATTTCTAACCGGGGAGGGATATTAAGTCCCCGGTTTTTTGGGTTTGATTTTAGCTGATCAACATCTCAATCATTCTCTGCTTGATCTTTCATATGACGTTGCCTGAACTCATCCTCCAGCATGCTCATCTGAACGGCATCATGATATTGGTGGTTGTAGAACAATACATCCCGCTTTACACCCTCGCGCTGGAATCCGAGCTTCTCATACGTGCGAATAGCTCGCTCGTTAAAGGCATACACCTCAAGCTCTATCCGATGCAAGTTACAGATGCCGAAGCCGTAATCCAACATAAGCAGCAAAGCCTCGCTGCCGTAGCCTTTTCCTTGATGCTCCGCCTGATCGATGGCAATCCGTATATGTGCACTGCGGTTCTTGGCATGCATGTCCATCAGGACGACATCTCCGATGATCTGGTCATTTTCCTGTAAAGCAATAAGTAGCATGAGTCTGGTGTCATCTTGTGCAGCGCTCTCAACATAACGTTCAACCTGAGCACTTGTGAAACTGTTCTGTGTTCCTGTCAGCCTGCGCATCTCGGCGTCAAACAGACCGGGGAAATAAGCATCCACATCTGTAGTCTCGAAAGGACGGAGATATATGCGCGACGTTTCTAGCAGACGGGGGATGCGTGGGAATGGTTTCGAATGTGCCATAAGTTGTTCCTCCTATAAGTTCAAGCGTGGGACAGATTGTGATTGCCCTGCTTCTTGAAAATGGTACGACATATTGATGATGACATGAGTATATCCCAATACTGTATACTTCCAAATATACAGTTTAGATAAATTTTGCAGGACAGATGAGGTGCATCATTATGATCAAATTACCGAAGCTGGACGATAACGATAACGCACCAATCTATGTACAGCTCTCGGATCATATCAAAAGGGAGATCATTCACGGGGAATGGACTGAACATAGCCGATTGCCTTCGGTGCGCAAGCTTGCGGAGATGCTTGGGATAAGCACCACTCCGGTGGAATGGGCCTATCAACAATTGATCGCTGAAGGGTATATATACAGCCAGCCACGTCGTGGTTATCGTGTTCGTGCCATGGTAGATAGCTATCATGCCATGCAAATCGAGAAAACAGTTACACAGACAGATGGACAAGCTCCCCAGGCTCAAACGACCTGGTCAGATCATCAGGCCATACGTCCTGCACGAGCAGTTCAATATGATTTTCATATGTCGCGCAACAATTTCAGCCTGTTTCCTATGGCCAAGTGGCAACAAACTGTTAATCAGATATGGCGGGAAGAAGCGAAGGAGCTATTGTTTTATGGAGACCCTCAGGGAGAATGGGGACTACGATGTGAAATTGCTGTCTATCTGGCGCAGTTCAGGGGAGTCAGCTGTTCTCCCGAGCAGATTGTTGTGGGGGCTGAACAGCATCTGCTGATGTCCCTATTGGCACAAACCCTGCTTCACATGGGGGGATCGCAACATTCCATTGGTGTAGAGAATCCTGGATACCGACTGCTACCGGGCACATTCCGGAATTATGGTTATCAGGTTGTACCAATCGCTCTGGACCATGATGGCATGAACTTAACGGAGCTGGAACAGACTGGAGTGAAATTGGCAGGTGTGTCACCCTCTCACCAATTTCCACTAGGTATGACGATGCCAATTACTCGCAGATTGGCGTTGCTGGATTGGGCGGAACGAACAAAGTCATACCTAATCGAGGATGATTACGATGGAGAGTTCCGGTATTATGGAAGGCCAATTCCTTCCATGCAGGGTCTGCGTGATGGAAGTCGCGTGATCTATATGGGTGGTTTCTCGCAGGTACTTGCACCTGCTCTTTGTATACATTACATGGTACTTCCCGAAGAATTAATGGACCATTTTCGCGATATGTATAAGATGGTTCTATTCGAGCAATCAGCTTCCCGGCTCCATCAGCGAACATTGGAGGTGTTCATGCGTGAAGGGGAACTGGGCAAGCATATCCGTAAAATGCGTAATGTCTACAAACGAAATCATGACCTGATTGTTCGGGCCATTCAACTGCACTTTGGAGATCGAGTTGAAATCAAGGGTCAACATTCAAGCTTCCATCTGGTATTGCGAATGGCAGCCACTCCCTCATCCCAGGAATTGGTGACCAAAGCGATAGAGGCAGGGATACAGATCAGTTCAACGGAATATTTGTGGGCAAACGGGAGTGAACCAGCAGACGGCAAAAGAGAGTTCATTATCGGTTTTGCCGGAATAGAGCCAGATCGCATCGAACCGGGAATTGCCGCACTGGCCAGGATCTGGTGCGATTATTAGTTCCGCTTAACCGCGCCATCCAGAAACAGGGCTACCAGTTCCCGTGCAAGTTCCTCGATGCTGCCGCCATTCATATTGCGCACATCTTCGCGGTTGGCCAGCATTAAGAGTGACGTAAACGCATGGGCAAGCAGCATGGGACTGGACACACGCAAATAACCGTTATCCATCTCCTGCTGGAAGTGGGTAGCAAGTACTTCGAAGATACGAACCTCGGCTTCCCGGATCTGAGCAAGTTGTTCTGCATCCAGATGTTTTTCCGCTTCTCGCATCATGGTTTCCGTTTCAATATGGGAGTGCTGCATCTTTGCTTCCGCAACCTTGATTAGCCGCTCTTGCAATGTACCAGGCTCATCCAGACGGAGCGAGGTCTGCTGCATGCCCATCGCCATCATGCGGGTAATGGCAACGGTGAACAGTTCGGCTTTGCTGGAGAAGTGATAATAGATCGATGCTTTGGTTACATTGCATAGTGAAGCGATCTGCTGGAGGGAGACGGGTTCGTACCCGTATTCCATAAACAGACGTGACGCGGTCATCAATATGTTGGTTTGCACAGATGCTTGATCGGCACCCGTTTTGGGTCTGCCCGGTGACCGGGGAATGTTGTTTTTTTTGCTCATAGTACATACCTCTTTACGTAGTTTAATCACTTATTAGACGTGTTCACAAAAATAAGCATTGCATAATTAACCTTCCGGTATATATAATTAACTCGATTATACTATGACCCGTGGTTCATTACTACAACATCACATAAATAGGGCTTCATAGAAACAGAATAGGGAGATGAAGAGACAATGCAGGAAGGTTCGGGTTACGGTCGCTGGGTTGCCGGCAAACGAAGCAAATGGATTACGCTGTTGGTATGGATCATTATCGCCGTAGTGCTTGGCGTGGTATGGCCTGCTGTAGGTGATCGTGAAACCAATAACGCACAGGATCTGAGTGAATCGAAACCATCGGTTCAGGCAGCTGCACTTGCCGAGAAGGAATTCCCTGGCGGTGAGGGATTGCCTGCGCTGATTGTATGGCGTCAAGCTGGCGGTCTAACAGATGAACAGATTCAGAACATTCAGGCATTGACGGAACGACTGGATCAAGATCCGGTAGAACAACAGCAGTCCGTTGTGCCACTCTATCAATTGCCACCACAGGCTTTGAAAGGCCAGCTTTCGGAAGATGGAAGCACCCTGGTTATGCCACTGTTCTTCAATGAAGGTGCTGATGCAGAACAATTGAAGGAAGGTATTGAAGCACTTGAGCAAAAAACACAGGACATCTTCGGGGTTAACCCGTTCGATGTAGCTATAGATGATGCCAATGCACTGATTGCCCGTGTAACAGGGCCAGTAGGCATATCCATTGACGCGAGCGGACTTTTCTCCTCCGCCGATGTATCCTTGCTAATCGCTACGGTTGTACTGGTATTAGTGCTGTTGCTGTTGATCTATCGCTCGCCAGTGCTGGCGATTATCCCAATTATTGCTGTTGGATTCGCATATATGGTGACCAGTCCGATTCTCGGATTCATGGCGGATCAAGGCTGGATAACGGTAGACGCACAATCCATCTCAATCATGACTGTATTGTTATTTGGAGCAGGAACGGACTACTGCCTGTTCATGATCTCCAGATACCGTCAAATTCTCTATCATGAGCCGGACAAAAAGAAAGCCATCTTCCAGGCAATTACCGGATCTTCCGGCGCCATTGCCATGAGTGGATTTACGGTCGTTGCAGCACTATTGGTGCTGTTGCTGGCTGAATACGGTGCATATCATCGCTTCGCCGTACCATTCAGTTTGTCCATCTTTATCATGTTTATTGCAAGTCTGACGCTGGTCCCGGCGCTCCTGGCGATCTTCGGTCGGGGTTCATTCTATCCATTCGTACCCCGTACACATGAGATGGAAGTGGAACGTGCCAAGAAAAAAGGAAAACCGGCTCCGGCTCCGCGCAAAGTCAAGGAAAGCTGGATTGGCCGTGTCGTAGTAACGAAGCCATGGACTGTCCTTGCGATTACCTTGGTATTGCTGGGTGGACTGGCGGTATTCTCTACTCAGGTTAAATTCACGTACGATCTGTTGTCTTCCTTCCCGGAGGATGTACCTTCCCGCGAAGGGTTCACGGTCATTGGCGAACAGTTCTCCCAAGGTGAGCTGGCCCCAGTCAAAGTGATCGTTGATGCCGAAGGCAAAGCAACGGATCTGAAGCAGCGTCTCGAATCGCTGGATTACATTAGCAAAGTAGGCGATGCCCAGCAGGGCGCTGAGAATGCCAACATTACCGCCTTTGATGTGGAGTTTAATCTGAATCCATATTCCATGGAGGCCATGCAGCATATTCCGGATCTGCGGGCTACTGCGGAACAGGCGCTTCAAGATGCTGGTGTAGCCAATGTGGACAGTCAGGTCTGGATCGATGGTCAGACGGCTGAACAATATGACATTGAAGTTGCAGGAGAACGGGATGCCAAGATCATTATTCCAGTGGTCATCGGCATGATTACATTGTTGCTGCTATTATACTTGCGTTCCGTTGTAGCCACGGCGTATCTCATTGCAACAGTCGTTCTATCGTATTTCTCTGCACTGGGTCTGGGTTGGATCATCATTCACTATGGTCTTGGTGCAGATGCCATACAGGGAGCGATTCCGCTGTATTCCTTCGTATTCCTCGTGGCATTGGGTGAAGACTACAACATCTTCATGATCTCTAGCATCTGGCAGAAACGCAAAACGATGTCGCTTCGTCAAGCTATCAGAGAAGGTGTTGGCGAGACAAGTTCGGTTATTACATCTGCAGGTCTGATCTTGGCAGGAACGTTTGCGGTACTTGCTACATTGCCGATTCAGGTATTGGTGCAATTTGGTATTATTACAGCCGTCGGTGTCATGCTGGATACTTTCCTGGTTCGTCCGTTTATGGTACCGGCTATCACCGCATTGCTGGGCAAATGGGCTTTCTGGCCAGGCAAGTATGTTCCAATTGCGGAGAAGAATGAGAAGAAACAGAACCAGAAACAAAACCAGTCCATGTAATGCATGGATGGGGTGAGATGGACAGCGGTGCTTCAAACCTGCTGTCCATTTCTTTATTTTTATAAACCATGAGAGTAGCGCTATGTGTCTTCCTGAGATGGAATGGTGGAACTGTAAAATATCCGCAGGATAAGGCGTAACCCTTGTTTTCTTTGCATGGGGAAGGTTTACGTAGCCAATGGTTTTGGGACATAATAGAGGAAGCGTCGGCTTAGGGCAGACGGATGATCAACATTAACATCAATGGGACAACCAGGGGGAAGGATGAAAGCAAGTATGACGAACCAACTTAATGTGTATTTTAACCATGACGGCGGCGTGGATGACCTCGTATCGCTGTTCATGCTTCTGCAAATGGACAATGTACATGTAACCGGGGTATCGGTTATTCCGGCAGACGGATATCTGGAGCCAGCAACAGATGCCAGCCGTAAAATCATCGATCGTTTCGGTACATATTCCGTAGAGGTATCCAAATCCAATTCCAGAGGAAAAAATCCATTTCCTGCGGCGTGGAGACTGCACTCCTTCTATGTAGATGCACTTCCTGTACTGAACGAATCCGGCAAAATGGAAGCGCCACTCTCTGCCGTTCCGGCACACCAGCATCTAATCGAGAAAGTGCGCAATGCCGAAGGCAAAACATTGCTCCTGTTCACAGGCCCGCTGACTGACCTTGCGCGTGCACTGGACGAAGCACCAGACATTGAAGAGAAAATCGACAAGCTGGTATGGATGGGTGGCACATTCGAGCGTGGTAATGTAGAAGAGCCTGAGCATGATGGCACAGCGGAATGGAACGTATTCTGGGACCCGGAAGCGGCTTACCGTGTATGGCAGAGTGGCATCCAGATCGATCTGGTTGCACTCGAAAGCACCAACAAAGTACCTCTGACTCCAGCCGTTCGTAACCGTTGGGCAGCAGAGCGTCGCTTCGAAGGTGTAGATTTCCTGGGGAACTGTTACGCAGGTTGTCCGCCACTGGTGTACAGTGAGACAAATTCCACATATTATCTGTGGGATGTGCTGACAACGGCTTCCGTTGGACGCGAGGACATCGTGAAGAAGAAAACGGTCAACTGTATTGTTATTCCGGATGGTCCTAGCCAGGGCCGCACGGTGGAGCAAGCAGACGGACGTCCAGTACAACTGGTGTATGATACCGATCCAGAAGCGTTCTTTACGTACATGACGGATTTGGGTAAAAAAGCTGCTCCGCAGCGCTACTAATTGAGGCAGTCGTTAGGCCTGCCATCGTTCAAGGTACAACAAAACTAAAGCCGCAGGCAGTGGTCTGGGTATGGGGTTAAACCCCATGATCCTGTCTCTGCCGTGCGGCTTTTTGTTTTGGGCTATATATAACAATCTAAGCTGCCCGCTATATTTTAAATCGACTAATCAATCCGTTCAGCTCACTGGACAGTACCCGGAGAGATTCTGCGGATGTACGCATCTCATCCATGGATTGCAGCTGGCTTCCGGTAGCATGCGACACCTGTTGGATACTTGAAGAGGATTCACGCGAGATATGCTCCATATCCTCCACGGAAGCAGACACTTCTTCTGCACTGGCAGACAGCTGTTCGGATGCTGCGGATACTTCGTGCAGACGTTCATTGATCGTCTCAATTCCGGTATGAATGGATGTGAACGAACGGCCTGCCTCCTGAACGACAGTAAGTCCGGACTGAACTGCGGATGTGCTGGCTGACATATGTTCCGACAACAAGGCAGTCTGCCGAGTCATCTCGGCAATCAGTTCGGTTACATGCTGGGACGACTGCTCTGATTCTCCCGCAAGTTTGCGAACCTCTGAGGCAACCACCGCGAACCCGCTGCCATATTCTCCTGCACGAGCCGCTTCAATACTCGCATTAAGTGCGAGCAGATTGGTCTGTGAAGCGATACCCTTCATTAGATGTGCCACCGACTCAATTTTATCAGAGTACTGCTCAAGCTGAGTGGTGGAGGCCACCATCTGCACATTCGCTTGATGAATTTTGTCCATGCTATCCATTGCTGTGTTGATGTTGGCTTGACCTTGCACCGCGTTATTGGTCGTTTCCTGCGAGACATCCGCAACCATGGAAGAAGAATTCGCAATATGCTGCATGCTGCGTGTAATCTCTTCCATGGCTACTGTGACTTCGCCTGCTCGTGCCACCTGTTCGGCAGCTCCACTGGCCGTATGATTGGTATGCTCGGCAATACGCTGACTCGCTTCGGCAGTCGTCTGCGAATGTTTCGATACACCTTCTGCAGCCTGTAGCAGAGAATCGGAGCTTTGACGGATGCCAGTCATGACATTCCGGGTACCTGTAACCAGATGTTTGAACTCGGAAGCGAGTTGTCCCACCTCGTCCTTTCGTCCAAGTTCGACATTGACGGTCAAGTCACCTTGTCCCACTTCGGTAATTAATTTCTTCAGCTTTACCAACGGACGGGTTAAGTAATGGGCGAAACCATACACCAACAAAACACTGAGCAGTACAATAGCCAAGGCTGTCCAGATCATGGTCATACGGTTGCGGGACATGAGTTCATAGACTGCAGTGGAGTCCAGATCCGCACCGACCAGCCCCAGGACTTTCCCGTCAGCCCCATGGATCGGTACATACGCTGTAATCGTAGCGCCGTATTCATCCTGGGTGAGTTCGCCTCGAATAGGTTCGTTCTGCTCAAAAGCCTGTAGCATACCCTCGTAAGGGGTCTCTTCTGGGGAGCCGTAAGGAGAGAAGTCATCTTCTGCCACATCGGCAGCTGCTCCATCCACAACGTAGAAATACGTAGCCGTTCCATTTTCTTCGCGTGTACCGAGTGTGTACAGATACTTGAGCCCATTGGCTTCACGCAGTTGACTGAGCTGTTCACGCAATGTGCCATAATACGCTGTCTCATCCTGTCCGGTACTGAGTGGTGCGTACAGGGAAGTATCAATCAATGCTGCTGCCCGTTCGGCCACAGCCTGTGCCTGCATGCCCATGGACTGCTCGACCAGTTGAGCTGATGAGCGGTACATGGTAATGCCAAGAACCGCACCCGCGGCCAGCATTAGACAGGAAAAAAATAAAAAGATCCGCATAAACAAACTGTTCATTGGTAAAAGTGTTCCCCCTTGATCTGTTGGATGAATCGTCTCTGTGTCTCTTTACATTGGTATAGGCCGTTCTTCTTTGGTTCGTATGTATGGTATTTCCAATGTTCACTTTTCTACTTGGAATATCGGCATCTGGGCGATAAAGAATTAGCCCCCGAGTCAATCAGATTCGGGAGCTAAGTACGTTTTAATCCTATACAACGTTATTACATCGTTCCGCCGCCCTGGCGGATGGAGGCAGGGATCTTTTCAGGTCCCTGATTAATATACCTATTGATAAAAGTACCCACTTTGGCATCATCAAATTGATCGAGCTTCATCGTTTTGGTCCAAGCAGTCACGACGACTTCACTGCCTTCCGGAATGTCTTTGTTGGGCACGGCCAGTATACCTGCTCCGGCTTCACGGAATTTGACGAGGTATTTCAGATGCTCCTTCAAGTCCTCGCTTGCATTCTCACGATAATAGATGATGATATCCCCATGCTCCAGATTGTGTACCAGGTAATTATAGCCCGGGAAGTCGGTATAAAATCCAAACTTGATATCATGCGGGTTATGCGGCCCTGAAGTCGGGATCTTCATCTCATACTGGATGGGGTCCTCTGTATGGTCTGCCCCATAGTATTTATCGTCAGTCACATCAATTGTCGCATTGGTGTCCAGATCGGCTACATCATATTTTGCCCCTGCACCCTGCAGGAAGAACAGACCAAGCGTAACAATTGACACAGCCATCAATGCATGAGCAACCAGCCGGAGGGACCGACTTTTTTTCTGGATGTCTGCCCGTTCCTTCTTTTTCATATGGCCCAGGACTTTGCCTTGTGTGCGTGATGCCCAGATATAGGCGGCGATGGAGAACAGTAACATGATTGCACCTATAATAAGCCACAGGTAGGAAGTGCCTGTCTCGTGTTCCATTTGCATATGATTCATATGAGTCATGTCCATAGAGAGTTCCTCTGCTTTCTTTGTAAAATGAGTGATCGATACACTACATGTCGTAGTGTTAATGGCAATGTTGAATGATCTCATGACGTAACGGGCGTTGCTGAATCGATTTGTTACGTAAATAAGAACATACCTATTGCACTACACATTATAGTGTATGACATATGCCCAGCGCAACGATGTCTTAGAAAACATAAAAAAGACCTTCCCGGCGTGAGCAGGGAAAGCCTAGTATGAATCTAAAGAGTCAGAAAATTTATATTTATTGGAATAACCATTTACACGAAAACGTAGAGGACAGAAAGAACCTGAAGAAGCAGAAGCGTTCGCCTTTATCATCAGATTTTCAACCTTTGTAAAAGTGAATTAAAAAAAATCTGAGATAACAGCGATCGGAAGGTTGTTCTGTCATCGAAGTAACAAGTGTAAATCAGCTTTATTCCAACTAAACCCGTTTACAGACGGCCAAACGGTGACATCATCAATCCGATCAGTCCCATAATAACTTCACCCAACAAGCGATACAGAATGAAGAAGACGACCACATTGGCGATCAGCACGCTGTACATACTGTCGATGGCTGCTTTGGTGCGATTCAGTGGATATTGAAGCAATACTGAATTCAAAGCGACAAAGACAATGATATACGAGACAGCAAGCAAGGAGATTGCGATGGAATACGAGATGATAATAAACAGATTCGCCAGAACAAGGGATACGACAGCGGGAACAAGCAATGTACCGAACTGGGCAACCAATGTTTTTGGACGGAATGATATTTTTTCAATCTTCAGAATAGCGTACATCAGCGCAATAGAGACAATCAGGATAATGGCGGTGAACAACAGCGGCCGGATAAATCCACCAATGAACAGGCCGTCCATGCCTATGCGACTAAAGGTAATCAAGAAGTATGTAGAAGATAGGACTGCAATCAGTGCCATCGTAAGCCATCCATTTAGTGAATGCTGGTCACCAACGGTTTTCATCGTCTGATAAGGACGGGCCAATACACTGAGGAAATAGGATAGATACTGTTTGCTGACTTCTTTGGCTTGCTGAACCTTCTCGTTCTGTGCAATGTTATTCCATTGATTGGAGCTATTATCTCCTGCAGAAGCATGGTCATTGGACCCTGTTGATTCTGTTGTCTGTTGCTTTTGAGTAGAGACGGCTGGCGTGCTGGATGGAACAGGTGCCTGGGAAGATGTGGTTTGTGTGCTGGACCAACGGGTGTATTCCGGTTCAGGAGCAGCAGACTCCGGATTCGGTACAGCAGCGGGTGAAGAGGTTGTCTGCGTCAGATTAGAGCCGCACCTCTCGCAAAAATGAGCATCTCCATTTTCATGATTACATACTGGACATTTCATGGGTTAAGCCTCCAATTTCTAGAAAATAAAAACAGGTAAACATTGTGTCTCATTTTAACGGTTATTGACGAAGTTTGTCTATGTTTTGCAGGAATTAATACCCTAATCGGGAAAGTTGAAACGATGACTCGAATGCAGTGTATTAAAATGGAGCTTGGAAGTAACAATAGTATAGAACTGACATGCAGGCATATTAATGTAAATTACAGTGTGGTATAAGACGAATTGTTTATAGGCGTTTATGTCTTATCGTTCGCTTCTGTGTGTGATTTACATGTTAACTATATCTTTTGGGTTGCCTATGATCGTATATTTATGTATAATCAATCGTGTTAACACGTCGAATGTACGGTAGTAAGAGATGTGGGTGAGTTCATGGAACTACTGGACAGCAATGAGAGCAAGAAGAAGATGTGCCAGTATTATAACGAAATCTCGAAGGAACTGTTCGGATTTGGCACCACTCTCCTGAGAGTGACCATTGACCAGAATATTGTGACCTTCTACGCTAAGCACCGACGTTCACCGCGCTCTGATGCCCTGGAAGGGGAGGCCCCCGGCTTAAAGCTGGAAGTGGACTTCCGCATGTCTGTCTTATATAAGAAGAAATTCCGGGAGAAGCTCGAGCAACACATGGGTTTGCCAATTGAAGCTATATTGCGGGATTATGATGCGTCCACCCAGTGGGCCATTACAAATGTGATTCTGGAACAGGCCTAAGGATGGATCGGCAGGATTAATTCTTGTTGATGTATACGGAGGTTGTGGCCCAATTTCATGATCAGGTTCCGTACAATTTCATATGATGGCGTCTGTCTTTGGATTGATTCTGAAGCAGAAACCGATGATGTACCGGCAGCGGGTGTCGCTTTCCTTTGTTTACGAAGAAAAGTGTTCTTGTTTATACAAGAATGCTTTTCTTTTTGTTTTTTAAGTCGAACTAGCCCTGTATAACACATCATATTCTTCGAAAATTAGAAAGACCTTTCAATCGCTGTTATCCCCAGATTTCTTCTATTCCCTTATCTAAGGGAGAAATCTTGTGATAAAGGCGAACACTTCGTTTCTCCAGGTTCTTTCTGTTTTCTACGTAAGATGTGTTATCAAGCTAGTTCAACTTATTGGTTGGGTTGTTAAAACACACATATCAGGGGGAATCAGGATCATGATGAAAAAGTGGATTAGCGGTTTGGCAGCAGTGGCAATGACATCGGTATTACTTGCAGGTTGTGGCAGCACAGAGGATGCAACAGGCGGATCAGGCAATGGAGGAACGGCAGCTACCAAATTGGTTATCTCCACTTGGGGCTTCTCGGAAGATTTCTTCAATGAATCGGTATTTGGCCCCTTTGAAAAAGAACATAATGTGGACATCGTACTCGAAGTCGGCAATAACGCTGAGCGTCTGAACAAAATCCGTCAAGGTACATCAAATGTCGATGTCATCTACCTGTCTGACTACTATGCACAACAAGGTATCGATGAAGGTCTGTTTGAAAAAATCGATCGCTCCAAAATTCCAAATGTAAATGACATTTATGATATTGCCAAAGCCCCGCTTGGTGAAGATTATGGCCCGGCTTACACAGTTGGACAGCTCGGAATCGCTTATAACCCGGACCTTGTTTCCAAAGAAGTGACTTCATGGAGTGACCTGTGGGACCCGGCGTTTGAGGGTAATCTGACTATCCCGAATATTACGGCAACAGCCGGTCCAATGGTTGTGGATGCAGCTTCTCGTGTAGCTGGTAATGAGACGTTTAATGAAGATGCGGCATTTGCAGAACTGAAAAAACTTAGTGGCAATGTGGTGAAATTCTATAGCCAAACGTCCGAGTTCGTGAACATGTTCTCCCAGGAAGAGATTGCAGGCGGACCGATCATGGAAATGTATTTCAAAGATCTGAAAGCTGCTATTCCTAATGCGAAGTTTGTTACACCTAGTGAAGGCGCATATGCCGTAATGAACACGATCAATGTCGTGAAGGGCAGCAAAAACAAAGAGCTCGCTGAGGAGTTCATCAACTGGCAGCTCAGTCAAGATGTACAAGCGAAATCCGCTAAAGCCAAAGTCGATTCTCCGGTAAACACCAAGGTTGAATTGACTGCTGAAGAAGCAGAAGGCGTAACATATGGCGCTGACGTTGTTGAGAAACTGAACAAGCTGGATATGGAATTCGTGAATCAACAGGTTAAAGGCTGGACAGATCGCTGGAACCGTGAGATTGCACAATAAAACAAAAGCTACCTTTGATCGATATGTTGAACTTATATCATTTGCAGCAAGCAACCAATCACTGTATAGGAGTTGAGAACGGATGAGTGAAGCGCTGAAACGCATCATTTTGGATGTGGACACGGGGATTGACGACGCACTGGCAATATTGCTGGCGGTCAAAAGCCGGAAGCTGGACATTCTCGGTATTACCACAGTCTGTGGGAACGTATCACTCCAGCAGGCAACAGAGAATACGTGCAAAATTCTTGAACTTGCGGATGCAACTGAAATTCCGGTGATTGCAGGAGCGGCAGGACCCCTTACTCGCAAGTCGCATTATGAACACCGGGTACATGGACAGGATGGATTGGGCGGTGCGCTGCCTGATCCGGCAGTGTCCAAGCAAGCCGAGGACGGGTTTGCACCGGACTTTATCGTGGAACAAGCCAAGTTATATCCAGGCGAACTGACATTAATCATGACTGCACCCTTAACGAACCTGGCACTCGCGCTGATGAAGTGTCCTGAATTGCCTTCTTTATTGAAGGAAGTCATCTTCATGGGTGGTGTGGTTCGCGGACATGGCAACATTACACCGACCGCCGAGTACAACACCTACGCCGATCCGGAAGCGGCCCGCATCGTGTTGCACGCAGGCATCGAGAAGCTTACTCAAGTCGGACTGGATGTGACGCGTCAAACACTGCTGAATGAAGCAACGATTGAGCGTCTCACTGATCCTGCACTGCGCGCGTACGTGGCTCAGAGCACGGAGATATATATTAACCGTTATGAACAAATGAACAGTGTAAGGGCTTGTGCCCTGCATGATCCGCTGGCCGTTGGTGTAGCTCTTGCTCCTGAATTGGTAGGACGCAAATCGTATTACGTCGATGTCGAAACCGCCAGCCGCCTGTGCGATGGCCAGATGGTATGCGACTTCCAAAACCGTCTGGGCGAGCCGCCCAACACCCTCGTCTGCGAAACTGTAGACGCAGAAAGCTTCCTTGAACTGTTTATCAACGCGTTAAACGCGTAGTTATGATCTTTACGGCATTGGCGTTCAATTTGAAAATTAATCCTTACGTATTGCGCTGGTAGTGTAGGGGACGAAATCGATTCTTAAGAAGCGAAGCGTTCGCCTTTATCCTTGGATTTTTCCTTCTATTAAGAAGGAGATCAAGAAAATCCAAGGATAACAGCGATCGTAAGAACGATTCGTAACCGGAACGGCTGATGCAATGAACGTGGATATTTTTTGAAATGTGCGCCAGTGAAACGTGTGAATAAAACCATTTTACAAGTCAGGAGTATCGCGATGAAGAAATCAGTAATCTACTGGCTATTGCTGCCGGGATTCGTATTTTTGGCGGCATTTATGATCATTCCGATTGTCCTGACGATCGGGTCGACGTTTTTCCAGGAAAACTCCTTCACGTTTGAAGGATACATGCATTTTTTCAGAGACCCATACTTTTTGAAAATATTGCTTACGACGCTGCAAGTCAGCGTGGTCACCACCATCGTCTGTGTGGTGCTCGGATTCCCGACAGCTTATTATATTTCGCAGAAAGCGCCACGCCGCAAAGGCATTTTGCTGGCACTGGCGATCTTCCCGCTGCTGACGAGCCCGGTCGTGCGCTCGTTTAGCTGGATGATTATCCTTGGACGCAAAGGGCTGATCAATAACACCCTTGTTGGCCTGGGTATCGTGGACAAGCCGCTGGACATTTTGTACACGCCCGCAGCGATGATGATCGGTCTAACGCATTTGTTCCTGCCACTGATGATTATCTCTCTGGTCGGTGTACTTGAGAATATTGACGGTGACCTGCTCAAAGCAGCACAAAGTCTGGGCGCATCGCGCATTACGGCGTTCCGCCGGGTTGTGTTCCCACTGGCTGTGCCAGGACTTGTGATCGGAGCCGTGCTTGTCTTTGTCGGAAGCCTGACGGCGTATACGACACCTGCCCTCCTAGGAGGCAAGCAGCGCGTGATTGCTACGTTCCTGTATCAGAACGCCATGACCCTCAACGACTGGTATCTGGCCTCGGTTGTTGCCGCGATTATGATTGTAATTACATTTGTCGTGGTCGGTGTCATGAACAAAATGGCCAAAACTTTAAATCCGAAGGGGTAGACATATGCGGGAGAAACATATCGGGCTGGGCCTGTTCAGTCTGCTGGTCTTTATCTTTCTGCTGGGCCCGCTTCTGATCATATCGGTCACTTCGTTTGAACCGGGAACGGTACTCAAATTTCCGCCGGAAGGGTTCTCCTTCCGCTGGTATGAGAATATTTTCAACACAGGCGGTTTCCTCCGCACGTTCCAGACGTCCATCATCATTTCCTTGCTGGGGAACCTGTTGGCACTGGTGCTCGGAGTACCGGCTGCGTATGCACTCAGTCGTTACGATTTCAAAGGCAAGTCTGTGCTGAACGCACTGTTCCTGTCCCCGGTACTGATTCCGGGAATCGTGCTTGGTTTTACATTAATGAAATATCTGATCGTCATCTACCATCTGCCAATGTATCTCGGATTGTTGATCGGTCATACGATTATCATGCTTCCATTCATCATTCGGGTTATCGCATCGAGTCTGTCGAGCTTTGATTTTGCAGTAGAAGAAGCAGCGCTGAGTCTTGGTGCGGGACGGGTAAGAACGTTCTTCACGATCGTGCTTCCCAACATCCGATCAGGAATTATCGCGGCGGTGCTGATTGCCTTCCTGGAGTCGTTCAACAACGTGGACATCTCGGTGTTCATGACCGGACCAGGGGTAAGTACATTGCCAATTCAGATGCTGACCTATGTCGAGAATTACTTTGACCCGACGATTGCAGCCATTTCCGTGCTGTTGATGGTACTGACCGGACTCTTAATGTTCGTGATTGAACGGATCATGGGCGGATTTTCATACTTTACTAAACGTTAATTGGAGGCGCAGAACGCTATGGCATTGCTGACATTAGACCACGTATCCGTGGCATACGATAAGCAGACAATCCTGAAGGATTTTCAGTTGGATCTGGAAAAAGGTAAGCTGCTCTCCCTGCTCGGACCGAGCGGTTGCGGCAAAACAACTACGCTGCGCCTCATCGCCGGATTCCTGGAAGCATCGCAGGGCAAGTTTATGTTCGGCGGCAAGGATTATACGAAGGTTCCGGCGAACAAGCGGAACTTCGGATTTGTATTTCAGAGTTATGCATTATTCCCGCATCTGTCTGTCTTTGACAACGTGGCCTTTGGCCTGCGGATGCGCAAGGTAAAAGACAAGGATATCTCTTCCCGTGTAATGCGAATCCTTGAGGTGGTTAACCTGAATGGATTTGAGAAACGTTTTCCACAAGAACTGTCGGGTGGACAGCGTCAGCGTGTGGCGATTGCCCGCGCATTGGTCATCGAGCCTGATCTGCTCTTGTTCGACGAACCGCTCAGTAATCTGGATGCGAACCTGCGACTCAATATGCGGGTGGAGATTCGCCGGATTCAGCAAGAGCTGGGTATCACAACGCTGTATGTTTCTCATGACCAGGAAGAATGCTTCTCGATCTCGGATCAGGTCGCGATTATGAACAAAGGCGTGGTCGAGCAGCTCGACCGCCCGGAAACGATTTTCAAATATCCGGCAACGGAGTTTGTCGCACGATTCATCGGATTCCATAATTTTATTGAATTCGCGGATCGCACCGATGCAGGTGAATTAATCACACTGAGCGCAGGTGGACGCACATTTACAGCAACAGCACATCCCGGAACAGCCCGTCCCGGTGCACGTAAAGGCGCGATTCGGCCGGATGATCTGATTGTTAGTGGAGATACCTCTGCGGATGTGGTTAACGCCTTGCCCGGGATTATCAAAGTCAGCACCTATCTGGGACGCAGCTATCAGTATGTGGTTGAGACGGAACTGGGTGACTTTACAGCCAATCAGGAGATGGAAACACCGTACCTTAGTGGACAGCGTGTTAACCTGATTTTCCCGCAAGATAAGCTTGTGCTGGTAGAGTAGTCGTGAATGTAGGGAGTAGCTTTACGAAATAAGAGCAGCAAAGAAGGCATTTCATGCGATGTTCCGGACAATGACAGTGGTGCGCAATCATGTGCAGTATAGCAGATTAAAGTACAGGTTTGTCCGGTTCGGATCGCGTTGAATGCTTGTGAAGAAGGAGATTATGCCCCATGCGTGCAGATCAACTAATTGTGAATGTACATGTGTATAACAGTTATTATAAACGGTTTGAGATGAATAACGTCGCTGTGCTCGACGGCAGATTCTTATACGTTGGACCCGGTGGACCGGAGATGATTCAGGCAGACGAAGTCATTGATGCACGAGGAAGATACATGATTCCTGGCTTGATCGATATCCATCTGCATATTGAAAGTACGATGGTGACACCGGAAACCTTTTCCCATGGTCTGATTGGTTGTGGTGTAACGTCCATTGTCGCAGAACCGCATGAGATGGCGAATGTGTTTGGGCTTGAAGGGGTGCAGGAGATGATGGCCGCAAGTCGGGAGACGACGGTGGACATGTTCTATGCGATCCCAAGTTCTGTCCCGGCAACCCCGATGGAGACAACAGGCGGTTCGATTGAGATCGAAGATATGGATGTGCTGCTTGCCACCGGCGAGATCATCTGTCTGGGCGAGATCATGAATTACGTCGATGTTATCCGTGATCCGGAGTGCAAGACGAACCAGATTTTACAGCATATCCGCAAAAACTACCCCGATCTCGTGATCGAAGGACATACACCGAAACTGCTTGGACTCGATCTGCATCGACTGATCTACGCAGGTATTGATTCTGATCATACTCATCAGAGCATTGAGGGATTGCAGGCGCGGATTGCAGCAGGCATGTTCATTGAAATTCAGGAGAAATCGATGACGCCTGAGGTCATGGAGTATCTGCTTCAACATGATGTGGCACAGCATTTCTGCTTCGTAACGGATGATGTGATGCCGGATTCACTGGTGGAGCGTGGTCATCTGGACCACATCGTACGCAAGGCAATTCAGATGGGGATGCGTCCGGAAGATGCGATCTACGCAGCAACGGTTACTCCCGCTTCCCGCATGAAAATGACCGACCGTGGCAGCGTTGCCCCAGGCAAAGTGGCCGACTACGTGTTGCTGTCCAACCTAAAGGAACTGTCGATTGATCAGGTGTACAAAAACGGCCGCAAAGCTTATGACGATTACGAACCGTATAAGCAGGAACGGACAACCGGTCAGTTTCCACCTCACTTCTATAAGAGTGTACAGTTGGAGAAGCTGGGCGCAGCAGACTTTGCAATTCGCTTGTCAGACCCGAAAGTCAGTGGATCAGGTGTTGATCTTGCCAGTGAAGGTGAATATCAATGCCGTGTCATGATGGTCAAGGATGGTTCTACTTTTGTGGAGGAGCATATTGCACCGATTCAGTCTTCGGATGGCGAATTGCGCTGGGAAGAAAGTGGATATGCACAAATCGCAACCTTTGAACGATATGGCGTGAACGGCAATCATGCACATGGTCTGATCGGTGGAGACACCATCAAGCGTGGCGCCATTGCAACGACATATTCACATGACAATCACAACCTGCTGGTTGTAGGACGGAATCGTGAAGATATGATATTGGCAGCTAACACCGTAATTTCGAGCCAGGGTGGCTTCTGTGTGGTGGAAGACGGCAAGGTACTGTCCCATCTGGAACTTCCCGTAGGTGGCATTCTGACGGAAGAACCACTTGCAGTGGTGTCCCATCAAGTGAAGGAACTGCGCGCAGCTATGCTGTCTCTTGGTTATGTACATTACAACCCGATCATGTCGTTAAGTACTCACTCCCTTGCCGTAAGTCCAGCGCTTAAGATTACGGACCATGGACTGATTGATGTGAATGCAGGTAAGGTTGTATCATTAATTGTATAAGTGAGTGGATAGACACATCTGGTGGTCTTCTTCCGATGATTCACTAGATGATTCGTTGTTATATTGACTGTGTGTTCCATAAGAAAAAGAAGCCCCAGTTCACTCAGGTGAGCCAGGGCTTCTTTTTCACGGATTCATATTCGTATTATCATGTTCTTGTAATTATATTAAATACGAACCCTGCTTATTTTAATTTCTCTGGATTCTTCACCTTAATGGAGACCACTTCTCCGCAGTCCAAACACACGGTATATACTCTTTCTGAACCAATCGACAATTTCTTATCCAATGGACGAAGATTGATGAAGTCGGATGCCTGTACGAAGGACGTGCCTCCACAATCGGTGCATTTCTCTATTGTAGTACTCATATGTTCATTCCACCTTTTAATCATTTTGGATGTGATCCTTAATAAATTATATTCCAGTAACTGGGATGTGGCAATCATGGATTGTCCACGTTTACCAAAACCCTTTTGGACGAGGCGTAGGATCACATATATAGTAATAAGAAGAGAATGTTTGAGACAGGAGCAGGAGGATCGGTTACAACTATGAATATAAAAAATGATGTCAAAACCATATTTTTCGACGTTGATGATACTTTATATGATCACTTACAGCCGCTTCGCGGGGCGTTGCAGGATGTTCTCGGCCTGTTGGATGATTTCCCTTTTGCTGATGCCTATCACCGTTTTCGTTATTACAGTGACTGGCTGTCTGCACAAGAAGATCTGTCTGCTGTACCGGAGCCGGATGCAGTGGAGCGAATGCGTCGTCGGAGGTTTGAGATGACGATGGAGGAGTTTGGACTCCATCTACAACCGGGACAGGCTGAAGAACTGCAAGCCCAGTATCTAAGCAGACAGTTCGAGATTGTGCCTTTTGAAGGAGCGTATGAGCTAATCAGAAGGCTTCAGGCAGAAGGCCACACGGTCGGTCTCATCACCAATGGAGAAGGAGAGCATCAGCGGCGCAAGCTTGAAGCACTGGATGTGCTCAGCCTCGTGGACGAGCATCTGGTCTTCATTTCCGGTACGACTGGTTATGCAAAGCCGGATCGCAGGTTGTTTGACTATGTGAGCAAGCAGACCGAGACAGATGCTCGTTCCAGCTATTACATTGGAGACTCGTGGCGTAATGATGTGGTAGGTGCAGTTGATGCGGGATGGACAGTTATCTGGTTCAATCATCGGGAGGCGTTGCCGGAATCCGATCATCAGCCCCATTTTGTAGCATCAAGCTATGAGGAGATCAGTAGTATTCTGACTTTTGAGATTGTTCGAGTTTAAGGAGATCAATGTTTAAAGGAGCAGTCCTGTTACCTTTTTAGGTGCAGGTCTGCTTTTTAGTGTTAAAGGAGAACTCCATTTTTTAAGCCGTTATACCTTCTACAAAGGCAGCAATAATGCGGTGTCTAACTCTTCACTTTCAATTACAATGGCCATGAGTCCAGTTTCTGTTTTGGTTTCGTGCCATTCATGTGTATCCCAGAGTACCGCTTCGCCACAATGAACTTTGATGTATTCATTCGCTTCGCCTCTAACCCAGCCTTCTCCATTTACGATCAAAAGGAGTTGTGGAACGACAGCTTGGTGATAACCCACTACTCCGCCCTCAGCCAAGTGCATACATCCGATATGAGCTGCTTTGTCGGTCTGCGTAATACGTGACATGACGAAATTAGAATCAAATTTGGTAATCTTCTTCCCGGACTCTTGTTTAAATTGAAATATCCTCATGTTTACCTCCGCAATAGTGATAAAGTTAACTTCCTACAATGGCAACGATCCTTATGATGGGTATCATCCTACTCCAAAAAAAATGGAAACCCAATCAGATGAGTCTATCATAGCCCCAATCATTGAGGAATAGTTTGCATGCAATCATCATTCTTCTAATTGCATGTACCAACGATTCCATGAAGCTGCACTTCATGGAATCTTCATTTACAAGACAGTGCAAAAGCCTTCCCAAATCGCATATGCAGTGCTATAATTAAAACAAGATTTAGATTAAGTCTAAATTAAAATGATGAATCAAAGCAACGCCATAACAATCATTTAAATTCTATTTTTATATTCGAGAGGGGATAAATTCCATGAGCACAATCCAAACTAGAAACAATACTTTTGCTAACCATGCCACAGCACTTCAAGATGTCCTGAACCGTCAGATCGCAGGCTGGTCTGTGCTGTACACGAAACTGCATAACTTCCACTGGTATGTCCAAGGACCTCATTTCTTCACACTGCATGCCAAATTCGAAGAGTTGTACAACATGGCTACGGCGAATATGGACGAAGTTGCAGAACGTTTGCTGGCTATTGGTGGACGTCCGGTGGCTACGATGGCTGAACAACTGCGTCTGTCTCCCATTGAAGAGGCACAAGGCCTGTTGTCTGCTGAGCGTATGGTAGAGTCGGTGGTTGCTGATCTGCGTACAATGGTAGAAGTGATTCATCAAGGCATTCACGAAGTGGGGGAAGCAGAAGATAACGCAACAGAAGATATGCTGATCGGATTCACCGCTGCGTTGGATAAAGAGGTCTGGATGTTAAACGCATTTCTGGGCAAATAAGCATGGTTACCCTTCATCCTGACAACGATATGTAGAGTCCGTGAACAAAGTGTCCGTTCGCTTACAAATCCGGTATGCTTGCCGTATAATGATGGCATCCAAGATGTACAGAATGGTGGAATGAATGATGCGGTCAGACCTGGAACAATTGCAGGAAGAAGCTGAACGGTTTGTATATACATGTTATGAAGAGCTGGGCCATTCGCGTGAAGACGCGCAGGCCCGGCTTGTTGGCGTTATGGACGAGATCGAAGTGACGGGTACCTATGTACATACCACAGAGGAATTGGAGCAAGGTTGCAAAATGGCCTGGCGGAACAGCAACCGCTGCATCGGGCGACTGTTCTGGGATAAATTGCGGATCGTGGATGCCCGTCATGCCGATACGGCAGGAACGGCAGCGGATGCTGTGTTGAATCATATTCATGTGGCATCCAACGGTGGTAAAGTGATCCCGATGATCACTATTCTTCCACCAGATGGACCGAAGGGAGCCCCGGTACGCCTCTGGAATCATCAGCTTATTCGTTATGCAGGATATGAGACAGAGCAAGGCATTATTGGAGATCCTGCTTCCGTGGAGCTGACCAAAGTTGCCATGTCCCTTGGCTGGCAAGGAGCAGGTGGCTCTTATGATGTGTTACCGATCATTATACAGGCACAAGGACAAGCGCCAGAGTGGTATGTTATACCCGAAGAAGAGATTGTGGAAGTGATGCTCGAGCACCCGGAGCAGAAGGAGATTGCAGAGCTGGGTATGCGCTGGTATGGTGTGCCGATGATCGCCGATATGCGTCTGGAGATTGGCGGTATATCCTACCCGGCAGCGCCGTTCAATGGTTGGTATATGGGTACCGAGATCGGTGCCCGTAATCTGGCGGACACGTTCCGATATAACAAGCTGCCTGCTGTGGCGGCAGCCTTGGGGTTGAATACGTCAAGTGAAACGACATTGTGGAAGGATCGGGCGTTGGTGGAGTTGAATGTCGCTGTGCTGCATTCGTTTAAGAAAGCAGGCGTGAGCATTGTGGATCACCACACGGCAGCAGCGCAATTTGCGATGTTTGAACAGCGGGAAGAGAAGGCTGGGCGTGCGCTGACCGGGGATTGGGTGTGGCTGATTCCGCCAGTGTCCCCGGCGACAACGCATATTTTCCACAGCTCGTATCGCAATGAGATTGTGAAGCCGAACTTTTTCCATCAGGATCAGGCGTATACGCTGAAAGATGGCGTGGCATCTGCCGTAGAACTGCGAAGCAGTGAGCAGCAGAATGCAAAGGTAGAGCATCCCCAGCCACAGGCCGGGGATGCACCAATGAAATGCCCGTTTGCACATTAATTTGTGCAGGCGGGTTATTTTTTGTATTCCTTTTTTCAAACGCAGGGTTACCCCTCTTTCAATCGGTACCGACTGCGCATCACACCCTGAACGGCAATGGCTACCGCAATCAGTAGCAGATTGAACACAAACACGGAATACAGCGAACCAACCTCCATCAGCAGTGCTGCAACCAATGGGGATACGATGGAGCCGATTTCAGCAGCAGAGACAATTTTGCCTATGACGGAGCTTCGACTCTCGTCGGGGATGTGATCACCGATATGGGCAAAGAACGAATCCATGTAACATGCTCCGCCAACCCCACCAATCAGCATGCCAACGTAGACCCATAGATGGGAGGACGTGCTTAGAAATACACAAACTTCGATTCCAATCAGGAACATGCCGAGCATACAAAGCAACAGACGATCGCCTAACCGATCAGAGAGATAACCAACAAAGGGGGCAGCAGCAAGCGTAGAGATCCCGGATACGGTGAAGGCGAGACTGGTTGCAAAGGGGTCCCAATGCATGATGTGAGCTGCATACAGTGCAAAATAGGTGAGGAATACCGCATAGGCGCTCATCTCCAGAAAATGTACTGTACTGTAGCCGAGAAGCTGTTGACGCTGGGTAAGCTCTGTAGTTGGGCTAATCGTTTTTGAGCCGGAAGCTTGATTGGATTGGGAGATACCCGTACCTTGCGTATGCAGTGCATCGGATGTTGTTGAAGGTAGAGGAGGTGCCGCCGTCTTCATCCCCATCGCAGCGACTACAGCCATCAGACAACATAATGTAACAAGCAGAAAAGGCACCGACAATGGCCAGTGCAGTGCGAGCCAGCCACTAATCACTGGACCGAGAACCATGCCGCCACCTTCACTGCTGCTGATATACCCATTGTACAGGCCGCGGTTGTCTACATTACCCCCATCCCCGATGATGGAACGCACGACCACGGTAAGCCCGGTGGAAGCGAGCCCTTGCAGCAGTCGGAGCAGGCCGAACAACACCGCAGCAGAAGACAGAGCGAAGCCACCCATGCAGACAGCGAGTAGTAACAGCATGAGGATGAGCGCGCGTTTACCCCCGAGTTTCTTATAAATTGCCGCAGCAGGAATACCACCAATCACTTTCCCCACATAGAAAAGTGCAAAAATAACCCCCATCATCCAGCCGGACAGGCCAAATTCCTCAATAAACAAAGGAAACAGAGGCAGGATCATGAATCCGCCCATCTGACTTAGGAAACAGATCGTCATCAGCAAGGGCAGGTTACGACGAATATCCAAGAGCCAAGACTCCTTTCACACATAAAATGGAATCCCAAACGTGCTTCATTTCCCAAAGGAATGCGTAGATATCGACATATACCCGTAATGTATGCAGGATTTTTGAGAATAAGAAGAAAATGACACGCGGTGTTTACATCAAAACCATTGCGGTTATACCTGAATCATATATAATAGATGGGTTATCTATAAGGATACATGAACGAAAGTGTACAGATTAAAGAGGTACCTCAAGTATAAGGGGGCGATGTGAAGCATGTCAGAACAACAACCGATTATCCGCTTCGAAGCAGTGACTCAGCAATACGATCAGGATGAAGCCGTATTGAAGGCAGTCAGCTTTGAGATTGAGCGGGGTAAATTTTATACGCTTCTTGGCCCATCGGGCTGCGGGAAAACAACGATATTGCGGCTGATTGCCGGTTTTGCGGAGCCGACACAGGGCAGTATCTATTTTAACGGTGCGCTTATTAACCGGGTACCTGCCCATCAGCGGCAGGTGAATACCGTATTTCAGGATTATGCGTTATTTCCACATTTGAATGTATTTGAGAACGTAGCTTTTGGTTTGCGGATCAAAAAGATGAAAACGGCTGAGATTCGCAGCAAAGTGTTGGAAGCCCTCAAGTTCGTCAATCTGTCCGGTTATGAGAACCGTGAAATTGGTGAAATGTCCGGTGGACAACGGCAACGTGTCGCGATTGCACGCGCAATTGTGAACGAACCGGAGATTCTGTTGCTGGACGAGCCTTTATCCGCACTCGATCTGAAGCTGCGCACCGAGATGCAGTATGAATTGCGGGAGCTGCAACAGCGACTGGGTATTACGTTTATCTTTGTTACACATGATCAGGAAGAGGCCTTGGCAATGTCGGATGAGATCTTTGTCCTGAATGGTGGCGTGATTCAACAGAGCGGTACACCGAATGATATCTATGATGAGCCGATTAACCGCTTTGTGGCGGACTTTATCGGGGAATCGAACATTGTATCAGGCAAAATGAAGCAGGACTTCGTGGTGGAATTCGCTGGCGCACAGCATGAGTGTGTCGATCAGGGTCTCCAGCCGGATGAGCCCGTAGAGATTGTCATTCGTCCAGAGGATCTGGAGATTACAACCGAAGAACAGGGCAAGCTGAAGGTCAATGTGGACTCCCAGTTATTCCGTGGAGTGCATTACGAGATATCCACATATGATGATGCGGGCAATGAGTGGCTTGTGCATTCAACGAAGAAAGCCGTTGTAGGCGCACGGATTGGACTCTATTTTGATCCGGAAGCTGTACACGTCATGCGCTTTAACGAGACCGAGGAAGAGTTCGACAAACGACTCGAAGCTTATCAAGAGGCCGCTCATGCAGACTAAGGCCAGCACACGCAATGCGTATCTGATTCCATATGTATTATGGATGGTGTTGTTCGTTGTGGCGCCGGTTCTGCTGGTCATCTATTATTCATTCTTCGATGTGGAGGGTAACTTCACGTTTGGCAACTACGCCCGGTTCTTCACGCCGGTGTACTTGCAGATGACGCTCAGTTCGTTCTGGTATGCATTTCTGATTACGGCGTTCTCGCTGCTGATCTCGTATCCAACAGCGTATATGCTGACCCGGACGAAGCACAAGCAGCTGTGGTTGCTGCTGATCATTCTGCCAAGCTGGATCAATCTCTTGTTAAAAGCGTACGCCTTCATCGGCCTGTTTGGAACGTACGGTCTGACCAACTCCCTGCTCGAAGTGGTGGGTATTGGCACACAGCAGATTTTGTTCACCGACTTCAGTTTTATCTTTGTCTCGGTGTATATCTTCATTCCATTCATGATTCTGCCGATCTTCAATGCGCTGGAAGAGATGAATCCATCGTTGATCTACGCGGCGCGTGATCTGGGAGCCTCATCGTGGCTGACATTCCGCAGGGTGATCTTTCCGCTGACGATTAGCGGTGTAAAATCAGGATGTCAGGCTGTATTTATTCCTGCGCTCTCCCTGTTCATGATTACCCGCCTTATTGCAGGAAACCGTGTAATTACGCTGGGAACAGCGATTGAACAGCATTTTCTCGTCACCCAGGACTGGGGGATGGGTTCAACGATTGCCGTCTTTTTGATTATTGCGATGGCGATTATTATGTTCCTGACCGGATCAGGCAAGAAGGAGGTGCGTAATGGGAAGAAACGGAAAGCTGTCTAACGTCTATCTGGCCGTTGTATTCGCCATTCTGTACGCACCGATTGCGTATCTGATCTTCTATTCCTTCAACAGCGGCGGTCACATGCGCAGCTTCGAAGGATTCACGCTTGAATGGTACAGAGAGGTGTTCGCCGATACCCGGTTGCTCATCATTGTGCTGAATACATTTATCATTGCACTCCTGTCATCAGCGATCTCAACGATCCTTGGTGTAGCAGGAGCACTGGCGATCTACCATGTGCGTCGCAAACGGACCAAGAATACGCTGCTGTCACTCAACAACGTGCTGATCGTGAGTCCCGATGTCATCATTGGTGCGTCATTCCTGATTCTGTTCACCATGATTGGCATCAAACTGGGCTTCACCTCGGTTCTGCTATCTCATATCGCATTCAGCGTACCCATTGTCGTGATTATGGTACTGCCTAAGCTGCAAGAGATGAGTCCAACACTGATGGATGCAGCGCGTGATCTGGGTGCTGGATCATGGCAGATTCTGACGCGTGTAGTGCTGCCATACGTGAAACCCGGTATTTTTGCCGGATTCTTCATGGCCTTGACGTACTCGCTTGATGATTTTGCAGTAACATTCTTTGTCACAGGTAATGGGTACTCCACGCTCTCGGTAGAGATATACTCCAGAGCACGGCAGGGTGTTTCCTTGTCCATCAATGCGTTGTCTACCCTGTTATTCCTGCTGACAGTTCTGCTGGTGGTCGGGTATTATTTCATTAATCGCCGTGCAACACGGATACCACCCGGAGGAAAGGGGCTGCGTCCATGAAGCAACTGGTACGGACATTTGCGCTTGTGTTTGTGGCTGCCTTTGCCTTGATGATCCTGGCTTCCTATCTGAACAAGAGTCAGGGGTATTCTGGCGGCAACACACTGACCATCTATAACTGGGGTGATTATATCGACCCCGATCTGCTCAAGGAGTTTGAGAACGAGACAGGTATTAAGGTGATCTATCAGACGTTTGATTCCAATGAAGCGATGCTGACCAAGATCGAACAGGGCGGCACGACGTTTGATGTGGCGATTCCTTCGGAATATGCGATTAGCAAAATGAAAGAAGAAGACCTGCTTGTTCCGCTCGATCATAGCAAATTAACCCACCTGGGCAACATTGATCCGCGATTCATGGACTTGTCCTTTGATGAAGGCAACAAGTACTCCATCCCGTATTTCTGGGGCACGGTGGGGATTGTATACAATCCTGAACTGGTGGATGGGTTGACGTTTGATAGCTGGAATGACTTGTGGGACCCCCGTTTGAAAAATCAAATCCTGCTCCTCGATGGCGCACGTGAAGTTATTGGGATGGGATTGAACAGTCTCGGGTACTCCCTGAACGATACCAACGAAGATCATCTGCAAGAAGCGCTGAAGAAGCTGTCTACATTGACACCGAACGTCAGAGCAATTGTGGGTGACGAGATCAAGATGCTGCTTGCGAACGAGGAAGCGGCAGTTGGACTTGTATGGTCCGGGGATGCGTCAGAGATTATGGATGAGAACGACAAGCTGGATTACATGGTGCCGGAAGAAGGCTCAAACCTCTGGTTTGATAACATGGTTATTCCGAAGACGGCGACTAATATTGAAGGGGCGCACCAGTTTATCAACTTCATGCTGGACCCGGATCATGCTGCTCGCAATGCGGAGTATGTCGGGTATTCCACACCGAACGCTGAGGCCCTTAAGCTGCTGCCAGAGGACATCTCGGAGGATGAGCGTTTCTATCCAGACGAGACACTGACAGGCAAGCTGGAGGTCTACGATAATCTGGGCAAAAAAATGCTCTCGCATTATAACGACCTGTTCCTGGAGTTTAAAATGCATAGTAAATAACCGCCAATAGCGCGTACACAGTTCGTTAAATTTTGAAAAAAGAAAAAGGGTTGTTGCCCGTCATTTCATTTGAATGACGAGCAGCAACCCTTTTTTTATTATCTACTTCAGAGCAATAGCGCTTGAAGTGCCATATAAGATGAGCATTTAAGATCAAACGTTAACGGAGGGGACAGAAAAAACTGAGAAGCGAAGCGCTCGCCTTTATCCCTGGATTTTCCCATTGCTAGATGGGATTCCAAAAAATCCGGGGATAACAGCGAGCCGAAGTTGTTCTGTCACCGCAGTGGCTTAGTTGATCCCACCTACTTATCTTATATGAATGCCACTACATGCGCTTTTTGCGACCTACCATGATCCATGCCCCACCCATAATCAGCATAATCGCCACGAAAGGCTGGATAAAGCTCAAGCTGCTTAGCATCGTGCCAATCGACATCACGGCGAAGAACAGCAATGATATAACGGTTAGAATGTTGATGGGGATCAGCAACCATTTGTTCCGACCGCCGAACCAGTACAATTCAAACAAACCAACAGCCACAGCCAGGATAAAGCCCGGCCACATTGTACCCCAGTTGTTAAACAGCATAGCGATCTGACAGACTATACCCACAGTGAGTAACAATCCACCGGGAACCAGCAGTCCAACTCCTCTGCCAATCATGGAGAAGTAGAGCCAATGGAAGAACAGTCCGAGTGGAATTACGAATAGCGTGGGCCAGAAGGTCGCAAAGATCGTACCCGGACCGAGTGAACCTCCCTGGTTCAGAATCAGGTACACGCCCAGCAAAATGAGAACAGGCGCAAGGATCGTACGTTTAGCCATAATATCTCTCCTTCTCAATACAAGATCAAATCCGAACGGTGTATGTAGAACAATGACTTTCGTTATTCACAGCATACCATGAATTGGAAAAGTTAATCCTCCGTCTTTGGAGTTAAAGTGAACCTAGACCAAAGTCTAGGGAAGCATGTAAGGGCAACGACCTCTTCGTAGATGAGTGTATAATTGAACATACTAAAAACCCACTCCATTGAAGAGTGGGTTCTGTCATTCTTTTTATCCAAAGCAAAGCTCGTTACTTCACCACATCCGAATGTTTCTTGCCCCAGCTGTTCACGCCGTCATCCTCAATGATGGAGATGGCTGCATCGGCGATGTCGGGGTTCGTCATCAGTTTCTCCTGAATACGGAACTTGATGTCATCCGCATCCGCCAGGCTGAGTCCTTTGGTTAACTCAATCAGACCTTCCACATGATAATAACGGCCTTCCTGGATGATCCGCATCATCTGAATATCGGCAACATGTGTGTCTGCCAGAATGGTTTGGGACACTTTGTCCTCAATGTCCTGGGGAGCCGCTACCCCGATTAATCCAATCATATTATCATAACCGACACGGAAGGCTACAGCGATCATCAGACATCCAATAATCGTCGTCACGATACCATCAAGCAATGCAAAATTGGTCAGGGCAATAACCACGACAGAGATTAACGCGAGTGTGGCACCCAGTACAGCGACAACATCTTCGTAGAATACGAGACGGGTTGGTGGCGCAGCACGGCCTACATTTTTGATGGCAGCAGGGACCAGAGCCAATCCGGCGGCTTTGGGTGCACGTGCTTCTTTTAGAATTTCCTTCATGGCTTTGATCAGAATGGCTCCATCAATCAGAATGTTCAAGATGAGCACACCGATGTTAATCCAGAGTCCCCCGGAATGGCCGGCAGGATGCTGCAACAGATGGATACCTTCATGGATCGTTTCATACGCCATAATGGTAACAACAATAACGGCGATCATGCAGAAAATGTTGATGACCCGTCCGAATCCGGTCGGGAAGCGGCGTGTAGGTTTTTTCTCGGACAACACACTTCCGACAAAGACAAACCCTTGGTTAATGGCATCGGCCAACGAGTGCATCGCCGAAGCGAACATGGCGCCACTGCCACTGAATAGGAATGCTCCCCCTTTGCACACCGCAAGAACCGCATTTCCTGCCATCGCTACGGCGGAGGATGTGTTTCCTTTTTTGACGAGAGACATAAAGCTCTCAGACTTTGGTTGTTCAGCCACTTCGTATGTTCCTCCCAGATCAATGTATTAGGTGTAGAAAAGGCAGTCTTATCTAACAGCATGTGCATTTCCACTAAATGTTATTATAACCGTTTTGACATATCCCAGCATTATGCAAAAAAGGTCATATCATCATAGCGGTCTCAGTATTCAATGGCATCCAATGCACGTAAGTTACGGTTGGACTGTTCCAAAAGCTCCGTAAACGTTCCAGTTACGTAATACACAAAATCCGGATCATGCACGTACATGATAATCTGCCCATAAGTTCCTTGGTCTGTCGGATCAAAGTCGAACATTAGATACAATGACCCGCCTCCCAAATTGCCAAACGTAACCCATTTTTTCTGAAAAAGGTAGGGTTTGATTCGGGGATCGAGCTCACGGATCTCTTCTTCGGTAAAATAATCATCCATGCGGTTCTCTACCAGTGTGGAATGCTCCTTTTGAATCTTTTCCAGGGATAACAGGTAGAATGGCTCGGATTCCTGTCCATTCTCAAGGCTTGGGTACAAGACGTGAAAGCCATAACCGCTCCCATTTTTACGTTTATAAAACGCACGAAAATCAGCAGGCAATCGAATACCTTGTTCAAGCTCAAACGCATCAAGCTGCTCATCCGTCACGCCTTCAAACTGGCGATATTCGTTAAGCAACTCCCGATTTTCCTCATCCTGTACCTTCTCCTCCAGCAACATATCCAGTTCATCCATCAATTCATATATACGCTGTTCTGACATGCCAGTCCCTCCGTATGAGCTTATTCAGATAATATGGTGAAATATGTGAGCCAACCGTGCCTGATTTCACCTCATATTATAGTTATAATCCGTAAAAGCACACAAGAAACCGGAGTCCTTGCTTACATACTACAATGGTCTCATTATTCAAAGGCGGTTGTTGCATAATCTACACACCTGGTCTCATTCCCATTCCATTATGTACAACCATCATGAAAGTCGCGCCTAACAACAAATAAAGCGTGACATACAGGGGCAATCCCTGTAAATCACGCTTACTTATTTATCAACTATATAAATGAAACTAGATTTTTACATCGTCCTCTTTAATCAAACTTCCAACAGGACAAGCTCAGGTTACCATACTGATAGGCTTTGAACAGGAGGGATGCCTGCTTATTCTGATCTCCTGCACCCATGGCGAGCAAGAGTGGTACAAAATGCTCCGGCGTAGGCACGGCGGCTTGTGCTGAAGGTGCCAGTGTATCATAGGAGAAGAGAGACTCTGTATCCCAACTCACCAGCTTGTCATGCAACCAGTTATCGAACTCGGATGCCCACGGATCAACGCCGTTACTTTCCCAGTTCAATCGACGCAGGTTGTGAACGGTTCCGCCGCTGCCAATGACGAGAATGTCTTGCTCACGCAAGGAAGCGAGCGCCTGTCCAACCTGGTATTGCTGCTCACCTGTCAGATAGCGATTAACAGACAAGGCGACTACGGGAATATCCGCATCCGGGTAGAGCAAGCGCAGAACCACCCAGGCGCCGTGGTCCAGGCCACGAACATCATCCGTTTGTACCGGAATCCCGGCTTCTGCCAATAAACGCTCTACTTCGGCAGTGGTTTCTGCCTGTCCTTGAGCGGGATATTTAATCTGATACAGCTCAGGCTGGAAACCGCCAAAATCGTAAATGGTCTCGTAATTGGCTACCGAGGATACAAGCTGAGTTGTGGATTCCCAGTGAGCAGAGAACAATACGATGGCTTTGGGTTTCGGTAGTTCATGTCCAAGTTTCTGTAAAAATTCGGTGTACGCATTCTCCTCCAGTGCCAGTGATGGGGCGCCGTGAGCAATAAACAGGGATGGCATCATTATGAGTTCAGTCCTTTCAGATCTTCGTTCAGGTCTTCGGTAGTCAGATTCGCATCCTTCCGAAGCCATTGTTGGAATCGTTGATATAGATCGGGAGTCACCTGATGCCCACCGTTGTAAGGAACATATGTGACGTGATCGGTGTGTTGACGGAAGAAATCGGCGTTATCTTCGCCCAGTTGCAGCGGGAATAGATGATCCTGATCTCCATGCGAGATGAACACAGACAGCTCTGAGTCGGGTTGCAGCTTGTACTCGTCTTTCACAAATTGCGGGATGTATCCGCTCATCGCTACAATGCCTTTGATCGCATCCCCCATCACCAGCGATAGGGTCATCGCCATAATGGCACCCTGGCTGAATCCGGCGATATAACGCCGCGTGGGATCAATAGCATATTTGGCAGACAGATCAACAATCAATTGTTGTAGTCCCAGCACGGAGGCATCATACAATTCACGGATGGGATTGCCAATGCTTTTAATCTGAAAATAAGCATAACCACTACACTGAACGATAGGTCCACGAATGGCGATAATAATAAAATCAGACTGCAGGGGCTCCATTAAACGAAGCATATCCTGCTCATCCGATCCCATGCCATGTAAGGCGAAGATTACAGGATAACGTTGTTCTGAATTGTATTGAGACGGTAACCGAACTTCATGTATATAGGGAGAATTCATTGAAAACACCACCTGATGAGGAATGAGTTAGATATATATTTTTGATAATAAATTTCACAAATATGAAATAATTATTCTTATTTATGAACAAAATTTATCATGCTTTCATTGTAGGGTCAATACTTTTTTTGTATGATGAATATATGTTGAGACACGTGCCGGATAGATAACCAGTAGAAGCCAAGCGTACGCCTGGTGTCTTATATAGATCAATAAAAGGGGAGGGACGCCATATGGATATTGGCTTGGCGATTCGTACGATCCGCAAGCAGAAACAGATTACGATCATGCAGATGTGTGAGGGAACCGGGTTGTCCAAAGGTTTTATCAGCAACGTGGAGAACAACAAAACGTCACCTTCCATTGCTACGCTTGAAAGTATTGCCGATTATCTGGAAGTGCCGCTTCCCTATTTGCTGCTGACACCGGAGCAACGGATGAACGTGGTACGCAAGAACGAGCGTAAGGAGACGACAGCCGGAAGTGGACAGATCAAGGTGCAGCAGCTTACGGCCAAAGGCGCCATGCGCATGTCCATTGTAGAATTGCCCCCAGGCGCATCGACAGGGGTTAGCAAACATGCCGGGGAGGAAAGCCATCTGGTGTTACAGGGCAAGATTCGTGCGGAGCAATGCGAAGATGTGGAATTTCTTGAAGTGGGGGATTCGTTTACCTGGAATGCGATTGTGCCCCATGAAGTTTCCAATATCGGTGAGGAGCCTGCCGTGGTGCTCATTGCAGTGTCCAAGGAATTGGGTCTGGATCATTTGTAGAATAAAAAAAGGACGACTCCCAAGTCATGAACATGCGACATGCATACATGTATAATGGGAGACGTCCTTTTTCATATTTCTAACGAAATGAGCGAGCCTTATACGATGATTCTAAGCAGACATTGAGATTCGTTAGAAAGGTCAGAAGCATTCTGTCTATTGTGGATTGGTTGTCCAGATGCCTGCGGCTTTAACGAAGACACGATCGGACAGCTTGAGCGTTGCGAGTGCAAGTTCAGCTACATCTTCCGCTTGCATCATGCGATCTTCGTCGCCAATTTTCAGTCCGGCGTTAGTCGCAAGCTCCGTATTGACTGTGCTTGGTGTCAGCGCCGTTACACGAATGTTCGACTTGCGCACTTCCTGCATCAGGGATTCGGTCATGCCAAGTAGCGCAAACTTGGATGCACAGTATGCTGAACCTGTAGCGAATCCGCGCTCACCTGCAGTGGAAGCAATATTGATGATGCTGCCGCTGCTTTCCTTGATCATGCTTGGAAGGACAGCGCGTGTAACGTAATATGTACCCATAACGTTAACATGCAGAATGCGTTCCCACTCTTCTGGCTCCATATCCAGCAGGGTGCCGAAGCTTGCGATACCTGCATTATTAATCAGAATATCCACTGCACCGAGTTCCATCTCAATGGCTGCTACAGCGGCTTCCGCCTGTGTGCGATCCGAGATATCTGCTACGGCGCTGGTTACTTTTACACCATATTCTTGACTAAGAGATTGCTGAAGAGCCTGAAGATCCGAAGCGGTACGTGCGATAAGTCCAAGGTGCACACCTTCTTTGGCAAGTGCCGCAGCGATGGCACGGCCAATACCTTTTCCGGCCCCTGTGATGATAGCTGTTTTATTTTTTAGTTCCATATGGGTAATTCCTCCTTAGAATTGGACTGGCATTTGATTATACTATATTACCCACAGTTCGGAAATTTGCTTCATCACTATTTGGTAATCTCGATGCTGCCAGAAGAGGTCCGGGCTTTGATTACTTCCCGGCTTACCATTGGCGATTCAGGTACATCTACATCTCCAGAAGTAGCCTTGGCATCATAGATTCCATCAAAATCAGGTGCAGCTTGAATGAAAATATCGCCTGATGTTCCAGATGCACTGATCGGGGCAGAATGGGACTGTTCAATATGAATGCTGCCCGAAGTGAATTGAACATCGGCTGCACCGTTTAACGCAGTAATCTCAATATCACCTGATTGAATCTTACTAGTTACATGACCAGCTACCTGATCGGCTGTCAAGCTCCCGGATGTCTGTTTCACGGTCATGTCTCCATTAATCAGGGAAGCGTTAATGTCACCTGAAGTGAGAGAAAGTTCAATAGTAGGTACCTTGATGTTCTCCAGACGTATGGAACCTGAGGTGTTATTCAGCTCAAGCTGATTTGCAGTCAGGTCCGTCAGGTTCCAGTCACTTGAAGAAGAGTCCAGCTTAACCTCATTTAATTGGTGTCCTTCAGGCAGAGCCACGGTTATTGTGGAGTCTCGATCATTCCAGTACAGGGTGAAGAATTGCAATCGGTCACGTTCTGTCTGGGATAGTTGGAATGTGCCGTTGGATATCGTGGCTTGTTCGAAGCTTTTGACTACGGTAGGGTCCCATTTGCCATCCACTTCGATATAACCGTTTGAATCCGGACTTATCACAAAATCAATATCTGCACTGAAATTGGCGTTCATGATAATATTCTGCAATTCATTCGCTTTGAAGTCCCACCGTTTGGAATAGTTCTCCCGTTTATCTCCGAACTGAACGCCATAGATGGATGTTCCGAGTAAACCAATACCGATACATATGACGGCTAAAGCAAGCCATTTCTTGGTACTCATGCGGATACATCTCCTTTCATCATGTTTTTATTCCATTTAATGTATTGAAGTGTGATGATTTTGAATGCTCTAAAAACGTACTTCGATGCAAGGGCAAACAAAATGCCGACACCGAATGCGCCAATCGCCACGAAAATCTCCGCCTTATCGAGTTGACCCAAGAAAACGAAGTCCACAACCGCTGCGACAGGTGCAAGTATCAATAAGGACAAGCTGGCAACCGTAAGCCACACTGACCACAGGGTTAGACCGAGAGGGATGCCAAGGATGAGATTCAGGAATATCAGGCCGATGGCTGTGAAGAAGTTGCGAGTAGCTTTGGTGCTGTTTCGGGGTGACCGCATTTCCTGATACGTCGGTGCATAGAAGGCATCTGAACCCGGTGTGTGCGCGTCGTATCGATCACCGAGTGCTTCCTTGGCGATTTCTTCAGGCTGTCCGAGTTCCCGAGCAATCTCTTCCTCTTGTCTGCCTTCACTTAATCCAAGTTCGAAATGTTGATCATAGTCGGCGAGCAACTCAGCCCGTTCGAATGGGTCCATCGGCCGGAGATGAACTTCCATGGCTTTCATAAATTGTTGTCTATTCATTAGGGGTTCCTTCCTCAATCAGATTTGCGACATTGCGCACAAATTCATTCCACTCTGTTGTCAGTGCCGTCATGTATTCAAGACCTGTATCGGACAGTCGATAATACTTGCGCGGCGGTCCTTCAGTTGACTCCTGCAAGTAGGTGGTGCAGTACCCGTCATTAACAAGACGTCTAAGCAAGGGATACAGCGCACCTTCAGCAACTTCAATATGTTTGGAGACCGCCTGAGCCAGTTCGTAGCCATACCGATCCTGGCGGTTAATTAATACCAGGACGCACAGCTCCAATACTCCTTTTTTGAACTGGATGTTCACATTCACACAGGTTCCTCCTTCGTAGCTTCATTTATCGCTAGTGTGTATTGTTCAGTAGTAGTGGATTCATCATAGCATTCAGTACTGTTTATTGCAAGGTAGTGATTTTAAAATAGTTCCGTATCATGATTTACCATCTATAACGTTTGTTTGGGATTGATGCGCAACCAAAACAGTTTATTTAGCTTTCATTCAGCATACGTAAAAACCGGATCGGTTGCTTCCGTCTGGAGGCGGATTCCGATCCGGTCTGAGAGATGAACTTTTTTGTATCTGCGATTTACAAAGCACAATCCATACACTTAGATTACTCTTGTGCGTCGAGAACTTTAAGGTCTTCTACAGCAGGACCTTCAATTACATGGCCTGCATAATCGAAGCGGGAACCGTGGCATGGGCAATCCCATGAACGCTCGCCTTTGTTCCATTCGACTTCGCACCCCAGATGAGTACAGGTGGTATCCACCAAAAACAGCTTTCCGCTGGTGTCTTTGTAGGCACCAGCCCGTTTGCCATTATGACGAACGACAGCTCCTTCGTCTTCGCCAATATCGCTAACATTTTTATGCACGATACCTACTTTACCGGAGATTAATTCTTTGGCTACATTCACGTTTTCCACAATAAAGTGCTTCATGCCAGGATCGGCCTTGAATCTTGCCGGATCGAATACAGCGGCATGGGGGTTATCACGTCCAGTGATGCGATCCGCAAGAATGTGTCCTGCCATCGTGCCAGTTGTCATCCCCCATTTGGCAAACCCGGTCGCCACATAGACACGTTCATGTCTTCCGGTAATGGGGCCAATGTAAGGCACCTTGTCGATGGAGATCAGATCCTGGGCTGACCAGCGAAAGGGAATGTTGCGGATACCAAATGTTTCTGCTGCGAACTGCTCCAGACGTTCATAATGACCGAAGGTACAGATGCCTTGTCCGGTTTTATGATTTTCACCGCCGAAGAGAATAAGTTCTTTCCCATTATGAAGGACTGAGCGCAGAGAGCGGTACGGTGTATCGTCCGAAATATACATGCCGCCAGCATAGGATTTCTCCGGCTCGACTAATACGGCGTAGGATCGTTCGGCGTGTAACCGTGTGAAATAAAATCCGGGATCATAGACGGGAAAATGAGAAGCTACGACAACATGCTCCGCTGTTACAGATGGCCCATCGCCATAGGTTCGCACATGCAGTGAAGCATCTTCCTCCACTTCCGTAACCGTCGTATGCTCATAGATCTGTACCCCGTGCTTCACAGCAGAATCCAGCAAGTGGTGCAGATAGGCCAGCGGATCAAAGCGTGCCTGACCCGGCATGCGAATACCTGCCCGGGCGGGCAGAGGAATAGGCAGTGGGTCTACCCATTCGCCAGGGATATTGAGTTTGCCATAAGCGGTCAGTTCGATCTCCAGTTTTTTGATGTTTTCCTCTGATTGAATGTAGACGTAGGCATCCTCCTCTGCCCACTGGCAGTCAATCTGTTGTTCCTTCACCAGATTGCGCATCCATTTGGAGGCTTCGGCATTGCCTTCATAATACATCCGGGCCTGTTCTTGTCCGAAGTGATGCATAATTTCATCAAATATGACCCCGTGCTGTGCAGATACTTTGGCCGTGGTATGACCGGTCGTGCCATCCAGTACTTTTCCAGCCTCCAGTACGACCACACGCATACCTGTCTGTGCCAGCAGATAAGCGGTTGTAATCCCTGCAATACCGGCACCGATAATCGCTACATCGGCGGTGATATCTTCGGTCAGTTTTGGATAGGCATCGAATTCATGCGTAGCACGCCACAATGATTCGGGGACGGGGGGCAGACCCGTCTTGGATTGCTGAGTATCGCTCATTGTTCTTCCTCCTTGTTTATCTACATTTGGTTGATTCGCTTATCGTTCAGTGCACATCGTTGTACTCTTATCCATGATTGCCAGACTATGCCAGGAAAAAACGGTGCTGTTCAGATTTTGCAGAGAGCTGTTCACAATTTCATGCGGAGCACCTCTATTTTTTTTGCTAAACATACTATATGATAAGATTACCGAAACCGTTTTAGGTTTTGAAAAGGAGATAGAGTTTTACACCGGTAAACGTTGATTACAAAAGGATTAATTTATCTATTGGAGGAAAAAGTTCATCCGAATTAAACCACGTTTTTTATTAAAATATGTATTCGCTATCATTACAATCAATTACCGATAACCAAAGGAGATTCCATATGACGACCAACCAAACGAAATATCCGTTTCAGGATACAGTACTAGCGTTAGACACCCGGGTGAAGGATCTTGTATCCCGTTTGACTGAAGATGAAAAAATTGAATCCATGCTGCAATATCAACCGGCAGTAGACCGCCTGGGTGTGCCTGCATACAAACATGGCACAGAAGCGGCACACGGCTTGGCCTGGCTTGGCGAAGCAACATCCTTCCCACAACCTGTAGGACTGGCATGCACATGGGATGCGGATCTGATGAAGGAGATCGGCTCCGTTCTCGGAGACGAGGCACGTGTATTTTATAAACGCAATCCGGCAGTGAACGGTCTTACGCTGTGGGCACCTACAGTAGATATGGAGCGTGACCCGCGCTGGGGACGAAATGAAGAGGCGTATGGTGAAGATCCGGAACTGACAGCCGAGCTGACGACAGCATTGGTCAAAGGAATTCAGGGCGACCATCCCAAATATTACAAAGCGGTCGCTACCTTGAAGCATTTCCTCGCGAACAATAACGAAGTGGATCGCGGAAGCGGTTCTTCCAGCATTGACCCGCGCAACATGCGTGAATATTATCTGAAGGCGTTCGAGAAGCCATTCAAAGAAGGCGGTGCACAGTCCATGATGACTGCGTACAACTCCATTAATGGTACGCCAGCGTTGTTGCATCCATTTGTGAACGAGATTGTCAAAGGCGAATGGGGCATGGATGGTTTCATTGTCAGTGATGCAGGCGATGTAATGGGTATCAAGAACGATCATAAATACTATGATTCCCACACTCCGGGTACGGTGGAGTCCGTGAAGGCAGGAATTGATAGCATCACCGATGATGCTGAGCTGTCCAAACAGGCACTGCGTGAAGGGTTGGAACAAGGTACACTTACCATGGATGATATCGACAAGGCACTGTTCAATACGTTCCGTGTACGCTTCCGTCTGGGCGAGTTCGATCCGGAAGAAGGCAACCCGTACGCTGCGATCGGTGAAGAGTCCATGATGACGGAGAAAGCAAAAGAACTGTCGCTTCGAGCTGCGAGAGAACAAGTGGTATTGCTCAAAAACGACAAAGGCACGCTCCCGCTGGACAAAACAAAAGCTGGTAGAGTGGCTGTCATTGGTCAATTGGGCGGAACCGTCTATCGTGACTGGTATGCAGGCACCATGCCGTATAACGTATCCCCGCTTGAGGCGATCCGTGGCAAAGTAGGCAGCGATAACGTGGCGTTCAAGGATGGAAATGACCGGATTACGTTAACTTCCGTGGCCAACGGGAAGAAGATTGGACTGGCGGATGGTGAGAAATCACCTGTTGTTGCTTCGGGAGAAGCGGAGACATTTATGGTGTCCGACTGGGGCTTCGGAAGTTATACCTTGCAGGCCGAAAGCAACGGCAAATATCTGACGACAGATGAAGAGACTGTAACGGCATCGGCAGATGAAGTGTATGGCTGGTTCGTGAAGGAAGTATTCCATCTGTTGCCACAACAGGATGGCAGTGTAGGTCTGACTACATGGAATGGCAAAACGGTGACTGCACCTAATGGTGGAAACGATGCATTCGCAGTGTCCGAAGAACTGAAGACTTTCGGTGCCACAGAAACATTCAAGCAGGATGTGGTTGTGAACGGACTTGAGGAAGCGGTAGCAGCTGCCAAGGCTGCAGAAACGGCAATTGTCTTTGTCGGTAACAATCCGCTTGTCAATGGGAAAGAGGAGATCGACCGTCCAAGTCTGGATCTGGCCGAATCCCAGCAACGTCTGGTTGAGGCAGTCTATGCTGCGAACCCGAGCACGGTAGTTGTCATCGTGGGAAGTTATCCGTTCACATCCAACTGGGTTCAGGAGAACATCCCCGCAGTATTGTATACTTCACACGCAGGACAGGAACTGGGTAACGCAGTAGCTGATGTATTGTATGGCGACTATGCACCAGCAGGCCGTCTGAACATGACGTGGGTACAATCGGCAGATCAACTGACCGACATCAAGGATTACGATATCATTCAATCCGGTCGGACGTATCAATATTTTGAAGGCAATGTACTGTATCCGTTTGGACATGGTCTGACGTATGCAACATTTAAATACAGTAATCTGGCGTTAAGTCCTGCACAAACGGGTACGGATGGCACCATCACGGTAACTGTGGATGTGACGAATACTGGTTCAATCGCAAGCGACGAGGTTGTACAGTTGTATGTTCGTGCAGGCAAATCACGGGTGAAACGTCCCCTCAAAACGTTAAAAGGATTCCGTCGTCTTCATATCGAAGCGGGAGCTACAGTGAAGGTCAGCTTCACCTTGCCTGTTCAAGAACTGGCAATCTGGGATGTAACTCGGGATCGATATGTCGTGGAAAGTGGAACTTACTCCATTATGGTGGCCAAGTCATCCTCCGATGTTCAGCTGGTTGCAGACCTGACGGTAGAAGGAGAGACGATCCCAGCTCGTAATCTGGGTGTGGCTACCCGTGCCGAGAATTATGATGCTTACCTGGGTGTTGACCTGGATGAGAGCAAAGAGGGCGGCAGTGCTGTCCGTGTAGTTGGAGAACAAGGATGGATTGCCTTCAAAGATGCCGATTTGGGTAGTGGAGCAGCAGCAATTGAAGCACGTGTCTCCGCAGAACAAGCAGGCGCTGTGTTGGAAGTGCGACTTGGCTCACCGGATGGTGCGGTCGCAGGACGTGTGGAACTGGCACAAGGTGACGCCCAGCAGTGGTCTACTGTTAAGGCTGAACTCACGGGTGGATCAGGTGCACAGGATGTATACATTGTGCTGTCTGCAGGTGTACGTATCAGTCACTTCGAGATTCGTTAAGTCTAATAGCTCATGAAAAAGCCTCCGAGTGCATTCGGAGGCTTTTGTTTGTTGTTTGATGAGCATTTTGCATAAATCCCCAATATGCTTTGCCATCTCACGTCTTTTTATTTTCCGTCAAATGAAATCATTTTTTGCACAAATTGCTTCAATTGTTGGTTGGTTTCATTCAATTGCTCAATTGTGCTCATAAAATTGTTAACCAGTTCGGCCTGTTCTTGAGAACTCGCAGTGATCTCACCAAGTTCATTCTCCATGCCTTGTATGGATTGCCGGACCGAGAGAAGAGAATCTTCAATACGGGCCGTTGCTTCTTTGGTATCCACAGACAGTTTGCGAATTTCTTTGGCAACAACGCCAAAACCTGCACCTGCTTCACCGACACGAGCAGCTTCAATGGCTGCATTCAATCCAAGCAGATTGGTTTGTTCGGAGATTTCACGAATGAAGCTGGCGACTTGAGTTACATTTCCTGATTTCTGTACGGCTTGTTTGGAGTTGTTCCGAATCTCTTCGGTTGTGGCACTGAGTTCCTCAGAGTGTGCGGCCACGTGCTGTACACTGTCAATTAATTGGTTGGTCAAATTCTCGGTAGCATCCATGAGCTGTTGCAGCTGGTCCTGGTCATCCATACTGTAGAGGAGATTGAACAGGGCGATGACTTCACCTTGCTCATTTTTAATGGGGATAAAAGCCACGTCAAACGGAACACCGAATAAATCTTTAGGGTAGTGATCGAAGCGTTTGACTGTACCGCCGTTGAGATCAGCAAAATTTCGATTTCCATCCAACAGAGGGTCTCCAGGTTGATAATTCAGTTGTTTTAACGATTCCCCTGCTGAGAAATATAAGAATTTTTCATGATCAATAACGGAAAGGGTTACATCCTGACGAATCGTATCTCGAAAGAAAGGCATACATGTAATTAATGCTTGAACAATATCCATATAAAAGATGATTCCTCCCTGGTTACCTTATGTAAACGGTCTAATTTTTAAATGCTAAAATAATAACTACCTATATAATATATCATCATGCAATAGAGAAGGAAGTAGCGAGATTGGATAAAACATATTCTACATACAAGGCCGCTATACGCCAAAAAGACACGAGTCCGCCGGGGGACTCATGTCTTAATAATTGGGGAGGGGAGTACAATTAATGTTTAGGACGTACTAAGCTGCATCGTAACGATAGTTCGAGTGGCTCGTGTTGCATTAACATCAATCAAACGTTGATTCCGACTTCCGCGGAAGGGCAGGGAGACATCACGCTCTGCTTCAACATATCGCCCGTCAATAATGACGTCGCACAATCGGGCAAGTTCTGCTCTTGCAGGATCGGTGACCAGTTCTTCATATTCGAATCCCGTGTAGGCCCATACCGTCAGATCAGGACGTGCAGTGCGGAGCTGCTGAACCCATGACGTACATTCTGCTGCCGAGAAAAAGGGATCCCCGCCACATAACGTAACGCCATCCAGCAACGGATGGGTCGTCACTTCATACAGAATTTGCTGCTGCCGCTCCTCTGTAAAGGGCTCACCCGCTCGAAAGCTCCACGAATCCGGACTGAAGCAGCCCGGACAGGCGTGGCGACATCCGCTGATGAACAACACGGCACGCAGACCTGTCCCTTCATTGACCGATTCGGGAATGTATCCATACAGATTCACCGGTGTTTCACCCGATCCCGTACTTCGGCCTGCTTCGCAGCATTGAAGCGGACTTTGTAATCTCCGGTCAGATAGCCCGTTACACGGCGTAACCGCTGGAAGTGTACATGGTCCTCATGAACTTCACAATGTGGGCATACATCCCCGATAACCCCTTCATAACCACATGCAGGACAGCGATCAATGGGATGGTTAATGGAAAAATAACCGATATCCTGCGCCAGTGCATATTGCACGATTCGCAGGAAAGCTGTGGTGTTGGCTCGAACGTTACCGTCCAGCTCCACATAGGAGATTGCGCCTGCATTGCATAACGTATGGAACGGGGCCTCCAGTTCAATCTTCCGATAAGCTGGAAGGGTATGATAGACCGGGATATGGAATGAGTTCGTATAATACTCCCGATCATTAACTCCTGGAATGAGGCCATAACGTTCTCTGTCGATCTTCGTGAATTTGCCGGATAACCCTTCCGCAGGTGTGGCAAACAGGGTGATATTCAGGTTATGCTGCTCGCTCATCCGGTCACAGAACTCTCGCATGGTCCGAATAACGTTGAGCGCTTCGCGATGTACATGAGGGTCCTGCCCATGATGGCGTCCATAGAGAGCTGTCATGCATTCAGCGAGACCGATAAAACCAAGGGATAACGTTCCGTGCTTTAATAGATCGGCAACGGGCTCGCTTGGGGCAAGCTGTTCTCCACCTTCCCATACACCCTCGCGCATCATGAAGTCCGATGCCTTGGCAGGCTGTGCTGTCTGAATGCGGTAGCGATGCAGCAGACCAGAAGCGGCATTATGCATCACGGATTCCAAAGCAGTGTAGAATCCAGCCCGATCCGCAACAGCTCTGGCACCTTGGCAGATGCCAAACCGGATACCCAGCTTGACCAGATTAATGGTGTTGAAGGACAGATTTCCTTTACCGCTTTGACGATTGCGGCCAAATCGGTCAGCCAGTGTACGTGTGCGGCATCCCATAGTTGCGATAATCGTATCCGGATCTTCCGGATGATAATAAGGCAGATTGAAAGAGGCATCCACATTGACAAAGTTAGGATACATCCGCCGGGATGAACAGGTGACTGCGAGGCGGAACAAGTCATAGTTCGGCTCTCCTTGAGCCTGATTGATCCCCTGTTTACATTGGAAAATATGTTGAGGGAACACGGGTGTTTCCCCGTTGCCCAGGCCACGAATCGTTGCTTCGAGCAATGAACGTGATATCAACCGTCCTTCCGCAGAAGTACATAATCCATAATTCAGTGATGTGAATGGAATCTGGCCACCCGCCCGGCTGCTCATCGTATTCAAGTTGTGAATCAGTGATTCAGCAGCTTGTCCTGTCTCCAGTTCAGTCTCCTCATAGGCGAATGCATATGCTCGTGGGCACTGGTTCTTCGCTTCGATGCTGTCCAGATAAAGCTGTTCATCTTCAAGCAAGACATGCTCACCAAAGAGGCGTTGCCCTTTGCGATAATGTTTGCGGAACGATCGCTGTACATAAGGGGCCAAATCCCAGTCAATCTTATTGGCCGATACCCCGCCATACTGACTGTTCTGCTGGGATTGGAAGATGATCGCAACCAAAGCCATGGCAGACATGATCGTCTGAGGTGTGCGAACCGATCCGTTGCCTGTATTGAAACCCGTGGCAAGAAGACGGTCAAACGGGATAAAGATGCAGTTGGTTGTTCCAAGGGCATACTGATCCAGATCATGAACATACAGATCCCCGTTCTCCACAGCTTGGGCAAGCTCTTCCGGCAACACATGACGTAGAGCATGCCACTTGGCGGTCTCCGAACCGAGCCTGCTCATTTTTCCGCTGAAGGAGTCCCCGTTCAGATTCGCATTTTCCCTCAGCGTATCGGCGTCTTCTGCGCCAATAATTCGTCTTCCCAGGTCGGATAATAGATCGGATGCCGGTGGAGTGGCATACTCAAGCATGTTCATGTAAGTTTCCTCCTAAAATGATTTTGAATATCATTCAATTCACGTTAAATACTATATGTAGATTTATATTATCCATTTATAAACTATATGTGGTTTTTTGGGTGTGATAATGGTCACACCCCTTAGTGGGCAAAGTGGACTTTCCTTTACTTGCTGTGGATAAAGGTTCCCAAAGTCTGAGTAGAAGCGTATAATTTCTAGTTATCCTGCAAGGATAATAATCGAACTGAGACAAGATGGACTGTAACCAATCTGAAAAGGCGATTTGCAAACCATTTTCCGTAGTTAAGTCATCAGTTTAAGACCTGCAATTGTCCAAAAACGGGCCATGGGCAGGGAGTATGATTCTCTTTTACTTCTACGGTGTTAATCATATAAGTATAGATTGTGACAGCTATTCGGATTGTTGATGAACCCCTGTACGTGATTAAACGTTCTGATATACAGATTTGAAAGTGCAGCTAAGATAAGAGGGGTGAATCATGGGAACGGCAGAAGGCATTACGAGAGGCTTCTATGAAGATATAAAGGAAGCAGCGGCCCATATCGTAGACGTATTAAGCGGTATATTGAAGGTCAATACCATCTTTGTTGCCACAAATGACGGGGTGACCAATGTCATTTTGGAGGCCTTTAACCGTACGGAAGAGTTGATTGTGAAGGGCAGTGTGCTTTCTTTTAACGAATCATATTGCAGTCTGGTATTAAGAGACAAAAGCAGTATTCTTACCATCCAGGACACATGTGAAAACCCAATGACACGTTCCATGAACGTTACGAGCGGGCTTGGGAATCGTTTCTTCGTGGGCGTACCGATCATGAGAAGATCTGGTGAGGCATTCGGAACGATATGTCTAATGGATGATCCTGGTTATGTGATCAGCGAAACGGACATGAAGACACTGAACGCGATGGCTGTATTCCTGGGCTATGTTGTGGATCTGGAAAGCACGTTGCATGTTCAGGAGCGAAAGTTGAGTCATTCGGAACAAATCCAAGAACAACTCCAGGCAGAGAAAGAACGTGCCGAATCGGAGGCCATGACCAAAGCGCAGATGCTCAAGCTAATGAGTCACGAGATTCGCAATCCACTGAACGGTATTCTGGGACTGACAGATCTGATGCGCACTCCGGATATGTCGGAGGAGCAGTCGGAATATGTGAATATGATTGAGACGAGCGGCAATATTCTACTCTCCCTGCTGAATAATATGATGAATTTCAATATCAATGAAGCAGGTAGAACGGTTATACATGATGATCCGTTCGATCTCGTTGGCACCATTGAGAATACCGTGTATCTCTATGCCGGAATTGCGACGGGCAAGAACATTGAGCTGGGACTAAATCTTGAACTGAATGTGTCCCAAGTGTTCGTGGGTGATGAAGTCAAGATTGGACAGTTGCTTGCACATGTCATCCAATATGCTCTGGATTCAACGCGTGAAGGTTCGGTTCTGATCACAGCAGTAGTGAACGGAGAAGAATCTGAGGAGACCGGTACCCTTCAGCTCAGGGTGAAGTACACGGGTCAGATGTTATCGGACAAGAAGACCCCAACCTTGAGCCAAGACGAAAATTTCAATATTCAAAAACTGATTGGAAGCAATCTGGGTTTGGCTGTAAGCCAGAATCTTGCCATCCTCATGCATGGCCGCATACAGGTGAGCAGTGTGAAGGAAAACGAGACGGAATTCAACATCTCCCTTCCGTTGCGCAGATATTGGGAGTTACCTCAACTGGCAAGTGTTCAGCAAAGGTTAAAAGGCAGCAAGGTCCTGCTTGTCAAAGACCCTGACATTCTGCAAGGCGTCTCTTCCCTGATGCGCAGGTGGGAGATGGATGTACACATGACCTCAGGGTTGACATTAGCGCATGATTGGATCAAGGAAGGACTCAAGCCGGATGTAGCCGTTGTGGATATGGGCCTTCTGGAGGGCGGAGCAGTTGATTTTGTACATGAGCTGAAGCAGGGAACCGAGAATCTGCCTGTCCTTGTCCTTATTCCTTATGGGATGCATATTGAATTGCACGAAGCAGAAGCTTTTGATGCTGTTCTGACCAAGCCGGTTAGACAGGCTGATCTGTTGAATGCATTAAGTATTACTCTGCCTTAAATCATGATCAGATGATAAACCTTGATTTGGCGCACCTGGCAATAGGTGCGCTTCTTTTCATTTTCCATTTTCTGAGCTAAAGCCCTTTTCATCCGGGCTGGTTACGTTACAATAGAATATGAACTTCATCTTTATAACCAATAGAGGAGGATATGCAATCAATGGATTATCGCAGATTAGGTGGAAGCGGACTGAAAGTAAGCGAGATCAGCCTGGGAAGCTGGCTGACGTACGGAGGGTATGTGGAACGTGAAAATGCGGTGAAATCAATTGAAACTGCATTCGATGAAGGCATTAACTTTTTTGATACAGCCAATGTATATGAACGGGGTGCAGCAGAAGAACTGCTCGGGCAGACGCTCAAAGCGTATTCCCGTGACTCTTATGTACTTGCAACCAAAGTATTTGGCAAAATGGGTGATGGTCCGAATGACCAGGGGCTGTCGCGTAAACATATCAAGGAGCAATGTGAAGCCAGCCTAAAGCGCCTGGGCGTTGAATATGTGGATATCTACTACTGCCATCGTTATCATACCGAAACACCGATAGAAGAAACACTCCGTGCACTGGATGATCTGGTGCGTCAAGGCAAAGTGTTATATGTAGGCGTCAGCCAGTGGACTGCGGCTCAGATGGAAGATGCATTGGGTACAGCAGACCGTCTGCTTCTGGATCGTATCGTGGTCAATCAGCCGGTGTACAACATGTTTGACCGATACATCGAAAATGAGATTATCCCGCTCGGTGAACGTAAAGGCATCGGACAAGTCGTATACTCCCCGCTTGCTCAAGGTCTATTGACCGGGAAATATACATCCGTCTCCGATATCCCGGAGAATAGCCGTGCGGCTAAGCTAGGATGGGATGAAGGAAAGATCAATGCGGATCGCATCGGGAAAGTTCGTCAACTGATTGAAGTGGCGGACAAGCTCGATCTGAAGGTTGGCCAACTGGCCCTGGCCTGGATTCTGCGCCAAAGCAATGTATCCAGTGCACTTGTAGGGGCAAGTCGTCCCGAGCAGGTCAAAGAGAATGCAGCTGCATCAGGCGTGAAGCTGGATGCTGCCATTGTCGAGGAGATTGAGAGCATCCTTGCCTGATCTTCTGTTATAGGCTACAAGCTGAGATGATATGCAATAGTCCATAAAGCAAGGGATGTCCTGTCCGCCTGAATAGGCCAACAAGACATCCTTTTTTTTGATCGCGTTGAACGGTTAGATCCCATTTTTAAGTGTAAGAGACAAGGAGCGAAAAGGTAAGGCACACACGCGGTTACGCCCTGTATTCTTGGCTTCGTATAGAGCGCGGTCGGCCTGTTCGAAAAAGTCGTCATCGTCATGAGTATCACAATGATCCGGATACACGGCTACACCAATGGAGATGGTCAGACGTGTCGTGTGGCCGTCGGGCAGAGCAAAATGGTATTTCTCTACTGACTGGCGGATAGATTCAGCAGTAGCCATTGCCTGACGGTTTCCACAGTCGAGCAAGAGAATGGCGAATTCTTCCCCGCCGTTTCGTGACACAATATCGGCAGATCGGGCATGCTCAACGAGCAGTTGTCCAAGTTGCTTCAGGACCGCATCGCCGGCAGAATGACCATACGTGTCGTTTACTTTTTTGAACCGGTCAATATCAATGGCAAGCAAGGACAGCTTTTGCTGGTAATCACGCGCACGCTGAAGTTCCAGTTGAAGTGATTTTTCGAACTGTCGTCGATTGCTAAGATTGGTAAGATGATCGGTAGATGCTCTTCTCTCCAAAAGGAATAACATCTCATTGGATTTATTGATGAATTCTGCGATGATAAAGATAAATATTCCACCGACGAAGGAAATGGTCATTTGTAACGGATATACCTTCATTAATGAATTCATGCTGTCTGTATTTAACATAAGGATGATAAAGATTAACGTTATGCCGAGCAGATTCATCGTAATAATTTTGGTTAGTCGGGACCAGGAAGCATAAGCGAAATATACACCGGATAGTCCGATCAGAGTCATAACAAATCCTGCATCGATGGCAGAGGATGACATGCCGAACATCAGAATTCGAAGGACCGAGATCACAAGTCCCGTAACGACCGAAGCCATTCCTCCCAGATATACTGCTGCGGTAACGATGGCCAGATGCCGTAGATCTACAATTGTCGTCTCGTTCAGAGGGAAGGAATAGTTCATGAGAACTGTGCCATATATGCCGAATAATAAGCCGCCGATCAACTGAACACGTAATGAGGGAAAAGGCAATCGGATTCTATAGAACTTGGCGATGATCCCGGACACATACATAAACGTAATCATGACACAGATATTGATGAAAAACGTGCTTAACAACCGACATTCCCCCTTTATACGCACATCCCTATATTTTATCTGAAAAATGGTGCTGTAGCGAACCATATTATCCCAAATTATCGAGGGGATTAATGGGAAAGGTGTTTTTAATTCCATATCCGGATGGCTGGCGTGCATATTGACTTCAATATACAATCAGATTTATACTTAATCTAAATCAAAATGTATTCCTTCTTTTTTGGGAAAACCATCATAAGCAGAAGATCGGTGTCTGATTTCATATAAAATGGATCAATAATAAAGGAGAAATGGTTGTGAGAACTTTAAATCTGACGATACAACGACAAGCGGTATATGATGTGGTGCGCCATTCGGAGGATCACCCGACAGCTGCTGATGTTATGAATCGACTCGTGGAACAAGGGTATAATCTGGCCTATGGTACAGTGTATAATTCTCTTCGTTATCTCACGGACAAAGAATTGATACGGGAGCTTAAACTCGGAGAGACAGCCAGCCGGTATGATGCTCGTATGGATGATCATCAGCACATTATGTGTGAAGTGTGCGGCAAAGTGGACGAGGTGATGACAGAGGTGCCTCCACAATGGATGAAACAGGTAGCTGAAGAAACCGGATATGCAATCGATCATGCTCATGTGGTCTTTGGAGGTGTCTGCGGGGAATGCAGAAACAAACGGATCAAGTAAAAATAAAACTTCCTGGCCGCCGTTTACCGCTTAGGGTTAAACCGGCCCTGTCCGATGCAGCACCCCTTGTGGACAATTGTCCTGTTACACGCCGTGTTATTCTGATCAGCCCAATGCCGGGGCAGGTTCATGAACTGGTAAAGGCCTTAACGGATAGCTGCTTCGATGTACTGGTCTTTCACCGTTGGGAACCGGATCTGCATGAGCGACTGGTCTTCGATCTGTTGATCTATGACCTGTCTGTTGCCGGAACGATCGATGCCTTTGCCGGCATTAGCAGCCGATTGAATCGTGAGGCTGAGCATACAACACCTTGTCTGTATCTGGTCGGTGAGAAGATGATCGGCAGCGCGAGTGGACCGATGCTTCAGGAGGAATTGCTGGTGTGGCCTGCTCGTCCGCAGGAAGCACTTTACCGGGTGCAGCGTATGATTGGCAACAGTCCAGCGCTACCCAAACGTGGTTTTTTGCCTGAGGAAGGACAGCGTGTCGGATTCAAGGATCTGTGGCTCGATCGTGAACGAATGAGTGTGCAGCGCGATAATAACCGGATTCATCTAACCAAGACCGAATATGATCTGTTACTCAAGTTGATTGATGCCAAAGGCGCAGTCATTTCCCGTGAGGAGATGCTCAGCGATATCTGGGAGACAGACTTTACGGGTGGAAGTAATGTGGTGGATGTTCATATCAAAAGCTTGCGCAAAAAATTGGGCGATAACGCGTCTTCGCCGCAATATATCGTAACAGTAAGAGGAGTGGGCTACCGCCTGGCGGATTAGTCCGCTTTTTTTTGTTGCCTGAAAAGTATGTTCATCGTTCATTCATGAAGTGTTGAAGAACCTCATCTTAATCTCATGTGAACCTCATGCAAGAGCAGATTGGGACATGTTAGAATTAATTTAACAGTTAGATCAAGTCTAAATGTATATTTATATTGAAGCCGAATATGATTTTATTAGTAGATATAGCAACCGTGAGACCCATTAGAGGAGGACGACAGGATGACAGAACGTATGACAACCAATCAGGGAGCACCTGTAGGTGACAACCAGAATTCCCGCACAGCAGGCAGAAGAGGACCGACACTGCTTGAAGATTACCATCTCATCGAGAAAATTGCCCACTTCGACCGTGAGCGTATTCCGGAACGGGTGGTTCATGCTAGAGGAGCAGGTGCTCATGGCGTATTTACACTGGAGCAGAGCATGAAGCAATATACAACAGCGGACTTCCTGCAAGAGCCGGGTACGGCTACTGATGTGCTGGTTCGCTTTTCAACCGTTATTCACGGTACAGGATCACCAGAGACTGCACGAGATCCGCGTGGATTTGCCGTTAAATTCTACACCCGGGAAGGCAACTATGATATCGTTGGTAACCATCTGCCTGTGTTCTTCATTCGTGATGCGATGAAGTTTCCCGATATGGTTCACTCTCTGAAGCCAGCTCCGGATACGAACATTCAGGACCCCGCCCGATATTGGGACTTCATGACCCTCTCACCAGAATCAACGCATATGATGACCTGGTTGTTCTCAGATCTGGGCACACCGGCAAGTTATCGGGAGATGGATGGTTTCGGCGTACATGCTTTCAAATGGATTAATGCACAGGGGCAGGTCCATTATGTGAAATACAAGTGGGAGTCTGCACAAGGGGTTCGGGGCTTCTCTCGTCAGGAAGCTGCCGAGGTACAAGGACAGGACTTTAATCATGCTACCCGGGACCTGCATGAACATATCAAGAACGGAAAATACCCGCAGTGGAAGTTACAGGTTCAACTCTTGAAGCCGGAGCAGATGGATGATTTTGCTTTTGATCCACTCGACCCAACCAAAACATGGCCTGAAGATGTTCTGCCGTTCCATACGGTAGGCACCATGACCCTGAATCGGAATCCGCAGAATTTCTTTGCTGAAGTGGAACAGGCGGCCTTTTCACCTAGTGCGCTTGTACCTGGAATTGAGCCTTCCGAGGACAAATTGCTGCAAGGACGTCTATTCTCCTATCCAGATACACAGCGGCACCGGCTTGGAACGAACTATTTGCAAATTCCGGTGAATTGCCCGTATGCACCTGTTCGTAATCATCAGCGTGATGGACTCATGAATGTGAATCAGGATCCATCTCCGGTGAACTATGAACCGAATAGCGCCGGAAACAGTCCACAGGAAGATCCGGCATACCGCGACAGTCAGGTTCCATTGCAAGGGCATGTCACTCGCGAAAAAATCGAGAAAACGGATGATTATACGCAGTCGGGGGAACTTTTCCGTTCATTTAGCCCTGTAGAGCAGCAGCATTTGCTGGATAATCTGATCAATGACCTCAAGGGAGTATCCGTCGATATTCAAATGCGTGCCCTGTGCCACTTCTTCCGGGCGGATGGACAGCTTGGCGGACGTCTGGCTCATGGGCTTGGTGTGGATATTTCAGCACATATGCCTTCACGGGAAGGGAAATAAAGTACAATTTGGCCATGAATTCACAACATCATAGGGACTGATATTCGGTGAAAACCGGGCAAACCGTGAACGTGCGGAATTGCCCGGTCTTTCGCTTTTTTTTGCTGAAATGGAAAACAAATTTACAAATCATTTACATAAAATAGCTGACATAGAGGTTGACTTCTCATTTGATGGCACTACAATGGGTAGTGTGAGGGGTGTCAGAAAATGAGAATACACAATTTTAAAGTGGGTGAACGTGGGCTCAACCGATTTTTTGGTCCGCTGGAGGCCAAGATCATGGACATTTTATGGGCTCGTCCTGGCAGTAGCATCCGTGAAGTGCAGACCGCACTTGAACAAGACAAAGACGTCAATTTTAATACAGTCATGACAGTGATGAACCGGCTCGTGGATAAGGGACTTCTCGGAAAGTCACAAAAGGGCAGAACATCTTTGTACCAACCGGTACAGAGCAAGGAGGAGTTTATGAACGACCAATCCAAGGAACTGTCACATGAGTTGGTGGATGAATTCGGAGCATTGGCATTGAATCATATGCTGGATGCGCTGGACGAAGCAGATGCGGGTCTGATTGAACGCCTGGAACAGAAGATCAAACAATGGAAAAAGGATAGCGATTAACATGTGGAAGACCCGCTCGAAACTTTTGTTTACCGTCGGGTTTGGCATTCCGCTACTCGTGTTCATGCAAATGTTCATGTACGCGATGTACAAAATCTTTGGCTGGGATATCCCGTTTAATCTGCTCTGGCTCTGCAATCATTGGATGAGTCGTCTGGGCTGGTTATCCGTGGGACATTTCTTGCTGGCACTGGTCTTGCTGACATTTGCCGGAACAGGCTGGTTGCTTACGGTTCGCATGATGAAAACACGGGCAGCGATCCGCAAGCTCCGCTCCATGGAGATTCAAGTGCTATCCCGTGAGATGGAGTCCAACTATCATGATCTAGGACAGCCAAGTTTTATTGTAGTGGACAAGCCTTCACCCGTGGCATTTACCATTGGTCTATGGAGACCGTATATTGTACTTTCCACAGGACTGCTGGACATGCTTGATGCGGAAGAGGAGGTAGCGGTTGTCTATCATGAAGTACATCATCTGTGGCACCGTGACCCTCTGAAGACGACGTTGCTGTCGGTATTTGCAATCATGATGCCGTATATTCCCGTCTTGAAGCACACTTCAAAACAATATCATATCGTTAGAGAAATTCTGGCAGACAATGAGGCTATTGAACGTACAGGCAATATGGCAGGCATTGGCAGTGCTTTGCTCAAGCTGCTCCGTGCTTGTCCGGAACCCTGGGGGGCAAAAGAATTGACCGTTCAATCCTCATTTGCGGATACGTCGGTGAATGTCCGAATTTCACGTCTGCTTGACCCGGAACAGGACGTGACGCTGAGATTGCCACGTTATGCTGTTCTGCTGTCGGCTACTGTTTTCCTATTGCTGTCTATCTTGTTTGTCTGGTCCATCGGATAGATTCATTTGGCTCAACTTGAGGTCGAATATAACGAGGAAGGAAGATGAACATGAATAATAAAAGTGTAGAGATTGGACTGCTTTTCTCCAGGATTATGATTGGTTTAATTTTTGTATTGCACGGTTGGAGTAAATTCGAAGGTGGAATTAGCGGTACGGTAGGATTTTTCGAAAGTATCGGTATTCCTGGGTTTCTTGCATCCGTTGTAGCGATTATTGAGTTGGTAGGTGGTGCAGCGATGATACTGGGACTGGGAACACGTGTGTTTGCTGCCCTGTTTGTTATCGTTATGGGTGGCGTTTTGCTTACTGCCAAAGTGGGTGAGCCGTTCATGAGTGGTACCGAGTTCGATTACCTGCTGCTGGCGGGTTCCCTGACATTGCTCTTCACAGGAAGCCGCTTTCTGGCCGTTGATTATCTGTTCTCCAGACAGGGGAACGCTCGCCAGAATATGAGTGCTTGAATCGATTAACGATTACTAAAACATAATGAAGTGTAGGATTATTCCTGTAACGAGGTTCTTTATTGGTCAGGCCGGTTCGGAAATTGTATTTGCGAACCGGGCTGATCGGTAGAGAACTTTTTTCGTTTGGACGACATGCCTGAGGTTTGATACAATGAGAATAAGTATGCTACTAAGAAAAAATAAGGAGGATGCATTTTATGATTAACGTCATTCCATCCGATGCCCGCTCCAGCTTCGATCGAGGCTGGCTCCGTGGCAGTCACAGCTTTTCTTTCGGAGAATACCAAGACCCGGAGAATACGGCGTTTGGACCAATGCGCGTAGCGAACGACGATGTGATTGCGTCTGGACGCGGTTTTGGAGCACACCCACATAGTGATATGGAGATTGTATCCATCGTACTCAGCGGCAAGCTGCGACATGAAGATAGTCTGGGCAATGTGGCCGTTACAGGTTTTGGTGGTATTCAGCGAATGTCAGCAGGCAGTGGCATGATTCATACCGAGCATAATGCATCCGATACGGAAGAAGTACGTCTGCTTCAGCTCTGGTTCATGCCGCATACGAGAGGGTTGCAACCCTCGTATGAGACCACGTCTTTTGATCCAGCCGCACTGGCAGGAGCACTTGTGCCGATTGTATCCCCGGATGGGGGACCAAGAGTTGCGACCATTCATCAGGATATGACGATCTATCTTGGACGATTAGCCAAAGACGAAACGTTAACCTTCCATCAGGAGATGGACCGCCGGATGTACATTTTCTCCATCGAAGGCAAGCTGGGATTGGATGGAGAGTACCAATTGAACGCAGGTGACACGGCTCGTGTGGAACAGCAGAATTCAATCGAGCTGCAAGCAAACGAAGATACGTTCTATATGATTATTGATTTGCCGTAGAAGGCTGATGAAATGAACTCCAAGATGAAGGAGGATATACACGTATGGCGCAACAGGAATGGTTTATGGTCAAACATGCGGTGACTGGGCGAGGACTAGCTAATAGCAAAACAGATGCCCTGTCCTATCGATTCCAACAGGAGGGTACAGGTTTCATATTTACCGTCACGGGTCTGGACAAGCAGATTGTGGAACAGATTATGGAACTGAGACAGGAACTAAACGTATTTCGTTTCGTCCAACGCAAGGATCAGCCCCTTTTGAAGCACTGGTACTACGTAGATGGTGAACGGGTAGTATACAACAGGGAGAGTCACACGCTAAGCATCTATGCGAAGTCCGAGATTCGCTATGTGCCTGAGGATTATTTCGCAGATTAACTGCATAATGGCTTGAGTAGGATCGGAATAGTTAATAAGGTCTCTGTTAAATACAGAGGCCTTTTTGCTGTCTGAAATCAAAAAAATGATCGTAATTTTGCAAAAATAAACCACATAATTCCCGGCTGTCTGGCACAAGCTACCTTGTATAAAAACAAGAAACGGAGGGGCGGCATATGGCGGACAAAATATCCGGGAAAGACAAGTCCCGACAATCGGGACGAACTTCAGAAGAGAGAAAACATATCCCTTTGGGACTGCCGTCCCCGCCTTTTCTACGGCAGCCGATCAGTAGAGTACATGAAACGCAGGTTCAAGCGGTAAAGGAGATCTTCTCCGAATGCTCGGATGTGGTATTTCGCAACGTGATGATTACGCCGGAAGTGAAAGGGCTTCTGGTTTATATTGAAGGCATTGTTAACTCAGCCGATATCCAGGAGCATATGCTGCGTCCAATTATTCGAGGCCTGGTGCAGCAGCGCACAGATGAGCCCGATGTTCCACTGGATGATACAACCGTTGAGCTGACGCAGGTGAAGCGGGTTGAAACTTGGGCTGCTGCGACAGAAGGGGTGCTTGCATCCTCCGCACTTCTGGTGGTCGATGGAAGCAGCGAAGCCTGGATGTTCAACGTAAAAGGCGGCGTCAGACGCGGGGTGGAGGAGCCGCAGACAGAATCCGTGATTCGAGGGCCGCGTGAAGGATTCACCGAAACACTGCGTGTGAATACGGCTTTATTGCGGTTCAAGCTGAAAACCCCCTCTCTCAAGATGGTGAGTATGACCCTCGGTACCGAAACCAAGACAGATATCGTTCTGACCTATATCGAGGATATTGCTGATCCGAAATTGATTCAGGACGCGAAGAAACGTCTGGAAAAAATTAAGATCGATGGCATTCTGGAGACGGGTTATATCGAGGAATTGATTGAAGACCACCCGTATTCTCCATTCCCACAGATGCACTATTCGGAGCGCCCGGATACAGTAGCAGGTAACTTGTTGGAAGGGCGATTTGCCATTTTGGTGGACGGCACTCCCTTTGCGTTAATTGCTCCAGTCACAATGTGGCAGATGCTACAGGCCAGTGAGGACTACTATGAACGATTCTTCATCAGTAATCTGGTACGCTGGATTCGCTTTTTATTTGTGGCTATTGCTCTATTTCTACCAGCGCTGTATATCTCGATCACGACATTTCATCAGGATATGTTGCCCACCACGCTGATTCTGAGTATTGCTGGTGCACGGGAAGCCATCCCTTTTCCGGCATTGGTGGAAGCCCTCATCATGGAGCTGTCGTTCGAAGCCCTCCGTGAAGCGGGGGTCAGGTTACCGAAAACAGTCGGTCAGGCAGTCAGTATCCTCGGTGCGCTCGTGATCGGGCAGGCCGCAGTTCAGGCAGGGATTGTGTCCGCACCAATGGTTATTATCGTATCCATGACAGGTATAGCTTCCTTTACAATTCCGCGGTTTAACTTTGCGATTACCGTGCGTCTGTTGCGATTTCCGATCATGTTATTGGCGGGTATGCTTGGACTGTACGGCATTGTGATTGGTTTGGTTCTGATCTCGGTGCATCTGACACAGATGACTTCGTTTGGCGTGCCTTATCTGTCAGGTCTTAGCCCGTACAGTAAAACAGATACCAAGGATATTCTTGTTCGTGTGCCGTGGTGGAAAATGATCAATCGTCCTTCGACGGTTCAGGATAACCAGAAACGGATGAAAGAGAAGATTAATGGTTCGCCTGAAGCAGAGGAAGGATGGTGAATACATGTTTCTTATTCGTAAATTCCGCGCTGCATTGATGTTACTGCTGTGCACCCTTTTCATTGCAGGGTGTTGGGATCGTAAGGAGATTAATGATATTGCCTTTGTCATTGGCATAGCTGTTGATAAGGAAGAGGAGAATTACAGATCCAGTCTGCAAATTGCTCTTCCTGGTCAATCCGGTTCTACCGGCAGTTCGGGAGGTGGCGGGGGTACAAGCGGGGACAAATCGTGGTTCATGTTGTCCAACACCGCAAAGACACTGCGGGGGACCTCACTTGAAGGTCAGAAATCGCTATCTCGCAAGATTTATTATGCGCACCGTCGTACCATGCTGATTGGGGAGGATCTTGCCCGGGATGGCGTGGCTCCAATGCTCGACTTGTTCACGCGTTATCCGCTGAACCGACTCTCTGCATTACCGGTCGTCACGAAAGGCGCGGCATACGAAGTAATGGATACGGATGCTCCTATAGAGAAGTTTCCATCCGAGATGGTGCGAGAGTTGTGCTTCCTAAACATGCGCAACCCGCGTTCACTTAAAACATTCATTGATGCCATTCTTAGTGAAGGTGTGGATCCGTTCCTACCGGTTGCTTCCAAAGTAAGCAATGTTCCAGAAGGTTGGAAGGACGCCAAAACAAACATCAAATTGGATGGATTGGCCATTTTCAAAAAAGACAAGCTGGTTGGCATGATTGATAAGGCTCCAGCAGATGCATTGATTCTGGCTATGGGGGAGGCCAATGCGCCAGAAATTATGGTTAAAGCCCCTGGCGGAGAAGGAAATATGTTCATCAAGCTGAACGAGAACAACGCTTCACTGCATCCACATATCAAAGATGACAAGGTGGTCGTGAACGTTGAGCTATATGCGAAGGGCGTTCTTGTAGATAACGAATCCAATTATGGTGATCGGCGTGAGAACGAGATTGTGAAGTTAAATGAAGCGATTCACGAGAAAATCAAATCCGACATCGAGGAAGGTGTCCGTCTGGTGCAGGAGAAATACCACGCCGACATTCTTGGAATTGGTCGGTCCATTCATCAACATCTGCCAGCGGAGTGGGACAAAATGAAGGCTCGATGGGATGACATATATCCTGAAGTCAAGGTGACGGTTACTCCCCATGTCATTATTGAAAATGTAGGGGTGAGCAATAAACCAATTGGCGTAGTGGAGGAGGACATTGTGCATGATTAAGCCGCTGTTATATACCTACTTGGCCATGGCGATAGTGGTCATCATCATGGATTTCAGACATTTGAAACAAGCGGCTGTCATTAATCGATGGCTATCTTATGGCCTGATTGTATTGGGGACGGGCATTTGGTTCTATGTGACCCATCTGAGCAAAACCTTATATGTGTCGGTATGGATAAGTCACGTCATCCAGCGCTTGTTGCCATTGCCATAGACTTGTGGACGGTGAGCATGTGAGTTGCGAATTGGCGAGAGGGAAGGAGGTATTTCATGAATCAGAAAGTGACACACCGCCAGATGATATTGCTCGTGCTGCTGCTCAGTATTTCAGGCACGTTGATTCAGCCCCATGCGCAGGCTATTTACTACGCGGAACAACATGCTTATCTATCGTATGTGCCAGTGGTTCTCGTGATGCTCTTATCCATGTGGATGGTAAGCCGGGTTCAACGGAGATTTCCGGACCAGGATCTGTTTGAGGCTCTTGCCGGCCGTTTCCCCTTTTTGGGGAGGCTTGCGGGATTGATGTACATTTTGTTTTTTTTCTTCGTGTTTGCGAGAGACATCCGGCTAACAGGTGACTATATAAGTATAACGCTGCTAGAGACCACACCCATCTCCATCGTTGTGCTATCACTTATCGTGATGGGAGTCTTTATCGTCAGAGGTGGACTCGGTTCCTTGATCGGAATGGCAGAGCTGTATGTGACACTGTTTTTGTTAAACTCGGTTGTTGTGCCTTTCATGCTTATTCAACAGATCAATATGGATAATCTGATGCCGTACTTTAACATTGATGTTGCGGGAGTAGGCAAAGGGAGCTGGTACATATTCTCGTTTTTCGGAGAGATGATTGCACTGCCGTTTGTAGTCAAAGGCGGTGACTTTAAATTCAAATCTGTATCTACAGGGATTATTATCTCTGCATTGTTGATGATGCTGATCGTTGTGGAGACCATAACCTCCATTGGAGTTCCAATAGCGTCAAGACTGGTTTACCCCTCTTATGAGCTGGCCAGACAGCTACAAATCAGTGATTTCCTGGACCGGTTTGACCTGGCACTGGCAGCGGCAACTTTGCCTACCATGATTACGAAGATTGCATTTGATCTCTACTTTGTGTGCTGGGGACTGAAACGAATGATTCCGAACGTTTCAGGTAAAGTATTGACAGGTCCTGTGGCCCTGGTCGGTTTTGTCTGTGCATTCTGGTTCTTCCGAAATGCAATTCAGCTCAATCGATTTACCCGGGAATGGACATGGATCGCCATTGTTTTTGAAGTGCTATTCCCTGTAGTATTTTATCTTTTCCTTCGTCCACGCAAAAAGGATAAGCAACGGTCTTCCCATCAGAAATCGAGAGAACATTCAGGGAAAGAAAACACTGAACCCGAGCAAGAAACGGTTGATTTCGGGAAGGATAAGGAGAAAGGAAGGAAGGATTCCCACGGTGGAGAACTCCAGCCTTCCTGATGCTTTCCATCAAAAATCCTTATAGCTTAACGGGCAAAAAAGAGGATAAGCACAGTTTCCCTTCGCAGAAGTACCCTGTATACTGTAGTCAGACTGATGAACATTCGGCTGAACTAACGGGGGGAACATGAATGGCTCAACATTTGGCAGGTGTGCGTGTAGCATTGACAGGACCACGAAAATCGAAAGAAATGTCCGTACTGGTTGAAAAAATGGGTGGAATCCCGCTTGTGCGGCCGTCACAGGGGACGGTATTTCTGGATGATCGGAATATCAGGGATGGGTTGGTATCCTGGATCTCAGACCCGCCAGACTGGGCGGTGTTAACGACGGGTATGGGATTGGATGCATTGTTTGATATGGCTGAGGATATGGAAGTCGCAGGCCAGTTGTTGGATGTATTATCGGAATCCTCCATTGCGGCGAGGGGATACAAGACGGTGAATGCGCTCAAAAAGCGCAAGTTAACACCGCTGGTACGAGATGACGACGGTAGCACGGATGGGCTTATTCGAGAATTCGCTCCACATGATCTCGCAGGGAAAAAGGTCATCTTGCAGCTTCATGGAGAGACAGCTCCCAAACTTGTCGCATGGTTGGAAGAGCAAGGGGCCGTCGTCAGACAAGTGCTTCCTTACCGCCATGTCCCGCCGGAAGAGGCAGAGCTGGAACAGCTGTTGAATGAAATTCTTAAGTTCGAGGTAGATGCTGTTGCGTTTACAAGTGGACCGCAGGTCCGATTCCTGACCCAATATGCGGCTTCCCAGGACAAACTTGAGCCGATGCTTGCCGCCTTCAGGCAAGGTGTAATTCCTGCTTCTGTAGGTAAAGTTACAGCAAACGCTATGCGTGAAGAAGGCATTGAGGCGCTGGTCATTCCGGAAGAAGAGAAGATGGGAGCGCTCATCGTAGAGCTTGGACGTTACTTTGCTGCGGGCCGTGCTGCGAAGATTAGCGGCCTGCAACCATAGTTATCAATGACTATGAACGTATTCAATCATGCGGTAGTTGAATGATTTGAAACCAATCGAATATGTCTATGTTACATCCGGTTCTGATCCATTATTTTGGATCAGGACCTTTTTCAGGTTTGTCTGAAAATTGAAGAACGGACAAATATCATAAGCATGGACATTATTTCCTGAGCGGTGTTATTATGAAAACAATATTGAATGAGAACAAGCAAGGTGCTCTTGCGTGCAGCAAGAGGTAACAGGGAATCGGGTGAAAGTCCCGAGCGGTCCCGCCACTGTAATGGTGAAGCCCTTTTTGATCCAAGTCACTCGGAAAGCCGGGGAAGACAGAAAAGGAAGCTGATGATCCAAAGCCAGGAGACCTACCTTGCATGTGTCACCGAATCCTTCGCGGAAAGGAGTGGTGTACGAAGAATCAGGAATGGGGCGAACCAGCGGTTCGCCTGGCTGGCCCCCCTTGGGCCACATAGTCACAGGATTACCTTCGGGGAGTCTGGACTGTGTTCTTGAGTGTACGTACATGCGTATCCCATCCGTTACAAGGATGGGATTTTTTTGTTTTTTTAGATAAATGTATATCTTTGCGATACCTAACCTAAGTCGGGAAGTTGCAGGTAGAGGAATAGATTGGATTGATCATCACAGGTGGTCCACGAGCCTGGTTCGAGAGTCCGAGTTAACAGAGCTGACGAGTTGAAGATGCAGTACAGTGGGGGAGAAGGCCGGCATAGCCGTCCTTTTTCAATGTTTAGATCGGTTCGACAAGTGTGATGGAGGAGGAAAAGCAATGCAAGATCAAGGCAAGCTGTTGATTATCGGGTTCGGTCCGGGAGCCATGGAACATATCACGAAGCGGGCACTCGAAGCACTTCAGGAGAGTGAGGTTATTATCGGATACAACACCTATGTGGATCTTATTCGACCTCTGTTAAACGGGCAAGCGATTGTGCGCACAGGCATGACGGAGGAAGTAAGCCGTGCACAGGAAGCGGTCAGACAGGCGGAGATGGGCAAAAAAGTTGCCGTAATTTCCAGTGGTGACGCAGGCGTGTACGGGATGGCGGGTCTGGTGTACGAGGTGCTGATGGAGCAAGGCTGGAAGCCGGATACGGGTGTTGCTGTCGAAGTTATTCCAGGAGTCTCGGCTATTCAGTCTTGTGCTTCGCTGCTCGGAGCTCCCGTTATGCATGATGCATGTACGATCAGCCTTAGTGATCACCTCACGCCGTGGGAGACCATTATTCGCCGGGTCGAAGCCGCAGCGTCCGCTGATTTTGTCATTGCCCTGTACAATCCACGCAGTGGACGGCGCACACGCCAGATCGTGGAAACACAGGAAATGATCCTGCGTTATCGTGATCCGCAGACCCCGGTAGGTCTGGTGAAAAGTGCATACCGTGAGCGTCAGGACGTTGTCATGACCACACTGGAGGATATGCTGAATCATGATATCGGCATGCTGACGACCGTGATTATCGGCAATTCTTCGACCATGATGTACGAAGGACTCATGGTCACCCCGCGCGGGTACCAGCGGAAATATACGCTGAACACCGCGGAACAGTCGCTCAGACCCCATGAGCGACTTCGCACGGAAGCCGAGCCATGGTCGCTCGGCGCAAGGGAAGCCCGCGCTGCCGCCTCCGGCGAGGCAGCGGGCGAGAGCGCGGCCAGCGATGCATCGGCCGCGCAGCCACAGGCGGAGCCAGCCCTGCGCGGCGAGAGCGCCGGAGCGGGCACGGCTCCGCAAGGGCAGCCTCCCGCTGGCGCAGGGGCTGCTGCCGCTATGCCTGCGGCAAGCCCGGCGAGCGGCGCTGGCACCGCCGTGCTTGCCGGCGAGCGACCTGCGCCCGTTGCGGCAGAGGCCGCTCCGGGCCGGGTCGCAGAAGCGCCCCGCGCCGGCGCAGCTGCGCTCGCCGCCGAGGCGCTGACGCGGCTCGCGGCAGGCGGCGCGCTCGCGGGCGAATCGGCGAGCCGCTGGCTGGATGCAGCAGCAGCGCCGAGCCGATCGGCAAGTGCACCGCAAGCTGCGACCGCAACGGCGGTACGCACCGCGTCCGAGCCTGGGCGCAAGGCGCCGTTGTTCGAAGTCGGCGTGTCGCCCGGCGTGGGCAACAAAAAATTCACCGCAGCCCAGATGGCGCTGCTGGCGCAGTGTGCAAGTGAAGACGGCGAACTGGAGTACACGCCGGAGCATCAGATTATTCTGAGAGTGCCGACATTTGAACCGGACTCGCTGGTTGAAGAGCTGCGTGCAGCGAATTTTATCGTTGTACCGATTGGCGATGTCATCAAGGTGAAGGCCTGTGACTTCTGCAACATGGAGAAGGATGACGCTGTCCCGATGGCTAACCATTTGCAGGCCGTAATTGGCGGACTGGGTGCACCGAAAGAAACAAGTGTGGCGCTGAATGGCTGCGGTATGGCATGTTACGGGGCCGTGCTGGAGGATATCGGCATCGTGTATCGCAAAGGGGCATACGACCTGTTCCTCGGTGGCAAGAAATTCGGCCGCAATGCCCATCCTGCACAGCCCGTAGCAGAGGGAATTCCGGGTGACCAAATTGGTGGAATTGTGGAACGAATTGTGGCGGATTACAAGGAAAAGGGTCATCCGAATGAGCGATTCCACAAGTTCTTCAAACGAGTCGGCGTAATTCAGGGCTTCCGCCATGTGGACGCACCGGTCACGGTGGAAGTAAACCCGATATGCGGTGACTAATTACGTACTAAATTAATTATGTACTAGTGCCTGACTAAGCCTTGATTAAGCATTAATTAATTTCCTTGACTGAGTCATCTCCTTCGGGGAGACATGACGATGCGGCTTGTCAGGACGTATCGAATCGTTTGCAATATTCGCTGAATTTCAGCTGACATGGATTGATTATTACGGGGATGTAGCGAATGGATGAGAGGACTGGTTTGAGCGCAGTTTTTGCCTGATGAACTGGAGTGCCGATTGAATATGAAAAGTCTGATCTGCGGGTCAGACGGGGGAGGAATAACAAAGATGGATGCAATATTGTTGGTGGGACACGGAAGTCGTGATCCCGAGGGGAACCGGGAACTGAAGGAGTTTGCAAATGAGGTAGCAGCGAAGGCACCGGAGAATACGTTGGTGGAGACTTGTTTTCTGGAGTTAACGAGACCAAGTATTGCTGAAGGTGTAACCGCTTGTGTGGATCGAGGGGCAACACGTGTCGTGTTGGTGCCGATCATTCTGTTTGCTGCCGGTCATGCCAAGATTGATATTCCTAACGCCATTGACCGCGCCAAGGCACGTTATCCGCAGGTAGAGTTCGTATACGGTCGTCCCATCGGGGTTCATGAGAAAGTCGTTCAAATCATGCAGACTCGTCTGCAAGAGGCACAACCTGTACTTGTCGCATCTCAAGGCGGTACAGCGGTCGCGGCTCCACCGGCTCCGGTGACGGATGAAGAGACTGCCGTCCTGGTGCTTGGACGCGGAAGCAGTGACCCGGATGCCAACAGTGATTTTTTCAAAATGACCCGGATGTTATGGGAGAAACTGCCATACAAGTGGACGGAAAGCAGCTTTATCGGCGTGACTCAGCCCTCATTCCCGGATGGATTAGAGCGCTGTCTCTTGCTGGGTGCAAAGAAAATCATCATCATGCCTTACTTCCTGTTCACAGGTGTACTGATCAAGCGCATTGATGAAATGACTGCGGAATTTGCAGCGGCACATCCGGACATTCAGGTTGAGGTTGGCGGATACTTTGGCTTCCACCCGAAGCTGGTTGAATTGGTGCTGGAGCGAGCTCATGAGGGGTTATACGGACGTGTAACAGCCAACTGTGACAACTGCCAATTCAGACTGGAAGCAGCCAAACACCATCATCACCATCATGATCACGACCATGGACATGATCATCACCACGACCACGACCATCATCACGATCATGATCATGGACATGAGCACAGTCACGACCACCATCATGAACACAGCCATGCACACAACCACGATCATACGGACCATGATCACTCGCATCATCATGATGAGCATGACCACCAGCATGTACATGCACACGATGACCATACACATAAGCATGACCACGGTCATGATCACTCGCATACAGCCGTCGATCGTCAAGCATCACTCGATTATCATCATGATCACGATGAAGAGTTGCATCATACGCATCACGAGCAAGAAGTCCATCGGAACAACCCGGATGACGCGGAAGGAATCGCACAAGAAGCAGCTTCTCCCGATCAGTCACAGGTTGCAGCAACTTCGGAGCAGGTGAATCGTCCATGATCTTCATGTTGTGTGGTACGAGTGATGCCAGGGAACTCGCTCTACAGATTCAACAGCAAGGTACAGACGTGCTGACTTCTGTCGTAACCGAAAGTGCGGCAAATAGCCTGACAGAAGCCGGGTTACCTGTTCGGACAGGTCGTTTGACTGTGGAAGCCATGGTGGAACTTGTGCGTGAGAAAGGTAGCCGTGCCATTGTGGATGCAAGTCATCCGTTTGCCGAAGAAGCACATGCCAATGCGATGGAAGCAGCCAAACAGGTGGGCATTCCATATATTCGCTATGAGCGCACAGGTCTGGCATACGATGATCACGCGTTGCTGCATGTCGTATCTTCCTACGATGAAGCGGCACTCAAGGCCAAAGAACTCAAGGGCTCCGTTATGCTGACGACAGGTAGCAAGACGTTACAGATTTTCACCAAGCATCTGCTCGGTGATCCGGATATTCGCCTCGTTGCCCGCATGCTTCCACGTCTCGATAATTTGGAGAAGTGCGGTGAGCTTGGTGTGGAACAGCGCAATATTATTGCGATGCAGGGACCTTTTTCCCGTGAAATGAATGAAGCCTTGTACAAGCACTATGCGACGACGGTAATGGTTACCAAGGAGAGCGGCAAGACCGGCGCAGTGGATGAGAAAATCCAATCTGCACTCGAACTGGGCATTCATGTCGTGTTGATTTCACGCCCCGAGGCTGAATTTGGAACGGTGTTTGACCATTTTGAAGGTGTACTGGATGAGTTGAAGCGTGTAATGGTGCATTAGAGCACCCCAATAGTCTTAATTTGAATAATGAATTTTTGAATGACACCACTACTTGAAGGAGTGAAATGCACATGGATTTCAAAACGGAATTCAAACCGTTGACCGTACAACCACAGGAGATTGAGGGCAAAAGCTTTGAGATGATTACGGAGGAACTGGGTGAGCATCCTTTCACAGCTGAGCAATATCCCGTGGTACAGCGTGTCATTCACGCCTCGGCTGACTTCGAACTGGGCCGCAGCATGGTGTTCCACCCGGATGCCATTCAAGCAGGAATTGCAGCGCTTCGCGCCGGCCAATCCGTCATCGCTGACGTACAGATGATTCAGGCTGGCGTAAGCAAAGATCGCATTCGCGGTTTTGGCGGAGATGTGCACGTACATATTTCTGATCCCGATGTGATGGAGGAAGCCAAACGCTTGAACACTACTCGCGCAATCATCTCGACGCGTAAAGCGAATCAATTATATGAAGGCGGAATTTATGCCATTGGTAACGCCCCAACAGCTTTGCTGGAACTGATCCGTTTGGTGAAAGAAGGCGAAGCCAAACCAGGCTTGATCATTGGTATGCCCGTCGGATTTGTATCCGCAGCCGAGTCCAAAGACGAGCTGCGCAAACTCGACATCCCGTTCATCACCAACATCGGCCGTAAAGGCGGAAGTACCATCGTCGTAGCCGCCCTGAACGCCATCTCCCTGATGGCGGTGAAGGCGTAGTCGTTTTTAAGTAACGAATAAAGGACAGTAGAGGCAAGGCAATCGTGACGTAAACAAGCGTTAACGAACTTTAACGATCTTAACGGACTTTAACGAACCTTGACGGAGTTTGACGAACCTCACAGGCCTTATATTGCGGAGTATCATCCGTTTCATATTTTAACGAACCCGAGTAACGCTATTCTGGTGAAACACGCCAAAAAGTGGTGAAAACAACGTCTGTTTAATGAAATAACGTCACTACGATTCGTTACATTTTTCGTATGTGGAACCTGACCCAAATAGCGTCTTCTCGATTCGTTAGAAATGTAGATGTCATCAAAAGGCATCCACTCATAGTCACATGACTGAAACGGATTGTACGGATAAGCACGGTCCACCGTCATAAGGTGGTCAATCCTCAAGTATCACCCACTAGCAAAAATGAATAACAGACGCTCAAGCGCAAAACCGCGTAACTACATTCCATGCCAAGGCCTACTGGCGTGGAATGATCAGTTACCCAAAATAACCTCAGGGCATTGTTTAGCCCAAGAGGTGGCATTATGCACTGTGCCGGGTGGATGCAGAAGCAGGTAGCAGCGAAGGGGACTGAATCGATTCTGAAGAAGCGGAGCTCAAAGCTTTCTGTAAGAAAGCTACTTCGGAAGCATACACTCGCGTTTGTCTCCGGATTTCTCCCTTTGGAAAAGGGAATCAAAGAAATCTGGAGACAACAGCGATCATAAGAACGATCCGTACCCGTAGCGGTCACCCAAGCGCCAAAAGCCACCACCCATGCACGCAGCGTAATGCCATCTCATTTAAACTAGCTAATTAAAGGACGGGAGGTTCAAAACCCATGAAAGGCGGCAGTACACCAGACCCCGACAAACCAATGCGTTCCGGCTTCACCACAGGAGCGTGTGCCACAGCCGTTGCCAAAGGGGCCACGCAGCTCCTGTTAACAGGTATGATTCCGGCGCAGGCCGTGGTTTCATTGCCCGCGGGCTTTGACCACTCGTTCGAACTGATCGAGCAGGAACTGACCGATGGCGTAGCGACCTGTGCCACGATCAAAGATGCCGGAGATGACCCGGACGCCACGCATCGGGCGAAGATCATCGCACATGTGTCCTGGCGGGACGAGCCAGGCATGGAGCTGGATGGGGGCATCGGCGTAGGCCGGGTCACGAAGCCTGGACTGCCTGTGCCTGTAGGCGAAGCGGCAATCAATCCCGTTCCGCGCCGCATGATTACCGAAGCCGTCACTCAGGTGCTCGCCGAACACGGCACAGCCAGAGGCGTGCGGGTTGTGATCAGCGTGCCGGACGGCGAAGAGATGGCGAAGAAGACACTGAATTCCCGTCTGGGCATTTTGGGCGGCATCTCCATTTTAGGTACACGCGGCGTGGTCGTTCCGTTCTCCACCTCTGCTTACAGAGCCAGTGTGGTGCAGGCCATCTCGGTTGCTCAGGCATCCGGATGTGATCATATTGTACTGACGACGGGCGGCAGTAGTGAGAAATACGCCATGAAGATGATGCCCGATCTGCCAGAGGAAGCTTTTATCCAGATGGGTGACTTTGTCGGCTTTGCGATCAAACACGGTAAACGGTTGGGCATGAAACGCATCACGCTGGTCGGGATGCCAGGCAAATTTGCCAAAGTGGCCCAAGGCGTCATGATGGTGCACTCCAAGAGTGCGCCGGTGGATTTTGGATTTCTTGCGTCCGTGGCCCGCGAGACTGGAGCCGGGGATGAACTGGCGCAAGCGATCGAGGAAGCCAACACGGCCACTCAGGTGGCAGATATGATGACCGAAGCCGGGTACTTGCCCTATTTTGAAAAGTTATGTACATACGCCTGTCGGCACTGTTTGGAACATGCCGGAGGCGGCGTGACAGTGGAAGTGGTCTTGGTAACAATGAAAGGAATGGAACTGGGGAGGGCGGAAATCAGTGAACTCGAAGACAGCAACTGGAGCAAAGAATCGTAAAATCCGCATTATCGGTGTGGGTGAAGAAGGCGCAGCAGGATTGACAACAGATAGCCTGAATCTCATTCAGGAGGCAGATGTAATCGTTGGCGGAGAGCGCCAGCTAGAGTACTTCCCCGCATTTGCAGGTGAACGGTTAGCGATTAAGAGCGGTTTAAGCGATCTCGTTGTGAAAATAAAAGCGTTGCAGGCCACACACAGCGTTGTTGTGCTTGCCTCGGGAGACCCGCTGTTCTACGGCATCGCCGGGTATTTAGCGCGCAAAATCGGCCCGGATCAACTGGAGATCCGGCCTAATCTCAGTTCGCTGCAGCTGGCATTTGCCCAGCTTGGCGAGAGCTGGCACGATGCCGTGCTCGAAAGCGTGCACGGACGCCCGCTCAAAGGCCTTGCACAGCGCATCGATGGCAAAGCCAAAGTGGCGCTGCTCACGGACGAGCATAACAGCCCCGCTGCGATCGGGGCGTATCTGCAACAGTTCGGCATGACGGAGTATGATGCCTACGTTGCCGAGAACCTGGGCGGGGCAGACGAACGTGTCCGCCATTACACCCTCGACGAGCTGGCAGCAGCAGAATGCAGCCCGCTGAACGTCGTGATTTTGCTGCGCCGCAAGGATGCACCCGCGCCGCGCCGGGGTTTCGGGTTTGCAGATGAGGAATTCCATCAGCGCAAACCCGAAAAAGGCCTCATCACCAAGCGTGAAGTCCGCGCGTTCAGCTTGTCCGAGCTGAAACTGGGCGAGGACAGCATCGTGTGGGATATCGGCGCAGGTTCAGGCTCGGTGGCGGTCGAGTGCACGCGGCTGGCGCCGCGGGGCCAGGTCTTCGCCATCGAGAAGAACGAAGGTGACCTCGTGAACATCGAGGCCAACCGGATCAAATTCCGGACAGACTTCACCGTCCTTCATGCCAAAGCTCCAGCGGGGCTGGACGAACTGCCGCATCCGGATGCGGTGTTCATTGGCGGCAGCGGCGGCGAACTCGGCCAGCTGATCGCCCTGTGTGCGTCCCGGCTGCGCCCCGAGGGACGCCTCGTCGTGAATGCAGCGACGATCGAGACGCTGCATGACAGCATGAAGGCGATGCGCGAAGCAGGCATGGACGCCTCCGTGACCTTGTTGCAGACGGCGCGCAGCAAGCCGATCCTGAACATGACCCGTTTTGAAGGATTGAATCCGATCTACGTGATTACAGGACAATATATTACAGCAGAAGAAGCGGAAACGGCGAACGGCGCAGAGTAGTCTGGCCAGAATGAAGAAGGGGGAGAGCAGCATTAGCACAACAACAGCAAGCACAACAGGAAGCACAGCGTGGGAAAGCACTTCGGCAGATTCATTGGAAAATACATCGTCCGATCACCAAGCCATCGGTACATTGTATGGCGTGGGTGTTGGGCCGGGAGACCCGGAGCTGATTACGGTAAAAGCATACCGGATGATCCGGGAATGTCCCGTGGTCGCTTATCCGAAGAAACGTAAAGGCGGTAAATCATACGCCCACGAGATTGTGGAACTGTATGTGAACCCGGAAGAAAAAGAGATGCTTGGCCTGATCTTTCCGATGACCAAGGACCCGGTTGTGCTTGAACGCGAGTGGGGCAAGACGGTTGAAGCATGCTGGGGCGCGCTCAAGGAAGGCAAGGATGTGGCCTTTGTAACCGAGGGAGATCCGAACCTCTACAGCACATTTATTCATCTGGCCCGGTTGATGCGAGAGCTGCATCCTGAGGTGCCGATTAGTTCGATCCCGGGCATATCCTCCGTGTTGGGTGCGGCGGCAGCGCTGGATATGCATCTGGCAGACGGAGATGAGCAGGTAGGCATTATCCCGGCTACGGCAGATAAAGAAGCGATGCGGCAGGCAATTGAGCATCACGATACCATTGTATTTATCAAAGTGGCGAAGGTGCTTGACCTGATGCTGGAATTGCTGGACGAGATGGGACTCGGGGGCAAAGCTTCGGTCGTTACCAAGGTCACTTCTCCATATGAACTGGTCTGGCGCGATGCCCGTGAACTGAAAGGGCAGGAGCTGGAATATCTAAGCCTGATGGTGGTGAGCAAATGAAGACATTGGAAGCGAAAGTCTACATTGTAGGTGCAGGCCCGGGCGATCCGGAACTGATTACGGTGAAAGGTTCCAACATTTTGAGAAGTGCGGATCTGGTGCTGTATACGGATTCCCTCGTGAACGATGAACTGATTGCTACGGCGAAGCCCGAAGCAGAAGTGTTGCAAAGCTCTGGCATGGATCTGGAGCGTCAGGTTGAGCTGATGTGTGAAGCCACTCGTGCGGGTCGCAGTGTAGCTCGTGTGCACACAGGTGATCCGGCGATGTACGGCGCAATTCTGGAACAAATGGTACTGCTGAAACAGCAGGGCGTGGAATATGAGATCATTCCGGGTGTGAGTTCGGTCTTTGCTTCGGCCGCTGCGTTAGGCGCTGAATTGACTGTACCTGAACTCACACAGACCGTTATTCTGACACGTGCAGAAGGCCGTACCCCTGTGCCTGAACGGGAGAAGCTGCGTGATCTGGCATCCCATCACTGTACGGTGGCGCTCTTCCTGAGTGCAACTCTGGCGAAAAAGGTCGTGGTTGAATTCCTCGCCGCAGGCTGGAGTGAAGATACACCCGTGGCGGTCGTGCAGCGGGCAACATGGCCTGATCAAAAGATTGTACGGACCACGCTTGCCAACCTGGCAGCGGATCTGCGTGCCGCCGGCATTACCATGCATGCGATGATTCTGGCAGGCTGGGCACTTGACCCGGATCTCGTGAACCGGGATGCCCACCGTTCCAAGTTGTACGATAAATCCTTCACCCATGGCTATCGCAAGGGAGTGAAATCTGGTGAGTAATCCGTTTGCAGCCGTCGCCATTACGAAACATGGTGTAGAGATGGTGCGTAATCTGGCTGGGCAGTTCCAGGGCACGGACGTGTATTATATGAGCAAGTTTGCTCGTGGCGATGAAGAACAGTTAGGTTATGAGCTGTTCGAAGGCTCGGTAAAGCTGATTTTACCTGACTTGTTCAAACGATATAATGGCATCATTCTGTTCATCTCCCTGGGGGCAGTTGTGCGTATGATCGCTCCGATTCTGGTGGACAAAAAAGTTGATCCTGCCGTCCTGGTCATTGATGACCGCGGCGAAAATGTCATCAGCGTACTCTCTGGTCACCTTGGCGGCGCGAACGAACTCACTCGTCAGGTCGCAGAGGTACTCGGCGCACGTGCAGTCATCACGACAGCTTCAGACGTGCAGGGCACCATTCCGGTGGACATGTTTGGCCGCGAGCTGGGCTGGATCGTAGACAGCTTCGACAAGGCAACACCTGTCAGTGCGGCTGTGGTGAACGAAGAGCCTGTCGCCCTCATTCAGGAGACGGGGGAGCGAAACTGGTGGAAATATAACAAACCCGTGCCGGATCATATCCGTGTCTTCAACCGCCTGGAGGAAACGGAATCATTTCCGTTCAACGCCGCGCTGGTCGTCAGCGACCGCCTGCTTTCGGCAGAAGAAGAGGAACGTTATCTCACCAATGGCGTATTGTATCGTCCGAAAAGCCTCGTGCTCGGCATGGGCTGTAATCGCGGCACATCTGTCGAGGAATTGGAGCAGGAAGTCCTCGCCACCTTGGAGGAGTTATCCCTTTCCGTGAAGAGTGTGCGCAACATTGCCACAATTGATCTGAAAAAGGATGAAGAAGGCCTAATGGCCCTCTGCGCCAAATACGGCTGGGAACTGGTGACTTATACGCCTGCAGAACTGAATACAGTGAAGCTTGCAAATCCATCCGAGACGGTATTCAAATATACCGGAGCCTATGGCGTGAGTGAACCTGCGGCGTTGCTCTCTTCGGGAGCCGACCATTGGCTATTAGAGAAGAAAAAGCGCGGTAATCTGACGATCTCCGTTGCACGCGTTTTATTTAAGTAGAGATATGCATGAAGTGAATCTACTTTATACCATAGCACTGCGATGACAGAATACCCTTCCGATCGCTGTTATCCCCGGATGTTTTGGATTCCCTCTTCAAAGAGTAAAATCCGGTAATAAAGGCGAAGCGCATGCTTACGAAGCAGATTTCTTTCAGAAAGCTTTTGGCTCCGCTTCTTCAGGTTAATTCTGTCCTCTCCGTTATTGTGTGAATATTCATTTCATGAATAAAGGTTCTGCATTAATCTTGGCCGCATCGCTATATGATGCGGTTTTTTTAAGATTATAGAACTTATGCGTTTTCAGCAGAGCTGAAGGATTCGATAATCGCAAGTAAAGGTGGAAATGACAATGACCATTGCAAATCATAATGCCAGACCCCGACTGATCATTGCTGGCACCGGAAGTGGTGCAGGGAAAACGACAGTAACCTTGGGACTGATGAAAGCACTCTCCCAGCGTGGTATGAGTGTACAGGGGTTCAAATGCGGCCCCGATTATATTGATCCGACCTACCATACCGCAGTCACGGGCAGGCCGTCACGTAATCTGGATGCATGGATGACATCGCCAAAGTATGTGAGAGATACGTTTGAGAAGGCATCGGAGGGACATGATATTTCCATTATCGAGGGTGTTATGGGCCTCTACGATGGTAAAGATCCGCTCAGCAATACAGGCTCGACGGCAGAGATTGCACTGGTGACACAGACCCCTGTGGTCCTGGTTGTGGATGTACGCAGCATGGCTCGCAGTGCGGCCGCGATTGTACTGGGTTTTCAACAGTTGGAGCCTGCATTAAATATTGCCGGAGTGATCGTCAATCGTTGTGGAAGTGCAGGGCATTATACCATTGTGAAAAAAGCCATTGAGCAGATGTGCGGCATTCCGGTGGTTGGCTGGCTTAAGCGGGACGAGGACATGTCCATCCCGGAGAGACATCTGGGACTGGTGCCTGCCATCGAGCGCGGTGAACTGGAGCCATTATTCCAACGTGCTGCCGATGTGCTGATGGAAGGCACGAATCTGGATCTTCTGCTTGAACTGGCGGCAAGTGCTCCACCCTTGAATACAGAAGAATGTAGTTCGGCTACTATTCTCGACACAGACTCAGCCAGTGCTGAATCTGGCTCAAATAACGATCCGCATTCCGATTCAGTGATCCACGTTAATCATCGACATGTATCTTATGCGGTACAACCTGTCATTGCCGTTGCGCGTGATGCGGCGTTTAATTTCTATTACCCCGATAATCTGGAATTGCTCGAAGGTGCGGGAGCCCGATTACAGTATTTCAGTCCGCTCGCTGGTGAAGGTATTCCAACGGATGTGGATGGCATCTATTTGGGCGGCGGATTTCCTGAAGAATTCGCATCAGATATTGCGGGTAACCAGGGATTTTTGGAAGGGCTTCGTCATGCAGCACAATCCAACATGCCATTATTTGCCGAGTGTGGGGGCTACATGGTGCTCGGAGAAACGTTGACCGACCGTGATGGTGTTACTTTCGAGATGGCGGGTATTATCCCCGCACAGGTGCAGATGCAGAAGAAGCGAGCTGCGCTTGGCTACCGTGAAGCGAGTAGCGCTAAGGATTCCTTTTTGCTGAAAAAGGGTGAGGTCCTTCGGGGTCATGAGTTTCATTATTCCACGATGACCTATCGTGACGAAGAGACGATCCCTTATGCGTATGAGACCAAGGGGTTGCGTGGCTTGAAGCAAGAGGGATATGCCGCAGGCAACATCGTGGCAGGGTATACGCACGTTCATCTCGGCTCTTACCCGGCAGCCGCACGAAGATGGGTGGAGCATTGTCAGGCTTATCGGAAGGAACGATATATTCAGGAGTGAAAGCAACGGTTAGACAGTTCAAACCGATGGCTGAATTCAATAAGCAAAATGGCTCTAATCTGATTTTCATCTCATGAGTCTAAGGTCGTGAAGTTGGCGATCCCCACTTTAATTAAAGGTTTTCAGATGAATATGTGGAATGAGTTAAAGACAGAATCATTATGCGAGGGAGGGATATCGTGATGAGAACCGTATGTGTGACTGGAGCCGCTCGGGGTTTGGGACTGGCTTTGACGGCCCAGATGCTCAAGAGAGGGTATTACGTGTATGCGGCCGGTCTGGACGTGGAAGATTCCGAGGGAATTCGTATGCTTGCAGAAGGATATCCGGACCATCTGCGCGCCATCGAATTGGATATATCGGACGACCTTTCCGTAGCTCTGTTCACAGAGACATTGAAGCTGGATACGAATCATTTGGATATGCTGATCAATAATGCGGCTATACTAGGAAGTATTACGGATCATATCCGCGGGCCGTTGAATATGGCGGAGATGGCTGAAGTATTTAATGTGAACACCCTAGGCACACTGCGTGTGACTCATTCCCTGTTACCCCTCCTTCTTCAAGGGCAGACCAAGCTGATAGTTGATATCTCTTCCGAGGCTGGAAGTATCGAGCAATGCAGTCGGGATGGCTGGTATGCGTATTGCATGTCCAAAGCTGCTTTGAACATGCAGGCCCGTCTTGTGCACAATGGTCTGAAGGATGAAGGCGGACAAGTGATGCTTGTTCATCCCGGTTGGGTACAGAGTTATATGCGGGGTGAATTGGATGCTTCGGCAGATCTCACGCCCGAGCAATCTGCACAGCATATCGCAGTACTTATCGACCGCCATGAACAGTTTAAGGGAGATCAGCCCGCATATGTGGACTACAAGGGAGAGAAACTTCCCTGGTAGTTGGTTTTATACAGTGAGGTGAACGAGAAAGGAGATTGATGGAATGGATCATCGTAAAAAAGCATTGTTACTAGGCGATTATACGCATCCGGATTGGCATCCGTTGCAGGGTGTAGACGCGGAGATCAGCCGGATTTTTCATGATACTATGACTGTGCAGTGCAGTGAGAACCGGAATATGCTGCTGCAAGAGAATATAACCGGGTTTGACGTGTGTATTTCATACATGGACGATTGGAAAGGGAAAGTCTCTCCACAGCAGACAGCAGGGTTGTTGTCGTATGTAAGTAATGGAGGTGGACTGGTTATTATACATAACGGCATTTCGCTCCAAAATCGTTATGAGCTCAAACAGATGATTGGTGCCAAGTTCCTGCATCATCCGGCTTATGCACCACTGGAATTCACCGTAACGGAAGAAAGCCACCCGGTGACGGAAGGAATCACAGCGTTTACGATGGAAGAAGAGGCGTATCAGTTCGAGTTTGGCTCTTTTGCCGAAACTAAGATATTGCTTGAATATCAATCCGAAGATGGACCGAAGCCTGCGGTTTGGGCGCATCGTTATGGCGTTGGACGAATTGTTTATCTTATGCCGGGTCACCATGTGCCGTCTTTTGCACATGAAATGTACCGTAAATTACTCCTGCAAGCAGGCAAATGGGCTGCACGTTACGTCTGATCGGATGGACATTTTTGCATGCAAAGCCTAAGGGGTATAATATAGAGATCAACGAAGAGGAGGATGACAAAATGAGCGATTTGTTCAAAAAGGCGATCTCGTTAGGGCTTGGTCTTACTGTCGTAAGCAAAGAAAAAATTGAGAAAACCGTGGATGATTTGGTCAAGCGCGGGGAACTTGCGCCCGGTGAATCCAAAGCTTTGGTTGAACGCCTGATGGAACGTGGCGATGAAGAGCAAGGTCAGTTCAAGCGGGTAATTCAGGAACAGGTTAAACGTGTGCTTCAGGAAGCGGGTGTGGCATCTGAAAGTGATGTAACCAGTCTGGAACAACGTGTTGCCGTCCTGGAGAAAAAACTTGCCGAACTGGGCCAATCACCACAGCTACAACCTGATGAATCCCCGGCTCCAATTGAAGTTCCTCCTCCTCTCAAAGGAAACGAGATCGAGTAGATGGCAGTGCGAATCAAACATGTCGGCAGATACCGTGAAATTGCCATGGCGCTGGTGCGTCATGGCTTCGGTTATATGGTCGAGGAGCTGGGCTTATTCCAGTTGCTGGCTCTACCTCGGCGGTGGATGTCACGTGAAGCACACACGACCAAAACGCTGAGTGAACGCATCAGGCTTGTGCTGCAGGAGCTGGGGCCAGCTTTCGTCAAGCTGGGGCAACTCGCAAGCACAAGGGCAGATCTATTGCCTGAGTCTGTCATTCGCGAGCTGGTGAAGTTGCAGGATCAGGTCCCGCCGTTCTCTTCCGAGACGGCACGGGGTATTTTGGAACAGGAATTGGATACACCGCTGGAGGAGATCTTTTCCCGGTTCGAGGATACCCCTGTAGCTGCGGCCAGCATTGGACAGGTGCATCTGGGCAAACTTCGAAGTGGTGAGTCGGTAGCCATCAAGATTCAGCGGCCAGGTATATCTCGTATTGTGCAGCGTGACCTGGATATTTTGCGTGAGCTGACAGCCATGGCAGAGAAGCGCTGGGACTGGGTGAAGCAATACCAGATTCCGCAAATGGTAGAAGAATACGCCCAGGCACTGATGGCTGAGCTGGATTATACGGTCGAAGGCCGCAATACGGAAAAAATTGCACAGCAATACCAACAGGACAACAAGGTCAAAATCCCGACAATTTACTGGGATCAGACGTCGTCCCGTGTGCTCACAATGGAGTATATCGAAGGCATCAAACTCAACGAGCGGGATGAACTGGTCAGACGCGGCCATGATCTGAATAACATTGCGGAGCGGCTGGTGGATTCTTTATTGAATCAGATCTTTATTCATGGATTCTTTCACGCTGACCCACACCCAGGCAACCTGATGGTATTGAAGGATGGACGTCTTGCCTTTATAGACTTCGGCATGGTGGGCAGTTTGAGTGACGAGATGAAACAGCAGCTCGCTTCGCTTATTATTGGGTTAATGCGCAAAGATACGGATAGTATGATCCGGGCCATTGAGAAGCTTGGCATGATGCCAGATGACATGGATCTTCGGGGGCTTCATGTGGATTTGGACAAGTTGCGTACCAAATATTACGATATTCCCTTTTCCAAGATTAGTGTGGGTCAGGCGTTGAATGACTTGTTCGGCGTAGCCCAGAGACATCGGGTGGTGATGCCGGCAGATATTCTGCTGCTTGGTAAATCGTTGCTGACGATGGAAGGGGTAATCGAACATCTCGATCCTTCCCTGAGCATCGTAGATATGGCCGAACCTTTTGGCCGAAAGCTGATCAAGGAACGTTTCAGCGCCGGAAGAATCAAGAATCGACTGTTCCGCAGTGCGGCCGATATGGCGGAGAGTGTCATTGGTCTGCCAGGGCAGTTAAGGCAATTATCATCCATTATTAGCAAAGGCAAGCTGAGGCTGGAGATCAGTGTCCCTGAACTGGATGCACTCATGCGCAGAATGGACCAGATTAGTAATCGACTGTCCTTTAGTATCGTGCTGCTCGCCTTCTGTATCATTATGGTGGGCTTGATTATCGGTTCGTCGATCAGTCATCAGTCCACGATGCTGTGGGATATTCCGGTTATTGAGATTGGTTTCCTGGTGGCGATATTAATGGTGGCTTTCCTGCTCTATTCGATATTCAAATCGGGAAGATTCTAGCATCAGCATGACATCACAACAATACCCGTAAAGAGACCTTCTCCAGAGGATCTTTGCGGGTTATTTTTTGTGAATAGAGAATGGGTGAGTAAATCATAGAAATATTAAGATAATAGGAGATAAGCTTTTATTTTGATGGCTTAACTGTATTAGTACATATCCGGTCCTGTGACTATAATAATAGGTCAGTACGTTAACGGACCCGGTTTTTCTGAGAGGGGAAAACCCACTGGCATCAGGATCAGCTCCTGTTGTCGCACGAGTAAGAGAACTGAAGGCAGTAATGGAACACCAGCGGTACACACTGGAACGGAAAAGACGCGAGTGCACATTAACCCGTCAAGGCTATACGGATGGTGGGAATGATGCAATTTACAATCTGGGCAACAGCATAGTCGAATGATGCGGAGAGGGAATCCGTTATTTTGTGCTGTCCCGGGCAGTTAATTGGTCGTGAACGGCTTCCGTTACTCTTCAGTAAGATTGTCCATTATGAGGAATACACATAGGAGGAACGGTAAAGAACATATGAATACGTTAAAACAACAATGGTTTGGCAACATTCGCGGAGATGTGCTGGCAGGCATTACGGTAGCGCTGGCGTTAATTCCGGAAGCCATTGCTTTCTCCATCATTGCAGGAGTCGATCCCATGGTCGGGTTGTATGCTTCGATTACGATTGCGATTGTGATCTCGATTGCAGGTGGAAGACCAGGCATGATCTCGGCGGCAACAGGGGCCATGGCGGTACTGATGGTTGGACTCGTCAAGGATTATGGCGTGGAATATCTTTTTGCGGCTACGATTTTGACGGGTATTATTCAGTTTATTCTAGGCATATTTAAGGTTGGGCGATTTATAACGTTTGTGCCTCATTCGGTATTAACCGGTTTCGTGAACGCACTGGCGATTCTGATCTTTATGGCGCAATTAACCCACTTTACGGGAGCGAACTGGATTATGTATGCGATGGTGGCGGGCACGCTGGCGATCGTCTATATTTTGCCACGGTTTTTCAAAGGCGTTCCGGCTCCACTGATTGCAATTATCGTGATGACGATTATTACGGTGGTGTTTCACCTGGATGTAAGAACGGTCGGCAATATGGGGAACATAACGAGCACGCTCCCAATGTTCCATTTGCCGAATATTGCGTGGACCTGGGACACGCTGATGATTCTGCTCCCATATTCATTCACCATGGCACTGGTTGGTTTGCTGGAATCCTTGCTGACCGCAACCATCGTGGATGAGATGACCGAAACCAAGAGCAGCAAGAACCGTGAGGTGCGTGGTCAGGGTATCGCGAATTTTGTGAACGGTTTGTTTGGCGGCATGGGCGGCTGTGCGATGATCGGGCAGTCGGTCATTAATGTGAAATCTGGCGGACGTGGGAGATTATCCACGTTTACTGCGGGTGCGTTTCTCGCAATCCTGCTGCTGCTATTTAGCGGTGTGGTGAAGCAGGTACCAATGGGGGCGCTCGTCGGTGTGATGTTTATGGTGTGTATCGGAACATTCGACTGGAGCTCCATTAAAAATATTGCTCGCGTGCCGCGGGCGGAAGCCTTTGTCATGATCGTGACCGTGGCGATTGTGGTCTATACCCACGATCTGTCGATCGGGGTTATGGTCGGCGTCGTGCTCAGTGTGCTGCATTTTGGTTGGAAACAGACCAAGATCCGCGTACAGGCCAGCCAGGAACAAGGGCAGAAGGTATACCGGGTCCACGGACCATTCTTCTTCGGATCTTCGTCCCGCTTCGTGGATGAATTCAATGCAGAGGCTGATCCAAAGGAGATCACAATTGATTTCGGAGGTTCACATATCTGGGATAACACCGCGGTTGTGGCTATTGGCAAAGTGAAGTTCAAGTACGCCAAGCTTGGCAAAACCGTGCACCTGCGGGGGTTGAATGAAGAGAGCACTCGCATTCTTGAACGGAGTGGATTTGCCACAGCTGGCGGGCACGGTTCATAACAGACAATATAAAAAGTTTTTTTATCAGCGGCGCAATTTTCCCCCAATCTAAGTTGGGAGAAGGCGTCGCTGTTTTATTAGAGAATTTGGGGTGTACAGCGATAGTTGTGGTAGTAGAGGGAGTTTTAGTAGAAGTATAGATGGGGTTTTAATTCCTGAAAACTTCGCAACATCTCTTCCTTTTCTTTCTATTTTTAGGATAACCTTCACAACGGAGTCGGAGTCATACTTCAAGCTGGCGCCTGGGTTGTCCACTCATCATCATTTCGTAGAGGGCTTCTGTAGTTAAGCTCACAATCATCCTCAAACTCACTTGATTGATACAAGTCATACCGATCTCGGGATTTTGCGCTACAAGTTAGGGGGGGAACGCTGTATCCCCTTTTGTTTTGCTTGACTAACGTGTAAACTACAGGGTATGGAGAAGAAGAGCAACGAGTGGATTGCTTTTTAAAAAATTCATTTCATAATCATGATTGAACGAAGGAAAACTAGTCTTGATGGCAGATACTGATACTGAAGTCATTATGAAATGGACTTATCTAAATGAATATACAGAGGTGTAACGATTGGCAAACTTTGAACAACTGGGCATTCGCCCGGAATGGTGCGAGATTCTGAAACATCAGGGTATCGCCGTGCCGACTCCGGTACAGGAGCGTTCGATTCCGGTACTGCTGGGCGGACGCGATATTATCGCCGAGGCACAGACAGGCACAGGGAAAACGCTGGCTTTTTTGCTGCCGATTATTCAGAAAATTAATGTATCCGACCGTTCGCCGCAAGCATTGATTATCGCGCCGACGCGTGAGCTTGCGTTGCAAATTACGGAAGAAGCGAAGAAGCTCACGGCAAACGACGATAAACTGCACGTGCTTGCCGTATACGGCGGGCAGGATGTGGAGAAGCAACTGCGCAAATTGCAGAATGGTACCCAGATCGTTATTGGAACACCGGGTCGTCTTCTGGATCACCTGCGCCGTGGCACGTTGAAGCTTAATAATGTAAAAAAACTGGTGCTGGATGAAGCCGACCAAATGTTGCACATGGGCTTCCTGGACGATGTGGAGACGATTCTTAGCGAGCTGCCACACAAACGCCAGACGATGCTGTTCTCTGCCACGATGCCAAAGGGCATTCGCAACCTGGCGAAGACTTACATGAAAGATCCGGAAGATGTAAAAGTATCTTCCCAATCGGTGATCCCGATCAAGCAGATTCGTCAGCAGGTGCTGGAATGTACGGATCGCGGTAAGCTTGAAGCGCTTCGCGGCCTGATTGATACGTATCGCCCATACTTGGCGATCATTTTCTGCCGGACCAAGCGTCGTGCATCCAAGCTGAACCAAGATCTGCGTGAAGCGGGTTATGCAAGTGATGAACTTCATGGGGATCTTTCCCAATCCAAGCGTGAGAACGTAATGAAAGCGTTCCGTGATGCCAAACTGCAAGTGCTGGTTGCTACGGATGTAGCTGCACGTGGACTTGATGTTGAAGGCGTGACGCATGTATTTAACTACGACATGCCGCATGATGCTGAAAGTTATATCCACCGGATTGGTCGTACGGGCCGTGCAGGCGGTACAGGTCTTGCTGTGACGTTTGCAACAGAGCATGACAGACCGGAACTTGCACGTATTGAACAAGGGATTGACCAGAAGTTGGCGCGTATCCAGTGGACGAGCGAAGGTCCAATTGCTTCGACTGGAGCAGCCAGACGTTCCATCAACAGTCAGGGGGATGACGAACGAGGCGGCCGCTCTTCCGGAACGGGCAGTGCCCGTCGCGGTGCAGGCCGTAACGATCGCAGAGATGGCGGACGTGGGGGTCGTGGTTCCCGCGGTGGCGAAGGTGGACGCAGTGGAGGACGTAGTGGTGGCCGCAGCGACGAGCGCAGTGCAGGCCGTGGTTCTGCGCGCAGTAGCGACAGCAGTCGTGGTGCAGCAGGCCAAGGCGGACGCAGTGCAGGTCGCAGTGGCGATGAGCGCAGCGCAGGTCGTGGTTCTGCACGCAGCAGCGACAGCAATCGCGGTGCAGGCAGCAGCGGCTGGGCTGGCCGTAGTGCGGACAAGCGCAGCTCCGGACGCAGCAGCGAAGGCTCTCGCCGTCCGGAATCCGCAGGACGCGGACCGGCGAAGGGCGACCGTCGCGATTCTCGTCGCGGACGGTAAAGTCTTGGCGCAAGCGGTGATATAGCCGCACCTGCGCAGGCACCATGCCATGCCAAGCGTTTGGCATGGCACATATGAGAGGGTTCGGGTACAGGCGTGCCGAATCCTCGGATCAAGGGTCGCGACGGAAGCACGTCGCGGCCCTTTTTCAACAGAACAGATGATCTTTTGCACTTATTGTTTCGATTGTCTGCGAGTGCCTGTTTTGATGCCTGCCTCATTCCATAAAATTCAAAACACCTCATCCTAGACCTAAGGATGGGGTGTTTTTGGCTGAATTCTTATATCATTAGAAGCATAACCTTCGATCTGCGGTGCTGATGTGCATGCAGGGGTGGATGAAACTGCACTCGTCTATATACAGGGAATGAGTTTGCACTAAACTACGTTTTTCTTTCTCAATGTATGATCCCTACAGCTGAACATCTGCGTATTGATCCCGATATTTCTCGTTATACACCCGGCCTACCGACTCCGCCAGACCCCCGCGTGCTTTGCCTGGATAGCGTTCAATCGTGTGATAGAGCCGCATGAACCGATCCTTGGGCATAAAGCGGGCGTAGCGGGTAATAAGACTAGGGAATAACTCAATATATTTACTCTTGCGCACAGCAGCAGCAGCTACGGCTGTAAGAATCTGAATTCCATTGTGGAGCTGTAAAATGTTCACTTCATAGGTTGCGATATAACGAATCGCGTCTTCCCGGATCAATTCCGGCTTAAGCCGTGCAATCTCACCGATATATTCAGCCAGCAGCCGCTCGAAGCTGCGTAGCAACAAGGGCTTGAGCTGCAGATCCATATCACTGCGCAGGACAAAGGATTGTAACAGTGCAACCTGTTGCAGTCGAATCCGGTCATTGTAGACGAGTGAGCCGATCTCGCGGAGCATCTCATAAGCCAGTGCTTCATCCTGCTTGCGGGCTTCGGCGACCAGAGCCCAGTTGCGGTTGATACCTTGGCGGATGAGCTCCTCATCCTGTTGCAACGTGCGTTTCAACTCACGCTGCTGCTCTACTTCGAACGAACGTTTCTGCATGAAGATCAGCAATGCCAGAAGCAACAGGGAGACGCTGGCCGCCGCCATGGTCTGATCTATGGTTTCACCAAAATAGGTGGCCGCTGCACCGAACAAGATCGTAATGAACAGGTCGCGTGCAATCCGGCGTTTCACGCGGGAAGTCGCCTTCGCCTGAACGGAGTTCAGAGTACCCCGGCCACAGGCCGTACACTCATCTTCCCACAGGCAGGTATACTGTCCGCAACGGGAGCAGACTTGCAACTTTTCATAGGCATAGGTCGTTCGATGAAATGGTCGTATGGATACAACTCGTTTAGTACTCATGCTCAATCACGCTCACCATTCAGAATAGTGTAGAGGGTACGATCCGTGTCTTCGCGGGAGACCGGCTTCCGCCGATGAAGTTGGAGTGCAAAACCCTTTATGATGACAAAAAGAAACAATATGGCGAGGCATCCTTATGTAACCATAATCCGTTCCCTTCTATGGCTTGGTAAACAAGCGCTGTTATATTGCAGTTTGCTGGCAATAACTATATCATATTTCCATAGTTGGTACTTTTGCGCCAGTTACAGGCGTGAAATCGTCGATTTTTGTCAGTCATTACAAAACTGTAACTCAAGATAGGGGTGCTTTTCAGAATTTATTAGTAGACTGTTAAGATTTCCTTAAGGCTTGACGCCTATAATAAACTATTCCCATTTTAATCTCAAACGTGAAGGAGTACACCCAATGCTGTGGACACGCAAAATACGCTTGCTCAGCGGAACGATGGTTCTGCTGGCCATTCTAACGCTACTGCTACCTCAAGCGTTGCTGCCACAAGCTGCAGCGGCTCAGGCACAGACAAGCGGAATCGATGCGGTACTTGTAGCCGATGTAAGTAACTCAATGAATACAAGTGACCGTGACAAGATCAGTAATGAAGCCATGAAAATGTTTATTGATATGCTGCCCGTCCAAGGGGACAAGGTAGGGATTGTCGCTTATACCGATCAGGTGGAGCGGGAAAAGGCAATGCTTACGATTCAGTCTGATGCGGACAAGAGCAGCCTGAAGGATTTTATTGATCAGCTCGGCCGGGGTCCATATACCGATGTCTCCGTGGGTGTCGCCGAAGCCATGAACATACTGAACCATGGTGCAGACCCTTCTCATTCGCCAATGATCGTGCTGCTGGCGGATGGCAACAATGACTTTAACAAAACCAAAGGCCGTACACAGGCACAATCGGACGCTGATCTGGCGAAATCCGTGAAGGAAGCACAGGATCAGGGTATTCCGGTGTATACGATTGGACTGAACGCGGATGGCAAGCTGAACAAGGATGCACTCGCAGCCCTCGCGAAGCAGACCGGAGGCAAGTCATTCATTACCGATACGCCGGATGATCTGCCACAGATTCTGAGTGAGATCTTCGCCGATCATGCCAAATTGAATGTGGTGAAGCTGCCCTCTGTAACAGGAAACGGCAGTTATCAGGAAGTTACCGTGAACGTGCCAAACGATAGTGTGCTGGAGGCAAACATCTCGATTATGTCCTCGAAGCCGGTGGAAGTGCAGTTAACGGACCCTTCCGGACAAGCCGTGGACCTGAACTCGGATGCAGCCAAGCTCTCGACATCGAAGAGTTATTCGCTCGTGAAGCTGTTGAAACCCCAAGAGGGAGACTGGAAACTTCGGGTAAAAGGCGCTCCGAAAGACAGCATCGATATCAACCTGTTGTTCAACTATGATCTTCAGCTCGTTGTGGACCCGATTAAGACCAAGTCCTATACCAAAGGGGACAACGTTGATCTTGCAGCCAAACTGGAGAATGGCGGCCAGCCGCTTCAGGATAATGATCTGTATGCAGATATGAAGGCCACGCTGGTTGTGAAAGATGTCGATACAGGCAAAAGTGAAGAACAACCGCTGGAAAACACAGGATCTGGTTTTGCCGGAACATTTGAAGTACCGGACAATCATCATTATGAATTGGTCATCCGTGCGGAAGAAGACAGCTTCTATCGTGAAAGTGAGCCTATCACGATCAACGCAAGCGGAGCAGCCGGAAGCGGATCTCAACCGACAACATCAGGTGGTGAACAGGACAAACCGTTTCCATGGTTACCTGTTATTCTCGGTGCTATAGCCCTGATAGTGGTCGGTGTTGGTGCCTGGTTCCTGATGGGCTGGCTGAAACGCAAAAACCGGGGCTTTGTCGGTCAGATGATCGTTGAGATTCGTGATGAGAACACGGGCGACAAGTCATATCCACAATATAAAAAGCTGGTATCCTTCCGGGGCCGATTCCATCTGCATCAGTTGTTGCAACTGGATCCTGAGCTGAAGGAAACCGAAAAATATGTATTTACGCCCAGCAATGGGGATCGAATTATCATCCGTAACACCGCAGGCGGTACGCTGGAGAAATCCGGTCGTGCAGTCGATGCAAGCTCAGGCGTTGAACTGAAGAACGGTGACCGACTGAGCATCCCGCTGCAACAGGCGGACAAGACCATTTTAATTGAGTATCTGGTGTAAGTTAATTGTTTGGTTTAAAAGGAATGCAAATTTAAGTTGGATATAATTGTTTACACGAGAACGGAGAGGACAGAGAAAACCTGAAGAAGCGAAGTGTTCGCCTAAAAGCTTTCTAAAAGAAAGCTGCATCGGAAGCATACGCTTATCCTCAGATTTCTCCCTTTAGAAAAGGGAACCAAAAAAATCTGAGGATAACAGCGATCGGAAGGTTACTCTGTCATCGGAGTGGCAAGTGTAATGAGTTTGTGCCCAACTGGTCTAACTAAAGGGAGGATATGGAATGAAACCGATTGTTAGAGAACATATTCAGCAACTGGATGTATCACTTGGCGGAGGGATTGTCAGTGAGAAGATCCGGGTCGATACGATTGATAACCCCATTCTGATTATCGGTCTGGGAGGAACAGGTATTGATGCACTGCTACGCCTTAAATATCAGATCAACCGTCGTTTCAAGCTGCCACAGGACCCGGTTTCCAAGAAAAAAATGGACAAGCCGGACAATGTGGAGTTTCTGGCTTTTGAGACGAACGAACAGGATCGCGCCAAAAAGTATAAAGGAATCGGACTCGATCCGATTAATGAATTTGTATTGCTGTCCAATGCCGAGATTGGCGGACTTCTTCAAAACCGCAGCGTGCTGGAGCCGTACATTACAGACTGGCTGTCTCCGGAACTGAGCATCACGGACGGCATGAATGGCGCCGCAGGTGTGCGTCAGGCTGGACGTCTGCTCCTGTTCACGAAGATTAATCAGGTCGTGCAGGCCATCGACAAAAAAATCAAAACCTTATCCGTAGGCACCAACAAAAAACTGATGGTGTTCCTGCTGACAGGTCTGTCCGGCGGTACAGGCAGCGGCTGTTTCCTCGATATTTCCTACATCGTGCGCGGTATTATCGAACGGGATCACGGCTCTGCCGGGATTGACCGTGTGAATACGCTTGGATACCTGTTCACGCCGGACGTGAACCTGTCCAACAAAAGCTTGAGCGAACACACGCGCGAATACATTCGCAAGAACGGATATGCTGCGCTTAAAGAGCTGGATTACTGGATGAACGTGGATAGCCGCGGTGAGCGGTTTACGCAGAAGTACGGCAATATTTTAACCGTCAACTCACCACTGCCGCCATTTAACCTGTGTCATCTGATCTCTGCAACGAATACCGAAGGCAAACTGCTGGAGAACGCCTACGATTACTGCATGAACGTCACAGCCGAGAACATTACCAACTTCATGGCAAGTGAGGAGAAGCAGTCTGGTGAGGAGTTCGCCATCCATGACTATATCAGTAACATTCGCACGAACATTGCACAGATGAACAAGGTGTACCCGGCTAACTATGATTACAACATCATTGGTGCCTCTTCGGCTGTACTACCGATTGAAGAGATGACCACGTATCTGGCTTATCGCATGTTCGACAAAATGAACACCATGTTCTCCAAAGCACCGAACCAGGAGGACACCGAGAAGTTTGCCCGCAAGCTGGGCATTGATCTCGAAAGTGTGGTCAAGTCCTTTGAAGCGCGCGTACCAGAGCCGCTGCCTGGTTATCAGAACAGCGAACGTTTATCCTATGGCAATGTAGTGAAATCACAGGTTGTGAATATGGACACCGAACTGGAACAGAACTTCCTGGCCCGTGCTCGTGAAGAATATATCAAGGCGAAGAAACAACTGCCGGGCGAAATTGCGGGTCAGTTCACCGAACAGATCCGGCGTATGTTTTTGCATCCCGAACAAGGTCCGTTCTATGTATCCCGTCTCATTTATACGGAAAAAGGCTTCTGTGTACTGAAGATGATTCAGTCGTACATCGAAACCCTGCGTGAGAATGCATTCCGCATTCCACGTGATATCGAAGCAGCTCAGGAGCAGTCCGAAGAGAAGCTGGGCGATGCGAAGAGTGCTTTTGTCTCCAAAGAGAAGAAAAAGAATGCTTATATTGAAGCAAAAATTCATGAGTACTGGCTGCACGCCGACGTGGAACGCAACGATCAGATGATCGAGTTCTATGAAGATCTGTATGAGTTGCTGAATCAGGAGAACAGCCGCATTTATAACGTATTTACCGAGACGCTGAACGCCCTTAGCTCAATATTCGCGAAGAACGGCGATCTGCTGACACGCGGCGAGGAACAGTCCGATCACAAAGGCAACAAGACATATTACTGGAACGTCGTAAGTGTACCGGATATCGTAAGTGTGGTGGACGGGCTGTTGGATAAACGTGATACGGATGATCTGATCCGGGACTTCTCCCGTGAATTGTTGGAAAACTCCAGCCAGTGGGTGAAAGAGAACGAGATTGATATCGTCAGCTCCATCTCCGACTTCCTGAGTGAGAAATTCGGTGATCTGATTACCCGTTCCATGGAAGATTTCCTCGTGATCAAATACGGTCAGGATGAGTCGGTCGAGAAATTCGTGGAACGTTTCATTGCTGGCAAGCTGGATGATGAGGCCGTTCCAGTGTTCAATCTGAGCAACAGTACAGGCAGTCTGCATTTCCCTTCATGGGGATTTGTATCCGTACCGGCACAGGCACCGGGCATTCTGAAAGGGATTCGCAATTATCAAAACAATGCCGTAGGCAAGTCTCATTTTACCGTGAAGGAAAGTGAAGTGCGTAACCGGATCTTCTGGCTGAATACCCGCAACGGGGTACCGCTCTTTGTGTATACTCCGCTCAAGGTATATGAGGAAAGCTATGAACGTACCATTTTGGACAAAGAAGGCATTGGTCGTCACTTGGTGCAAACGGAGAAAAACAACTGGACCTATCTGCCGTCTCCAATTCCGGAGAAATCATGGGGAGATGTGTACGAGAATGCCCGCGTGAAGCAGTATAACGCCCGTGTGCGTAATGAGTTCGAGCAGGCGCTCGGATACAACATTGTGACAGCCAAATCCATTGATGAGAATACAAGCAACCGGTATGCGATTGTGACAACAGAAGCATTTGACTTGTCCGCCAAACTGGCAGCCTACGACATGCGTCTGACGTCCACCACGCCGAACCTCGGCGAAGTGAAGCGGGCCGTGATTGAGCTGAAACGTCTGCAATCCGAAGGGTTGCCGCGTGTAGGAGTTAAGGATATTTTCGGCAGTATTAATGAAGATATGGCCAAAGAAAACCTGGTACGCTCTCCACAGCTGATCGCACGTGTACGTGAGGAACTGGCGAAGATGAATGCCATCTCGGCCAAAGTTGCCGAACTGGAAGGCATTCTGGCCCAGTATCAGGACGAAGAGCAGTGGTATGACCGCTTCATCGAAGCGCTCTATACAGACACCATCGTCAAAAAAGGTGCGCTCTACGTCTATGACCGTGATCCGGAAGAAGATGCATGGGAGCCGTTTGCGAACCTGATGAAGAGCCGTAACTTTGCCGAGTATGAAGTGTTTGGCAACTTCCGTGGTCTGGCGGAGAAGGATCGCAGTACACTGCTGCGCAAAGCCTCCCGTCGCGATAATGATCTGACGGCTTCTGAAGATATCACCCCATTGCTGACGAAGCTGGATGATCTGGCTGCGCTGTTCATGGAATCACGTGATCGTCTGGAATACGAGCGGGTAGAACTGGCTAACGGAGAAGACATCTATCAGTTCTACAGAACGATGTCGTCCAAGCTGAACGACATTCGCAAAAGGCTGAAGTAAGGGTGGCGGCCGGGATGCAGTTCTATTCGAACAATACCCTGAAGCGTGATCTGGAGAAGTATGCAGCGCAGTATGCAATAGAGCAGGAGCGTCAAGGCAGCCTGGGTGATGGGCGCAGCAGTATCCATTACCCGGCGCTGTTCCTGTTTGTGGGTGATCTGGTGGCACCTGCCGTGTCTGCCGTGCAGGAGATCAATCGGCTGAAATGGGATAACGGAGACGGTGTGGTCTACATTCAGATCGGGACAGATGATCAGGCAACGGGTTCGGGTGAAACGAGGAATGGTGGCTCGTCCGATGATGGTCAGGTGACTCGTCACCGCTTGCCGCTGTCCGCGGGGCAGACGGAGCGACCGTCCAAAACACGGCGTAAGGATGTGCACCGCAGTTTCCACGAATCGGATCAGGCTCTCTTTGACCTGAATCGTACGCTTCGGCGGGTCAGTAACCGAATTGCCGAATATGGACGGCTGTACTCGTCATTTGATCGGATTTACGTTACGGTGGTAACCAGAGCCGATGATCCATTGAATGTATTGTTGCCAGAGCTCACCAAGCTGACGGAGACTATTTTGTCCCAAGCCTTCAAGTCGGTGCAAACGGATCTGCATGTATTGGTCAGCGAGATGGAACAGGTGGATTCTTTCGGGTATGCCAGCGCAGCAGGCCTTGCTTTCCTACGGGAGCTGGATTATATGCAGTCGCTGGACTACACGTTCAGCGATAATCTGTTGGTGACGGAGGATGGGATTTCCATTCCCGTTACACATCCCGCGTCCCCATTATTTGATCTGGTATATCTGTTGTCCGACAAAAATGAGCGTGGTACCGGCGTTCCCGGTGGCTGGATCGAAAATGCCGAGATCATCTGCCGGATCTGCCTGCTGAAGAACAGGAAGCAGGATGCGGAATACTCGGGTACTGTTTCAAGCACGGGAGCGAACACGTACAACAATACATCCTTCAAAAACAATATTCGTACCACCTCGGATCAACATGGTTATGCAAGTGCGGGTTTTGCCGAGATCAGGCGGCCCAACAAACCGATTGCCTTGGCGGTGTTATACCACATGTATCGGTATCTGCTGACACGGATGCGGCAGGAGCCGGATTGGAACATCAAGGACAAGCTTGCTTTCTTCGGATTGGACGCGGCCTCGGTGGAACGCAAAGTCGAAGGTCTGCTACCTAATGAAGATCTGGTTAGTGGCATGAGTGGCATCATGACGCATAACGTCAGTTTCTCCGATCTGAAGCCTCTCTCGCTTCGTGAAGCAGAGAGAGCGCTGTTCGGGCAAGGAGCTGAAGCTTTCTTCCGGGATAACGTCACCCGTCTTGTCGAAGAGCGTGTGCGAGAGCGCAGCTCCGGCGCTTCTCTTCGTCGTCAGGCTGAACAATCCCGCGCGGAGCATCCAGAGGTTGGTTACTTCCAATGGGCAGCCTGGAGTGACGGTGAGCCTGGCAGTGTACGTGAAGCGCTGCTTGGACTGATTAGGGATAAATCAATGCAGCTTGAATCGGCACGTGCCCTGCTGGAGCAACGTCAGCAAGAGCGAGTGGAAGATCAGTCGTTCAAACGGGCGTTGTTCCGTGATAAGCAGAATGTACGCAATCTGATTGACTGCATGCTGGAACGAGTGTATGTACCCAAGGTAGACTTGCTGGGACTGGAAAATGAATTACATCTGCTGCGCATCTACGATACGGAGATGGAAGAGCTTCATCGATATAGTCGCCACGTCACAGCAGCTCTTGAAGCGTTGGAACGCACACTGCGAGAAACGGCTGTTCAAAGTATCGCCGCTGCGGATGAATACATCGGCCAGAACGTGATGGAATACTACGGCAAAGTGACGGAAGAGCTAATCAGCGACCTGGAAGCCAAGCGCGGACGGGACGTATGGTTTGAGGACCGGTATATGGGAGATATGAACCGGCTTGCAACGGAAGGTGATGAACATCTGCTGAAACGTCTGATGGAGGTATGTCACTCGTTGCTGCTTACGGCCGAGCCGTTGCGACTGCCATTTGAAGAAGAGCTGTTGCAACGGGCTAATGTGACGATTGCCTACGGCGACAAAGACGTATTGACCCGGGATGATCTGTTCCGCAGGTTGTACCACACGTTGGAGGATCAGGCGGTCGTTCGGGTACGGGTATTCGATTATACACAGGAACATCGGTATGAAGAGAAGTACTTCTTTGGTGACCATCATAGTGCTTTCATGGACTACGCGGCGCATGCCGAAGAGACGTCACGCATCTACAAGCTGGGTGTGGTGTACGAAGAACGCAGCAGTGGTGTGGAGAAGCTGAATCTGATGGGAGGTTTCCATCTGGAGGATCTCATGGTGTATCGGAACGGCAAGGTATATTATGACTCGTACACGGAGAATGGTTATGAACTTCACCCCGCAGGTCTGGCGGAAAAGTTATTACCCATCCGTTAAGACGGCCGACTGTGTCATGACACCCTGCTACAATCTTGTATTAACTCAGCCTGCTTAAGGCTGGTATGGAAAGGATGCATGTGGACATGCAGCGAAAAATCAATCTTCTCCTGGTCCTGTTCAGCCTGATTGGCGGAGCAGTGGGCTTTGCGGCAGGGGAAATCATGCTGCGTCAATGGCTTGGGGAAATGCCGCGTCTGTTGCTGATGGGCTTATACTTTGGCGTACTCGCGCTTAGCGTTGGATTATTCTGTTTGATCGCAGAGATGATCTCACCCAAGCTGAATGGCGCTTCATGGAAGCTCCGATATCTGGGACTGTCGTGGAAATTGCTTGTTCCAGCAACACTCGCTCTGTTGTTTGTTGTTGGACTCGCGCTGCAATTGCTGTATCAGATCAATCCGGGCGGTGTGAAGCAAGTGAAGGACATCGTACTGATGATCGACAACTCGGGCAGCATGAGCGAGACAGATCCGGATAACGGACGCTTTGAAGCAGCCAAGACACTGATCAGCCAAATGGAGAGTGACAAACAGGTAGCTGTGATTACGTTTGATGACCAGCCACAGTTGTTGCAACCGTTTATTGCGCTGGATAGTGACGCGGCCAAGAATGAGGTTTATGGCAAAATCGATGGCATTGTCACGACTTCAGGCGGCACCAATTTTGATGCCGTGCTGCGGGAAGGCATGGAACAGATTCAGGGCAAACAGGACCCGAAACGAGGTACCGTTGTCATCTTGTTATCGGATGGTTTCAGTGAAGCGGATACGGCAGATATTTTGTCCCAATATGCCAGCGAACAGATTTCCATTCATACAGTCGGCTTAAGTCTGGTGGACCCATCAGGTACGGATCTGCTGCGTAATATTGCCCAACAATCGGGTGGGATGTACTATGATGTACCGGATTCCGGTGGTCTGAATCTGGCATTCCAGCAGATCTACGATACGATTGATGAACGGACGCTGGTGACGGAGCGCACGGGTATGATGGAGCCTAGCATTTATCTGGCGATTTTCCGTGTGGCAGCCTTGTTGCTGATCGGCGTAGCACTGGGTGTATCCCTTGGACTCGTATTCGATAATCGCCATCTCGCGTTCAGCTTTGGTATCGGCGGTGCGGTATCGGGTCTGTTGGCAGGGTTGCTGCTGGAGTGGGGACTTGACGGTTCGAACGTGGGGGATACCTTCGTACGACTTGGTGCAATGCTCATATTATCTGGCGTATTGACCCTGTTCTCCTGGATTGTTCCGATTAAGGAGAACACGCCGCGGAAGAGCAGGGGACGCCGTGAAGCTGGCGGCGGAACTTCTTCAGCCGAAGGATTCGGTCAGAGAGCAAGAGATTCACGCAGCAAAGGATTCTAACGTCGGGAGGTCAATGGACATGCGGTTTACGGATGCAGACCCTTCGACACCCTTGATTCGAAAACTGACACTTGCGGTGGATGAAGGGCGTTGTACACTTCGCTGGCTCTGGCCCGAACGGGTTGAAGCTGTGTATGTGGAACGGCTGGAGCTGGATATGATGAGCGATGATCGTACCGGGGTAGAGCCTGCACAGGGCAAGCTGAAGCTGTACACGAGAGAGGAATATAAGGCGAACAATGGTTACACCGATCGGATCACGGGTTTTGGGGCCATCAAGTACACGGTGTATGTGTGTCAGATGCAGGAAGACGGGCCCGTGCTGATCCGTCAGCGAGACGAGGACAACATGGTGATTGCAAGCGCAGGAAAAGCGGATATCCGCTTCTCCATTCGCTACAAGAGCGGTTTTTTTCAGAAACGAAAAAGTGTATTGATCACCGTCACAGCGGAAGTACCTGTTCCGAAGGAAGCACTCTGTTATGTTCGCAAACAGGGCGGGGTTCCGCTGAATAAGGAAGATGGTACGGTGTATCCTTTTGTGAGTGATTTTGCTCCCGGAAGAAATGAGATGCCGCCCGTTGAAGTTGCCAAGGATGATTATGTTCGATTATTCTTCACGGACGGACCGAAATATGGAGCCGCCTATCGGCTTATATCAGACTAGATCGTTGGACTAGCGATTGGAAAGTTACTCTGTCATCGTAGTGCAAGTGTAAATCATCTTTGTCTGACTGATCAGGGGAGGGGAGTGGCTATGAGCTTTTTTAGTCGGTTTTTGAAGAGACAACAGCCGGAGGAACGCCCGCTGTTTTACGATATTGTATGTCCTTATTGTTTCAGCAAGTTTTCACCGGAAGAGGTGGTGTTTCGCGCCGCCCATCACCGCGATGATGATGAGGATTACGCACTCGGGGAAGATGCGAAGTTGAATCGGTATCGCGAAAGATTCGGACTCGATACGGTATTTGATATGGAGGCCGTATTGGCTCCATATGATGTACCGGAGGAACATCGGATTTATTCCGATAACATCGTGATGGGGCTGAACGATCGTTACGGTGTCGTTACACGTCGCCGGCTGTGTCCGCAATGTCATAACGAGCTGCCTGTTACGGCGGGTAAAGCACCGAGCAATATCATTTCCATTATCGGTGCATCCCAGGTGGGAAAATCCGTCTACATGACTTCATTGATTCATACGTTGCAGCATTATACGGCCGATCATTTTGACGCGGCTTGCATGCCGCTGAATGCGGAGATTAGCCGTCGGTTCCGTGCGGATTATGAAGAACCGTTGTTCGAACGGGGCGATCTGCTCGATTCCACACAGAAGGAGAAGCTGCAGGAGCCGTTTATCTTCCAATTTGTGTTCAAGGACGAAGATAAGGCACCGCTGACCCTGGTGTTCTTTGACGTTGCGGGTGAAGGTATGGTGGAGCAGGATTATCTCGGACTTCACGGGCAGCACATCAAGAACTCGGCAGGTATCCTGTTCATGGTGGACCCGCTTCAGATTCGTTCGATTCGGGACAAAATCCGCATTAACCTCGGCAATGAGCCGGGAGAGTGGACACCGCGATACGATGAGCCGCGCGACGTGGTGCTGACGATGTTTGGAGATTTTATTGCGTATCAGGACAAAGCCAAGACCAATATTCCAACAGCTGTTGTGCTCACGAAAAGCGACATGCTGCATTCCCTCAAGGATGAAGAGGGGGATTATATCAAATCGAATAGTAACGTGTTCCGCAACATGGTACACCGTGATTGGTTCGACCTAACCGAGTTCGAGAATATCGACGGGGAGATCCGCCGTTTTATCGAGAAGGTGGATCGTCCGTTCAAAGGTACGATGGATGTGTATTTCAAGGATACGGCCTATTTCGCAGTATCGGCGCTGGGCAGCAATCCGGTGGATATGAAATTGCAGGGTGTGGTTAGCCCGATCCGCGTGGATGAACCCTTCCTGTGGTTGTTGTACAAGCTGAAGTACATTGAGGGGAGAGTGGGATGATGCGTTCTTCCGTAACCCCGCCCATTGAACAACAGTTGTATACCCGGGAGCGGCGCGGGGTGTTTCGCACAACAGAGGGGTTCGATACGGTTGCGGCATCGCCGGGACTGGACCCTTCTTTTATCAAAAAAGTGCTTCACCCCTACTGTGTCTATGACGCTCCAGCGGAGCTAACAGGCCGTAGCGAGAAGGACGAGACGAAGTTTCCGGCTTCCATTCACCTGCTTCATTTGGAGAGTGGAGAGACGATTCTTGGGCAAAATGTGTACCAATCTGCGGATTTCACGGGGCTGCGCAGTGCCTTTTTTGCGCATAACTACGTCTTGTCTCCCGAACGCTCGGAAGAGCAGATGAAGCAAGGCGGCTGGCTGGATGCCGTGTTCGCCACGTCCTATGACATCGAACAAGGTACAGTACTGCCTGCGCTTGCAGAATTGCCTACAGCAACTGGAAGCGGACAGGGCCTGCCAAGAGCTGCTCAACCTGGCGGCAGTCTGAGTGCAGATTTATCGCCAAGCCAGATGCTGAACGCCCTGAAGATGAACGAAGTGCTGTTCAAGCGCCTGCTCTACGCGGTGATGCAGTCTGTAGCGACACGCAGAAAAGTATACATTGCGTTGGACCTTCCCGCTGAAGAAGTGACCGCAGGGGCCAAAGGCTTGCTGCGTTTGCTGTATACTGCGTTACCATATGCATTCCGGCGTCAGCTGGGATTCATGACGTTTGCCAAGGAGCCACTGGCCAAGAAGGGCATCCATGTCCAGTTTGTAGAGCGGGGGACGTTACGTCCGAAAGACCGGAATACGGAGAAGGATTTCACCTTTGATCTGGTATCCGGCAGAGTGACACATGCGGATGCATCTGTGGCGAAGTTGCCTTATGCGGAATTCGCCTGGGCTTTATTGCAGGAACCTGGAGCTGCGGATGCGTTCTATACGTTTGCCGACGAGATGCTGTCCGGCATGGAGCCTGGAAGGGAGCTTTCCATTGAAGCCTATGGCGAACTCTCGGTGTTCTATGGTCTTGAACAAGGCATGGAAGATCTGTACTTGGATAACAAAAGTCAAGTTCTGAGCGGCTTGTTGACCTATCTGAAGCCGGAAGGTGGAGCACGGCAACGTTCGCGTCTGAACGAGCTGTTCCTGACCTTACTCAGCCGGGAACTGGATAGCGTGAAGCGTGAGAACGTACCCGAAGAAGCAGTCGCTGCTCGCATTGGAGAATACTTCCGCGTTGCCGTGCCCGTGGTGCAATCTTGGATCGTGGACTATTTCATCTACGGTGTCAATAATGCCCGCGCCCAGAAACGTATGCGTGCTGTGCAGGAATTATATGCTGTGCTGGACCGGGATACTCAGCTGAATCGGGCTTTCTTTGATAAAGTGCTGGCCAATGAATCGCTATCCAAGCTATTATTTGAACCTTATCTGGACAATCAGCTGAAACGAACCGAATCGGCAGCGAACGTTGTGGAAGTGATCCGAAGATGGGTTACGTCCCATCCATCTGCGATCCACAACAGCTTCTTGCTGGAGCGGACAGCCAGTGAGCTGCGTGAACGATTATGTTCTGCACCGGGTCCGGTGCAATCTGCGAATGAAGCACTCCAACGGGTTAGCATACTGGATCGGGTACCAGCTGAAGGTTACTATGATACAGGTGTTACGGCACGAATTGGTCAGTCTGAATCTACAGTCCGTCCTAATCGGAAAGGGGGATCTCCTTCTCCCGGTCAAGACCCGGCATATCAGGAGGAGTTAACCCGCCTTGCCGACAAGCTTGCTTATGTCATTAACCTGTTTATGATTCAGGATCTGGATCTGGAACGGGTTAACCGTGAACAGTTGTTAAGCATTGATATTTTGCAGCATGGTAATGAAGTTCGAGATTGGGCGGCACGTCAGGGCTCTGATGTATCGACTCGAACGAACATAATGCTGGCTGCGAGAGCTTGGCTTAGTGGCGAGGGGAATGAGGAAGAGGCGTTGGAGGTGCTCTCCCTGGCAGAACGCAATGAACTTCAACGCTGGACGCGTCGCTGGCTTGCCGAAGAATTGCAGACTAAGCCGGGGATCGCGGCCTATGAGGCTTTGCCATTGGCTTTCTACCGGGGAGGAAGCGGAAGTAACCGGTTGGATTATTCTGGCCTGATTGAATTCATCCGGACCAATGCAAGTCGTGCTGAAGGTTTGTATCCATTCTTTGAATGGTCAGGAGATCAACGGATGTTTGTCCGGGGGGCCAATGCACATAAAGGTTATGTGGATGCCCTCGTGGCCTATTTCAAGGCCCATGACCGTGAAGCTTTCAAGTCGAAGTCGCCGTTCAAACCATATTACGCGAGAGCGAATAAAACGATGAAACCGGCCTATGACCGTGCGAAGACCGAATTGTCCTCTCCACTGGTACGGATGCTTACGGGGAAGAGGAAGAATCTGTTCGGATTACTCCTTTTGATCCTGGTTCTTGGCATTGCTGGCGGTACATATGCATGGATGAAAGATTCTGCAGAGCCGCCAGTGGCATCTCCTCCATCTACCCAGGAGCCTGTCATACCGGCTGAACCCGAAGTACAGCTTGCGGAGCAGATTGCTTATATCATTCCTGTAAGTGAAGAGGAGGGTTCGCAATTACCTGCAAAGCTGGTGATCCGTTTCAGGAACGATACGGGAAGCACCGATTATGAGCAAGGCAAACTTCAATTGACAATGAAAGATGGCCGTACTCAGGAGCTGGATACCACAGGCAAGCGGGAGAGCTTCAATCGCAATGAAGAGCCGGATACCCAAGATCCTTCCGATAGCAATTCAGGCAGTACTTCTGAAGGAAGCACGGACGGAGCAGTAGCAGCGGGAGACGCGGAGAACACAGAGCAAGCGGAAGATGGCAGTCAGCAGGCAGACCCATTAACATCGGGTGATTCCACTTCAGACCCTGCTACCGATACAACACCGGATACAGGCTCGACTTCGCCTGACACATCCGTATCCAATGAAGAGGATGCAACGATTTCTGCCCAGATGTCTATTGAAGAAGCAGATCGTCTCTATCCGTATGGGTTACAGATCGAACTTCCGGCTGATCTTGATGCTGAGAGTATTGCCAGCGTGCAGAGTACCCAGGGCGGGATGACTGTAATCCAATTGATTCCACAGCCGAAGCTGTAAGTTATTTTATTCGAGCATGTTGCATACATTCATGAAGTGTCTTTTGATCCAATACTGTTGAATGCTGAATTCATACCTTATTAAACGAGCGTATGTGAGATGACCTTGGACTATAGATTTCAAGGTCATCTTTTTTTGATCCCTATCCCGGATGCAACAATCGTTATAGAAAAATCATATATTCACAATTTCGACACAGAATTAGCGATTCAATAGTTCGAGAGATGAGCAGAAGTGATGAAATGCGCGTGCTGAATGAGAAAAGCTCTCATATGTTTTTATAAAGAAGCACTCCAATGTGCTTAAAAAGGTCCGAATAAGGCTTGGAACAAGCAGAAGATTTGCATTTTCATGTTGACAAATGATAATGATTATCAGTATCTTTAGTGTAGAAGATATTTGCGTCGGAAATACACAGAATTACAATTTCGTTTTCGTTGTCATAGCCGGATTACATAACCGGGATAAATGAGAGAGGGATGATCGCATGTTTCGTCTGGAGACGACCAAGCTGGATATCGCTTATGAGGAAAGACTAATTGTAGAGGATCTGAATATTCAGATTCCCCAAGGAAAAATTACAGCACTTGTTGGAGCCAATGGTTCAGGGAAGTCAACCATCCTGAAAACGATGGCACGCATTATGGCACCAAAAGCAGGTAATGTATTACTCGACGGGAAGTCCATCCATAAACAGTCCACGCGTGAAGTTGCCAAGCAGCTTGCGATTTTGCCACAGAATCCAACAGCACCAGAAGGACTTACCGTTACTGAACTGGTATCGTATGGTCGCTTTCCTTATCAAAAAGGATTTGGCTCCATGCGTGCGGAAGACAAACGCATGATTGAATGGGCTATTGAAGTGACAGGCATGACAGAATTCCATGATCGCCCGATTGATCAACTGTCCGGTGGGCAGCGTCAACGTGCCTGGATTGCCATGGCACTTGCTCAAGAGACGGATATCCTGTTCCTGGACGAGCCTACAACGTTCCTGGATATGGCTCACCAGCTTGAAGTACTGCAACTGCTGGAGCAGCTGAATGCCACAGCTAACCGTACCATTGTTATGGTTGTACATGACCTGAATCATGCTTCCCGTTATGCACATCACATGATTGGTATCAAAAAAGGTAAAGCCATTGCTCATGGTTCGCCTGTGGAAGTCATGAACTCGGATGTGCTTCGTGAAGTATTTAACATTGAAGCAGATATTGTGATTGATCCACGCTCCGGTGTACCGCTTTGCTTGCCATACGCTCTTGCTGGTGAACGCCAGCAATCGAAAACGCCAGATACGAAGGTCATGAACAGTGCAATGGTTCATGCTGGAGGACGGACAGAACAGCGCGTTCAAGCGATAGGAAGTTAATGAATTCGGCCATATGTTGGCCCTGCATAATAGAACGAATGAAGCCGCTGTGCGCTATCGCATGCGGCTCTTTCGCATTCATGGGAGTAAAGAAATATGGGTAGACCCGGAATTTGGTAATCGCATCGGATCAGGTTTATAATAATAAGACAGGCTGTAAGTTCATTGGTTATATTAATGTGCTCGGCGCAGCCCAAACCAACACGTATCATGGGAGGAATCAGTCATGTCCGTATATTCATATCAAGCGGTAACTACCGCGAACCAGGAAGTCTCACTGGATCTGTATCAAGGTAAGGTATTGGTCATTGCCAATACAGCCAGCAAGTGTGGACTAACCAAGCAATATGGTGAATTGCAAAAACTCTATGATCGTTATCGCGATCAGGGTCTCGTTGTACTGGGTTTCCCTTGTAACCAGTTTGGAGGGCAGGAGCCAGGTACAAGTGAGGAAGCTGAGTCATTTTGCCAGATTAATTATGGTGTGAATTTCCCGGTGTTCGCCAAGGTAGATGTGAATGGTGCGGATACACATCCCCTGTTCCAATACCTGAAGGAGCAACAACCTGGCGTAGGTGAAACAAGCGACATCCAATGGAACTTTACCAAGTTCCTTGTTAACCGTGAAGGTGAAGTGGTCGGTCGTGTTGAACCGAAAGAATCCCCGGAGACTATGATAGCAGATATCGAGAAATTGCTCGGTTAATACATGAGCGTTTTAGGAGCCTATTCTTGCATGTGCAAGGATAGGCTCCTTTGATTTTTATATACATGCGGCGGTATTCTCTTCACAGATAGGAGCTGGCTTCCGAATCAGGGCAAGGGCTGACTTATCATGTAATAACCTTGATCGGAGGCCAGCTTAAGCAGGTTGCGTGCATAGCTTCCGGCCCAGGAGTAGCCATGTCGTCGTTCTTCACTGATGTCCAGAATGTCCATATATTTCAACCCATCCCGGTCCGCGTAGAAAGGCACATCTTCATCCACGTTATAGAAACGGTACCAGATCACACTCCCTGCATCCGGTTCAAAATATACTGGACCTTGTCGGTTATACTTGGTTCCGTTCTCTCGAACGTTATCGAACCATCGCAGAGCTGCTTTGGCGGCTTGTTCAATCTCGGGAGTCTGAGGTCTGGACATGAGAAAAGCAGTAATCGCCACCGACTCTGAGCCCGACTTGGAGGCTAATTCATACGCTCTGCCTTGCACAGGAACATAGGTCACAGGATCGTGCTGGGCACCCCAAACGGTGAGTTGATCATTATTGATAATTTGTGCTTTCAGCGTATAATCAATGCCTTTATCCAGTGCATTTTTCAATTTGATGCGGTCAGCGGCAGTCATTATATCGTTGTTAAACCCACCTCTGCGCTCAATCATATCGTCTAATAAAACCATCGTTTGTACCATAGCATTGTCGTTGTAAGTCACCGCATCGGAGTAGTTACTTCGTTTGGGATAGACCTGCGGCCAACCTCCAGAGGGATATTGGGAGATCAGGATAAATTCCACCGCTTTACGCACACTGTTCTTGAAGGCTTGGTTGCCCGTTTTATCATACATGTCAGCAAGGAAGCGGATCTCGGATGTTGTTGCATCATTATCAAAGGTGCCAAGTTCAATCCCATTCGGGTCTTTCCAGCCTGATCGAGCGGTTACGCCATCCCATGGGGCTGCGTACTGCTCTTCCATGTCTTTGTAGAATCCACCGTGCGGCATTTGCCACGAAACGATATTCAGGGCATAGGCCGTATCTTTGGCCAAGTCGCCGGTTGCAAAATGACTGAAATCCCTAAACTTCTGAAGTAGTGAAGACACATCGGCACCTGCTGGAACGTTAGAGGACAGAACTTCGGTTTTAATCGTAACGGGTGGAGATTCGGCAGAAGCAGCAAAGGGGATAGCTACTCCAGTTGTCATCATGGTGATCGCAAGCGTAACGGGAACCATGCGGAATACGACAGGCATTGAACGTTTCTTCAAATGAACGCCTCCTGAACGAATAATTGAATTGGTGTTTAATTTACATAAATTCCATTTAAAGGATCAATATTATTGTAAGCGCTTACCAATTTAAAAATCAACCCTGTAGTTGAAATTGAATGCATTTATTTTTTTACAAGTAAACATGAATGCAAGAGGGGACTTTAACTGTATATCTCCATATGACCTACAGGGATCGCGGAAGCCATTGCATAGCATAAACCGACTCCAATCCGGGGACAATGAAATCAATACAGTGAAGGGAAGAAAGGCGTAAATACAAGGAAGGACCTCCTTCGACAAACTTTTTTTGCTCTACCTATTGCAATGTGAAAAAGATCACATTATAATGAGTGTATAAAGTGAAATAAATCACATACACAGTTTCGAACAAGAAGTGAAATATTTCACAACCATAATAACGTTATATTCAAACTCATTTATATATTTCGAGGAGGAACTTTTAATGAAAATCGCAGTTATCGGATGTACACACGCAGGGACCGCAGCCATCGTAAATACCGCCAAATTGTACCCGGACGCTACCATCACGGTGTATGAGCGCAATGACAATATCTCCTTCCTATCTTGCGGCATTGCGCTTTATGTAGGTGGGGTTGTGAAAGACCCTGACGGCTTGTTCTATTCTTCACCTAATCAACTGGCAGATCTCGGTGTAGTGACCAAGATGCTTCACGAAGTGACAGCAGTCGATGCCAAGGGCCATACCCTTCGGGCTAAAAACCTGCAAACCGGGGAAGAATTTGAAGATACGTTTGACAAACTGATTGTGACAACCGGTTCATGGCCTGTCGTTCCGAAGCTTGAAGGCATTGAGATGGACAACATTCTGCTGTGCAAAAACTACAATCATTCCAACACGATTATCGAAAAAGCTAAAGATGCGAAACGCGTTACCGTTGTAGGTGCAGGATATATCGGCGTAGAACTGGTTGAGGCGTTCCAGATGAACGGCAAGGAAGTTACTCTGATTGACAGTGTGGATCGGATTCTGAATAAATATTTGGATCCTGAGTTCACAGATGCGATTGAAGATACGCTGACTGGACGCGGCATCAAGCTGGCTCTCGGTCAAACGGTACAGAAGTTTACTGGAGAGAATGGTAAAGTGACCAAGGTAATCACGTCCAAAGGGGAATTCGAAACCGATCTGGTTATTCTCTGCATTGGTTTCCGTCCAAATACCGAACTGCTCAAAGGCCAAGTGGATATGCTGCCAAACGGCGCAATCATCGTGGATAAATATATGCAAACGAGTCAAAAAGACGTCTTCGCTGCGGGTGACAGCTGTGCTATTCATTACAACCCGACAGGCAAAGCATCTTACATTCCACTGGCAACCAACGCCGTGCGGATGGGTACACTCGTAGCCCGTAACCTGGTTCGTCCTACGACACCGTATATGGGTACACAAGGAACATCGGGTATCAAAATATATGAGCAAAATATTGCGGGTACGGGGATGACGGAAACGTCTGCTGCTGATGAAGGTCTGATTGTTGAATCTGTCGTACTGGAAGACAGCTACCGTCCGGAGTTCATGCCAACGGCTGAGAAACTGTTGCTCAAAGTAGTATATGAGCAGGCTACTCGTCGGATCGTCGGAGCACAGGTGATGTCACAGGTTGATCTGACCCAATCGATTAATACGATCTCGGTCTGCATCCAAAACAACATGACCGTAGATGAACTGGCCTTCATCGACTTCTTCTTCCAGCCACATTACAACAAACCATGGAACTTCCTGAACACGGCAGGTCTGCAAGCACTGCCACCGGTAGAAGTAAAAGCACCAGCAATGGTGTAAGGAAGCCAAAAAATACCCAAAGACTGGCGATCATATCGCCAGTCTTTTTTTGATATTTATGATGAAGTTACATATTAGCATGCCCAGTATCTTTTGCTGTGATAGTCATTGGATGACAAGCATGAATAACGACTTTTATACATAACATTGTGATAATTTGCACAAAGTTTTGCATAGGACCAAGATACAATTAGGATATGGCATTCGACGCGTAACCAAAGAATTTCCCAATGATTTTATTGCAATGATGAATGAACAATGAAGGAGAGGATGAACGATATGGCAGCGAAAACACCTCTTGAGGTTGCACAATATACGGCGCAAACAGGCATGAAAAAGGCGCAATATCCGGTGTCTTCAGTCTTGGTACTCAGTTTTCTGGCAGGGGCATTTATTGCGTTGGGTTTTCTACTGGACATCCGGGTGATTGCATCTGTTCCGGCAGAGTGGGGGAGCTTGGTTAATCTGATTGGTGCAGCTGTGTTCCCGGTGGGACTAATTATGGTGCTCATCGGTGGCGGTGAATTGCTGACAGGCAATATGATGGCTGTTCCGCTCGCTACGATCGCGCGCAAGCTGTCGGTAGGCAGCATGGTGAAAAATCTATCATTAGTAACGATAGGTAATTTTCTTGGAGCAATCTTTGTCGCGTACGCGTTTGGACATGTGCTTGGTCTGACTGGAGAGGGCGTGTATTTGGCTAAAGTAGTGGATATGGCCGGACACAAGCTGCATGACGGCTTCTTACAAGCCTTTATCTCCGGCATCGGCTGTAACTGGCTGGTCGCGCTGGCTGTGTGGCTATCTTATGCATCGGATACGATGAGTGGCAAGGTACTGGGCATTTGGTTTCCAACGATGGCGTTTGTGGCCATTGGATTCCAGCACGTTGTGGCCAATATGTTCCTCATTCCGGCTGCAATTTTCGAAGGACATTATTCGTGGGGACAATATGTGATGAATTTCATTCCGGTGTGGCTCGGCAATCTGACTGGAGGCGCTCTGTTTGTAGCTGCAGCCTATTGGGTGGTGTACCTGCGCCAAGCTGAGCCAAAAGTGAAACCAGAGGTAGTAACGTCGATCGAACCTGTGGAGGCGGAGGGTAGAGTGATGTTGAGCAAGCAGGCGTAGCGGAGTATGGCACTACAATGCATGACACGAAACACATATATCATATACACATAGAAGTGAAGACGATTCTAACTTTGCTCGGTTCATGGCAAATATGCTGTGATGGAGCAGGTCGGAATCTTTTTTTTGTGTCCTTTATTGGAGTTTTAAAGCAAAATAAATTCGCCATGACAAGGTTCGGGGGAACGAAACCTGTTCATGGCGAATTTCGGGAGTGGTCCATGATATGGCATGAGGAGGAAGTGGGGAAACACTAGCCTAATGCCTTATTTTTAATTTACCCCTGTATTCTGAAATTGAATCAAATGGCAAAACATTTTCTTGAAAATATTTTGAAGGTGCTATAGCGGCGAATATGAAGCAAAAACATACTGTTCTCTTTACGTGATAACCTCGAAGAAGATATGATATAGGGATAGCTTTTTAAAGAGGGGGAGCCATACGATGATCGATCAGGAGAATGGGGTATTTGCAGCGGTATGCCCGCTCGATTGTCCGGACACTTGTGGTCTGTTACTACATAAAGAGAACGGCAAAATTGTGAAGGTGGCGGGCAATCCGGATCATCCGATAACGAAGGGTGCCATCTGTAATAAAGTCAGAAATATGACGGAGCGGGTGTATCACCCCGAGCGTCTGCAATATCCAATGAGACGTGTTGGAGCCAAGGGTGAAGGCAAGTTCGAACGAATCACTTGGGATGAAGCAATTAGCGAGATTACGACCAACTTCACTGCATTGTCCGAGACCTACGGACCTGAGAGCATCCTGCCTTACAGTTTCTACGGCAACATGGGCATTCTCGGCGTAGACGGCATGGATCGGCGTTTCTTCAATGCGCTAGGTGCGAGTATGCTGGAGCAGACCATCTGTAATGCGGCCGGAAATACCGGCTGGAAATATACGATGGGCGCCAACCATGGAACGGTGCCGGAAGATACGGAGCATGCAGATCTTATTCTGGTATGGGGCGGAAATATCGTGAGTACGAATATGCACCAGGTCGTTTTGGCGGAGAAAGCCCGCAAGAAGGGCGCCCAGATCGTCGTAATCGATGTGCATCGCAATCGTACCGCCCAATGGGGCGACTGGTTTATCCCGCTGTACCCGGGCACGGACAGTGCACTGGCGCTGGGCCTGATGCATGTGTTGTTCGAACGGGGACTGACGGATGAAGCATTTATGCAAAAGTATACAGTGGGACATGAGGCACTGCGTGCTCATGTCCGCAGCTACACACCTGAACGCGTTGCGCGCATTACGGGCGTGCCGGAGGAGACCATTGTGAAGCTGGCCGAGCTATATGGCAACGCACAGGCAGCCCATATTCACATCGGCAATGGCCTCCAGCACCATGATAATGGGGGGATGAACGTACGCAGCGTTGCATGTCTGCCTGCCATCACGGGGCAATGGCTGAAGCAAGGCGGCGGTGCCGTGCGTACGAACAGCTACGCGAGCACGAATAGCGACGCGCTGGAGCGTCCGGAGCTGCGGCAGAATACGGAGCCGCGAGTGGTAAACATGAACCGGATTGGTGAAGCTCTGCTGGAAGCCGAGCAGCCGATCCGGGCTCTGATGGTCTACTGCAGCAACCCATTGGTGGTGGCACCGGATACTGAACGAGTGGAGCGAGGTTTTGCACGGGAAGATCTGTTCACGGTTGTGCATGAACTGTTCATGACGGATACGGCTAAATATGCAGATATCGTATTGCCGGCCACGTCTTCATTTGAAGCGACGGACCTGTATGCTTCCTATTGGCATCAATACGTTCATCTGCAAGAGCCGGTAATTGCACCGATTGGAGAGAGCAAAAGCAATGTGGAGTTGTTTTCCCTGCTTGGGCAGGCCATGGGGTACGATCCTGCAATCTTCGGAGAAACGCCGGAACAGATGATTAAGGACGCACTCCAGGATACAGGCAATCCTTACATGAATGGAGTTACGTTAGAAGGACTGAAGGAACACCGTTTCGTGAAGCTGGATATGACACCACATGCTGCATTTCTGGATCAGCTGCCCACACCTTCAGGCAAGATTGAATTGTATTCAGAGACAATGGAACAGAGAGGGCTTCCGCCGCTCCCTACCTATAGCGCTCTGGTTGAAGGATATGATGGGGAGAATCCGGCTGGACCTGCCGATACTTACCCATTGATGTTCCTGTCACCGCCAAATCATAATTTCCTGAACTCGACCTTTGGCAACTCAGCCAAACATCAGCGTTTGGAAAAGATGCCTTTATTGCAAATGCATCCCGAAGACGCTGCCCGCAGAAACGTGCAGGATGGGGATGCAGTGGTCGTATGGAATGATCGTGGACGCATGGAACTTACCGCCAAGGTGAGTGAAGCCATGTTGCCAGGAACCGTCATCAGCCAAGGCTTATGGTGGGATGGGGAAGGCAAGAAGCAGCGAGCCAATTCACTCACATCCAATCGGTTGTCGGATATGGGCAACGGGGCTACATTCTTCTCGGCCACTGTCGAAGTGAAGCGTCAATGAGTGTGCTTGCAGCATGACTTTTTTGAGGTAAGATGAACAAAGGACAGAACTTGAGCAGGATCTAATAGAGCAATATATGCGACATTTCATAAAACCTTCGCTCTGGCTGGTTACGGTTATACCGTCAGGGCAAAGGTCTATTTTTTATGGCTGTTTGCTTGTGCAGAGGTATTAAGGAGAATGAACTAGAGATGATGAGATGGCTGGATACCTATCCAAAAGAAGTGAGAGTATTTTTACTGGCAAGCTTGGTTAACGCAACAGGAAGTGCCTTGATGTGGCCGCTGACCACCATGTATGTGTTTGATGAGCTAGGACGGACGATGGCCAACGCAGGTTTTGTAATCCTCATTCAGTCCCTGGGTGGTATCTTTGGACAACTGCTTGGAGGGTCTTTATATCACCGGGTGGGCGTGAAGAAGCTGATCATTGGCTCACTGGCGCTTAATGCGTTAGGTTTGTTTGCGCTACCCTGGATTAGCGCGTATTGGGTCATATTTATATGTGCCATGGGCTGGATTGGTCTGTTCAGTTCATTGTCGCTGCCAGCGATTCAAGCCTTTATTGGCTTCCGATTTGCGGAGCGACGCGGGGAATTATTCAATATTATCTATGTAGCGAACAATATCGGGGTGGCGATTGGTACGGCGCTGAGTGGTTTTCTGGCTGACTTTTCCTATCACCTCAGCTTTGTACTGAACGGAGTAACCTCAGCCGGATTTGCGTTGTTCTTCTGGTATTATCTGTCGCGGGTTGAACCGGATCAGGGGGGAGTACATCTGACGAAACGCAAAACCGTTCCCGATGGGCCGGGCGTATGGGCATTGCTGGGCAATACCCGACTATATCTGTTTATGAGCTTGGGCGTGCTGTTCCTGTTATTCGGCAATTCCATCTGGAACACAGGTGTGTCGCCGTACATCATCTCTGAGGGTATGGAAAAAAGAATGTACGGTCTGCTCTGGACCCTGAACGGGGTGCTGATCTTTGTAGGCCAACCTTTCACCAGTTGGGTGAAACGGACCATGGCCCGTACCTCCACTGCCCAGATGACCGCGAGTGCGGTATTCTATGGCATGGCTTATATCGTCATGATTACCATGTACAGCTATCCGGGCATGGTGCTCGCAATGGTACTCGCCACGTTTGGAGAGATGCTGATCTCCCCTGCAACACCTGCCTTCATATCGGAGCATGCGGGCAGGGCAGCGCCTTTTTACATCGGGATATCAGGTGGGATCGGTGCGGTTGGACGGGTTATCGGGCCCTATGCGATGGGGGTCATGTATGACAAACAGGGACTTATTCCTGTAGCATGGCTGGCAACGGGCACAGCGGCTGTTGCGGTACTTGGTTTTGTGCTGCATGCGGTGTTGAATCGTAATCGTGAAGTGAAGGAGTATGGGATGGACGCCTGACAGATCTAATCGGGTTGGACAGGATGTGGAAGGAAGAACGAGTTGAAATGGACGGTAAATCCACTGTAATGAGTCTGCTCACCCGTAAATTGTAGTTGACAAAAAAATATATTTATGCTATAATTTACATATAAAATTATTCCGTATATAATAAGATTCTCCTGGCCAGGGGAATCTTATTTTTGTTTGTACGGGAGGATTAAGTATGAGGCAAAATGAATCCAGCATTACATCCTTGATTTCGGCTTTTGGTCGAGCCTATCACAGCCAACACGATACACCTCTTATTTTCGATGATTATATGGCTAAATTGCTGATCTCTCCTCAAGAGTTTTCAGATATCAGCAATAACATGGTTAAAGGCATTCATTTTTTCAACCCGGATATGGCTCACGAGCTCAAGGACGACCCGGAAAAGGCTCTAAAATGGATTACCCAGGTACAGTTATCTCCAATAACTCTGGCTCGGGCCGCATACTGTGAGCAAGTACTTTTGCATGAAGTTGCGTTGGGATTGAAGCAGGTAGTCATTCTTGGCGCCGGGATGGATACGATTGCTTTGAGGCATCCGGAATTGGAGGACACGCTGGATATCATTGAAGTGGATTATCCTGCTACACAGCAATTCAAGAAGGAGCGGCTGAATCAGGCCAAGCTGACTATTCCGGACAATCTTCACTTCGTACCCATGGATTTTACGCGTGAGCTTTCGAGTGACAGCTTGACTCTTGAAGGTTTGAAGAAACGGAAGACGTTGGCCAGCCTCTTGGGTGTTTCGTATTATTTGCCCCAAAATGATCTGTTTAACGTGATTCGTCATGTATTTGCAAGCCTGCCAACCGGAAGCTCTATAGTTCTGGATTATGCAGATGAGCACCTTTTTGAGGAAAAAGGAATGTTTAATCGGGTTGAAAATATGGTTAAATTGGCTGCAATGGGTGGTGAGCCGATGCAATCCGGTTACGCATATGTGGAGATGGAAGCCTTGCTTGATGAAGCAGGGCTGCTTATTTATGAGCATCTGACTCCGGAGGCGATTCAGGAACAGTTTTTCCAGGATCGAATCGATCATCTAAGGGCATTTGAAACGATACATTTCATTCACGCAGTAAAAAAATAAATCGATCCGGGCATGTATGGTCATCTGTATAGCCCGTATTTGCATAGCAGCGGCAAACCTTCACCCTGTGGCAGGGTGAAGGTTGTTTGGTTTGAACAAAGGGGCTCAGCATAAACCATGATTTGATAGCCAATAACTTCGACGGGATACAAATGTTCAACAATCAGACTTGTTATCGTTCAATCCCATGTCAATCAACGTTCTCTCCTCTATTTGTGCATAATGCTCATATAATAGAATGGATCGGGTGAAAGGCAGGGGGGAATGCATACGATGTACAAGGTTTTGCTGGTCGATGATGAATTTATGATCTCGGATGGAATTTCCAGTGTTGTGAACTGGTCTCGCTTAGGAACAGAACTGATTGGCATTGCTCAAGATGGATTGGAAGCGCTTGCGAAGATCGAGATGCAACGTCCCGATATCATCATCTCGGACATTCGCATGCCGGGAATGGATGGGTTAAAGCTGGTTGAGGCCGTGGCAGAGAAGTATCCGCATATCTCATTCATCATGCTCACGGGTTTCACCGAATTCGAATATGCGAAGACGGCCATGCAGTATGGGGTGAAGCACTATCTGCTCAAGCCCTGCAGTGAAGAACATCTCGTCCAGGCTATCAGTGAATTGGTGAGTGAGAAGCGGGAGTTAACCGATCAGGAGCGTTTTGTGCAATCGATCCAATATAATCTGGAGCGTGTACTGCCGCATGCCAAGGAATATTTTCTGAAAGAGCTGGTGACGAACAGAACCTACGGGGTCAAGGAATGGAAGTATTTCCAGGAGGTATTCGATGTACAGTTTCAGGATCAGCGCGTGCGGCTGCTGCTGGTAGAGATTGAGGGGGATCATGAATACTTGCACTTGTTCGCGGTGAAGAACATTGCCGAGGATATTTTTCACAATCCGATCTTAAGTACCACGGTTGGAGGTCATGTGTTACTGATGATGGAGGACAAGTTGTCTGAATCGCAGTTGTTCCATAACATTGATGAGATTCGCGCCACATTTACCCGATATTATCATGATGATCTTACGATCGCTCTGAGCGAACCGGGAGATCTTCCACAGGCACGGCAATTGTACATGCAGACGCTGGTTTATCTCAATTACCGTTTCTACCTTGGGGAGGGCAGTCTCATTATGGAGCGGGATGTTTACTCTCCCGGGGAGCGAACTCTTCCCGAATTCGAATATGATCCAGAGCGGATGGCTACTGCGATGAAGGCTGGACACTGGCAGGAAGTCGGAACAGAACTGAACCGGATGTTTCAGCTGCTCGCCGACTTCCGTTACGATATCTTTCAAACGAAGTCCTATCTTATTCAGATATTTATGGAGATGATTCGACTCAGCGGCTCTGCCGAGATGAAGAGGTATATGGATCAGTTGCCAGGCATGATTGAGTCCAGCACGTTGCATTCCTTTAAACAGTTTCTGCTTGCTGTTGCCAAGGAAATCACGCTGCGCCGCTACGAACAACATCGCTCCAGACAGTCGCAGATGGTGGGCAGTGTGAAGCAGATCGTGGAGAATCGTTACAGGGACGAAACACTGACACTCCAATCCATCGCCGGAGAAATATACATGAACCCGGACTACATTGGCAAAATGTTCAAAAAGGAAACCGGTGAGAAATTTACGAACTATGTGTTAAACTACCGTATTCGCAAAGCGTTGAAGCTTCTGGAGCAGGACGGGAACTGCACCGTATCCTGGCTTGCCGAACAGACGGGGTTTGGTGCCAACTGGCCGTATTTCAGCAAAATGTTCAAGAAATACACGGGCTTCTCCCCTTCCGAGTATAAAAAGGTACCCTAGGACAGCGCTGCTGTCGCTTCCTACATAGCTTCCTGTATATCCGATCCACAATCAATCTGTGATCACGTCCCTGTTTGCCATTCATCGGCATCAGGGTCTTTTTTTGTCGGACAGAACTCGGTTTTGAACATGCATTAAACGGAAATGAGCATGGGAAGAAAAGGCGCTCGCTTCTATCATTAGAAGTGTCATGTGAATGAACATCGAGAGTGGAGGTTGAGTGGATGGAGCTGAATCGAAGCCGGGGGATTGAACCTGGGCGTTTGAAGCCAGCTGGCAAATGGAGTTCGGTGAAAAAGGAGCTTGTCCGCAACAGATATGTGTATCTGATGCTCGTTCCAGTTGTAGCCTATTATCTGATTTTCAGTTATGGGCCGATGTACGGACTGCTGATGGCATTTCAGGAATCCTACAGCCCGATCAAAGGAATTTTGGCAGGCGAATGGGTCGGTTTTGACAATTTCACCATGTTTTTCGAAAGTTATTATTTCTGGCGACTGATTAAGAACACACTGATTCTGAGTTTTTACAGCATTGTGTTTGGTTTTCCGGCTCCAATCATCCTGGCCCTGTTACTGAATGAAGTACGGAAAAAGTGGTTCAGAAGCACGGTACAGACGATCAGTTACATGCCACATTTCATCTCGGTTGTGGTCGTGGTTGGAATGTTGAAAACGTTCTCATCGTTGGATGGCGGATTGTTTAATGTCATTCGTGACTTTTTCGATCTGCAGCCAATCATGTTCCTGGCGGAGAAGGATATGTTCCGTCCAATGTACATCCTGTCCAACATATGGCAGGGGGCAGGCTGGGCTTCGATTATCTTTTTGGCGGCACTCAGCGGGATTGATCCCCAGTTGTATGAGGCTTCCAAAATCGATGGCGCAGGCCGCTGGAGACAGCTGCTGCATATTACACTTCCGGGTATCATGCCAACGATTGTGATCATGTTAATTCTGCGGATGGGGGCGGTCATGAACGCTGATTTTCAGAAAATATTGCTGATGCAAACGGCTCCGACCTATGAGACATCCGATGTCATCTCCACCTTTGTTTATCGATCCGGAATTTTGGAGGGGAACTATACGTATTCAACAGCCATCGGGCTATTCAATGGCGTTATTAATTTCGCACTGCTCATCATCGCAAATGCGATCAGCAGAAAGCTTAACTCAACCAGTCTCTGGTAATTGGAAGGTGAAGCGATGAAACAGTCTATAGGGGAACGACTTTTTGATGTATTCAATACACTGCTGCTCTTGGTCATCATGATTTTATGCTTCTACCCGATGCTGTACGTGTTCAATTCTTCCATCAGCGATCCGGATCAGATGTTGCGTTCCCGGTCACTGATGCTCATTCCTGAAGGTTTCCAGCTGGGGGCGTACAAGTCGGTATTTCAGGATACGCGCATCTATACGGGTTACATGAACACCTTGTTCTATGTTGTTGTGGGCACAGCCATCAATCTGCTCATGACTTCACTGGCAGCCTATGGGTTATCACGCAGTGATCTGATGGGCAGAAAAACATTGATGAAATTAATTACGTTCACGATGTTTTTTGGCGGGGGCATGATCCCGACTTTTCTGCTGATTCAGAATCTGGGCATGGTGGATACCCGTTTCGCGCTTATTATTCCGGGTGCCATCAGTACGTTCTATTTTCTCATTATGAAAACAAACTTTGAGGGCATTCCGATCAGTCTGATCGAATCGGCGAAGCTTGATGGCGCCAATGACTTTCTGATTTTGTTCCGAATTGTACTGCCTCTGTCAAAGCCAATCCTGGCGGTTATGATGCTGTATTATGCGGTTGACCATTGGAATGATTATGTCGGACCGATGCTCTATCTACGCAGTCAGGAATTATATCCGATCCAGATTATTATGCGGGATATTCTGATCAGCAGCAGTACGGAGGCCATGGGCGCTGGCGCTGATACGGGCTTCGCCATTGGGGAGAACATCAAATATGCGACGATTATTATCTCCACGCTGCCGATTATGCTGGTATATCCGTTCATCCAACGTTATTTTGTTCAGGGCGCTTTAATCGGTGCTGTGAAACAATAAAAAATGTATCCTATGGAGGCGAATTGTGTGAAAAAAAGAATGGGGTCTATCTTGTTGTCATCGCTGCTTACCATGTCTTTACTGGCGGGCTGTACGGGGGATAAGGAGCCAGGTAACGCAGAACCGGCGGAGGAAACAGAACCTGCGGTTCAGGCATTAACGGAGATTCCGTTACCGATTACAAGTGAGCCATTTACCATTGACTACTGGCGCGCCAATGACGCCAAACTGACGGCTTCCTTGAACAACTTTGGCGATATGGCCGCTTACAAGGAAAAGGAGAAGCTGACGGGCATCCAGGTGAAGTTCACACATCCGCCGCTTGGACAACAGCGTGACCAGTTCAATCTTCTGATCTCCACGAAGGAGCTTCCGGATGTCATATATTATAACTGGGCAGATGCGGTTGGCGGTCCGGAAAAAATGATCAAGGACGGACGAATCATCCGGTTGAATGAATTAATTGACAGTTATGCACCGAACTTGAAGCGGATCATAGAATCCGATCCGAATGTGAAGAAGCAGATTGCACTCGATGATGGCACAATCTATATGTTCCCGCTGCTCAAGCTGGATGCATTGAAGCTGAATGCCACTTCCGGATTAATTATGCGTCAGGATTGGCTTGATCAATTAAACCTTGAGGTACCCACCACCATCGATGAGTGGTATACGGTACTCAAGGCATTCAAGGAGCAGGACCCTAACGGCAATGGCAAGCCAGATGAGCTGCCATTCACCGGAAACTGGGGGCCAGGCAACCTGACCAAGCTCCATGATTTTGCTGCGGCCTTTGGCGTCATTGGTGGTTTCCAGCTGAATGGAGACAAGGTGGAATTTGGACCGATTCAGCCGGGCTACCGTGATTTTCTGGAGACCATGGCCAAGTGGTACAAGGAAGGACTGATTGACCCCGAGATTATGACCAATGATGGCAAGGCGTTCGACTACAAGGTCACCAGCAATCTCGCAGGAGCATATCAGGGCGGTGTATTCAGTGGGATGGGGAAATACTTCAATCTGATGAGAGACACCGATCCGAATTTTAACGTAACCGGTGTACCGTGGCCTGTATCTCCAGATGGAACTTCGTACGCTACCTTCAATCTGGAGAACAAGGTATTAAGTTATGGTGAGGCCATAACGGCTTCTGCGGACGAGGACAAATTGAAATATATTGTACAGTGGATGGACTATAACTATAGCGAAGAAGGTAGTGATCTGTTCAACTTCGGTATTGAAAATGACAGCTACGTTCGTGACGGGGAAGGTGTCAAATTCACAGATACCATTATTGATAATCCGAACGGTCTGACGTACGACCAGGCGCTGGCTTCCTATGCCTTGTCCATCATGGACGGTCCAATCAATCAGGATAGCCGTTACCTGGATGCCTTATTATTTGACGACGGACAGCGTGCAGCGAATGCGGAATGGATGAAAGCAAGCTCGGCTTTAACACTTCCCCCAATTCGCTTGTCCACAGAAGAGGTGACCACAAGTACGTCCATCATGAGCCAGGTGAATACGTATTTGAATGAGACGATGACAGCCATCATTAGCGGACAGAAACCAATCACTGAATTTGACAAGATGACCGAAACCATCAAGAGCATGGACATTGAGCGGGCGATTGAGGTTCATCAGGCAGCCTATGACCGATATCAGTCCAAATAAACCGTGAGAAATCGAGCGCTAAAACTTTGGGAAAACCTTCCTGCATGTGATATACCTAGTAGTATCACGTGGTTCAAAGGAGCGCTTTGGTCATGACAGCCTACCGCAAACTCAGCATCAAAATGAAAATGTTTCTGATGATCATGGTCATGATGGCATTTATCATCATCCTGGCGTTTGGTTCCTTGTATTATACGTACTCGGTGTATGACAAACAGCTGTTTGATAAGTCATCCCGCCTACTGAACCTTTCCTCGTCTACAGTGGATGTTGAACTTCGGAAGTTGGAAGCGTTATCATTAAACGTGATTTCAGATACGCAGATTCAAAGGGCTTTGAAGTCATTGCTGGATGACGATAGCGCATATTCAAGCTTTATTGAACGGAAGAAGATCACAGATCGACTATGGGAGCATATTAGTGGGGCTGCACGATATGTGCAGTCCGTTCATCTGATTGATTCCAAGGGGAGAGTGAATAAATATGGTGAAACACTAACCGTATCCCCGGAAAAATATGATCGGATGATTGAGGCTGCGGAGCAGGCGAACGGGGCAGTACGCTGGTTATACCCGGATGACGATGATCCGATGCTGGTTATGGTGCGTCAGGTGCGAGCCTACGAACCGATGACCCTGGAACCAGTAGGCATACTGTTTCTGCGTATTAATATTGAGCGACTCGTTGAGGAGTATGCGGGCATGGATAGCCAGGACAGTGACATTATTCTGAAAGCAGGCAGTGAGGTGGTCTATCCTTATCGCCAGCTTCCAGAAGCGGTGTCCGCGGGATTGAATCCACTTCCGGGTAGTGGGGGTTATGAGATCAAAAATCTGGATGGAAGGGAGATATTCCTTTCCCAGAAGAAATCTTCTTACACCGGTTGGGTTTATTACAATATGGCCTCTTACGATGAAATTTTTGAACGGATTATATGGTTGAAGAATAGTTTGATTGTCGTTTATCTTATCGCCATTCTGGTTGTGCTTGCGCTTGGTATGGTGTTCGCACGCAGTCTGACAAGGCCGATCAGGCAGCTCATCAGTCAGATGAAGGAGGTGCAGTATGGGGACCTCGACAACATAGATGCCAATCTGGCCGTTCCCACACACCAGCACATGGATGAACTGGGGTTGCTCCAGCGTACGTATCGACTGATGATTACACATATTAATACATTGATCAAAGAAAATTATGCAAGCCAGCTGGTCATTAAAGAAACGGAGTTTAAGGCGCTGCAGGCACAGATCAATCCACACTTTTTGTATAATGCGCTGGATTCAATCCATTGGCTCGCCAAAAAGAACAGGCAGGAGCAAATCTCCAGTATGGTGCTGTCACTCGGATATTTGCTGCGTTCCTCCATCAGCTTCAAGCAAAATATCATTACCATTGCCGAAGAACTGGAGATCGTCAACCACTATATTACCATTCAGACCTACCGTTTCCGGCAGAGACTGGATTTCCGTATGGATGTGCCTGCTCCTTATTTGGGGTGTGCCATTCCCAAGTTAACTCTACAGCCCCTATTGGAAAATACCATTCAATATGGCTTGGAACCACAGGTTGGATCCTGTCTGATTCGAGTGTATGCCGAGATATCAGGGGGCAAGCTGGCCCTGATCGTGGAAGATCAGGGTCCTGGCATGGCACCCGAATATGTGGAACAAGTGCTGCGCGGAGAAGTGAAGACCAGAGGAACAGGGATTGGTCTGCTGAATATCAGGGAGCGGGTACGCTTGGCTTTTGGCGAAGAATATGATGTTCTGCTGGAGAGCAAGCCGGGGTATGGAACGAGAGTAACGGTGCTGCTGCCACCACCATCACCAGGTAAGGAGGAGAAGATATGGGAAGATGGATGCGAGCCATAGGCATGATCTGTCTTATACTGACTCTTTCTGGCTGTGTGAACCAGTGGGATCAAAGGCCAGGCATGATTGTGGAAGAAGAGCCGATCACACTGCGAATCGCTTGGTGGGGTGGGGAGTTTCGCAACAATGCAACGATAGCTGTTATCAATCGGTATGAGAAGTTGAACCCACATGTGAACATTGAATACGAATATAGCAGTTTCAATGAATACTGGAGAAAACTTGCCCCACATGCAGCAGGCAATGCGTTGCCCGACATTATCCAGATGGATGTCTCCTATCTGTCCCAGTACAGTTCGTTGCAACTGTTGGAGGATATGACGCCGTACATCCAGAGCGGACAGATTGACACGGCAGATATAGAGAAGGAACAGCTGGAGAGTGGGAGCCTAAATGGAAAAACCTACGGACTCAGTTTGGGCGTTAACGCCATGCTTAGTATCTATGATCCGGAAGTATTGAAGGCCAATGATATTGAATTGCCAACGGATACGTGGACATGGGCGGATTTTGACCGGATGGGCGAGCAATTGCTGGGGAAAGGCATTTATCTGGGAACCTATTTCACGCCCGAACAGTTTTTTGCGTATTACTTGAGACAATACGGTTCCAAGCTGTACGCCGAGGATGGCAAGAGGTTGGGTTATGAGGACGATGGGCTATTTATTGATTATTTTGGCCGAATGCAGCAGCTCGCGGAGAAGAAGCTTATTTTTGCACCGGATATCTGGACATCCGACATTGGCAAACCTGACAACGATCCGTTTTATCTGGGAGAGGCTTTGTTTAGCTGGGGGTATTCCAACCAATTTATCAGCACTGCTCAACGTTACGGCAAACCGTTAACCATTTCCCCGATGCCTGGGCCAAACAGCCAGGATGGGTTGTTCCTGAAGCCAGGCATGTTTTTCTCCATCGCAGGCAATTCCAGGCATAAGGAGGAGGCCGCCAAGTTCATCAGCTTTTTCGTAAATGATCTGGATGCCAATCTGCTGCTCAAAGGGGAGCGGGGTGTGCCTGTCTCATCCCGTGTCAAAGAGCGAATGAAGCTGGTGGTTGAACCGGAACTGGCACAGGTGTTTGATTACATTGATTGGGTTGCGGATCACAGCAGCCAGATGGACCCGCCTGATCCTGTAGGTGCAGCCGAGGTGACTGCCGTGTTACGTGAGTTGTATGATCTGCTGTTGTTTGGCAAAATTACGCCAGAGCAGGCGGCAAAGGATTTTCGTGAGCGGGCAAATGCCATTCTGGGTGGGAAGTTATAAGAATGGACTAGATCATATATGTATTTAATGAGCTTGGGGTCGTTATCGTTCACAAGCTTAACCTTCATTCTACTCGAGTGAGGGTTTTTGTTGTGGAGTGGTGTATATTTCCTCTAGTATAATAAAAATGGGTAGTCTATCTGTAGATTAGATAGATTCTATCCATATATTAATGGATGAGGAGTGTCAGGACATGTCCATACATCAGATAGGTCACAAGGTGTCTTTTGCAGATATACATACGAAGTTGCCTCAGAAAAGTTGGATGTACACTCAGAATGAAGCGCACAACGGTGAATTTGAAGCCGAGGAAGTATGGTTACATTCTGGTGATCTTCATATCAGTGAACTGTTGTTGGATGAAGGACCTTTTTTGATCTTGGTTGACGGAAATCTGACAGTGGATCGTTATATTGGAAATACAAGTTCCGACGCGGCCAGTTCAAATCTGGTTGTACTTGGGAATCTCATAACGCCCTATATGATCGTGGGTGGGCAGGAAATATATATTACAGGTAATCTCTATGTGGAGGATATGTTCTGGGGGGATTATAACCATGGAGAATTGACAGTGAGAGGGAATGTAGAAGGTGGATTGCTGGTAAGTACCGAGCAATATACGATTCAGGTTCAAGGACAGCGTAATGTGAAGCGTCAGCTTGAAGAATGGGAGGATCTCGGACCATGGCGGGGCTCTGACATGTTGACGTTATTGGTTCCTGAATGTGTGATTGATGAAGATACAGAGCCTTTTCCTTGGCGAGAAGAAATGTTAAGGAGGCTGCAGCAAGGACAACCTGTAATCAACCGAAAGTACATTCATGCTGATGAATCAGAGCCAGATGTGCCGGATTGGTTCGAAGATCATCGGATTACCGCTGAGAACATAGAGCGTCTTACTCATCCATCTTTGTTGCCTGTAAGAGAGGCGGATGAGTTGCTGAACAGTTATGAATTTTGGTTGGACGAGCAATTTTGCCGAGTATCGGTCTATGGAGATGAGCATACGGAGGGGTATTTCCGCAGTCTGTATTTTCAGGATGACCACAATTGTGCATTGTTGCTTAAGATGGAGCCATCAGATCAAGGTTCCAACTCTCCTGATAAACATATCGTACAATCGGGTAAACCTGTCTGGATGATCTCAGGAGCATATCGTTATCTGCACAATGAGAATTCGGAATGGAACGTATTCTCGGAGAACTCACCTGCTGATATTCAGCAGTTAAGCGAGCAAGGATGGAGCACCTTGTTGCAGTCTGTATCGAATTATCAGTATGCCCGTTCCTTCATTTCGCAACAACTGATCCATGATTTATTAGCACTGCCTGTCGTGGAGCCATATGACGATTATTATGATGATGATCGGCACGGACTGTGGATTGGAGAGTTATATTTTGCATTTCGACAAGCAGGTCAGATGTCTAATGGTGTTCCCCAGCCAGCCATGCTACGTATTGGAAGAGAGTATGTGGATGCTCAAGGGGAGACTCAGGTGGAGAAATACTATTATACCCTGCACCAACATGCGGACGGCTCGGAAAGTGTGTTGATTGAATACTCGGCTCAGAATGACGAGGATGAGGAAGAAGAACCGTTGCTGCTTGAACTTCATTATCTAGGCGGCTCTCAATTACTACATGCCGTTCAATTGCTCGAACGTGGACGCCAAGTGCTCATTCAAGCGAATGAGGATCTACTGAATGGGGAGCCACCGTACGCTGCTGAATCATTTGCGAAGCGATTCTGGAAATCAAAAGGATATCTGAAATGAATAAAACAACCTTCACCTCGTTTGCAGAGGGAAGGTTGTTTTCATTCCGTATTTGTTTTTTTCGATGGTTGCTATGTTAGGGCATGCTACTTAACCAAACTGGGCTTGATGCAGTCGGCTGTAAGAGCCTTTACGCGCGAGCAGCTCATCATGACTGCCTTGTTCGGTTACGTTGCCGTTCTCCACCACTATGATACGATCAGCATGTCGGATGGTCGCCAGTCGATGGGCAATCACCAAAGTTGTACGTCCCTGAGCCAGCTCGGACAAGGCCAGTTGAATGGCGGCTTCCGTCTCGGTATCGAGTGCGGAAGTGGCTTCATCCAGAATGAGAATTGGCGGGTTCTTCAGGATCATTCTTGCGATGGATAGACGTTGCTTCTGTCCGCCGGAGAGTTTTACGCCACGTTCACCAATCATGGTGTCCAGTCCATCTGTCTGGGATTGCACCAGCTCTTCCAGCTGGGCCCGGCGGAGGGCTTGCCAGATTTCTTCATCCGAAGCATTCAGCTTGCCGTATGCTATATTTTCACGAATGGTTCCGTCAAACAGGAAAATATCCTGCTGCACAATCCCGATATGGGAGCGCAGTGATTCCAGCGTCATGTCCTTCACAGGAATGCCATCAATGGAGATATGCCCCGCATCTACATCGTAGAAACGTGGAATTAGACTGCATAACGTCGTTTTGCCCCCGCCCGAAGGTCCAACCAGAGCAACCGTCTGGCCTGCCTGAATATCCAGATTGACCTGAGAGAGTGTAGGTTTGTGTTCTCCATAAGAAAAGGTCACGTTATGGAAAGCAATATCGCCTTTCACATCCGGAATCGGTTTTGCCTGAGGTGTATCTTCTACATCAGGTACAGCTTCGAGCAGCTCCAGATAACGTTTGAATCCGGCGATGCCTTTGGGATACGTCTCAATGACGGAGTTAATCTTCTCGATCGGTCCGAGGAATACATTGGACAGCATTACAAATGCGATGAACTCCCCGTAAGTCATACTGCCTTGAATGACAAACCAGGTTCCACACACCAGTACAAACAGCGATACAAATTTCATCAGAATAAAACTGAGTGAAGAGTTCCAGGCCATAATGCGGTAGGTGATTAGTTTCGTTAGCCGGAAACGTTCGTTGTTCTCAACGAAACGTCCTACTTCATGCTTTTCATTGGCAAAAGCCTGTACCACCCGGATGCCGCTCACATTGTTCTCTACCCGTGCATTATAATCGGCGATATCCGCAAACATGCGCTTGAACGCCTTGGACATTTTGCGACTGAAATACAGCGACAGGTAGATCATCAGCGGCACAATGATGAACGTCATCACAGCGAGCTGCCAGTTAATCCCCAGCATAATGCCGAAAGCTCCGGCGAGTGTCATGAAGGCAATGAATAAGTCTTCGGGTCCGTGATGCGCAATCTCACCAATATCCATTAAGTCGTTGGTCATGCGGGAGACCAGATGTCCGGTCTTATTGTTGTCGAAGAAGCGGAAGGACTGCTTCTGTACACGCGTGAACAGTTCTCTCCGCATATCGGATTCAATATTAATGCCGAGCTTGTGGCCCCAATAGGTGACGGCATAATGGAAAAAGGAACTGAGCAGGTAGATGCCGAGCAAACCGACACATGCCGCCAAGATCATGGACCAATTGCCAGCCGGAAGCAGTTGATCGACCACCCGGTTCACAGCGAGTGGAAAGGCCAGCTCCAGCAGCGCGGCGGCGATGGCACAGGAGAAGTCCAATATAAAGAGCCTTTTGTAAGGACGATAATAAGACATAAAACGGCGAAGCATATGTAAGCCCTCCTCATTCTCAATATGGATAAATGCCCGAGCAGGCTAAATCAGCCTGTCCGGACACCTGTATTCATGCTTATGTTATTTGCGGTTTTGTTCGGCACGTTCTACGATCATATCGGCAAATTCTTCAGCCTGACCTTGAATTGCAATCGGGTCGAAGTACCAGTAACGGTCTTCCAGCAATTCGTACACCTGATTGTTTTTCACAGCAGGCAAGGACTGCCAGATGGAGTCACCCTGGTAATTTTTATTGTTCTCTCCAACGGTCAAGAAGATATGATCCCCTGCATAATCACCAACGACTTCACGCGAGATTTCTTTCCATTGGGTATCGCCCATCAGTTCTTTTTTGGTGATTTCGAGTGGAGCAAGTTCCAAAGCGCGGTATACCGCCTGTCCTCCTCGGCCAAAATTGTCTCCATATCCATAATAACTCTTGTCGGAAACTTCAAGGATGGAGAAGGTTTCCTCCGGTTTAATGACGGCTTTCACCTTGGCACGAGCAGCTTCGATCCGTCCATCATACGTTTTCAGCCAAGCTTCCGCTGCTTCGGATTTGTTCATCAGCTCTCCGAATCCCCGGATTTCTTCGTGTACATTCGTGAATGTACCATAAGGGATGACTACGGTAGGTGCGATTTTTTGATAACTCTCAATTTCGCTGGCCTGGTCAGAGTAGGTAATGATGAGATCCGGGTTCAAAGCAATGACCTTCTCCATGGATACCGCTGCCCGATCACCAATACTCTCTATGCCCGCCACCTGCTCTGCATAGAACGGGTTTTCGAGATAATATTGAACAGCACCAACGGGCTTCACACCCAGTGCGAGCAGATCACTTACGTACATATCGGTAACGATTCGTTTCGGTTCAGCCGGAATTTCAACATCCCCGCTTAATGACTTGTAGATTCGTGTAGCATTTGAATTATCTGCACTGGACGACGTGTCTGAATTCGTCTCGGAAGAGGCGGATGTCGTTTCAGTTCCCGCTGCTGATGTCTGTTCAGTGGCAGTCGAGCCCGTTCCGCTGCTACAAGCTGCCAGAATCATAATGATGGCGAGCATAAGCAGCAAGCCGGAAAAGCGTTTTTTTGCAGCAAACATATTTTTGTTCCCCCTATGTATAATTAATAATGATTATTATTCTCATTAATAACATAGAGGAAGATGTGAGTTTTGTACATGGACAACTATGATCACTATCGCATGGACAATTATGATGTCAGGTGGCGCATGATATGCTGCAATTGCTCCATAACGGACAAAGGATCAAATCCGTAGAACATGTCGGCATCAATCTCGTATACACGTCCTTCACGAACGGCGGGTAGGGTGCCCCAGAATTCCTGATTCAACAGGTCATCCAATATCTCTCGTTCGGCAGGTTCCTCAGGGAAGGCGACAAACATGTGATCTGCTGCATATAAGTGAATCTCGGACAACGGAACATGAATGTACCCCGTGAGTAATTGTCCGTTCTGCTCCATTCGTGACGGTGGAGTGAAGCTCAGCGATTGATACAGCACATGAGAAGCTCTGCCCCAGCCATGACCATAGATATATGCGCCATCCTCTCCGATCATAAATATGCAAACGGCGGACCCTCGTGTTCCTTCCATCCATTGATCCAACTTATGATTGGCTTCTTGCTCAAGTTGATGATAACGATCCAATAACCCCTGTGCATTGGACTCGAGTCCGGTAATTCGTCCCAGATGGAGAAGCTGCTCCTGCCAATCGAGTTCTTCAAAGGGCATCAGAATGGTCGGGGCGATCAGACGTAGTTCGTCGGAAGCGGGGTGTGGTGCATACCCGAGAATGACATCAGGCTGAGCATTCGCAATCAGCTCCGGATGTTTAACCAGCTCATATTCGGAATGCTGCTGAAATTGTTCATGCCCATGATGACCGTGTTCACCACTTTTTTCTTCCATCCAGCTGGCTACGGCGCCCATGTGGGGAGTGTGGCCCAGTGCCAGAAGTGAGGCTGTATAGTTGTAAGTCAGAGAAACGATCTTCTTGGGCATTTTCCGGTAATGAGTCGGTGCCGAGCCAACCATCTGTTTGAATTTGCGGCTCAGATAGAAAGTGTCCCTGTAGCCTGTCGATCGTGCAATTTCCTGTAGCGGAGGGTTCGAGAACAATAGATGTTCCTGAGCCATCCTGATTCTGAGACGAGTCACATATTCAACAAACGTAAGGCCTGTATGCTTCTTGAACTCCCGTGAAAAATGCTCGGGACTCACATTGGCATCGCGTGCCAATTGTTCACGGGTCAGCGGTTGTATATACATCTGATGGATATGTCTAAGCACGTTATCAAGCCAGGAGTGATCTTCATGAGCAGAATGAGCCACATGATCTTGCAACATGTCCAGTATTTCATAGAAAAGCATATGTGGCCTGAAGGGGCTGGAATCATTACCTTTCAAACAGGCTTGAACCAGCTCAACGGCCTTGTCTGTGAGATGGCGACTCACAATGGTTGCTGGTAACCCAAAAGGCCAGAACCGCTGTTCATTTTCAGCGGAATCAAAAGCAATAGCAATGCCCTGTATTGGCGATAGGGAGCCGCGCTTGTTCTCGTGCTGAAGCAGGTTTTCGGCTTGCCGAACAACGGCGGAGCCTGCATTTAATGTCAGTTTTCCCTCTGCACTAATTATCCTGGCCTGACCAGCAGTAACGACGTATAGTACATGAAGTGTGCTCCACAGTTCATCTATGCGGGAGAAGGCCTCGCGATCGTGAAGCTGCACCAGATGGCACAGCTTGAACCCGGCAGCAGGTACGGACTGAATCTTCTGCAAGGAAATGGGGATGGACAGCGATTTTTGATGATACGTGTGCTTGGAAATATTCATTAGATAACGGTCTCCTTACATAAGCCGGCAGGGTCATTATTCGTCTTATGCCCTCGGTATACTGGCGTAATTCTCGGATCTCAACTATTATGCAGTATATACTATAAATGAAGTGACGTGGATGGACAGATAGGACAAATCATATTTTTCTGTGAAAAATGGATAAAGTGGTTGAAATCGCTATCAACACCGACTATAATGAAAATGTCGAAACGTTTCAATCTGGCGTTTACTGCCAGTTTCATTGTGTTAGGCACAAACAGTTCGTAGCTCGCCAGATTGAAAGACGTGTCATGACCATCAATAGTGGCAAGGACTGGAACGTTACACATTCAACCATGGCGCTATAAGGATGGAGACAAGGATTTTTTTTGAGAACACCTCGAAACGTTTCGATTGATATCCATAGCTACGATATGTACAAAGATCAATAAACGATTATATCGGATGTAGTGGTTGTTCTAACCATGTATCGTATAAAATGTAGATAACCTTAGAATTTGTTCTAGTCTAGAAGGAGCGAACGTGGAATGGCAACGATTAAGGATGTGGCAAAGCTGGCAGGTGTAGCACTCTCGACGGCTTCCTATGCGCTGAGCGGGGATAGCAAGGTTAGTGCCAAGACCAAGGCTAAAGTGCTTGAGGCAGCACGAGAACTGAATTACCGCAAGAACGGCTTTGCCATGGACCTGAAGCGGAGCCGAACGAACACGATCGCTCTGATTCTGACCGATCTGTCAGGCCCGTATTACTCGGAGTTGATCCGTAGTGTACAGGATGTAGCTCTCGCGAACGGGTATGACTTGATTGCGTGCAGCTCCATGGGTGGACGGGATTCAACAGCGGTGAGATTTTTACGTGAAAAAAGAGTGGACGGAGCCATCGTTTTGGCACATAACATCCATGATGATATTCTGGTGGAATCTGCCGGTCATCGCTTTCCGATCATTGTGATGGATCGTCAGTTGTCGAGTGATCATCTGGTTAACGTGCTGGTGGATGGAGAGCAGGGCGGTTATCTGGCTACACAATATCTGATCCAGGCTGGACATCAGAAGATTGCTTATATCAGTGGTCCATCCAACTCGTATGACAATGCGCTCCGTTACCAAGGGTATCTGCGAGCGATGCGGGAAGCGGGACTTGAAGAAAAGTCCAAATGGCGTCTGAACGGCAACTTTGTGCGTGAGGGCGGATACAGTGCAACCAAAATGATGATCATGCAGGGCGAGCTTCCCTCAGCGGTATTTTACGGTAACGATGAGATGGCGATTGGTGGCCTGAAGGCATTGGAAGAGCGTGGTATATCGGTGCCGAATGACATTTCCGTAATCGGATTTGACGATATTCAGTTGTCGGAATATGTTCGTCCACCGCTGACAACGATACGCCAGCCGAAGCATGAAGCCGGGTCACTCGCCGGACATCTGTTATTCCAGATGCTCAATGGTGAAGCAGTAGATCCTTCCTATACGTTAACGATTAATATGATCGAGCGCAACTCTGTACGTTCGGTTTAGGCCAAGTCTGGAATTGAAGAACTGCCTGTAGGTGTAAAAGTTTAATGAAGGGGTTATCGTCCAGACGGGCTGTTAAAGGCCGGTTTGAAGAGGCCCCTATTCTTTTTCAAGTTTATCGAAACGTTTCGATTCTATACTAATTCAAGGAGTGAACCTTATGACAACGATGATTAATGAACCGATCCGGTTGAATGCCGGGGAGTTATCCTTTACCTTTTTGAACAGTGGCGACTTGTACCAGGCTACTTCTGGTACAACGATGTTGAACCAGTTGCTCAGTAACCAGATTGATGGATCTCTCAATAACCTGTACCTGCGTGTACACGAGGGAGAGAAGATCAGCTCGTTCCCATTGCTCGGTGTACATTCGAACAGCAAGGTGATTACAAGCAAAGCACAGTCCAGCAACCAGTTGATCTGGGAGGGCACAGTACAGTTGGAAGGCAGTGAACAAGGCATCGGCTACCAGGTCGTATTTACGGCTACACCACAAGGTGTCTGGTTCTGGGATGTGAAGCTCACAGGACAACAACAGAACGTAGACGTGGTATATGGACAGGATGTAGGACTAGCTGATCCAGGAGCGGTACGCAGTAATGAAGCTTATCTGTCACAATACATTGACCATACGGTGTTCCAAGATGAAGCGAAAGGGTATGTGGTATGTTCCCGTCAAAACCAGCCTCAGGGCGGTGCATTTCCGTACATGCAGCAAGGTTCCCTGACGAAAGCTATCGGTTACTCCACAGACGGATTCCAATTCTTTGGTCTGTCATACAAGGAAAGCAATCAACCAGAGAGCTTGAATCGCCCAACGCTGGCGAATGAGACATATCAGTATGAATTTGCCTATACCGCATTGCAATCGGAGATGTTGAATCTGAACGGAAAAGCTCAGGTGGTCTTCTATGGACTGGCGAAGCCTAATCATGCCGAAGGAATCTCTGCACTGGAATTCGGAGATGAAGTTACTGCAGCATGGAATGAAGTACAAGCTATGTCTGTGGACAAAGGCGACACGTTGGAACAGGTGAAACTGTCCTCCTTCCTGGGTGAACCTCTGGTTACGCTTGACCTGACGCCAGATGAGATTCAGGATCTGTTCCCTGATCGTCATCAGGAGGAGCACAGCGGTGAGGAATTGTTATCCTTCTTCACAGGCAGCTACGAACACATCGTTCTGAAAGCAAAAGAATTGCTTGTGGAGCGTCCGCACGGTCACATTCTGATGAGTGGTGGCAACGTGCAACTTGGGGCACAGGTTATTACAACGACATCGTATATGTACGGTATTTTCAACTCACAGCTCGTTATTGGGAACACCAATTTTAATAAAATGATCAGTAATGCCCGTAATGCCTTGAACGTGCCGAAGACGGCTGGACAACGCATCTATGTGGAAATGGACGGACAATATCGTCTGCTGACGATGCCATCCCTGTTCGAGATTGGCTTCAACTATGCACGCTGGATCTACAAAACGGAATCCGATACGATCATCGTGACCAATTACACAGGTGCACATACGACGGAAGTAAGCATGAACGTACGCTCCACAAGTGGCAAGGCATACCGTTACCTGGTAACGAACCAAATTACGATGAATGTGAATGAATACGAGTATCCGCTGCATATGACGCAGGATGGCGATACTTTGATCTTCAAAGCGGACCCACAAGCGATTAGTGCTGGAACGTATCCGGATCTTCAATACCGTATGTCGGTGGATGGTGCGACTGTAAATGTAGGTGACGAAACGCTGCTGGCAAGTGGTATCCGCAGTGGTTCCGCATCGCTGGTTACACTTAGTCTGGAAGCGAGTACTGAATGGACGCTGAAGGTACAAGGGGTATTGGAAGGTCAAGCGGATAGCGGCGCGGCAGCAGTTTCAAGTCTGACGTTTGAAGAGGAAGTGCAGGCATATCGCGAGTTCTTCGCAGGTGTGATGAACGGGTTCCGTTTGTCCCGTGGAGAAGGTCAGACGGCAGAGGATCTGTTCAAAGTAAATGCGCTGGCTTGGTGGTACACCCACAACATGCTGGTTCACTACTCCGTGCCTCACGGTTTGGAACAGTATGGCGGCGCAGCTTGGGGTACACGGGATGTGTGTCAAGGTCCGGTGGAATACTTTATGGCAACGCAAAAATATGAGCAAGTTCGCGATATTATCAAAATGGTCTATACCCACCAATACGAAGATGATGGCAACTGGCCGCAATGGTTCATGTTTGATAAATACTTTGCGATTCAACAGGAAGAGAGTCATGGTGACATCATTGTATGGCCGCTAAAAGTGCTGGCGGATTACCTGACAGCGACTCGCGATTATGCGATTCTGGATGAGAAAGTACCTTATACTGTTAAGCATAGCTTCGGGTTCACGGAAGAGACAGCAACGGTACTGGATCACGCAAAAAAAGAGATCGAGTATATTCGTTCGCACTTCCTGCACGATACGTTCCTGTCTTCTTACGGCGATGGCGACTGGGATGATACGCTCCAACCAGCCAATGCACAGCTTAAGCAATACATGGTGAGCAGTTGGACGGTGGCATTGACGTATCAGTCCGTGAATGTGCTCTCGCAAGCGCTGAAATTCAAGGATACGGACTTTGCACAGGAGCTTGACGAGCTGGCCCAAGGCATCCGCGAGGACTTTAACCGTTACATGCTGGGCACGGATGTGATTCCAGGCTTTGTATACATGGAAGAAGCTGACCAAGCGAAGTTGATGCTCCATCCATCGGACACAGAGACAGGCATTCAATACCGCCTGTTGCCAATGACGCGCAGCATGATCGGTGAATTGCTGAATGCGGAGCAAGCAGAATCACATTACGCATTGATCCGTGAGCAGTTCCTGTGCCCGGATGGCGTGCGTCTGATGAATCGTCCGGCTCAATATGCTGGCGGCGTAAGCACACACTTCAAACGTGCAGAGCAAGCATCCAACTTCGGACGTGAGATTGGTTTACAATATGTGCACGCTCATATCCGTTATGTAGAAGCGATGGCGAAGCTCGGTAAGACAGATCAGGTGTGGAACGGTCTTGCGATGATCAACCCGGTTGGTATCGGCGAGGTTGTACCTAACGCGGAGATTCGCCAGGCGAACTCGTACTTCAGTAGTTCGGACGGCAAGTTCAATACACGTTACGAGGCACAGGAACATTTTGATCAGCTTCGTAAAGGGACTGTACAGGTGAAAGGCGGATGGAGAATCTACTCCAGCGGCCCTGGAATCTACATGAACCAGCTGATCTCCAACGCGCTTGGCATTCGTCAAGAGGGCGGCGATCTGGTCATTGACCCGGTATTGCCGACTGAGCTGAACGGCATGCAATTCGAATTCGAGTATGCAGGTGAGCCGGTGACGTTCATTTATCACTTGAATGAAGGTGCTGTGAGCCGTGTAGCGGTGAATGGCAAGGACATTCGCACCGAGCGTACAGCGAACCGTTACCGTCAGGGCGGAGTAAGCATCTCTCTGGATGAGTTCAGACAGGCACGCAGTGCGACTGAGCGCACAATCGTTGATATTTATATGTAATACTATGTAAGTTGTAAAGGTGATCTATCCCTATACGATCTATCTTAAAATGCATCCTTTAGAATGCTCATTGGATTCTTCTTTATCCAATGAGATACTGGGGGTGCTTTTTATATTTTTTGTATTAAATAACAAAGGTAAACAATTCTTTTTTGTAGAATTATATTTTAGTATTAATCTATTGCAGTTTAGTTCATGGTTGTAAAATTCCATCACAAGGGGGGAGCGTTAATGGGGTCTTATTGGGAAGATAGATTTGAAATGGGAGGAAGAATTTGGGGAGAACTACCTAGTGAAATGGCATTTAAGGCAATATCACTTTATAAGCAGTTTAATATAAAAAAAGTACTCGTTTTAGGAGCGGGATATGGGCGGAATACCAAGGAACTATCTAACTTTTTTGATGTAGATGGAATTGAAATTTCGTCAACTGCCATCAAACTTGCACGGGAATTTGATACTAAATCTAACTTTATTCATGCTTCCATATTTGATATTGAATTAGAAGAGAGATATGACGCTATATTCTGTTACAATCTTCTTCATTTATTCAAGCAGAACGAACGAGATTTAATCATAAACAAATGTATTGAACTTCTTAATGACAATGGAGTAAGCTTTTTTTCTGTATTTTCAGACGAGGATAGCAACAATGGAAAAGGAAATCAGATTGAACCCTGTACATATGAATATAAAAAAGGGAAGTATGCTCATTTTTTTACGGAGGATGATTTAATGGAGCACTTCAAACACTTTACCATTTTGGAGACTGGCCATCTCAGAGAGCAACTTTTTTATACACATCAGAGTAGCACGTGGATTAGCTTAAGATATATTAGTACTCTCAAGAAATAATTTAAGATGTGGCTATCACTTGAAAAATAATAGCTAAAAGGATGGCATTATAATACAGTGCCATCCTTTTAAAGTAATCAAAAAGAATTATTGTGCTCGATTTTGGTTGTATTTCTTTCGAATTTAATACGATAAAATACAGTACCGATCAAAGTTAAAAAAACCATGGTAACGAAAAGCCCCGATTCACCAAGCTGATTCAATAAAAAACCACCTAGAATTGGTCCTATGAATTTTCCGAAATACAAGAATGATTGAGCACCGTAGTATGTACCTCTTAGATGATCTGGTGCTATTCTGTCTACCATAGCACTGGCAGCAGGGAAATATAGGATTTCTCCTACTGTGAATACAAATATAGATATAAGAAGAAATACTAAATTAGGGGAAAAGCAAAAGCCAATATATCCGATTGATATGAATATATTACCTAAAATGATCGCAAACAGAGAACCTTTACTTTCAATCCATGAAGTTAAAGGTATTTGGAAAATTACTACTAATAGTGCATTAAGGCTCAGCATGATTGCATAAAACTCAATACCATTCACGAAACTTTGATTTAAGTATTGTGGAAGAGTTGAATCTAATTGAGAGTAAGCAATAGTCACAATAATACCACCGATCAACAATCTGCGAAAATACGAATCTTTCATTATAACTTTCGCAGCTGATACAATCGTAACAATTTCTTTCTTCGTCTTATTGATCTCACTTATATTAAATAAGCGTAATAGGAGAGATAATGAAACGGCATACAGAATATAAAAAAATCCAGTAAATAAGAACGCTACTGAACTTTCCTCAAGAGCGATGTAAGCTCCCAATAATGGTCCAATTGTTACCCCTACATTTATAGCGAGATACCTCATAGAAAAAATACGAATTCTTTTTTCACTGGGCGCAAGATCAGACATCAACGCTTGAGCCACCGGCTCAAAAAAAGTGCGACATAGTCCATTAAGAATATTTAGGATTAAGAAAATTAAAGTAGCATGCGTGTAGAAAAAACCAATAAAGACAAGTCCCCATATATAAAGAGCCAGTAACATGATCCTTTTACGTCCAAACTGATCAGACAATACACCACCAAAAAAGCCACCAAAAGCACTTGATAATGCTCCTGCACCAACAATGAGACCAATCAAAATTGGGTTTAAATCGGTTTCTTTACTTAGATAAATAGCTAAAAATGGAATACTCATAGCATTAGCTGCTCTAGCAAGTGCTGTACCAATCAATAGTATATAGATCATAGGGTGGAATCCTCTTAAATCAAGCAAGCCTTTCTTAATAGAAGTCATCAAGTCGTTCCACCTTTTTAGTAAACTTTTTATGTTAATGTGTTCGCATCTGCAGGGAACTATAGTGTGGTGGTTAGGCAGAAGGATTCCTTTTAAAAGGGTGAGTGTAATTTAGATTTATCAACTTTCCCACTGAAATTTAATGGGAATTTATTAAGTCTGATTAGATGATTGGGAACCATATAACTGGGTAGGTATGAGCTTAATAATTCCTTTATTTGAATATTATTAATGGCTTCATCAGACAAGTAATAAGCGCATAGATGATCTTGGTTTTGAGAGTCCGTAACTACTTTTACACACGCATCTAATATTTCAGGATATGTTTTTAGATAATACTCAATTTCACCTATTTCAATACGATAACCTCTAATTTTTATCTGATCATCAATTCTACCTAAATAGATTAAATCATTGTTGTTAGTTAGCTTGGCCTGATCGCCTGTTCTATACAATCGTTTACCTAAAGCTTCGCAGAATACAAATTTTTTATTGGTCATTTCGTCGTTATTTAAGTAGCCGATCGCTAAGTTAATTCCAGCAATACATAATTCACCAGTCTGCCCAGCTGGTAACTCATTCAGGTTTGCATCCATGACATAAGTTTCACAGTTTTGTATAGCCTTGCCGATAGGTATGGATTCGATTTCTTCCATATTAGTTCTCTTCCATAAAGTAGCACATATCGTGGTTTCTGTAGGTCCATAAGCATTCACGTACCCAAATTTAGACCATTTTTTTACTAGGTCTGAAGAAATTTGCGAACCAGCCGTAATTACCGTTTTTATGTGTTCTATGTTAGAAGGATTAAGGTATGCGAGATAAGCAGGTCCAAGGGTTAATATGGATATTTTGTTGATATTCAGATAATTTTCAAAATGTCTAGGGTTCATAATAATATTTTGTGGGACAATGTGCAGACTAGCTCCTGTAAAAAAAGCCATAAATATCTCCCAGATTGAAGCATCAAAAGATATACTCGCAAATTGCAGTACTCTATCATGCTGCTGTATATCTAAATCATTTGTAAATACAGATGTTAAATTACTTAAACCTTCATGTTTTGTTACTACCCCCTTAGGTTTTCCTGTTGAACCAGAAGTATAGATAATATAAGCGGGATCAGATTTTTTGATATCCACTAAAGATAAATCATTATATTGGGGGAGTTTTAATATATCATCAATAACAATCAAACTATTTGTTCTATTCTTATAATTAACCTCTAATTTTCGGGATGTTAAAATATGCACTGCTTCACTGTCTTTAAGCATATATTCGATTCTTGCAATTGGAAGAGAAGGGTCGATCGGTAAAAAGACCCCACCAATTCTGAGAATAGCCAGCATTGCAGTAACAGTTTCTACAGAGCGCTCATGAATAATGGCGATCACTTCATTCTTTTCAAAATGATGTTGTGTTTTTAGCCAATGTGCCAGGTTATTCACAGTTCTATCAAGATCATTATAAGTTAAGAAATTATTTTCATCTTTAATTGCCAATTTATTTGAATTATTTTTTGATGTTTCCTGAAACAAAAGATTAACATTGGAAGTAGTTGGGGGATGAATTTCTTTCACTTATAGTTTCCTTTCTTTGATGTATTATTTATGAGAACATATAGGACAATCGGGATTTTTTTTAATATCAATTTTTCTTATTGTTGTAGACAATAGATCGAAATAGATCAATTTGTTAGTAAGAGGTTCACCAATTTTCAGTAGATACTTAATTGTTTCTGTAGCTTGAAGAACTCCGACCAAACCTGGAGTCATGCCGATAACACCAAACTCTTGTTTTTTTACGTCAACGGGTGATTCAGGATATAGGCATCGATAACAAGGTCCTTTTCCAGGTTCAATGAGCATGATCTGTCCTTCGAAATGAAAGATACTTCCTTCAATTAATGGTGTCCCATGCTCTACGCATATATCATTTAACATATATCTAGTTTCTAAATTATCTACAGCGTTAACAACAATATCGAATTCTGAGACAATATGGAGAGCATTTTCTCTTACAAGTCTATCTCTTGAGATATCGATTGAAATATTTGGGTTAAGTTCGCTCAACGTTTGTTTAGCTGATTCTGCCTTGTTTTGATTGATATTTGTGTACCCATGAAGGACTTGTCTATTCAAATTAGTTAGTTCAACATTGTCATTATCATAAACTTTAATGTGACCAATACCTGCGGCTGCCAAGTATAGGAGTAAGGGAGAACCAATACCTCCTGCTCCAATGACTAATACTTTTGATTGTTTAAGAATTTTTTGGCCTTCTTCTCCAATTTCCGGCAAAATTAATTGTCTTCTATAACGCAGTTTCTCTTCTTCTGTAAGTGAGTTAATTGTTGTCATTTAAATCTAGGCCCCTTCGGCGTTTATTATATTTCATAGAATCCAACAAAATTACTTTCATTCTCTCTTAGTAATTTTAAAAGACCTTCTATACTACTAATTGAAGCAGGGTCGAATTGCTCGTAATCAAACTCAATTTGTAGTTGCTCCTCAAGTTTCATTACAAGTGATATTGTGGACATAGAATCAAACCCCAACTGATTTAGAGGAGTACATATATACTGTTCGAAATTATTCTCAACTTCTTTCAGTACATCCTCTGGAATAAGCCCGTGAAGAAGGTTCATCACATTATTTTTCATAATTATCTCCCTCTATCAATGCTCTTAAGACCACTAATAACGTTTCTTGTAAATGACTAATATTCAAAATTAATTTGTCTAAGGACTTAAGGTACAAATCAAGCGATTTTTGGCCGGGCTTTTGTACAACTACACTTGAAAAAAATTGAAGTTTATTAAGACAATCATTGATATTGTAAACTTGAAATTCAAGCACACTACTTATTTCTGTTGTTATATGAATTTTTGAGCTTAATATATACTTGATCAGTTGTACAAGAGGATGAATTTTACTTTTTATCTGCTTACTCAAAATTTGTTGGTCAATTTTTGTGATAGATGCAGTTAGAAACCGAGAAGTGTGTTCTTTAATGAATTTTTTTAGATCATGTAGTCCAGATTGCGAGCATGGAATGCTTATTGAGTTTTTTTCTATACCCTCCTCATTAATCTTCAACCCATAAAGATTGAGAAAGATAAACTTTATATTCTCAATTATATTATTATTTTTCAATCTATTCAGTACTTCAGAATACTCATATGCTGATAGTTCTACTAGGTTGTTATCAATATAAAGCTTTGTTTTGAAAGTTTCTAAATTCATACATTTCCTAGCAGTTTGATTAGCTTCGTTGATATGAGTATAAACAATTTGTTCATCATGAATATCTTCGATGAATACGGTGGTATAGTAAGTGGAATTATCCAGATGTTTCATTTCCATAGTCAATGATACAAAGTTATTCTGAGCGAATAGTTTATAGAGAAGTTCTATTACTTCCGTTACTTCTACTAAATGTACTTGTCTAATATACTTGTTTAGAAACTCCTCTAGCCCATTAACCAAAGGCAAAAACGGCTCGCCTGAAGTATTAAAAGTCCACCCTACAAACCTATCCAAATAAAGAAGTGGGTAGCTCTCTAATTGATATACTTGTGTAAATAGATAGTGATACGTTCGCTCATAACATACATATCCTAGAGCTTCTTCAACATATTCTTGAGGAAGAACTCTCGAATTTAATATTTTTGAATTGCTCATATTAACCACCAGCAAACTGTAAAATGATATTTAATTCATCATCTTGCTTAAACTGAATTACTTTGTAATCTTCAAATTTAATTAAATTATCGTTTAAAACAAACAATACATTTCTTTTAGTAGTGCCATTTGATTCCCATAACTTTTCCTTTAATGCTGGAAAGCTAGATGCCAAATAATTTTTGAGTTCTGCCAAATCAGTTACTTCTACTTGTATTTCTTGTTGATTTCTAGCTAAAGATGTTAAGAATTGGGGCAAGATTACTGTAATCATTGAATTTCTCCTCCTTCATGTTTAACTAACCTAAAACCAAGATCATAAGCATGAAATGATGCAGGTTCATGATGCCTGAAATTATTTCTGCACATATCTATGAACGAATGAAAACTTCCTCCTCGGCAGACTCTGTTTTCTCCATCATTTATATTTACGGGGTTATGAGAGGCAGTTTTTGAATAATAATTAGAGTTATAAGTGTCCAAACACCATTCCCATACATTACCGTTAATATCATATAAGCCATAATTGTTCTGCTTCTTTTGTCCGATTACGTGCAATTTACCTCCAGAATTATCACTAAACCATGCGTAATCAATTAGAGAATGTTCGTCAATTGGATAGTGATGATTTTTCCCTCCTTTTGCTGCATACTCCCACTCTGCTTCGGTTGGTAGATCAGTATTACACCAAATTGCAAACATAAAACTGTCGTACCAAGTTATACTAGTTGCAGGATAATTTTGTGGGGCGCTTTGATAATCAGGATCAAACTCTTTATACAAACTAGTTGAAACTGGAATTGACATTATTTTATAGGGTGAGAGGTATACCTCATGTAAAGGCTCTTCTCCACAATATAAGTATTTAGCCTCTTTGTGATTCCCCATATTAAATGTGCCCCCAGGTAATTCAATCATCCATCTAGCTATCAACTCTTTATAGCGTTTTTCATTATCCTTATAAAATCTTGTATATAGAATTTCTTCTTTAATGTGTAAAGGTATGTCACTAAGCAATTGGTAAGCTTCATAAAGAACATGATTATTTGTTACTACTGGTTTTCCAAATCGATTAACAGAGAAGATTGTTTTAAGGAATTGGACAAGCTCATCTTCATTATAAGATTTACTCATCTCAGTAAAATGTATAGCTTGCTTCATTTTGATCCTCCAGTTCTGCCAACTCAATTTTAATTTCTTTTACTTGTTTATCAGGGCTTACTTCAAAAACTCTAATTTGGGGATACTCTATTGTCCGTAAAGAGATTAGAAGATGCCAAACACTCGATGAGGGATGTAGATCGACATCTACCCTTGCTAATATAGCGGGGTGTCGTTGATGACTGTGGAATACCCCTACTTTGAACAACTTATTCTGTCGAATATACTTTTCAATCTTAATAGTTTCTTCTGGAGAAGTTAAAAATCCGGCATCATCATGGTCTTTGTAGTAATTTCCATAGGATGAGAAATAGTCTAAGAAAGAACCTCGTACATCTTCTTGCATAATTATGTACTCAGAAGGTCCACCATCTGGCTCTGTTGATAAAAAGTAGCCATATGCTTTTTTAGGAAATTGTTTTTTAACATCTCTTATAAAATTCAATAACAGCTGTTTCTCAAACTTAATTCTCCGATGATTTTCGGTCATTAAAGGAGCACACCACCTTTACTTATAAATTTAGGAATAAATATTTACGCAGAATTTACGTAGCTTTTACAAATTCGTTATTATTTCCATTATTATACAGTCGCATTCAAAAAAACTTCTATGTGATTGTATATATCTTACGATTTTTAAAAATGGTATAATGATTATTTGATGTTAATACATGGATCTTTTACTCGGGTTTTACATTCGAATTCTGTTTAAACCACTGAATATCTATTAAAAAGGTAAGTATTACGTGATTACAGGATAACACTTTAGAAACACACTATGTATTCATAGAAAGGTTGTTCCACGATATTTATTTCAGCATAAAAATCTCGGAAGACACTGCGGGAAAACTCAAAAAAACCCCACTATTTTCATCATGGTGGAGTCTTTTTTTATACATAAGAAGGAGACGTACTTTGAAGCGTTTTGTGAGGGAGAACACATTGTCCTAATGTAAATCTATTTATTTCATTTGTAAGCTCTTGGTGTTTCGATGTTCACCGCAAAGGAACTGCCAGCAACGTGTGCAACAGCTCATTATGCCGCACATGCTTGGTTACGTAGCCCTGGTGCTCCAGCCAGCCGCATAGCTCACCCAGCAGAGGAAAGTGACGCTCGCGCAAGGCGCGCAGCTGTTCTTCGTGTCCTGATAACTCAGCTTCACGGACATACGCCTCGCGGTGAGTTGCATCGACAAACATCAGATCGGTTAGACCGATACGACCGCGCGAGGTTAGAACTCGCTGCATCTCCTGTAAGGCCAGTAGTTGCTGATCTGGACTCAGATGATGGAAGGCGAAGCTGGACACAACAAAGTCAAAGGATTGATCTACAAACGGCAAGGCCAGAAAATTACCAAGTTTCACATGCATCTCGGGATATTTGGTACGACATCTGCGGAGCATCTCCCGGGATTGGTCGATTGCAGTCATGTCTGCGCCGTGTTGTAGCAGTCTCCCAGCCAGGTTACCCGTACCTGTACCGATATCGAGTCCTTTTTCACCCGGAGCAGGTGAGATCCATTGAGCTGTTTGTTCCAGCCCTTCATCATAGTTGTGATACAGATAAAAGGAAGACTGCACCATATCATTGCAATCACTCGGCGTGTACTGATCTGCACTATGATATGGATGTGAAAGTTCATGCTCATCGTTTATAGGCGAGACGTTGTCCGAACGGTGCCTGTCCTCTGAAAAAGATTGCCTCGCACTGTCGCTGTGCCCACCCTGCACTCGCTGATCATGGATGGCTGCCTGTGTGTCATAATTCCAACGATCATGCCAGTTCTGCCGTGCTTCACGCAGACGCCGCGCACTGTCTGCAAGATCGTGCAGATGGCTGACATCCAGCGGTCCGTCCTGACGATTCAGATCAATCATGCGTTGGGTTGTATCCATCATACGTTTCAGTTCAATCCACTGGGCATATATAACGGCCTGTTGCAGCTCCAGATATTCTTCCAACCGCTGCTGATTCCCTTGATCAATCTCTCCGAGCGCATGTGTAATATCCTGCAGGGACATGCCAATCTCACGCAGCGCAGCAATGGTCTGAAGCCGCCAGATATCATTTTCTGTGTATGTGCGATACCCGTTAGTGATCTGTTTGGCGGGAAGAATTAATCCTTTTTCCTCATAAAAGCGAATGGCTCTCGCCGAGATTCCGAGTCTGCTTGCTGCCTCTTTGATATTCATCATGCATCCCCTCCTTATCGAACCAGTATAAACGATGACGTTACGGCAAGGTTAAGTGTTTATTTCAATTCATTTTGCGATAAGGTTCAATACCGGGTGGAATTTTAGTCAACGTTGAGGCTATGCTACAATATATAGAACAAAGATATATAAACAGTGAAGCGGGCCGAACCATGGTTTCCTAACTTCTGACTCATCACTCGCTTAACTTCCCGACGTTGTAACGTACAACGTTGTCGACTATAGCAAGAAAGGTTGAATCATTATGCTTACCAGCCATACATTTACGATTCGTCCATCCGAGATTAAAGATGCCGCACAGCTTATGGAGTTGGACACCCTGGTATGGGACAAATACACCTCACCTGCACCGATGCAATGGCGCTCCAGACAGCAATACCTGCAGTATTGCCCGCCAGGCAGCCAATTGATTGCGGTGCAGGGAGAGCGGGTATGTGGTTATGTGGGCTTTCAGCCAGCCACAGGTATGCCGGTCAACCGTCATGTCTACGAGATTCATATTGCAGTTCATCCCCATGATCGGCGTTGTGGCATTGCCACAGCTTTGATGGATGCCATCAAGCAGCATGCGGCCCAACAAGGCGTTCGCAAGCTCAGGCTGCGCGTACTCTCCAGCAATCCGGGAGCGATTACGTTTTATACCCAGTGTGGATTTGTGACAGAAGGCAGGTTGGTGTCCGAGTTTTATATCGGGGGCAAGTATGTGGACGATATTCTTATGGGTTATTTTATCCAGACCAAATAGAAAACGTAGCTGAGGAGGAACAACGATGGATATGGGACTTCAGGGTAAAAAAGCACTGGTGCTGGCCTCCAGCCGCGGGCTGGGCAAAGCGGTAGCCGCTCAATTGGCGGCAGAAGGTGCTGACGTCATGCTCGCCAGCCGGAGCGAAGAAAAGCTCGCAGCAGTGAAGCAGGAGCTTCTGGCGCTTGGTGGAGGCGGACGTGTGGAATATTGTGCAACCGATGTGACACGTAAGGAAGATATCGAGGCCCTGATTCAGAAGACAGCAGAGCTGTTCGGGCAGATTGATATTCTGGTGAACAATTCGGGCGGTCCGCCATCGGGTTCATTCGAGTCACTGACCGATGAGGATTGGGAACGAGCATTTGAATTAAATGTACTTAGTTATGTAAGACTGATTCGTGGTGCACTCCCTTATATGAAAGAACACGGAGGACACATTGTGAATATCGCTTCAACTTCAGTGAAGCAGCCCATCCCGGGTCTGGTTCTGTCCAACACGTTCCGAACCGGCGTTTTCGGATTGGCGAAGACCTTGTCTCAGGAGCTGGCTCCATACGGTATCTTGATCAACACGGTGGCGCCAGGACGCATTGCAACAGATCGTATTCGTGAACTGGATGCAGCACGGGCTGAGCAGAACGGAATCAGTGAGGACGAGGTCTCTGAACAGTTCCACAAGGAAATTCCACTCGGCCGTTATGGTCAGCCGGAGGAATTCGCCAAAGCGGTGGTATTCCTGTTATCCGGGGCCAATACGTACATTACCGGCACCTCATTAATCGTGGACGGTGGTATGGTCCGAGCCCTCTAGAAATTATTTAAATAGGCGAATAAAATAAATACCCTCTGTCACCACATTTCGTGGATATAGAGGGTATTTCATGTTGATCCAATATGTAGGGAGAGATCACTCCCGAATTATTATGTAGGCGAATTAACGCAAAAGTTCCCATTCATGCTGAAGCATGCCGTATACCGCATGGTTCACGTAACCTTTAGGCAGCTTCTCTGCCTGACGAATGACACCTTCCAGAACGAATCCGAGTCTCTCCGGGATGGCACGACTTCGTTTGTTGTTCGTTGCCGAGCGAATCTCGACGCGATTCAGATCCAGGGTCACCAGTGCATAATCGACCAGAACGCGACAAGCGCTTGTCATCAAGCCCTGACCTTCAAAGCCTTTTCCAAGCCAGTATCCGATGCTTACCGAGCGGTTGGTCCAGTTAATCTCGTGGAATCCGATGATGCCTGCGAGATCGCCTTTTAACCACACGCCGGCGGTGAAGCCGCCATTTTCAGCACCTTGTTTTAATGCGTTGGTAATGAAATTCGAGGTGTGTTCCACTTCTGTCACATGATCCACCCACGGTAACCAATGTCTCAGTTGATCCCGCGAACGATCCGTCAGTTCAAACAGCGGTTTGGTATGTTCCATGGCCAGCGGCCGGAGTTCGGTATATTCATCCAATGAATAGGTAAACATGAATGCAACCTTCTTTCTTTGTACAGTATAGGTTTATTTTGTAGTAGATTAACGGGAAGTCTTGGGCAACTTTTGCTCCAGTGCAAACAGGTCTTCTTCCATCGAGGCCATGCGTTGATTAACCGTTGTACGTGCGTCACGGAGTGCCTGATTATATATGTAGGGAGCAAGCTGTGTCATGAACAGGTCGAGTACACCCCAAGCAGCCAGATCACCCAGTTCTTCGCCACGTTCCTCTTCGAAATACGACTGGATGGTGCGAATGGCTTCATCCTGCTGTTCTTTGGTCAGTTTAAGCGAATTTGATGGAATGGGAAACCCTCCCTTTAATTTTGTTTTTACTATCATGCTACATGATTCGAGCGAACCCGTCAAAATGGTTTTGGGCCTATTTATGCAAGGCTGATCCTGACTTTGGTGCCGTTCTTTATTGAACTCCTCCCCCGTTAAAGGTATATTTAAATGAAACGCGTACGAAACTTTCCAAGAAAATAGATTTTTTCAGGAAATGACTTCGTTATCAAGGAATTATAGCCGGAATTGCTGCAATTCCCGAAAGCTCCAATCCATTCATGAAAGGTTTGATACCTGTGGACAATCGTACAACCCCACCTAACTTTATCAAAAATATTATCACCGAAGATCTCCGGTCTGGGAAAGTCCAGGAAGTTATTACCCGTTTTCCTCCGGAACCGAACGGTTATCTGCATATTGGTCATGCCAAGGCGATCTGGATCAACTTTACGCTGGGCGGCGAATTTGGCGGCAAAACGAATCTGCGCTTTGATGACACGAACCCGGTCAAGGAAGATGTGGAATACGTTCAATCGATTCAGGAAGACGTGAAATGGCTCGGATACGAGTGGAACGAGAAACGTTTTGCCTCGGATTATTTTGATGAGATGTACAACCGTGCTGTCTTGTTGATTAAAAAAGGAAAAGCCTACATCGACGACCAAAGCGCCGACGAAATTCGTGCAATGCGTGGAACCCTGACGGAGCCGGGCAAGAATAGCCCGTACCGTGATCGTTCCGTGGAAGAGAATCTCGACCTGTTCACACGTATGCGTGCAGGCGAATTCCAGAACGGAGAGAAAGTGCTGCGTGCCAAGATCGATATGTCTGCACCGAATATCAATCTGCGCGATCCGGTGATTTACCGGATTTCACATGCACACCATCATAACACCGGTGACAAATGGTGTATCTATCCGATGTACGCCTTTGCTCATCCGCTCGAAGATGCCATTGAAGGTGTAACACATTCCCTCTGTTCTTTGGAGTTTGAGGATCAACGCCCATTCTACGATTGGGTTATTGCGGAATGTGAGATGCAGAGCCAACCACGTCAATACGAATTTGGCCGCCTGAACCTGTCCCAGATGGTGACCAGCAAGCGGAAGCTGAAACTTCTTGTGGACGAAGGCCATGTGGATGGATGGGATGATCCGCGCATGCCGACAATTTCGGGTCTGCGCCGCCGGGGATATACACCGGAAGCCATTCGGGATTTCGTATTCGAGACAGGCATTTCGAAGAGCCAAGGGGTTATCGATCTGCAAACGCTGGAGCACTTTGTACGTGAGGACTTGAAACTGAAAGCTCCACGCACGATGGCTGTCCTTCACCCGCTCAAAGTGGTTATTACCAACTACCCGGAAGGGCAAGTGGAATGGCTTGAAGCAGAGAACAATGTGGAGAATCCGGAGATGGGTAATCGCCAAATTCCGTTCTCTCGTGAGATTTATATTGAACAAGACGATTTCATGGAAAATCCACCGAACAAATACTTCCGTTTGTTCCCTGGCAACGAAGTTCGTCTGAAACATGCATACTTCATCAAATGTAACGATGTAATCAAAGATGCAGAAGGTAATGTGACCGAGATTCATTGTACTTATGATGTAGAGACGAAGAGTGGCAGTGGCTTCACTGGCCGTAAAGTTAAAGGTACGATCCACTGGGTAGAAGCGACTCAAGCGGTACCTGCTGAATTCCGTCTGTATGAGCCTTTGATTCTGGATGAAGCACCCGAAGCAGAGGTGGAAGTGGCTGTAGCTGGGGCTGATACGGAAGTTGTGGAAGAGCAACCGGAGAAAACGTTCCTGGATCAATTGAACCCGAACTCCCTTGAGATTGTTCACGGGTATGTGGAACAAGAGATGAAGGAAGCGAAAGCTCAGGACAAATTCCAATTCTTCCGTCACGGTTACTTCAGTGTAGATCCGAAACATTCCGAGCCAGGTCGTCCGGTATTTAACCGGGTGGTATCTCTGAAAAGCTCATTCCAACTGCCGAAGGCATAAGCTCGATGAATCAGCTTAAGCTCTTTTCATCGGAGTGCTGGCAAGCAGACAAATAATATGTTAAAGCAAGGGCATCCTTCGTCATGATCATGGCGAAGGATGCCCTTTTGTTATTCGATATTTAGCTAGGTTTAGCTTTAGACTGATCATATATTACGGTATGAACATGAACATGAATGTGAGCTGAAGCGGTGGATGTGCGTGTGAGGCAAGAATCTAACGAACCGAGGACACACTATCCAAGTGTATTTGGGCATTCCAGCAACGTAACGAATCGTAGATACCTTATTTCCACGTTCGGCCTGTGATTTTTGGATTTTTAGCATCTTTTATGCGAAATAACGTGGCTGAGATTCCTTAGCTTTAGAATTTCGTGAAATTATTGCATATAAGGAGTCTAAGGTTCGTTAGGTGCAACAAACCTTAGACTCCTTTCTCTTTACTACTACTATCCGTAATCTTTTGTTTGAATGTTTGAACGTTAATTTACACGATAACGGAGAGGACAGAAGAAAGCTGGAGAAGCGGAGCGTTCGCCTAAAAGCTTTCTGAAAGAAAGCTACATCGGAAGCATACGCTTATCCCTGGATTTTACCCTTTGAAAAGGGAATCAAAAAAATCCGGGGATAACAGCGATCGGAAGGGGATTCTGTCATCGTAGTGCTCTTGTGTAAATCAATCTTTCAACTTTTTCAAACAAAAGATTACCTGTCCTCATCCATATTGCCCATCTCCGTCAACACAACCGGCTGATAGCCGTTACGGCGGTTCGACAACCACATGATGCCGAATCCAACAGCACCGATGAGCGAGAAGAATACGCCGATACTATACATTACTTCCGCACCAAAACTCTGGAACAGCCAGCCGCCGAACAGACCCGCAATAACCCCTGAGAGGCCGCCCCAGGCCATCGTATACACCGCTTGACCGGAGGAACGATAAGGTCTTGGAATGAATAGCATGGTCAGCTGGGTACCTACATAAAAGTATCCGCCGAACGTAATGGAGTGCATCAGCTGAATGAATACAATCTCCATCGGATTGGTGGCCAGTGCCATGAGCTGCCAGCGAAGTGCAAACAGCACACTAATCAGGATAAGAGATGCCAGGAGTAGGCTCATCTTGCGTTTGAGCAAGCGGTCGAGCAGCAGGAATACACCGACTTCGAGAATGGATGAGGTGAAGATGGCCCAGCCGACCATCTGTTTGTCGCCACCCATCTCTACAATATATAGCGACATAAATGTGCTGTTCATCGCATTAGGCACCGACACGAGTACACCCAGACCGATAAATGTCATAAAATACGGATTGAACATGACCTTGCCAAACCGCCGAAAAGTAACTACGGGTGTATCCGAAGCAATAGGCTGTCTGGGCAGAAATACGGATAACACGAAGGCGGTTGCAATCATGCACGCAAATATAATGGATACACTGCCAATGCCAAAACGGTCAATGAGCGGTCCGGCAGCGACGGCTGTCAGCGCCCAACCGAGTGAACCCCAGAGCCGGAATGATCCAAATTTCTGGGTCGTACCATCAATATAACCGAGAATCAGGCTATTGGTTTGAGCAAATAATGGACTTTGAAAAAAATAAAAAAAGATCATGGCTACATAGATCCATGTATAACTGGGCGCATAGAACACACCCTGGGCGAGTACAAACGTACCTCCCATCATGATCATCAGAATGATACGAATATTGCGTGATTTATCGCTCCAGAAACCCCAGAACGGGTTGGCGAACAAGGATACAAAGGGGCCAATCGCCATCAGACTGCCAATCTCCAGTTTGGTCATGCCAATCTCTTGCAGATAGAGCTGCAGGAATCCGGCAAAGATCGAGATGGCTCCATATATGAAAAAGTTATATAGTTTCAGAGATCCCAATGAGGGATTACCTTTTGAAGGTACAGGTCTGTCCAATTAAGCCATTCCTTTCAAATGCATATTGTTCAATGTATCATTTGTTGAAAGGGGATTCAATCTATAGAAAAAGTTGATCCATTGATATAACAAGCTCATATCGTAACCAGGAAGGAGCATGACATCATGAATACGAGAGAATGGACAGGCATTATACTGGCAGGGGGATTATCCAGCCGCATGGGGACCAACAAGGCCATGCTGGAACTGAACGGTTCCGTCGTACTGGAACATGTCACAGAAGCCATGAGACCCGCAGTATCCCGTATCATCGTGGCTGGTGGACCCAACGTGACAACATACGGTGATATGGGCTACGACTGCGTACAGGATTACTATCCGGGGAAGGGACCACTCGCGGGCCTTCACGCGGCACTGGAAGCTTCGGATACAGACTGGAATCTGGTCTGCGCCTGCGATATGCCGCTCCTGCAAACGTCCTTTTTGGGTAGCATAAAAAAACTGGCCGAAATGAATGACTCTTATTCTGCTATCGTGCCAGTCGTGGATGGACGTATCCATCCGCTTGCAGGGGCTTATCACAAGCGAGTGCTCCCTGATCTGGAGCAGCGTCTGAATCAGGATCATCTTCGAGTCACACGATGGCTTGAAGAGATTGGTTGCCGCTATATCGAAGCGGAGGAGCTTGAGAGAGCGGGCATTCATCATGTAGCGATGCAATTGAGTAATATGAACACGCCGGAAGAATACGAGCGTATCCGCAATCAAGATTCAGGGCTCGATTCAGATCTGTAGGATACAGGACCGCCAGATGCATCGGCATGATGATTGCGATATTGAAGCGGGCTTTGGCCTGTCCAACGTTTGAATTGTCTGCTGAAATGGGACAGGTGGGTGTAGCCGAGCTTCCATGCAATTTCACCGAGCGACAGCTCTGGCTGTTCGATCAGTACCTTGGCCTCCTGCAACTTCAAGCTGGATAGGTAAGCCCTTGGGGATCGCCCGTACACCTTGCGAAAGACCTGTAGACCATATCCCGGGCTGATGCCAAACGAGGATATAATCTGCTCCACTTTGACCGTGGATACACTGTCTTCCTTGGTTCGCAGTTGGGCATAGAAGGCCTGCTTGATCGCCTCCGCTATAGCTCCCGCATAATGCATCGCTGTTGGAGCTGGTGCATGTGAAGCAGCAACGGAAGTGGAGGACTCCGGTTCATTGTCAGCAGCCTGGGACAACAGGGCAAACAGTTCAAACATGCGGGCCTGCATGATCATTTTATCGGTGGACGTGTAGGCCTCAGATACGTTAATCATCTCCATCCAGCTCTCCAGCACAACGCGCATCTTCCTGTTATCTTCCGTCCCTGCTGCGTAGATTTGGCTATGCTGAGACATCAACTTCAGGGTGAAGACCGGATCATCCACATTAAAATGAGCGCTGAAATAAGTCATGCCTTTCATGGATACACATTGATTGGTATGTTTGAACCCGGGAGGAATGAGAAGAATGGAACCTTCCTCTACGGTGTAGGTATAACCATGAATCACACTCTCCTGAGTACCTTCGATGATCAGCATAATCTCAAATCCCGGATGTGATTCCTCCGGCATCGCCCATCCATATGGAACTTGTTGGCTGTGCGCGCCATAGAATTTGATGTTACAGTCGATAATAGGCAGCCAGTGTGCCAACGTATGGTGAGGCATTTCTCGGAGCTGTGAGCGGATATCCATAACATTCACCTCGGAAAAGGGTAAAAAAAACTCGCCTTGTACAATCGGCACCCTTAGTATACTTCATTATAATCAGTTTAACGCAAGCATGGATAAACCATGGAACGTATCCACGTTTGAAGGGGTTACTGAACGGTTCCAGTCTTTCAACCGATAATAATGTAAACGCTACCATTGCGAGTAGGAATATGTCAACTCGTGCACACGTCAAGATCATTATATTTTCCCGACAAAAAGGAGATCAAATCATGGACAAATTATTATATGGCGTAGCCTATTATGATGAATATATGCCTTACGAAAGATTGGACAAGGACATTCAGATGATGAAGGATGCAGGGATTAATGTAGTCCGCATTGCAGAATCAACCTGGAGCACCCATGAACCGCAAAATGGTGTATTCGACTTCTCTTCCGTAGACCGTGTGCTGGATGCCATGCATGAAGCGGGGATTCAGGTTATCGTTGGCACACCAACCTATGCCGTTCCAACATGGATGGTCAAGGAACATCCAGACGTACTGGCTACCACCGCACAAGGGCCTGGCAAATATGGTGCAAGACAGATCATGGATATCACACATCCAACCTATCTATTCTATGCCGAGCGGATCATCCGCAAGTTGATATCCAGGGTAAGCACACACCCAGCGGTCATCGGTTATCAGACGGATAACGAGACGAAGCACTACAATACCGCAGGCGATAATGTACAAATGCAATTCGTCAAATATATGCGGAACAAGTTCAGCTCCCTGGACGAGTTGAACAAGGAATTCGGCCTCGACTACTGGAGCAATCGGATCAATAGCTGGGAGGACTTCCCGTCTGTCGTAGGAACGATTAACGGCAGTCTGGGCGCGGAGTTTGCGAAGTTCCAGCGACAGCTGGTAACCCACTTTTTGGCTTGGCAAGTGGGGATCGTAAATGAATACAAACAGGAAGGACAGTTTGTTACTCAGAACTTTGACTTCGATTGGCGTGGATATTCCTACGGCATTCAAGGGGATGTGGATCATTTTGCCGCATCGAAACCTTTTGATATTACGAGTGTGGACATCTATCATCCTTCCCAGGATGATCTGACTGGCATTGAGATTGCATTCGGCGGGGATGTGGCGCGTTCGACCAAACAATCGAATTATCTTGTACTGGAGACCGAAGCACAGGCTTTCTGGCATTGGGTTCCCTATCCGGGGCAACTTCGGTTGCAGGCGTTCAGTCATCTGGCATCCGGAGCGAACATGGTCGCCTACTGGCACTGGCATTCGTTGCACAATTCGTTTGAGACGTACTGGAAAGGATTGCTCAGCCATGATTTTGAACCAAATCCGGTGTATAACGAAGCGAAGACCATTGGCAGGGATTTTGCCCGTCTCAGTCCAAAGCTCGTGAATCTGAAGAAAAAGAATCGGGTGGCTGTGCTGTTCAGCAATGAGGCCCTGACATCGATCAAGTGGTTTGGTTTTAACTTCACCAGTGACAAGAATTACAATGACGTGGTGCGCTGGATGTACGATGAACTGTACAAAATGAATATTGGCTGTGACCTCATCGACCCGTCTGTTGAGAGTTATGCGGAATATGATGTGCTCGTTGTACCTGCTCTGTACGCTGCATCGGATGCGTTGCTGGAAAAATTGAATCAATTCGTAGAGAATGGCGGACATATCGTCTACTCGTTCAAAAGCGGATTTGCGAATGAGCATATCAAGGTACGCTCTACCCGCCAACCCGGCTTGATCAGTGAGGCATGCGGGATCAGCTATAACCTTTTTGTAGAGCCGAAGCATGTTTCGCTACGCGATGATCCGTTCGGGGTTGGGGAGGAGCAGAACCAGGTTCACACCTGGATGGAACTGATTACGCCGACAACGGCTGAAGTACTCGCTTGGTATGATCATCCACATTGGGGTGAATATGCGGCAATTACCCAGAATGCCTACGGAAAAGGCAAAACAACCTATGTCGGCTGTTATACCAGTTCTGCTGTGATCCGTAAGGTGTTGGAACGTGTGATGAAGGATGCAGGCGTATGGGGAGCCGATCAGGAGCTGGCATTTCCGATCATTGTGAAGACTGGTGTGAACGATCAAGGGAATACGATTCGCTACTATTTCAATTATGCAGATGAGGCAACATCCTTCGTGAATGCTTATGGGGAAGGGACTGAACTTCTGGCAGGAATCCCGATTGCTGCGGGAGAGAAGATCGAACTGGAGCCATGGGGCATACGGATTATTGAACAATAATAGGAAATAATAAATATAGGTATATAAGTTGAATTTAACATGTACACGTTAACGGAGAGGGCAGAAATAACCTGAGGAAGCGGAGCTAAAAGCTTTCTGAAAGAAAGCTGCATCGGAAGCATACACCCCGCCTTTATCACCGGATTTTCCCCTTAGAAAGGGAATCAAAAAAATCCGGTGATAACAGCGATCAGAGGGTTGTTCTGACCACGTAGTGATCTCGTGTAACCATTCATCCTAGTGTATAACGTGATATTTTAACATTTCCAAACGAATATAAAGACCAAAGCGCCCTCGGCTTCCATGCTGGGGCGTTTGTCTATTTTAGATCAGGAGTGGATGCGCTGTGTTTACCGAATGTTATCGGAAGCTGACAGATCCTTTCAAACGCAGCATTCGCAACAAGTTGATTCTTACCATGACGCTGCTGGCTGTTCTGCCGGTCATTGCCATGACGGCTATGGCAGCTGAGAATACCCGCTCTTCCATGGAAGAGGAGATTATGGAGACCAACCGAGCCAATATGAACTGGGCCTCCATCTATCTGGGGGAACAGTTCGCTCGCATGAACAATATCATCTATTCCATTCAGATCAGTGACGAATTGCATCAATATTTGGCGCTGAACCAGGAAGCACCGGCAGCCAGCCGATTCGACGAACAGAAGGCCATGTTCAATATGTTGAACAGTGTATACTATTCTGCCGGCAATTATGTATTTGGTGTTGAACTGTATCTGAAGGAATTGGATACCTTGTTCACCTTCAACTCCATGGATTCTCGCATCAAAGCGGTATCGCAAATACCGGAAGGATATCATGAGATTTTTGCACAACATAAAGATTTTACAATTATTAATGATCCGGACGATCCGCAAAAGTTCCACATGACCCGCAGCATGAACCGCTTCGAGGATCAGGCACAGATCGGTGCCATCAGTCTGGAGGTCAAATGGGCTGAGTTCAACCAGACCCTGGAGTTGCTGGATAGCCGGGGAGACTATGGGGTGTACATTGCTGACAGCACGGGCAGTCCCGTCTATCAGCCAAACCAGAAGATTCAGCCATCTGCGGAAGCCCTGGAGAGACTGGCAGGTACGAAAGAAAGTTCGGGCTTTATCCGTACAGCCAAGGAATACGTATTCTTTCATTCCATTGAGCCGTCAGGACTGCGTGTGATCAAGATTGTACCTGCCCATGTCATTAATGAGAGTGCCTTGGAAACGATGAAATATGGACTGGTTGTGGGTGGCTTGGCCACCCTCATTTCTATTGGAATCGCTGCGCTCGTGGCTTGGCGTACATCGAAGCCCATTGTCAGACTGGCAAATTCCATGAAGGGTATCCAGTTGATCAGAGACAGGGAAGTGGTACGGAGCGGCCGGGTGGATGAGATTGGCCTGCTGGAGAAAAATCTGCACGGTATGGCTAGTCGTATTCGGGAACATATTCGTGACAACTACCTGATGAATCTGGAGAAGCAGACGGCCGAGCTCAAAGCACTGCAATCCCAGATCCATCCGCATTTCCTGCAAAATACGCTGCAGATGATTGGCGGCATGGTCTACTCGCAAAAACCGGCAGACAGTTATAAAGTCATTCGAGCATTGAGCGAGATGTTTCGTTATATTGTGCGAGCGCCGGATGGACTTGTGCCTCTACAGTCTGAACTCGATCAGTTGGAACATTATATGCTGATTCAGAAGCAGCGTTTTGGCGGAAGGCTTGAATATGCACTGGAGATTACCGGGGAACTTCAGGAATGTTACATCCCCAAGCTGTCTCTGCAACCGATTGTGGAGAATGCATTTTTGCATGGTCTGGAGAAGAAACAGGGCGAGTGGAAGCTGGACATTGAGATCATCTGTGAATCTGAAGAGGTAACCATTCGAATTCGTGATAACGGCGTGGGTATGGATGCTGAGAAACTAACGGAGATGCAGTCCAGACTGGACCGGCTCACCCGGCAGGCAGATCGGGTCTGGAGTTCAGGTACAAGTATTGGACTGGTCAATGCGGCCTCACGAATGGTAATGCACTTTGGACCTGAATATGGAATGGACATGGAAAGTGAATACGGACAGGGGACATGCGTTACGGTACGTATTCCCTGCAATAGAGGAGGCGAAGCCTTGTGAACAAGGAACTGTACAGAGTGCTACTGGTGGATGATGAACCGTGGAACCGGGATATATTGCGCAACCTGGGGGATTGGAATGAACTTGGCATGACCGTTGCTGGTGAGGCAGAGGATGGCGAGCAGGCCATACAACTGGTCAAGCAGCATCAGCCTCACATTATCATTACGGACATGCGCATGCCCGGCACAGACGGTGTGGAACTGCTACAGACGCTGAGCGGACAGTATCCACAGATCAAAGTGATTGTGGTAAGCGGGTATGATGACTTCACTTATGCAAAACATGCGATCCGACATCGGGCTGCTGATTATCTGCTCAAACCGGTGAATCCGGATGAACTGAATGCGGTGCTGGCTAAATGTGGAAGAGACTTGGAAAAGGTTGAATCCGCGCCTGAATCATGGGAGGCATACCCATCTTCGTTCGCAGGTGAGTTCTTCCTGTTTCAACAGCAGGCCCGTCTTAGGTTTAATGACCTGAACGGTCAGAGTCTGCGTGAATGGTTCCAGCAGTTGCAGCAGAAGCTGGAACGATGCGAAATTAACAGACCCCGGCAACTTGGACGGGTCGCCTATGAACTACAGGCATTGCTGGATGAGTTGTGTGTCTCCAATGGCTTGTACGAGCGGCCCGAAGCAACGGCGCTACCTCCTTCAACAGCGCTGGCTTCCATTGAATCCACAATCAACTGGATATCCGCGCCGTACTACCAGGCTTTGGAGCAGCTCATTGCCCAGCGTAAATTCAAGAACAAGCTGAACCTGAATGAGGTGAAACAATACATTGAGCAGCACTGTATGGAGATGATCACGCTGGAGCAGCTTGCCCAGATCTTTTTTGTCAGCAAGGAATATCTCAGCAAGGTATTCAAGAAAGAGTATGAAGTGAACGTGACCGACTATGTTGTCCAATTACGTATGGCGAGAGCGAAAGAGTGGGTAATGGACGAACAGATTCCGTTTAAGCATATTGCCGAGATGGCGGGTTATGAAGATGTGTCATACTTCTATCGGGTATTCAAGAAGCATTTCGGAGTTTCCCCGGGAGAGATGCGGAAGGGACAACCTCGTACATCAGGCAATTCAGGCATTAGCTCGGATTGATTCGTTCGAGGGAGCACTTGTGGTTGGATTAAGGTTTAAAATAATCCAATACACGAGTCTAATTTTGTCCAATGAAGCGCTTTCATTATCTGATATATAATGAGTCTATGAAAGACAAACCAGTCACACCGGGAGGTCATAAGAGATGAAAGTATGGAAAAGCGTAGCAAGTGCGGTACTGGTCAGTGTTCTGCTCGCAGGTTGCGGCTCCAATGCAGGAACGGACAATGGGCAGGAAGAATCGGCATCAGGCAGCACGGTATCACTCAAAGTGTTCGTTGCCCAACCTCGGCTGAAAGAACATTACGATAAATATATAGAGCAGTTCAAAGCCAAGGAGAAAGCAGAGAAAAACATTGAGGTGAACGTGCAACTGGAGATGCCGCCAGCGGACAATGCACCTCAGATTCTCAAGACAAGACTCGCCTCCAATGATGCACCGGATGTATTCGCTCTACATGCAGTCAATGAGATTCCACCGTTTAGCAAAGCGGGTTATCTGGAAGACCTGTCGGGCCAACCTTTTGTCGATAAGTTGCTGGATTCGGTCAAACCTTCCGTAACGGATGCAGGGGGCAAAGTCGTGGCTGTGCCTTTGGAAACGTTATCATGGGGCTATCTGTATAATAAAGATATTTTCGAGGAGCAAGGGCTGGAAGTACCAACGACGTTAACGGAAATGAAAGCGGTCGTGGAGAAACTGAAAGCAGCCAACATTACACCATTTGAACTGTCCTACAAAGAATCCTGGATTCCGCAATTATTCCTGCCACTCACTGTGGGGGCATTAACGCAGTCGGAGCACAAAGACTTCGTCGACAAGATGAATCAGGATCAGGGTTCCTTCTCGGATATGAAAGCGTTGTTCGATGTCTTCGATCTGGTTAATGCGAATGGAACGGACAAAGCGCTGGAAGTGGGCGGAGATGATGGTTCAGCAGCCTTCGCATCAGGAAATGCCGCGATGTGGATTCAGGGACCATGGTTTGCCGAAACCATTCTGAAGTCCAACCCGGACTTGAACTTTGGGGTAGCACCAATGCCGATCAATGACAATCCGGATGATACCAAAATCAATCTGAGTACCTCTACTTCACTGGCAGTATCATCATCCAGCAAGAACAAAGAAGTGGCACTCGATTTCGTGAACTACATTCTTGATGACAAGGATTCAAGTGCATTCTACGAAGCACTCAAGTTCAATCCGGTTGCCAAAATCCATGACTTCAAGAGCTTCCCGTGGGTAGACGATGCCCAGAAATATGTGAGTGAAGGTAAAGCCTATCAGGACCCATCGATCCCGCAAGCGGTGAAAGACGAGTCAGGCAAAGCGTTGCAAGGTTACTACTCTGGGCAATTAAATCAACAGCAGGTTATCGATGCACTCGACAAAGCGTGGAAATCGTACAACAAAGTCAACAAGTAAGGAGTTGCGAGGAATGTAGTACCCGCTTTTGTTGGCAAAATCCCTACGGTTTTGGGGTTTTGTCAACAAATAGGCGGTACTTTATTTCGTCGCAGTCTCCAAGCAGATGATACGTCAGGCAGAACGTTCTTCGTTCCCTCGTTTACGATCATCCGCTTCGAGTGAAAAGGGGGAGAACCAATGGCTACGAATGTGTTCAAGAAGTATCTGTCACTGCTCGCGTTCACTGCGCCTGCCTTTGTCATCTATGCGATTTTCCTGCTGTACCCTACGTTTAGCGGCATGTTCTACAGTCTGACAGATTGGAACGGGCTTAACCGGGATTACAGCTTTATCGGTCTGGGCAACTTCGTGGAATTGTTCAAAGAAGATCCGGACTTTCTGAACTCTCTGTGGTTCACGATGAAATATGTAATATTTATGCTTATTCTGCAAAATGGAATTGCCTTGCTACTTGCCGTGTTGATTGAATCACGGACGCGCAGTAAAGGGCTATTCCGGACCCTGTTCTTCATGCCTAACATGATCAGTACGATCATTAGTGCCTTCATGTGGACATTCATCTTCTCTCAGGTACTGCCACAACTCGCACAGAAACTGGCCATTTCATTCCTGGACCAGCAATGGCTGGGAGATCCGAAGTTTTCATTTTACTCCATTCTGATCGTTTCGCTCTGGAACGGTGTGGGGTATATGATGATCATCTATCTGGCCGCTCTCCAGGGTGTGCCAAAAAGTCTCAAGGAAGCGGCTGTCATTGATGGCGCCAATGCATTCCAGGTGCTGCGCAACGTGGTGCTGCCAATGATTACTCATGCTGTGACCATCTGTTTCTTCCTGACGCTGAACGGAGCATTTAAGGTGTTTGAAGTGGTATATGGACTGACGGGTGGTGGACCGGGCCGTGCTACACAGGTTATCACGATGAATATCTATGAAGAAGCGTTCTCCAACAACTTCAGATACGGCTATGCGAGTGCCAAATCGGTTGTGCTGTTCATCATCGTACTCATCTTCACACTCATTCAGATCACCGTCATGAAGAAGAAAGAGGTGGAAGCATGAGGATGCAACGACTGAACAGTTATCTGATTCGACTGCTGCTGATTCTGGGTTCTCTCGTGGCCATGCTGCCGATCTATATGGCAGTGGTGAACTCTTTCAAAACCCAAGGTGAGATGTTCCAATCTTTTATCGCGCTGCCGGCGACGCTTCACTGGGAGAATTATTCGGACGCGTTTAACAAAATCAATCTGTTGGGCAGTTCGATGAACTCGGCGATTGTATCCTTTCTGGGGATTGGTGGGATCGTCTTCTGTGCCTCATTGGCTGGATACAAGCTGTCACGTACCTCTGGTCGACTGAGCAACCTGATCTTTTTCCTGTTTGTTGCATCCATGCTGGTGCCGTTTCACTCCATCATGATTCCGCTGACTCGGGTAGCCAAAGGCATGGGGGTACAGGGAAGCACGTACGGATTGGCCTTGATCTATATCGGGCTTGGTGTGAACATGGCAATCTTCCTCTATCACGGGTTTGTGAAGTCCATCCCGCGGGAATTGGAGGAATCGGCTCAGATTGATGGATGTAACGAGTTCCAGACGTTCTTCCAGATTATATTCCCGCTCTTGCTTCCGATCACAGTCACCATCGCGATTCTGGACTTCCTGTGGATCTGGAATGACTTCTTGTTGCCGCTGCTCATGTTAACCGATGTGAATCGCTATACGCTGATCCTGTCCACGAACATGCTGTTTGGTGAATATAACAAGGAATGGCCGTTGATTCTGTCCTCCCTGGTACTGACTGCGATTCCGGTTATTCTGATCTATGCTTTCTTCCAGAAGTTCATCATGGAGGGCATTGCAGAGGGTGCTGTAAAAGGGTAGAAGTGTGAAGGAATCCCGCTGTTCATTTGGTAATTTTTCCGATTTTGTTATTCGTATCAAGCTTACAAAACTTACACAAATAGCCTTGATCTAGAGGACATGGTCCTTTCAGGTCAAGGCTGTTTTTTCGGTTGTAAAATCTGGAACCTGCATTCGAACTCAGGAGCCAGCTTTCAGGAGCTTGTGGACAGCTTCTACAAGGCATTGTAGTCCACGCTCCATCTCATCAGGAGAAGCATAGGCGTAAGACAGCCTGATATGACTCGCATCCAGCCTGTCATACAGATAGCCCGGGTGGATAAGCACATCCTGCTCCAGACAGGTATGGAATAACTGGCGGATAGAGAGAGGTTCAACCGTGAAGTTCAACCAGATGTAAAACCCGCCAGCAGGTATCTTCCATTCCGCAATTCCATGGAAGTAACGTTGAAGCAATTCCAGCATAAGGTCTCTGCGTCTGCGTAACTCAGGGCGAAGGCGCTCCATATGTTCTGCATGATGTCCTTCTGCGAACCACAAGGCAGCAGCTTCTTGGGCGAGTGAGCTTGTACCATAATCGGTCTGCATCTTGATATCTGCGAGCCGGCGAATGACCGGTTCCGGCCCGACCAGCCATCCGAGGCGCAGCCCGGGACTGACGGCCTTTGACAGGGTGCCCATATGCAGCACCCGTCCTTCCTGGTCACGCGCTTTTAGCGATGACGGAGGAGGTTGATCCAGCCACAGATCACTATAGGCGGCATCCTCCAGTATGGAGATGCCCATTGTTCGAGCGGTGGTCATCAGTTCTTCCCGGCGGTGATCACTCATCACAGAGCCGGTGGGATTGTGAAAGCTCGGGATCGTATAGAGAAGCGAGATGTGTTCTTGATCTTTTAGATGCTGCGCTGCGTCCTCCAGACGTGCAATGTGCAATCCTTCGTCATCCATCGGAATTCCGCTCATTTTTAATCCTGCCGATTGAAAGGCGTGAATGGAATAAAGGTACGACGGTTTTTCCAGCAGAACCGCTGATCCGCGAGGGAGCAGTCCGACCGAGATCAAGTGCAGGGCCTGAAGAGAGCCTGATACGATTAGTATGGAATCCGGAGAGGCCTGAATGCCGGTTGTCTGCAAATGGACGGATATCGCCTGACGCAGCTCCAGGCTACCTTGAGGTTCCAGGTAGTTCAGTGTGCGAGAACGAAGGGACAGTGTATACAGAATGTCGTTAAAAGCAGCCTGAGGCATCAGCTCCGGGGCAAGCTCCCCTGTACCGAGCCGGATGATGCCGGGCCTGAATTCAGCCTGATTAATCTGCTGGATCTCGGGCAGGTTGGGATAATACCAACCCTCCTCAATGGCTTCATTCCATTTGGGTGTCGCCGCTTCGTGAGCCATGCCATGCCAACCGGAGCCGGAGATATAGGTTCCCCCGCCATGTCTGCCTTCAAGCAGACCCGCGGCAGCCAGATTATCAAGGGCAGTGACCAATGTACTGCGGTTTACCCCCATGGACTCAGCCCATAGTCGCTGTGAGGGAAGACGGTAGCCTGCCGACCATTCACCTGTTGTGATTTTGTGGCGGATATAGGCTTCAATCTGGCGATATAAAGGCAGGTCGAGAGAAGGATTTGGCTTCCAACTCATGTGTAGTCGGGAATCAAAACGTTCCATGACAGGCAGAATCACCTCCGTTTGTCTGTGTAACGAACACTATATCATTTGGTTGGGTCTGATGCCATCCAAGTGGTTGGTTACGTCAGCCCTCATCTGCCCTACTATGGAATACGAGAGAAGGGGGAAGAACGATGGAGGTTGTTATTCACGCAGTGATTCTGGCGTTTGGCCTGATCTTGCCACTGGGTGTGCAGAATGTATTTATTTTTAATCAGGGCATGAGCCAGAGACGTTATATACATGCGTTACCTGCTGTAATAACGGCAGGTGTCAGTGATACGTTGTTAATCGGGGCAGCTGTTGGAGGGGTGTCGCTTATTTTGCTGCAATGGCCAGTGCTGGCGAATGTGTTGTATGCAGCAGGAAGTCTGTTTTTGCTGTATATGGCATGGAGTATATGGCGGTCGTCCGAATCTGTGCAAGGTTCGCAGACGGTAATGTCAGCGGGGAGACAGATTGCGTTCGCTGCATCGGTATCTCTACTCAATCCCCATGCGCTGCTGGATACCGTTGCCGTGATTGGCACCAGTTCGCTTCGGTACGAAGGGGTGGAGCGCATCTATTTTGCCCTGACAGCCGCAGCTGTGTCGTGGGTGTGGTTCTTGGGACTTGCAGGTGCGGGCAGAGTAATTGGGAGAACGGATCGCACTGGACGTATGAGTCTGGTGTTCAATCGATTGTCCGCTGTGGTCATGGTCGGGCTGGCGGTTATGATGCTGTGGAAACTCATCTATGCATAGAAGGACGTGATGTGGCTTATTTTGTTTAGAATTAGAAAACTCCCCGTGACGTTAATCACATGGGGAGTTTTATGCAGGTGCTGAATTTGGTGATCAATAGATGCCTGCTGATCTCGTTATCGAAATGAAACATGTAGTGCTCGATAACGCTTCGGTGTAGCGTCTTTAATATATGGTTAATCATTTAAGGAAGGGTCATCGTTTTCGAATTTATTCTGCCTTCAGCAGCATGGATTCAATAAACACTTTCAGGTCACGGCTTACACTGTTCAACTGATCAATGACCTCGCTGAACTCGGTTACCATCACAGCCTGTTGGTTGCTAGACTGTGAGATGGAAGTGATCTCCTGCTCCATCTGCTGGATGGAATGCTGGACATCCTTCAAGGAACGTTCGATATTCACCGTGGCTTCTTTGGTACCCGTAGAAAGTTTGCGCACTTCGGATGCAACGACGCTGAATCCGGCGCCTGCTTCGCCTGCTCGGGCTGCTTCAATAGCCGCATTCAGGCCCAGTAGATTGGTCTGTTCCGAGATTTCACGGATGAATGCAGCTACCTTATTCACTTCGCCTGAGTTCTGCACTGCCATGCGGGTATTATCCAAAATCTGCGTGGAAGAAGCCGTCAATTGCTCGGATTGGGCAGCCACCGTCTGTACCATATCTGTTAATTTTCCGCTGATTCCGCCGATCAATTCAGTGAAGTACTCCAGTTTCTCCTCATTCTGAAGAGAGAAACCAATGGCAAGTGTGCCCACAATATTTCCTTGCTCATCCCGAAGTGGGGTGGCCGCCGAGTTGATGGATGTGCCATAGAATTTCGCATCAATTCGGTTCGCTGAAGTTTCCCCATGTATAAGTGCACGGCGGAGTGTAGGGTCATCGAGGGAAACGGGGTCTCCTGCCTTGATGCCCAGATCGAGCTCGTTGCTGGGAACATAATACCAGAACTTCTCGGTATCCGTTACTGCAATCATGATATCGTGTTCTTTCAGCATAATTTTAAAATACGGACTTGCTGCAACGAGTGCTTCAACGATGTTCAATAAAGTTCAGCTCCTATAATGTATGTGCATATCATCTAGATGTATTGTATACATCGTCATAATGAGGATAATCTTGAAGGCCTGATAAGGGCATAACGTATATTAATAATATTTTTAACATATGAAACAGGGAAAGTGATATTTTTCAGGAAATTATGAAAACATGACAAAAAAGCAGGCGAGAACAATCAAGTTCTCGTCTGCTTTGTTATCCACTTATTCCTTGTATAACGCTCTGTTTCACGTTTCCCGCAATGAGTTTTACATCACCACCGTACATCACCCGTGAAACACGTGTTATCCGCCAATCTGGGACATGCGCCGTACAGTCGGCGTATGGGATTGCATTTTTTGTTCCAGAGCAAGGGCCATCTCGTGATTCTTCGGTTTCGTACCCAGCGCTTTGAGGAAAAGCGCCGCCATCGCATCCGGATCATCCACGAAGCGGCGAACATTATACTCATCCGACCAGTAGAGGCAGGCTTTGATATGTCCGTCAGCGGTCAGCCGCAGTCGGTTGCAGTTATCACAGAAGTGATCACTCACGGGATGAATCAATCCGAATGTGCCTTCGGAGCCCACAATTTTCATATTGCGTGATGGGCCATTGCCCGCAGGGCCTGTTGTATTTTCTACCGTCCAGCCTGCCTCAGCGCATACATCTGTCACGGCTTCCAGCGGCAAATAGGATTTGCGCCATGAATCCGAAGCATGTCCAATTGGCATATATTCAATAAAACGCACATGAAGAGGCTGATCGATGGTCATGGCAATAAAGTCCTTGATCTCATCATCGTTAATTCCCTTCATCAGCACAACATTTAGCTTGATTGGAGCGAGACCAACGGCTGTTGCAGCCTCAATACCTTTCAGTACCTTGTTCACATCCCCGCCGCGGGTAATCATGGAGAAACGATCAGCGCGCAGGGAATCCAGACTGATGTTAATCCGGTTCAATCCAGCGTCTTTCAATGCCTGAGCTTGCTTATCCAGTAGAAGAGCGTTGGTCGTCAGTGCAATATCGTCAATACCGTCAATCGCCGAGATCATGCCGACGAGCTTATGCAGATCCTTGCGCACCAGCGGTTCGCCCCCAGTGAGCCGAACTTTGCGCATGCCCATCGGAGCGAGCACCTTCAGCACCTGTGCGATCTCTTCATAGCTCATAATCTCATCATGTGGAGCAAACTCCATGCCTTCCGCAGGCATGCAATACACACAGCGTAAATTACAGCGGTCCGTAACAGAAATACGGATGTAGTCATGTATCCGGCCAAATGAATCCTGAAGCAATTCCATGCAGACCACCCTTTCATCGGTTCAGATTGGAAATCTTCTATTATAAATGATACGACAATTTCAAAAGGAACAGTTGCATCAAATTTTAGCTATTTCTCCAATCCACGTCAATGATGACGTCAGATGACAGCATTTTTGGCAGGGTGGTTCAGATGGAATTGTCCCACGAGTTGCTGCAGGAAGACCGTAATGACTTCCACGTTATGCGAAGAATGTTGAACCTGCATCATATCACGGATTAGCTCCATCATCTCAGCCTCCACCTCTGCAGAAGTAGCCCGATTTTGATGGCTGATTGCAGCAATATTCTCCATCAGCATGACCACTTGATCCACGACTTGTGTCCGCTCAGGTTCTTCAGCGGTAGCGTTTTGCAGAAGTTGCGAAGCGGCCTGAACCAGTGTTGTACCTTCAGCAAGCACCTGATCTCCCTCTGTGATTAATTGGGATGCAGCTCCTGCTGCCGTGGAGATCCGGTCCAGAATCTGATGAATATTATCAGTAGAAGAGCGGGATAAATCGGCCAGCTTACGGATTTCTCCTGCCACGACCGAGAAGCCTTGGCCATGTTCGCCCACACGTGCAGCTTCAATCGTAGCATTCAGAGCCAGCAGGTTGGTCTGAGCTGAAATTTCATCAATGACAGCCAGTGCGCGGTATATCTCTTTCATCGTATCCATGAAGGACAAGATCGTACGGTTGGTATCGGATACCGCTCCAGAGATTTGGGTCATTTTGTCGCCGATTCGTTCCACTTCCTGCTGGGCCACACCGATCTGTTCGGTTGCGGTGGTCTCCAGTTGTTGCAGCGTTATGCGCATGTGATCGGCAGCGATCTTGGCCTGATCGAGATCTTCCAGTTGGGTACGGATAGCCTGAATCATCGAACCCAGCTTGTAGTTCACACGTTCAGTTGTGCCCTGGGTTGTCTCTGTTGAAGTTCGCATCTGAACCTGATTATCCATAACGTCTACCGTGGCAAGTTGTACCTTCAGCATAATGCCTTCCAGAGAATCGATCATGTTGTTGATCCACTTGGCCAGTTCACCCGATTCGTCTTGGGCAAAGGCAGAAGTGTCCAGGCGCTGGGTCAGATCCCCCCTGCCCTCGGCGTTGATTCGAATAAATCGGCTGATGCGGCGCAAATCTTCATGAACACGTATATATTGTCTACGATGCAGCTGTAATGCAGTGAAGAATCCGAATAACATATTAAAAGCCGCCATTGCTGCCGAACTCCATCCACTGTCAGTGAGGGCGTAGACAAGAGCGGCTCCTGCAACGCCCGACAAAAGCGTAAAGAAACTGTGTTGCTTGAACTGGCGCCAGCCAATGCTTCGTACCCGATACACTTCCTCCAGATCCCCTTCGCACATCATGCCCCAACGATCAGGACAGTGTGGCAGCTGGAAGGTGATGCCTTTACCGATTACAGAAATATGGCGGTAATCCGAGTAGCCGGGAAAAGCTACGAACAGATTGGAACCATTCTGAATGGTATTTGCTACGCCAGGGTGTAGCTCTCCCGTTGACGGGTCGGTGAACATAAGCTCCAGCTCGGTATGATGCTTAACGGAAACGATGCCCCAATCAGTGGTGACACCATCTTTCAGATTTTCTCCATGTGTAAAGGTACGATCTTCAAAGCGGCTTCTGGACAAGGCAGTGCCGGGCTGTAGATGGGGCCGTAATGTTGACTCAGCCATAAAGAGATAGTTGTCACCTGAATCGGGATAGATGTGGCCTGACTCCCGCTGAATCAGGTCACCGAGTACATCTCCGGGAACACGGCTGCATAATGAACCAACATATTGACCTTCCTGTAGAATGGGGTTGATAAACAGCAAGGTGACATCATCGTGAAAAGCGGACGAGCGTGGACCAATATCCAACGTCAATGGATCGGAATAAGGACCGTACAAACATTTTTGAGGATGATGATCTGCTCTGGAATACTTCAATCCTGGTCCAATCAATGCTTCGTGATCTTCATAGATCTGTCCAACATGTTTCTTGTATGTAGAGAATACCACCTGATTCTGTTCGTTCAACATAAATAGTTCCGTACTGTCAACGGCTCGTATATAACTGGATTGTAACCATGCATCTAGTTTGTTTCGTTGCTGTGTACCTTCTAACACAGCTTGTAATGGAACGGATTGTATCTGTTGAAGCAATCGATCCAGGTGATTCCATTGTTCATCTGCCCAGTCCATCATAAGCTGCCGCCGCGTTTCGGCAATTCCTTCAAAAATCTGTTCTACATCTTCCTTAATATGTGCGTTCAACCGATACGATCGCCACAGCGGCAATCCTTTTCTCCATCCCAGCCAATCAAACATCATAACCACCCCGATTTCTGGATTTGAAAGCTTCGTTCTACTGATCTTTGGATAGACCTATCTATGTGGTTTTCAAAGCGAAATCTAACAGAGGAATCCAGCCCTCCCTGGTGGTTGATCCGGAACAATGGTACCGCCTTCATCATTCAGAAGAATTGACCACATGGTAGTGGAAGTCCTTGTACGTCTATTCAATCTTTATACAAGAAAACGAACAAGAATACGAGGGGATATGTCATATTTTCCGAATATTTAATCAATAAATACAAATGATCGTGCGCTTCTTGTTAGGTGAAATACATGTTAGCTATATACCAGGGAAACTCACATGGATGTATCTGAGAACCTGTCTCATTTTACATTGTGTAACATGAACAGGCCCATACTCAAAACACACTGTATAATGTAATTCCCGCCCAAAGCGATATAGTATTATCTAACAAGCAAAACCTGTTACGTTCGTGTATGTAAACCTCCCATTCAGCCTTGGTGTGCAATGAAAATATCTTCCGCAAAGGAGAATGCCCATGCCCTCCAGATCCTCAGCTACTGTCCCCGAAGCCTTCCATATTGATGTAAATCATGTGTCCGTCGTCTTTGGCACAGGTACACAACAAGTCACTGCCTTGTCGGATGTTACATTCCAGATCCAGTCCAATGAGTTTGTCTCCCTGCTGGGTCCTTCCGGCTGTGGCAAGTCGACCTTGCTTCGGCTGGTGGGTGATCTGCTTCAGCCCACCTCAGGCACTGTTCGCATTGCAGGTGAGGAACCTGAACGGGCTCGACTACAGCGAAAGTTCGGCATCGTCTTTCAGACACCAGCCCTGTTCAATTGGCGCACCGTTCGTCACAATGTGGAATTGCCATTGGAGCTGCTCGGTACCCGTCGGAAGGAGTGTCGCCGCATCAGCGGTGAGCTGCTTGAGATGGTAGGGCTAACCCGCTTCGCCGACCATTACCCATGGCAGCTCAGTGGAGGCATGCAGCAACGGGTATCCATTGCGCGTGCCCTTGCGCTTGATCCACCATTGCTGCTCATGGATGAACCCTTCTCCGCTCTGGACGAATTCACCAAAGAAAAGCTTCAATTGGAGCTACTTGAGATCAAGCGCTCGACCGGCAAGACCTTCCTCTTTGTCACACACAGCATCCCCGAAGCCGTATTTCTGTCCGACCGGATCATCGTACTCTCGGCGCATCCGGGGCAAGTACATTCCATTCATTCCGTCAATCTGCCTTCTGAACGCCATCGTGAACTGAGAGAAACAGAAGCCTTCTACCACATGATCACGACTATTCGCAATTGCTTCTACGAGGAGCGTGATGAATCTCATGTCCCCGCGGTTCTTTAAACCGGGATATCGATCCTGGGTTGTCATATGGATTATGGCCGTATTGGTGCTGTGGGAAGGTATTGCCTGGATGCTCCAACTGTTCCTGTCACCCCAGCAGGCGGCGTCTCGCCTTCCTTATCTGCACGATGTCCTTGCAGCCTTGTTTCGTTACTCGGGTACGCTGGCAGAGCAGGGAGCTGTGACCTTTGGCAATGCCGCCATTGGTTTTGCAGGGGGAACGATGCTTGGTCTGGGGCTGGCGTTACTCATGAGCGGGGCTGTCTGGCTGGAGCGCACGTTATCGCCATATGTTGTCTCCTCACAGATGGTTCCGGTGATTGGTCTCGCACCAATTGTGTACGGCATCATCCACAATGCAGAATGGGCGCGCATGGTTATGGCGGCGTATGTCACTTTCTTCCCCATCATCATCCATACCTTAAAAGGATTGAAAAGCGCAGCCCCGGAGCATCTGGAACTGATGCGTTCTTGTGGAGCTTCATTGACTGCACGATATATCAAATGTCTGCTGCCCTCAGCACTGCCGGGATTATTTTCAGGTATGAAAATAGCTGCTCCGCTGGCGGTGACCTCTTCCATCGTTGTGGAATTGATGGGAGCCCCTGACGGACTCGGTGTCCTGATGGTTAGTTCGTTATATTACGGCCATGCCCAAGTGGGCATGTTCTGGGCCACCATCATGCTTAGCATTGGTATTGGCCTGATCTCGTATCTGGTCATCAGCTTGGCCGAACGTTGGCTGACCCCCTGGCAGCCTGAATTCAGGGCCAAAGGAGGTGATGCCACATGAGTGAAGGTAGAGTTATGCGGCGGAAGCGGGATGAAAGTGTGGCAATTGCTGCTGTCCATGGCGCGGCTACACCCCTCACGGGTTCACAGATGACATCTGCTCCCGGATCGGAAATTCATGGACAACAGGGACAGGCCGGAAAGGCCAGATCGGACACCGGCGTTCGCGGGCGATCGATTGTACTGAACATGCTTCCTTGGGGTGCAGGGGTGATGTTTCTCGCTCTCTGGCAGCTCAGGTTGTTTCATTGGATATTCTCGCTGGAAAGTTACCAACTGCCTGTGCCTTCCGCGATTGCGATATCCATTCAGGAAAATGCCAATATGCTCTTTCGTTACGCGATGTACAGTGGAACGGAAATGCTGGGTGGTTTCCTGCTGGGTTCCCTGCTAGGCGCTCTGGCAGCGGCGGGTGCGTCTTTCTTTCCAACAAGCGGCAAGGCGGCGGTTACCATTCTGTCTGCACTGAACGCCGTTCCGATTGTGGCCCTTGCCCCGATTATGAACAATTGGTTCGGTGACGGGATCTGGTCGCGTATTGCAGTCATCACCGTCATTACGATGTCGGCCATGGCGGTCAGCTTGTTTAAGGGGTTGACCTCCATGCAGCCCCAGTACAGTGATCTGCTGAGTGGTCTTGCCGCGAGCAGGATGCAGTTTTTTTGGAAGCTGAGACTCCCTCACGCCATACCGTCCCTCTTTGCGGGTCTGAAGATCAACATGTCGACCAGTATTATCGGGGCCATTGTGGGTGAATTTTTCATCGCTTCCCAGGGGCTGGGGTACTTGCTCTCGGATCAGATTCGACTGGCAAACATGCCTCTGGCCTGGTCCTGCATTGTTATCGCTGCCGCGCTTGGCATTGTGCTGTATGAAGCTGTTGTTCTGGCAGAAAAGCGACTCATTCCTTGGAATCGTGCACGCACAGATCCATAACGTACATCAGGTTAGCAACCATAGATTGATAGAGCTGGCGAAGTAGAGCCTCACACTGCCTGATTGAAAAATCGCATATACACAGGGGGTTGTTCTGTCCATGTACAAAACGTTGAAGTTGGGTCTGCTGGTCATGGTTATGTTGGTGGTTACGGTGCTGGGCGCATGTTCTACGAAGTCTGAGCCAGCTAAGGAACCTGTTGCTGCGAGTTCAGGAGGGGCGGGAGAAGCAAATCAACCCTTAACCAAAGTGAAGATTCAACTGAAATGGGTGCCTCAGGCGCAGTTTGCCGGAATCTATGCTGCGAAGGAAAAAGGTTTTTTTGCAGATGAAGGCATTGATGCCGAGATTATTCCGGGTGGTCCGGATATCGTAATTGAGCAGCAGGTGGTCAATGGCGCAGCCGATGTGGGCATCACAGGAGTAGACAGTCTGCTGGTCAGCCGGGATAACGGTCTGCCTCTCGTCTCACTCGCCCAGATCTCACAGAAGAGTAGTTATCGCTTGATCGCCAAGAAGTCCCTCGGCATCACCGATCCCGCTCAGATGAAAGGCAAGAAGGTCAGTACGTGGTTCGGCAGTCAGCAGTTTCAGGTGCTTGCGTTCATGGAGAAGAACGGCCTGGACCCGAAGAAAGATATTGAACTGGTGAAGCAGGGGTTCACGATGGATCAGTTTTTCAACGATCAGGTAGATGTAGCTACGGCGACGATCTATAACGAATACCACGTAGTACTGGAAAGTGGAACGAAAGAATCCGATCTGGATGTATTTAATATTGAAGATGCCGGTGTTGGGATGCTGGAGGATACGCTGATTGCCAAGAAGGATTGGGTAGACAGCAATCGTGAGCTAGCGGTTAAAGTGACCCGTGCCATTCTGAAAGGCTGGAATTACGCCATCGACAATCAGGATGAGACAGTGGATATCGTGATGAGTAATGTGACGGAGGGCAGCACCACCCGTGAACATCAGGTCACGATGCTGGAAGAGATCGCAAAGTTGATTCGCCCGGAAGGATTTACGGAGCAGCAAGTTGGCAGTTTTGTAGATGAGTCATTTACCCGAACTGCGGATATTGCACTAAATTATGGCTTGATCAAAAAAGCCGCCAACCTGGATGAAGCGCTGGAGAAAAGCATCTATGAAGAAGCGGCGATTGATATGACGAAGTAATTAGGCTGGGAACAAGCATTTACACGAAAACGAAGAGTGCAGAACCAATCTGAAGAAGCGAAGCGTGCGCCTTTATCCCCGGATTTTTTCCTTAAGGAAAAATAAATCTAGAAAATCTGGGGATAACAGCGATCTGAAGATGGTACTGCAATCGGAGTGGCGAGTGTAAAGTCTGTAGGTCCAGCTTAAAGAGAGGAGGATGACGAATGAGTTCTGTGGATCAGCAGCCGCAGCCGCTTGGCGGTACGAAGGAAGAATGGCTGGAGAAGGATCGCAAATACGTATGGCATCACATCTCACCTCATAACGATCATCCGATGATTGCAGTAAGCGGGGAGGGCAGTTGGATTACCGATCAGGATGGTACGCGTTATCTGGATGCGATGTCGGGACTGTGGTGTGTGAATGTAGGGCATGGCCGTGAGGAGATTGCGAGAAGTGCCTACGAACAGATGAAAGCACTTGCTTATGTACCGATGACGCAGAGTCATGAACCGGCGATTTTGCTGGCGGAGAAGCTGAATGACTGGTTGGAGGGGGAGTATCGAATATTCTTCTCCAACTCGGGTTCAGATGCAAATGAGGTGGCTTTCAAAATAGCCCGTCAGTACCACCATCAGAATGGTGAGCCTGCTCGGCATAAATTCATCTCCCGTCACCGTGCCTATCACGGCAATTCCATGGGCGCACTGGGCGCGACCGGGCAAGCTGCCCGCAAGATCAAATATGAACCACTCGGCGTAGGTTTCTCTCATGTTCCACCACCGTATTGTTACCGCTGTCCGTTTGGACGAAACAAGGATGGATGCGGACTCGAGTGTGCAACCATCTATGAAGAGGTGATTCGTTGGGAAGGTCCTGAGACGGTTGCCGCAGTGATTATGGAGCCGGTGATTACAGGGGGCGGCATGATTGTCCCGCCGCCGGATTATATGCGTACCGTACAAGAGATCTGTCAGCGTTACGGCGTGCTGCTCATTGTCGATGAGGTCATCTGTGGTTTTGGCCGCTCGGGGCAGAAGTTTGGTCATCAGAATTATGGCGTACAGCCAGATATTGTGACGATGGCCAAGGGGATGACCAGTGCATATTCACCGTTGTCAGCAACGGCGGTGCGAGCCGAACTGTACGATACGTTCCGGGAACCCGGTCCGGATGCACACTTTCGGCATGTGAATACATTTGGCGGGAATCCCGTGTCCTGCCGGGTGGCACTGGCGAATCTGGAGATTCTGGAACGAGAGAATCTGGTCAGCCGGGCAGAAGAACTGGGATATTTGCTTCGTGAGAAGCTGGAGCCATTGCTGGAGTTGTCCATTGTGGGGGATATCCGCTCATTCGGATTCGCCTGCGGGGTGGAGTTGATTGAAGCAGACGGGTCTCCTGCGGAAGCGGATAAAGTAATGAAGGTACTCGCCAGTTGCAAAAGGGACGGGATTCTGATTGGCAAGAACGGTGATACCGTACCGGGATTTGCAAACATTTTGACCATCTCCCCACCGTTTGTCACCACCGAGGAAGAACTGGATCTGATCGCTGGAAGTTTGCTTGTTGCACTACGTAGTCTGGACGCGGGTTAGTTGCCCTAAATGGATGGATAACACAAAAGGAGGCGAGAAAGGATGCAGACGACGACAGGCAAACTCATTAATCAGCTTCGGCTGAATGAGCGAATTGAGCAGCTGTCACGCATTGGCCGCATCGCAGAGACGGGTGTCTGCCGGCTTGCCCTGACTCCGGAAGATATGGACGGCATTATTCAGGTGCGTCTTTGGATGGAGCAGGCCGGTCTGACGACACGACTTGATGCCTTTGGCAATCTGATTGGTCGTCTGGAAGGTGTGGATGAGGCCTTGCCGATCCTCATGATTGGTTCCCATATCGACTCTCAACCCTATGGCGGCCGATATGATGGAGCGATTGGTGTGCTCGGCGCACTCGAAGCCGTGCAATGCCTGATCGAACACGGCATTCAGCCCCGGATGCCGATTGAGGTGATTGCTTTTTGCGATGAAGAGGGTTCCCGTTTTAACAAAGGCCTGTTCGGCTCACGTGGTATAACCGGTCAGTTGGAAGAAGGCGAACTGGAGCGGCAGGATAAAAACGGAGTGACCCGCCGGGAGGCGCTGGAAGCCTTCGGCTGTTCTCCTTCGGATTTTGGAGAAGCGATCTATCCCGCAGGTTCCATAGGCAGTTATCTGGAGCTGCACATTGAACAGGGACCGGTGCTGGAAGCGTTGAATGCACCTGTAGGTCTGGTGACAGGCATCTCGGGCCCGCTATGGCTCACGGTTACGATGAAAGGTATGGCGGGTCATGCGGGCTCCGTTCCGATGGCCATGCGGCATGATGCTTTGGCAGGCAGTGCCAAAGTCATTGCGGCTTTTGACGATATGGTGAGAGAAGACCCGGAAGCTCCAACCGTAGGTACGGTGGGAAGTCTGAGGGTGTTTCCAGACTCGCGTAACATCATCCCGGAGGAAGTGAGCTTCACGGTGGATATGCGAGACATGGAGATGGAGCGCAGGAACCGGCTGGAAGCCCGATTAATGAGAATTCTGGATGACGTGAGTTCCCGCTACGGTCTAACTTACTCGTTGACAGAAGATACGAACAGTGAGCCGCGGTATTGTGCCCAGCCAATCATGTCCGTTATTCGTTCATCTGCGGAAGAGATGGGGATTCCTTTGCCAGAGCTGATGAGTGGTCCGTTCCATGATGCGTTGGCTCTTTCGCTTGTATGTGATTACGGCATGATCTTTGTCCGCAGCAAGGACGGAATCAGTCATCATCCCAGCGAGTATTCCTCCCCAGAGGATATTGGAATCGGCACGGAAGTGTTATATCGCACCATTCGGAGGATGTGCAGTGGAATGAACCAAATAACCCATTTACCTGAGGAGGCGTTGTGACGTTATGGCCAAAATCAGTATCGGATTAATCCAGGCTTCTCATGAGATTGAAGGTTCGGCTCCCGTTGAAGTTCACAAAGAAGCTGCGATTCAGAAGCACATTGCACTGGTTCGAGAAGCGGCTGCGAGAGGGGCGAAGATCATCGGGCTGCAGGAAGTATTTTATGGGCCGTACTTTTGCACAGAGCAAAATCCCAAATGGTATGCATCCGCCGAACCGGTGCCGGAAGGACCTACGACCAAGCTTTTTCAGGAGCTGGCGAAGGAGCTTGCGGTGGTGATTATTTTGCCTGTGTACGAGGTGGAGGGCATTGCTTCGTATTACAATACGGCAGCCGTCATTGATGCAGATGGTTCATATCTGGGCAAATATCGCAAACATCACATCCCGCATGTGGAAGCAGGTGAGGGTACGAACGGGTTCTGGGAAAAGTATTATTTCAAACCAGGCAACCTCGGGTATCCGGTATTTGATACAGCTTACGCCAGAGTTGGCGTGTACATTTGTTATGACCGACATTTTCCGGAAGGGGCACGATTGCTCGGGCTGGCAGGGGCAGAGATTGTGTTCAATCCGTCCGCTACGGTTGCGGGTACATCGGAATATCTGTGGAAACTGGAACAACCCGCTCACGCAGTAGCTAATGGTTATTATGTGGCAGCCATCAACCGGGTCGGCGTGGAAGCGCCGTGGAATATGGGTGAATTTTATGGGCAGTCGTACTTGGTCGATCCGCGAGGCAGAATGGTTGCCATCGGCAGCCGGGATCAGGGTGAGGTCGTCATTGGTGAGATGGATACGGAGATGATTCGTGAGGTACGTAATGTATGGCAGTTCTACCGGGATCGCAGACCGGAAACGTACGAACATCTGGTTAGTCTGTAGGAAGAAGCAACAAGCGACGGTGAAGTGATTCTGTCAGCGGGTGGCTCTGTAATGTACGTAATATGGTTTGAGTTAGCGTAGATCATTCTACAGGAGGTGCATGACATTGATGAACAGCTCAGGAACAACGTTATCCGATTATGGGTGGGAGAGTCGTTTTGCCGAGATGAAACCCGCCATGACGGGAAAGGAAGCGATGGAGGAGTCGAACCGCTGTTTGTACTGTTACGATGCACCTTGTATCAAGGCCTGTCCAACCGACATTAACATCCCTTCTTTTATTGGCAAAATATCAACAGGGCACCTGAAAGGATCGGCCCGCACCATCATGGATGCGAATCCGGTTGGAGCCAGCTGCGCACGCGTCTGCCCCACAGAAGAGTTGTGTGAAGGCGCATGTGTGCTGAACGAATCGTCGAAGCCGATTCGTATTGGTGACTTGCAACGTTACGCCACCGACTGGGCACGGACGAAGAATGAGCCGTTATTCCAGGCGGCACCTGCCAATGGGAGAACTGTCGCCGTTGTGGGAGCAGGGCCTGCGGGATTGTCGGCGGCACGTGAACTGGGGCGTGCGGGGTATGAGGTGACGATCTATGAAGCCAAACCCAAAGGCGGCGGGTTGAATACGTATGGCATCGTATCCTTCCGTCTGCCCGAATCGGTTGCGCTATGGGAAGTGGAGCAGGTGGAAGCGCTGGGTGTGAAGATCTGTTACGGGGTGCGCATTGGTGTGGATATTCCTGCTACGCAGTTGCTGGAGCAGCATGAAGCCGTCATTCTGGCCTGTGGCATGGGATCGGTGCCCATGCTGGGCATTGAAGGAGAGACACTGGAAGGTGTCTATGATGCGATTGAACTGGTGGAGTCTACCAAGCAGGGTGTTCCGCCGGCACTGAATGGTCTGAAGGTCGCCGTGATTGGCGCAGGCAATACGGCGGTAGATGCAGCGACTTGTTCGGTACGTCTGGGTGCCGAGCGGGTGCAGATGTTATATCGGCGCGGGGAAAGCCAGATGACGGCGTATGCGTTTGAATATACGTTTGCCAAGCAGGAGGGTGTAGAGTTCCGCTGGTTTACGATGCCGCAGCGTATTATTGGAGACGAGAACGGTCGGGTTCAGGCTGTGGAATGTGTGAAAATGGAGCTGATTACTCCGCCTGGGGGTGGGCGTGCATTGCCTGTACCTGTGGAAGGGTCGGAGTTCATGATTGAATGTGATACGGTCATCCGTGCGATTGGGCAGCATCGTTTATTACCATTAATCGAAGCGTTTGGGCTGAGTCACCACTGGGGTGTCGTCGAGATTGAGCCGCATACGTACCGTACCTCGAATCTTCAGATCTATGCGGCAGGAGATGTTATTTTTGGTCAGGGCCAGGGTGAGGCGATGGTTGTCTCGGCTGCACAGCAAGGTAAGCTGGCTGCTGCGGCAGTCATAAAGGCATTGCCTGGGCAGGTGGAGGAGACGGCGTGAGTGGTGCATCGAATTCCCATGCCACTGACGCGCTAACGAACGCTACACATCTTATAGTGGCAATTATGGAGGATTGAAAAATCTAACGAATCTCACACATCTTATTTTGATATAAATCGTTGAAATGAAGCCAAAATGAGCGAATACAGGAATATAAGGTTTCTAAGATTCGTTAGATTTTGAAAGTGTCGCATATGAGTCATATAAGAAGTGTACGGTTCGTTAGAATTTAGGCGCGTGCTATCTAAAACTAATTACTATCCAGAAATCCTGAGCACGACCAAATATCCAGTACAACGATAAAAATCGAACTAAACATTTACACAGTGATCGGAAGGTTGTTCTGTCATCGGAGTGTCCAGTGTAACTCGTAAGTTAAAACAACACCAAGGAGGGATCGTTATGGCTGACTTATCCATTAATCTGGCAGGTATTCGATCACCCAATCCATTCTGGCTGGCTTCTGCCCCACCGACCAATACGGGATATCAAGTCCAGCGTGCGTTCGAAGCGGGCTGGGGCGGTGCAGTGTGGAAGACGCTGGGCGAGCCGATTATCAATACATCCTCGCGTTTCGCGGCAGTCCATTTTGGCGGACAGCGGGTGGCGGGGTTTAACAATATTGAATTGATATCCGATCGTCCGCTGGAAGTGAATCTGCGGGAGATTGCCGAGACCAAGAAGCGCTTCCCGGATCGCGCGGTTGTCGCTTCACTAATGGTGGAACCTACACGGGAGAAGTGGCATGAGATTGTGAAAAAGGTAGAGGCCGTCGGCGTCGATGGCCTGGAACTGAACTTTGGCTGCCCGCATGGCATGGCTGAACGTGGTATGGGAGCCGCCTCTGGTCAGCAACCTGATCTGGTCGAACTACAGACGATGTGGGTGAAGGAAGTGGCGACCACACCGGTGATTGTGAAGCTCACGCCGAATATCACGGATATTACGGCGACAGCCCGGGCGGCCGTCCGCGGCGGCGCAGATGCGATCTCGCTGATCAATACGATTAACTCCCTGGCAGGTGTGGATCTGGATTCGTGGAATACCGTGCCGCATGTGGGTGGCAAAGGAGCGCACGGCGGGTATTGTGGCCCAGCCGTGAAGCCAATTGCACTGAACATGGTTGCCGAGTGCGCACGTAATCCGGAGGTGGGTGTGCCAATCTCGGGGATTGGCGGCATATCCGACTGGCGGGACACGGCAGAGTTTTTGCTTATGGGCGCTACAGGGGTTCAGGTGTGTACCGCAGCGATGCATCATGGATTCCGTATTGTGGAGGACATGATTGATGGGCTGAACGACTATTTGGATGAGAAGGGTCTGAGCAGCGTAGCAGAGTTGGTAGGTCAAACGGTTCCGCGGTACTCGGATTGGGGCAATCTCGATCTGAACTACAAAGTGGTCGCCCGCATCAACCGCGATGTCTGCATCAATTGCAACAAATGCCATATTGCTTGTGAGGACACCTCGCACCAATGTATTGACATGTTGAGCGACCCGTCCGGTTCCTATCTGGAAGTGGTGGAAGAGGACTGTGTTGGCTGTAATCTGTGTTCGATCGTGTGCCCGGTGGATGGGGCAATTGAGATGGTTGAACTTGTACCAGAGCAGGAACCTGTAACCTGGAATGAACGTCAGTCGGCGATTGCCATGTTGCAATCGTTCAGAGATCAATCAACCAAGGAGGCGATATCATGAGTACTCGCAAATTGATTCGTAACGGTGTGTTGGTCACAGCGTCAGATACCTTTGAAGCAGATATTCTGATCGAGAAGGGGAAGATCACACAGATTGGTATCGGGCTTAACCCAGACGAACAAACGGAAGTTGTGGACGCTTCCGGCTGTTACGTTATTCCGGGCGGGATCGACCCGCACACGCATCTGGATATGCCATTCGGCGGAACGGTAACGGCGGATGATTTTGCGACGGGAACGGCAGCAGCAGCTTTTGGAGGGACCACGACGATCATCGATTTCTGTCTGACACAAAAAGGCCGTCCATTAATCGAATCCCTCCAGGAGTGGCATGCCAAAGCCGAGGGTAAAGCCGCCATTGACTACGGTTTTCATCTGATGATCGGGGAGATGAATGATCAGGTGCTGGAAGAGTTGCCCCAGATTATTGAAGAAGAGGGGGTGTCATCGTTCAAGGTGTTCATGGCGTACAAAAACCAGTTCCAGGCCGATGACGGAATTCTCTTCCAGACGTTGCAGAAGGCAAAAGAGTACGGCGCACTCGTCATGGTTCATGCCGAGAACGGGGATGTCATCGACCTGCTGGTTCGACAAGCGCTCGCCGAAGGGCGCACGGAGCCAATTCATCATGCGCTGACTCGTCCATCCATGCTGGAGGGAGAAGCGACAGGCCGGGCGGCCCGGTTGGCTGCACTTGCGGATTCACAGCTGTATGTGGTGCATGTGACCTGTGCAGAAGCGGTGGAGCAGATCGCGCGCATGCGTGAAATGGGCTATCGGATCTGGGGGGAGACCTGTCCTCAGTATTTGACGTTGGATCAGTCGATCATGGATCAGCCGGACTTTGAGGGTGCGAAGTATGTCTGGTCACCACCGCTGCGGGAAGCAGCGCATCAGGAAGCGTTATGGAACGCGCTGAAAAGTGGTCAACTGCAGACGATTGGCTCCGATCATTGCTCGTTTAATTTCAAAGGGCAGAAGGACCTGGGCAAGGCTGATTTCAGCAAAATTCCAAACGGGGGACCTGTCATCGAAGATCGCCTCAGCATTTTGTATTCGGAAGGTGTAGTCAAAGGGCGGATTACGCTCAATCAATGGGTCGATCTATGTTCGACAAGAGCGAGCAAGTTATTTGGGTTATTTCCGCAGAAAGGGACTCTGGCTGTAGGGACAGATGCAGACATCGTTATTTTTGACCCATCTGTAGACAGGGTGATCTCGGCAGATACGCATCATATGAATGTCGATTACAGTGCATTTGAAGGCATGCAGGTACAGGGTTGTCCGGTAACCGTGTTGTGCCGCGGGGAATATGTTATTCGAGATCGGCAGTATGCCGGAAAAGCGGGAGCAGGCCAATATGTGAAGCGCAACAAATATGATGCAGGTGCACCCATACCGATGAAACAGCCTGTGACGGCAGTGAATGGAGGGAGAAGCTGATGACGGATCATGATGTGTTTGAGTCCGAGAGGATTGCCATCGAGCGAATGGTTGAACAGGGGTATCAGATCTATGCGGTCCGGGAACATCTGGAGGGTGCTCACGTCATATGGGGGCACCCGGATCTTCCCGAAGAGAAACAAGAGCAATACGTGGGCACGGCGTCTGGACGGAAGTGGTTCAGTCGTATCCTGATTCGCCAGCTTCAGGAGCAGCGGGGAGCATAGACCATAGACCAAGCTATGCCTTCATGCGATCGGGCCGTGTACGTACTCATAGGCATAGAGTGCAAGTTCGATCGCTACCCGCTTCTCCGGGAGGATGTAGTCTTCTCCCAGAAGGGCTTCGATTTTGTCCAAACGGTGATACAACGTCTGTCTGACGATATATAGCGCGGTGGCCGTCTCTTGTTTGGAGCAGCATAGGGCCAAATATTGCTTGAGCGTGCGTAACAACTGACCTGCTTTCTCCACATCGTATCGGATGAGCGGCCCCAGATATTCTTCGATGAAATCATCCAGACTGCCACTCTGCTTCATACTGGCAATGATGCGGTAACAATGAAGATTACTGTAAAAGGGCTGCTGCATCACACCGATGTCCTTCTGAATCCGCAGGGTCTCCTTCGCGGTTTCCAGGCTGTCCTTGAGACGGGAAAGGTCCGTGCAGCTATGGCCGATGCCGAACATGCCCGAGAAGAGGCAGTGGGTCTGTTCCTGTTCGTGCAGCCGCAGCTGTTCGACGCAGCGCCATAGACTGTTTTTACGCTGAGATCCAGGGAGTGGGTCGAGAATGATCAGAATGATCTGGTGATTGAGAACGGTGCTGTAGAGGGTGAATTTCTCCCGAGCGAACACGGATCGGGCGACAATGTTACGTTGGATCAATAATTTCTGAAGTCTGAGACTGTCTGTGTATGCAGGGTTACTGTCGAATAAGATAATCGTGGCCTTGCTTGTTGCGAGAAGGGGATTAGCGCTGGATACATATTCATGAATTTCCTTCGTGGAGTGATGTCCGTTAAGCCAGTCAATGACCCACATATCTTCTTTGTAGCGGCGCTTCTCTTCCATGTATTTGGTTCGCATCCAGTCCTGAGCAATCGCTGCCGCGCACCGTTCCATTGCCTGAATGACGAATTCATCTGAAGGTTGGACGGATAGGCTTGAATCGTGATCGGGCAGTTTTTGATGCATGAGGACAAGATCGGCAAAGGTGTAGTCCAACGCCTGAACAGGCATGCTGAATGCATGCAATGCATGATCCGTGTATGCTTCTAACGCTGTATGATCCTCCCCCTCCGAATGCCTTTGCTGCAAAAACCAATCCTGCCGACGAGTCTCCAACTGCTCTGGAGGACAATAGGGAACACTGCTTGCTTCTCCTTCAAATGGGTATAACGCCACGGCATATCCAATTGTCCGTGACAATAATCGAAGCAGAGGTTGTACGCCATCTCCATTCAGAAGAAGTTGGTTAAACGAAGTGGTGAGATGATCAAGTTCGGCGATCATCCGCTGATGGCTGCGAATCAAGGTGAAGTGAAGATCTTGCGTAATATCAATATAGCGGACTTGTTCGTGGAACCAGATCAAGGGGAAATCCGCTGCGACTGCAATTTCTTTCATGGCACCGAGTTGCGACCTTGTGTGATCCCCCAGTTCCATGCAGAGTCCGGCAGCCCCGCGTGCAATTAACTGACGCAGAAAAGACAGACCTTGCTGCTCACCTTCCTGCCAGCCAATGCCTGTCGTCAACACCAATTCCCCGCCATTGAGCAAGTCCCCTACCTCTGGAACCTCCATGATATGAACCCAGCGAACGTATCGCTCCAGCGCACGATCACTGGCCAGGACTTCTGCCTTGCGAAACACGGGACGTTTTAACATGTCTCTGACCTGAATATGTAGCGTTGTCTCCCCCACACAACCACCGTCCTTCCCCAATCACATGTGACCTATCTGGAGTCTGGAATCCGTCAACTTGCATAATTAATCCATATTATAAGTCGATTTACAGCAGATGGGCAGAAATCTAACGTTCATTTGTTTCAAATGACAATCGGCACTATTATTTTTGTGATTCTGATTAAAATGAATTATTTCTATGTCCGTTTATATCCCCTGTACATTCACAACAGCATTTTGCATAATTCGATTCCAATCAGCAAGATATAGACGAATAGGATCATTTCGATCTATATCTTGCTGATTGGAAGACGCTCATGAGATTTATGCAAAATGCTTAAATAATAAAAAGCCCCTTCGCATCACATCGGAAATCACTCATTCCAATATGCGCTAAGGGGCGAGAGGTTAGAACGTATAGCCTATATCTGAGTTGTACTCGAACCGTTATATGAGAACGACTCTCTACTTCTTAATCTTCGATTCTTTTCTTTTTGAATTTCATCAAGAACTCATACACAATCGGTACGATAACCAGCGTGAGCAGCGTGGAGCTGATCAGACCGCCAATTACGGTGATTCCGAGTCCTTTCGAGATGATACCCGCACTTTCTTCGAGACCGGTTACCAGTGGCAACAGGGCACCGATCGTTGCGAGAGCGGTCATCAGAATTGGACGCAGACGAGTTGCGCCGGCTTCCAGCAAGGCTTCACGGGTAGACATACCCTCATTTTCCTTGTGAATAACACGGTCGATCAACACGATGGCGTTGGTGACCACGATCCCGATGAGCATCAGTCCACCCATCATGGCGGAGACGTCAAGCGTACCCCCAGCGATGAACAAACCTACCATAATACCAATCACCGTAAATGGCAGGGAGAACAGGATGGCGAATGGTGCCAATCCGCCGCCGAATGTAACAACGAGCACGAAGTATACAATGGCGATGGCCGCCAACATGGCGAGACCAAGTTGAGTAAAGGTATCATTAATCTGTTCGGTTGTACCGCCAAATTTCACTTCAACGCCATCAGGCAGATCCAACTTGTCGATCTCAGCCTGTAAGTTACTTGAAGCTTTCTGTACATCCGAAGCCAAGATGTTGGCTGTGACTTGCACAACAACCTTACCATCAATCTGCATGATGGAGTTCGGGGATGTACCTTCTTCCACTTTGGCAACATCTTTGATCGGAACCTGGATGCCGAGCGGTGAAGTGACAGTCTCATCCTCAATCTCATCAATACTGCTGAATGTTTTGTCGTCAGTCTCTACATATACTTTGTACGTTTTATTATCAATATCGACTTCCGTGAGCACAGGACGTTCCCGTGCAGGGCTCAGTGCCATAGCCAGCTGACCTGCAGTCAGACCCAGGGAACTTAATTTCTCCTGATCTGCCACGAGCGTATATTGCCCGTAAGTGTCTGCGAGTGTTGTGTCTGCTTTTTCAAAATTATCCTTATCTGCTTCAACCAGTTTCAGAATTTCGTCCGATACAGGTTTGAGTTGCTCTACATTATCGCCATAGATGGACAGGCTCAAGCCGCTGCCACCCAGACCCCCGGACATGTCGAGCTCATTCCAGGTTCCTACGGTAACTTCCTTCTTCAGACCTTCGACAAGCTGTTCTTTCACTTGAGTAAAGTTCTTCGTATCTTCGTTATATTCGATATAGAAAAGGGCTGAGTTTCCGCCACCGCCACCCATACTGCTCAGTGGGTTCGTGCCACCGATGGAATATTGCATTTTCTCCAGACCTGGTTGTTTCAGCAACCACTTCTCGGCCACGAGTGCTTCTTTTTCTACATCTTCACGTAAAGCTCCGGTTTGCGGGCTGTACGTAATCGTCACGTATTTGTCCTGTTGTTCAGGCAAGAAGCTTGCACCGATGAACGGGTACAGGAACAAACTGCCGACCAGCAGGATCACTGCAATACTGACTGTGATGAGTTTGTGAGACAGTGTCCAGTTCAGCAGGCGTTTGTAACCCTCCGCCATTTTGCCTGGTTTTTCTTCGTGATTCTGCTTGTTCTTCAACCCTTTACGGAACAGGGTATGCGCGAGCATCGGCACAATGGTGATGGCAACGAGCAGGGATGCCAGCAAGGCAAATACCATGGTCAGTGCAAATGGCATGAATAGCTCACCGACCATACCGCTTACCAGTGCCAGTGGCAGGAATACAGCAATGGTTACGATGGTGGAGGAAAGAATGGGAATGAACATCTCGCGCGTTGCTTCGCGGACCAGTTCACGGCCTTTCAGTCGCTCTCCTTTGAGTGTTAATCGGCGGTAAATATTCTCGATAACAACGATGGAGTCATCGACAACCCGTCCGATGGCAACCGTCATGGCACCCAGCGTCATCATGTTCAAGGTGATGTCCATCATATTGAGCGCAGTCAATGCCATGAGCAAGGAGAGCGGGATCGAGATAATGGAGATAATGGTTGAACGGATATTACGCAGGAATAACAGGATGATCAGAATGGCAAACAAAGCACCGAAGACGGCTTTGCCCAGCATCGTGTTCACCGAGTCCTGAATCGGCTTACCTTGGTCGAGCAGTACAGTCAAATCAGCATTTTTGAACTGCGTTTGCAACTCTTCCGCTTTGTCTTTGACTGCATTAACGACATCAACCGTGTTGGCATCGTTGGATTTTACAATGGAAATACCGATCGATTCCTTGCCGTCTGTCCGGGAAATGGATTCCGCTTGACCGATGACTTCGATCTTGGCAATTTCACTTAGTTTTACAGTTGGGATGCCAGGCGCATTGGCAGCAGCTGAAGGACTACCTACACTGGCGTTACCGCCAGCAGCTTGACCAGCGGACGGGTCTGTTCCTTGTGCCGAGCCAGGAGCGGTACCTTGACCTGCTCCGCCAGCTGCCGAGGAATCCTCAGTTGGTGCCCCGGAACCTTGTGGAGCTGCGCCAGATCCATTGCCTGCAGCAGCACCGGCACCGCCGGGTACAACTGGAATGGCAAGGTTTTTCAGATCATCGATGTCGACGATGTTTCCGTCTACGACAACGGCTTTCTGGGATTTATCCAGTTCGAACAGTCCAAGGGGCACACGGATGGAGGAGCCTTGGACAATGCCATTTACCGTATCTTCCGTTAGGCCGAGCTCGGCCATTTTGGCTTGGTCGAACTTCAGTTGAACTTCTTTTACGTATTGACCGGACACCTGAACCTGAGCTACACCATCAATATCTTCAAGTGCAGGCTGAATATCCGATTCAACCAGTCGTGTCAATTGTTCCAGGTCACCGCCGTCCTTGTCGGACAGGCTCAGAGATACAACCGGGAAAGAGTTAATGCTGAACTTGGAAATGGTCGGCTTCTGCACGCTGTCAGGCAATTGGACTTCATTCAGTGCCTCACGCACGGTTGCCGTTGCGTTGGTCAGATCTGTACCATAATCAAATTCGAGTGTGATGGATGCCGCATTCTCCATGGAAGTGGAGGTAACGGTCTTCACGCCATCAACATTGCGCAGCTTCTGTTCCAGCGGCTTCGTGACATCTTCGACAATACCCTCTGGTGCAGCCCCCGGATCAATGGCAGTGACATTCAGAAACGGTACGTTGATGTTCGGGATCGTCTCTTGTTTCATCGTCAATCCGCTGTACAGACCTGCGAAAGAGATGATAATCGTCAGAATCCAGATCGCAAACTTGTTGTTCAGTGAAAAATTAATAATACCTTTCATACGATGGTTTCTTCTCCTCTCTGTTTCTCCTGTTTATGTGTGTGACGAGTCAGCTTGGATGAACCGGCTATACATGGCATCCAAAATATGCTGAAGCTCGGAATGCAAGGGTTGAATCGCAGTTACGTTCTCCAGATTGTGCATCATGCCCAGAATGATGGCACGCCTCGGCGTGAATTCCATCATCTCTTGTCTGAGAATGGAAATGGTTTCAAGCACATCATTCTTCGGTTGCCCTGCGGGCAAATCGGAGGCGGCGACATCCTGCATTTGCTTGATAATATGGATAGGATGCCGCATCACTGTGGAATCCGGGTGGCGCTCGGTAATCCAGGCAGGCCAGTCCTCCAAAGGAATCAAAGGCAAAGGACGCTGCTTGAGGAACCCGTGCGCTGCGTAGTCCATCATTTGCAGTAAGTTTGTAGCCATTTTGGTAACGGTCAGAGATGGCATCTCTGTAAACCAGATTTTGACGTAGGAAAGGAACAGCCCTTGTGTCAGCAAAATAAGGTCAATCGTATAAGGTTCTATCTCCGATCCGTACTGCTCCTCCAGTTTATCCTTAAACCAATGCAAGGTACGGACCTCCAGATCTCTTTGCAGCGGATGGCATTGTTCCTTGCGTTGCTGTTCATCATCCATCATCATGCTGCGCATCTGTACTCGTAAAAATTCCTTAAGTTCGGATACATGAATGAGCAGTGTCTCAATCTGCTTTTGCAGACGTTCTCGCGAGGTGAGGCTGGTTTCATGCTCAATCTGCGTCATCTCGTCCATTAGTGTGTACATGCAATACTCCAGAGTACTGGCTTCCAATTCCTCTTTGGATTTGAACATGATATAGAGGCTGCCTTTGGACATCCCGCATAATTCTGCAATCTCTTGCATGGATGTTGCAGCACTGCCTTTGGATGAAAATAACTTGAGTGCTGTAGTAATGATGAGTTTTTTCTTCTCGTTCATCTCATGTATAGGGTTCATTAACGATACATTCACCTCATCAGGGAACTTGTGAGTTCTTGAATTGACTTTAAGGTCAAACCAAGTATAAACGATCTGGCTGAAGGAATTCAAATGGGAGTAAATTGGAAAATCAGAGTGGGTTAAGAAGTGATATCTGTATAGTGACATGAGGGTGAATCAGGGAAGTAGACAAGCAGTTAAGAAGTTGCAGTCTGTATGTACGTACAATTGAGTGGTCAAATAAGTGGTCAAAAAACGGATAAGCTAGTTTTCTCCAGTGAAGGCGTACAAGGCGAGTATAATAATGGCGATAAGTGCAATGAGATAGAAGACGGCCATGGCGATCAGAAGGGCATAGCCCGTATAAGAGCCCATGCGTGCCAATAATTTTTTCATCATTACGACTTCCTTTCTTACGTAGCAAAGTGTAGTGAGGTTTCCTATTTCTATCATATCCCAAAAAAGACGACTTCCTGATGAAAGTCGTCTGATTAATGTTATAAAATTTAATAGATATCTTATATGGAGGCTAAGATTTACACGATAAACAGCGATCGGAAAGTGGTACTGCAATCGGAGTTATAACGTCAACTTCATTTCGTTCCGCTTATGTGATCAGTTTCAGACCAACCGCAGCCACCAAAATCATCGCGATAAACAAGATGCGCTTCGCTTCTTTCCGTTCACCGAAGAGGAACATGCCTGTTAACGTACTGCCGACTGTCCCAATGCCGGTCCACACGGCATAAGCTGTGCCCATGGGAATGGACGTCATGGCGTAGGATAACAGCGAGAAACTGAACACAAACGATACCAACATCAGTACGATATAAGGCCATCCTTTGCGAGTAGAAGCACCATTAATGCCAATCACGCCAAATATCTCACATATCCCTGCACCTACAATTGCAATCCAGGCCATTATGCTGTACCTCCTTTGGCTTCTTGCTGATCGGTAACCAGCTTCAGTCCGATTACGCCGCAGAGCAGCAGTCCAATGAGTAATACTTTGGCCAAGCGGAACGGTTCACCGAACAGGACCATTTCCGTAAGGACGGTACCCGCTGTACCAATTCCCGTAAAGACGGCATACACCGTACCCACAGGCAGCCTTTTGGAAGCAGCAATGATCAGTCCAAAGCTAATCACGATAGCAATCCCCGTCAGAGTCCATTCCCAGGCATTCGAGGCATGTTTCAGCCCGCTTACCCAGACAATCTCAATAATTCCACCGATAAATACATATAACCAGTTGCGGTTCATGATGTTAAATCTCCTTCCGGCACAACGTTTTGTACCTCTTTCAGATGATGAATCCCTTGCCAGAAGACGGGCCATGCTGCTTCCAATCGTCTCTTGTACCGACGCGAACTTCCATAGATGATCTCCACGGTAATGCCATCGAGAAATGTCATGAATGCAATGGCAGCCTGTTCGGCGGGAATGGGTGGCAGATCTCCATCACGCATTGCTCTTTGCAGCAGACGGCTCAGTGCGCGTTCCATGCCATCAATAAACGGATACACCAGATCCATCACTTCGCTATATAGAGAAAGCGGCGGATAAAAACAATTGCGCAGCATGAAGCGAGCAGAGGCGTGGGCATGGTACTCTTGTTCAAACCACTCCAGTAAGCCCTTCAGCCTGTGCCCCAGTGGCATGTCCGCATGATCACGGAAATACTCCAGAGTGTGCCGCTGCACCTCTTGAAATGCAAAGGCCAATGTGTGTAAAAACAAGTCATCCTTGCAACTGAAATGTGCATATATCGACGGTTTTTTAATCCCGACTTCATCAGCAATTGCTCTCAGAGAGGCCCCTTCGTAACCATCTTTGGCAAAATGGAACAGGGCTGCATCCCGAATGGATTGTGCAGTCATCAGATCACCTTCCTAACGGTCGTTAGGTAATTATATTTTCACACTTTACATCACCTGTCAATAAAAAACCACCTGCACAGTTGAGTGCAGGCGGACATCACAAGTATGAATGTGCTTTATGTTCAAAAGGTCGTTAGACCCAGAATCAGTTGCAGTTTATACAGGATACCTTTCAAAAACGTTGTCTTCTCCTGGAACTCATCCAGGTTTAGCGTAAACTCGGCATCATCATTATTCCAAATTCGCTCAAAATAATTCGCAATATCGCGTGTGAACTTATTGTCTGGAGGTGCAGCGACCCATAGATCATTCTCCAGATTGTAATCATTCATGTTTCGGGGTGTGAAGTTGGTTGAACCGCCAAGGACAATATGATCTCCGGTTGCTTTGGCAATATAGATCATCTTGGTATGGTACTGCTCCTTGGTGGTGTTATACCAGCGGATCTGTATTTTACCGTCGGATTTATCATGCAATTCGGCGGCAACAGGACGGTTCGGAATGCCGATCTTTTCCTGACCAAAGGCATTTTCATTTGGATCAAGTACAAGCCGGATCTCGGTCCCTCGTTTGGCGGCTTCCAGCAGGGCTTCCAATACTTTCGGAGAGGCAACATAGAACATGCCCATCCATAAGGTATCACCTTTTCCAGCCTGATTGATCTCATGGAGAACAGCGTCATTCACTTTGCCTTCAGTTAAATAGCGTATTCGCAGATCTCCCGTGTTTGAATCCGTGGAAGGAGTGGTGTAGGCAGGAACCTGGCCTCCGCCTGAGATATCAAGCACAGCTTGCTCTGACTGTAGAATATCCCCAATGACCGGGCCTGTTACTTCAAATGCAATGTTCGAGTGGTAAGCACTTGCATCATGGATATTGCCGGAAGAGACAATCGCCGTCTTCTCATTAACGACAACTTTGCGATGATTCGCCTTCACATTGAGCAGTTTGAGATAGGAGCGCACAGTGACATCCGGACCATCTGTGGCCATCAGGTTCTTGATCCAGCCATCTCCGGTTTGCCCGAACCATTGGAAGAAGGTCCGCCAGACCGCAGAGTATACCGGAGTTGAATCACGCAAAGGGTCAACATCGGTGATGACCACGTTAATGCCTGCTTGTTTCATTTGTTCCAGCAACGGATTGGGTGCTGAGTTATAGTTGGTATTTACTTCATCTGTAATGAACCAGATGTCCATATCAGGATGCTTATTTTTTTTGGCAACCAGAGCTTCGGTAAATTCTGTACTGACAGGTGGGAAGTTCTGTCCCTTGTGCTGATAATTATTGAACAGGAACATATCCACCAGGACAAACTGCTCTGCTTCCTCCACAATTTGCATCATGCGCTGGAAAATCTGCTGTTCGTGCTGCATCTGTCCGTCGGAAGAAGGATACGTGAGATCATGCAGGAAATCGACTTGATCCACACGATACTCCGGACTTTCGTAGGAAATACCGGGTGGTAATGGTTTGTATGTCTGATAGAGCATAACGGCGATGAGCCATAGGGCCAATAGGGCGAGCCCTGTTCGTATGTATGGAAATTTGCCGCGTGAAGACTTGCGGTCGGATGAATGGCGGCGCAATGAGACCAACGGTGGACTCCCCCTTCTGTACATGCTGAGTTCTATTACCACATGGATGATAACGTTGACGCAGGATAACCAGCAGAATAACGAATGTAGCTGTAAAATGCATATAGCAAAATTGGCAGGAGGCAATCGACAGGTGTCTGAGCGTTGTGTATAATGAGTGTATTATTTTTGTAGAATGTTAGGGTTTTCATATGCCTGACAAGGACGGGGAACCAATGATATAACCTGTGAAATCTGGACATTTAGGAAAGAAAGTGGGTAATAAGGTGTATTCCATCAAACAAGTCGCAGCCATGCTCGATATCAGGGCGGTAACAATCCGGGCTTGGGAGAATCGGTATAATGCGGTCACCCCTGAGCGGACAGAATCGGGTTATCGAATGTATACCGAAGAGAATGTTGAGGATCTGCGCTGGTTGAAAGAACAGGTAGAGCTGCATCAAACCAATATCTCGGAAGCGGTACGGATGTTGAAAGTAAACAAATTAAACCCACCCGAGGCAGCTGCGCCTATTCCGATCATGGCCCCGGTGCCTACGATGGAAGAAGCCTACGCACGCATGGCAGATCAGATCTATGACTCGCTTTACAACTTTCAGGGTGAACGTGCCAACGGTCTGATTGATTTTGGCTTTACCATGTACGGGTACGACTCGATGTTCTATCACGTGCTGGTACCTATCCTGGTTCGAGTTGGAGATGCATGGGAGCAAGGCAGGGCTTCGGTGGCTCAGGAACACTTCATGACTCAGCTGATTTCACAGCGGTTTTATCAGTTTTTCCATCTGTTCCCGATCTATCCGCATCTGCCCAAAGTTCTGGCGTTATGTCCGGAAGGGGAGCACCATCAGGTTGGATTGCTGCTGTTCTCTCTTTTTATGCGTAAAAATGGAGCGGAAGTACTGTATCTCGGCGCGAACACACCAGAAGAGGGCATTTTCCCGATTATCCGGGAGCAGAAGATCAAGTTGGTCTGCCTGTCGATTACAAGTCCCGGGCTTCTTGAACGGTGTGATCAGCTTATAGAACGGATTAAAAACGAATTTCCGCATATTCGCTTTGTACTGGGTGGGAAGGGCTATGAGCGTGCAGAACATGCTCGTTACCCGCAATGGATCATGCCGGAGGATTCAGCAGATTGGCAGTCATGGATAGAACGTGAGTATCTCACGGATCGACCATTTGGGGCGAGTTTCGGACAAACCAATAATTAAACATAATCTCAAAAGATATGAATAGGTTACTGAATACAGGACATCCTTTGACGAAAGTCATCAAGGGATGTTTTTTTTGCGTTTATGAATGGAGTATTCTCGTAATTTGACCCGCTGGTCATTTTTTAGTTTACAAGGTCGTATAATATTTGTATTATATTTGTATAATGTTTTTGCTGTTACCCGCTTAAAGTGTTCTTGGGCGGTTTAATAATAGGTTAGGGGCTAGAGAACTATAGGAATTCCCTACATAGAGAGGTGAGTGGCATGATACCGAATCAACAACGCAAACGTGCAGCTGTTATTGGTGCGGGTCCGGGTGGACTTGCAGCAGCGATGTTATTGTCCGGTCAGGGGTACGAAGTAGATGTGTATGAGAAACAGCCAGTCATCGGGGGACGTTCTGCCAGATTGGAACTGGGTGAATATCGATTCGACCGGGGCGCTACATTTTTGATGATGCCTCAGCTGATTGAAGAGATGTTCGACGTGGTGGGACGCAAGTTATCCGATTATGTGCATATGAAAGAGCTGACCCCGCTGTACGCCCTGAACTTTGGTGACAAGGTGTTCACGCCTTCTCGTAATCGGGAAGATACAGCTGCACAGATTAAGGAATTGTTTCCTGGGAATGAGGACAATTACCTTCGGTTCATGCAAGAAGAGGAAGTGAAGTTTGGCAAAGTTATGCCATTGCTCCGTCGTCCTTTTGGCAAGCTGACGGACTATTTGCGCAAAGATGCGATAACAGCTCTGCCCAAGCTTGATGTCCACAACACGGTCTATGGGATCTTGTCCCGCTATTTTACCGATGAGCGTCTGCGCTGGGCATTTACATTCCAATCCAAATACCTTGGCATGTCTGCCTGGGATTGTCCGGGTACGTTTACCATACTGTCGTTTATCGAACATCACTACGGATTGTTCCACCCCATTGGCGGTGTGAATCGAATCTTCCAGGCCATGGCCGATGTCGTAGGAGAATACGGGGGACGTATACATACTTCCACCCCTGTGAAACAGGTCATCGTTCGCAATGGTCGTGCAGAAGGTGTGTTGCTTGAGAACGGTGAACGCATCGAAGCGGACCATGTGGTTGTGAACGCCGACTTTGCACATGCGGTGAATCATCTCTTCGAACCGGGCGTATTGAAGAAATATTCCCCGGAGAAAATGAAACGCAAAAAGTACTCCTGTTCTACAGCGATGCTGTACCTGGGCGTGGATGGTGAAGTGGATCTGCCGCATCACTCGATCTATTTCCCCGAGGATTACCGATTGAACGTAGATGAGATTACGAAGCACAAAATGTTATCAGCCGATCCATCTCTATATATTCATAACCCTTCCAGACTCGATTCGACGCTGGCACCGGAAGGAAAATCTGCTCTTTATGTTCTCATGCCTACGCCTAACCTTACCGCAGACATCGATTGGGAGGCAGAACGGCAGAATGTGCAGGAGGCCATGATGAAACGCATGGAAGGCATTCCTGAACTGGCCGACATTCGTAGCCGGATCGAAGAATCTATGCTTTTCACCCCACTCGATTGGGAGACTGAACTGGATGTGTATCGCGGAGCAACATTTAATATGGCACATAATTTGGGTCAGATGATGTACCTGCGCCCCCACAACCAGTTTGAAGAGTTGGAAAGTGTATGGTTGGTAGGCGGCGGGACACATCCGGGCAGCGGATTGCCAACGATCTTTGAGTCGGCTCGAATCAGCGTGAGGCTGATCCAGGAAGAGGATGCCAGAACAAGTTCCAAGCTATCCTCTTACGTGAAGACGGCAGAAGCCCGAGGGCATTCATGAAGCGGGCCGCCATTGTAGGGGCAGGAATTGGTGGACTCACTTCGGCACTGTTGTTGAATCGTCAAGGATGGGATGTCACCGTGTATGAACGGGGTTCACGCGTTGGCGGACGCATTGGATATGAGCAGGATGGGGAGTATCGGATCGATCAGGGGCCAACCATTGTGCTTTTGCCGGAGATGTTACTTGGCATATTGGAGGAAGCGGGCGTAGATCGTTCGAAGATTGAGCTGCTTCGCTGTGATCCGCTATACAGAGTGCACTATCACAGTGGTCGTGTCATGACCAAGATGACCTCACGTGAAGAGCAGACGGCGGAGATTGAACGTTTGTTCCCGGGAGAGAGCCGGGGATTCATACGGTTCATGAAAGATATGGACACGTTGTTTCCGGCAGGCCGGGCAGCGTTTCTGGAAAGGGCTTTTCCGCGCAAAAGGGATTTCTTCACACCATCTCTCATGTCACTCATGGGCAGATTGCGTGCACACAAAAGTGTCCGCAAAGCGGTAGGCGATTATTTTCAGCATGAGGAATTGCTCGACGCGTACTCGCTACAAAGTCTATACATCGGTGGATCACCGTTCGGCACGCCAGGCATTTATTCCCTGCTTCCCTATGCAGAGCATGAATATGGGATCTGGATGGTCAAAGGCGGCTATGCGGCACTGCCGGCCATGCTGGAACAGGAACTGATATCGCGTGGTGGACGTGTCATGCTGAACTCGGAAGTTACCGGGCTCACGATTAAAAATGGTATATGTGAAGGTATACAAACGGCAGCAGGCGCAGAAAATGTGGATGCAGTTATCTACAATGGTGATTTCCCCCATCTATCAGGTTTGCTTGGTCAGTCACCAGAGGCAGTGCGCAAAAGAAAGCCGTATCGCCCCTCTTCCGGTTGTGTATTGCTCTATGTGGGCGTGGACAAAACCTGGGAAGATACTACGACACACCAGTTCTTCCTGCCACCCAGTCTTGAAGGCAGTTTACAGGAAGTGTTCAATCAGCGACGCATACCGGCAAAGTCCTCATTTTACGTATTTAATCCGGTCGCATTGGATAAGACAGCAGCCCCTCAAGGACAGAGTGTATTATATTTCCTCATTCCGGTACCCGATGCCCAAGGTGTCGATTGGGATCAAGAGAGCGAAGCTTTGGCAGAACGGGTTCTGGAAGAAGCAGAGCAACGTGGATTCCCGGGACTTCGTGCAGCCATCAAGTGGAAAAAGGTGCGTACACCCGCTGACGCAGAGCGAGACGGGCTCTATGGGGGCGGAAGCTTCGGAATTGCGCCTGTATTGTTCCAGTCCGGTGTATATCGACCGCAACCCAAACCATTCCCCAATATACAGGGATTATATGCCGCAGGAGCATCTGTACATCCTGGAGGCGGAGTGCCAATTGTGATGCAGAGTGCACGTATGGCTGTCAATCAACTCATGAAGGAGATGGGAACATGAATGAAGCAATTTTAAACAGGTGTGAAGAGTTGATGCAAAAGGGTTCTTCATCTTTTTATCAGGCCTTTAGGGGTCTGCCCAGTCCACGCCGTGAAGCAGTATATGTCATTTATGCCTTCTGCCGCATGATTGATGACAGCGTGGATGAGCCGGAACAATCGGCCTATACGATTCACGAGATCCATGACTTGTTTGATCGTCTGGATGAAGCGGAGGGACACTTTATCTGGCCAGCTCTGAGATGGTTGTTCAGCAAATTCCCTCATCTGGATAAGGGGCCATTTTTCCGTCAGATGGAAGGTCAGCTCACGGATCTTAAAGTGACACATTACGCAACAATGCAGGAACTGGAGCATTATTGTTATCTTGTGGCTGGAACCGTAGGCGAGATGCTATTGCCTGTATTGCGGGATGATAATGGCGCGGAAGTAGCCGTAAACGGGATAGCTTTGGGTAAAGGGATGCAGATCGTCAACATTATTCGGGATGTGGGTGAAGATCGGGCCAGAGTGCGCCGATATGTTCCGCTGGAGATCATGGAGAAGCATGGTTACTCCGAGCAGGACTTTGAAGACGGAGTTGTGGATGAACGCTTTATTGCCATTATTCATGAATTAAAAGCTGCAGCATTGAACTGGTTCCGTATTGGCATGGATCGTCTGGATACGTACCCAACGGAAAGTGCGTTTTCCATCGAACTGGCAGCAGCCTTTTACTCTACCATTCTACACGCGGTTGAACGCAACGACTATGACGTATATACCAAACGGGCATATGTTAGCGATGAATTGAAACTGGAGATGCTGGGTGCGATTGTAAAACGTTACCCGATGCTGGCCTATCAAGCCTCCCGAACGGCGGTATCCTGATGATCCAGTGGCTTTACTGGGCTTGGTATGTCATTGGAGCAACCCTGATGCTGACGATCGGCGTGCCGGATGTATTGTCCTTTTCCAATGGTTTATTCTTAATCTTCTATGCGTTGTATGTGCTGGATCTGATCTATCAGGGGCGTAATCGAACAGGTCTGTCCGACCAGTCAGTCATCTGGATGAAGCCCGGACTCTGGATTTCTTCTATAATCATCTGGCTGGGAGGCATGGGTGTGGAGTGGGTAGGGGTTCATACTCACTGGCCTTTTGGCGAATATGCTTACTCGGACTTCTTCGGGATTCATCTGTTCAGTGTGCCAGTTACACTCGGTTTCGCCTGGATTGCAGTGGTTGGTAACTCGGCACTGTTAAGTGGCGGTGGTTCAACCTGGAAGGGCCGATTGCTTCGAGCAGTGAAAACCGGGTTCTGGGCGATTGTACTCGATCTGGTACTCGATCCTGTTGCGCACGCGAGAGGATTCTGGGAGTGGCAGGCTCCAGGTGGATTCTATGGTGTTCCGTGGACCAATTACATAAGCTGGTTTATCATGGGTGCATTCCTGTCCCTCTTCCTTCCGGTCATGCCGAATGACCGCAGCTCATTACTGCGTGCAAAATGGCTGTATCAGCTGTTTATTCTTCTGTTCGGCCTACTGGCCTTAAAGGAAGGGATTACGGGCAGCTTTATCATCGCCATTGCTGGCGTGCTTCTTGCCGAAGGGAGCTGGCTCTATGATTCGCGCCGTAAAATCAAAACCGTTTAATCAGATTTTTGCCTTATACAATCATTATTATCTGCTGCGTCGGCGCTTCCGATCCTTCACACTTACGGGGTCACTGGACCCGCAGGTGGACACCAGGGACAACTCCCCAATTGATCCCGCTCGTCCGGTGATCTACTTCATGAACCACAGTTCCTGGTGGGATGGTCTGCTGCTCTATCATGCGGCCAGGCAGACATCGCGGGGAGATCATTATGTGATGATGGAGGAGCAACAGCTGCAGCAATATGCTTTTTTTCGTAAATTGGGCGCGTATTCGATCAATAAGGAGAGTGCGTCCGGTATTCGGACCTCCCTGCAGTACACTGCTGAACTGCTGGATTCGGGCAAAAGAGTCTGGATTTTTCCGCAAGGAGAAATATTGCATCAGGAGGCGAGACCAATTCGGTTCCGTCCAGGCATCGGATTGCTGCTTCGCCGCTCCCCAAATGCCATTGCTGTACCCGTAACCTTATGCCATGGGATGGTCCAGCATGATTTACCGGAAATCTCGATGCTGGCAGGCCCAACTGTAATGGAAGACTGGAAGGCATGGAAGAGTGAAGAGATTGCGACCAGACTGGGCCATGTGCTGGAACGGCAGTTAGACGATCACAGATCAGAGCTTATACGGCTGGGGCAGGGAAGTTTGCCAGATGCGCTTCCGTTGATTCGTCATGCACGTTCGACAAGTGAAAAATATGATGCCACGCGAAAGCGGGTGAACCGTTAGGATGAATACACCTGAAATCTTCTGGATGGTGCTTACATGTATATTGGGCATACAGTTGCTGTTCGCTCTATGGAACGTCTCCTGTCTGCCCAAAGTGCGTTCATTCCGGGCAGACAAGATACAACCACCAGACCTGCTGGTCTCGGTGCTGATACCTGCCAGAAATGAAAGACTACATATCGAAGGATGTCTGGAAAGTGTACTCGCGAGCGATACGTCGGGATTCAGGATGGAAGTGCTGGTGCTGGATGATCGCTCCGAAGATGAGACAGCGGCCATGGTACAAGCGATTGCGGACCGCGATGCGCGTGTACGTCTGCTGCATGGTGTCGATCTTCCTGAGGGCTGGATGGGCAAATCCCATGCGTGTCACAGACTGGTTAAGGAGGCCGAGGGGGAATGGTACATGTTCGTGGATGCGGATGTGCGTCTGGAGCCAAGTGCGATTCGGCAGACCGTTGCTGCCGGTTGTGAGCAAGGGGGCGGGCTGGTAACCGGTTTTCCTTATCAGGTAACCATGACATGGATGGAGAAGCTTGTCGTACCGATGATGGTCTTTACCATCATCAGTCATCTGCCCATTTTTATGATACGCAGATCATCCAGTCCGATGTTTGTAGCCGCTACGGGGGCTTTTTTGCTGATTCATCGCTCCAGTTACGAAGCATCCGGCGGTCATGCTGCCATTCAGGCGCATCTGGTGGATGACATGAGTCTTGCCAAAGCAGTCAAGCGTGCAGGTCATCCGGTGATGCTGACCGACGTGCATGACGTAACGAATACCCGCATGTATCAGAACGGTGCAGAAGTATGGAATGGATACAAGAAAAACATGTACGAAGGTATGGGCCGCAAAGACTTACTGCTGCTTGGTACGATGTTGATGTATACACTAATGTATATTGTGCCTCCGATGGGCTTGATTATTGGACTCCTGATGGGCAGCTCGATGTCCGTTCTGTATGGATTGATAGGAACTTTATTGGGTATGGCTGTGAAAAGAGTCGCAGACCATGCTGGCGGACAACCCTGGTGGCTTGCCCTTCTGCAACCGGTCAGCATGGCCTGTGTCATTGCCATCGGACTTGCTTCATGGCAGGCAGGCCGCTCCGGCAAGGGGTATGTATGGAAAGGTAGGCGGTACAGTTGAGAGGTAACGTCATTATTGTCGGTGCGGGATTCGGAGGTCTGTCGTGTGCGATCCGACTGGCTTCACAAGGTGTGCAGGTGACCGTTCTGGAACGGCAGGAACATGTAGGTGGCAAGCTGCAGCATATTGAGCGGGACGGGTATCATTTTGACCGGGGACCGAGCACGATCACGATGCCATCCACTTTTCGTTCCGTCTTCGACCATGCGGGTGTGGCGATGGAGAATTACGTACAGCTATATGAGTTAGAACCGCGCACGCGTAATGTATTTTCAGATGGCACGGTAGTAGATTTGTCAGGCAATCGCGGGTGGATGAAGGAGCAGATCGCGGCGTACAGTCCGGAAGATGCGTCTCGTTATGATGCATTTATGGATGAGTCTGCTGCACTGTATGCGGAAGCCAACCGTCATTTTCTCGGTAAGCTGCTGCTGTCTCCTTCTGATAAATACAATCTTCAGATGCTGCGCAGTCTGCTCCGCGTGCGACCAACGGTGAAGTTGGATAAGCTGCTGCGTTCATATTTCCAGCATCCGCATACACTCGCCATGTTCGGACGGTACGCGACCTATGTGGGATCATCGCCGTATCAGTCACCTTCCATCTTTGCCATGATGGGTCATGTGGAAGCAGAGGTGGGCATCTACGGAGTTAAAGGTGGAACCTATCAACTGATCGAAGGCATGACTCGCCTGGCACAGGAAAAAGGGGTACAGATTATTACGGGCATAGAGGTCCGGCAGATTGTTGTTCAAAATGGCAAAGTAGCAGGTGTGGATACGGACCAAGGCTTCCGGGAAGCCGATCAGGTGGTTGCCAATGGAGATGTGCTTAGCGTGAATCGACTGCTGCTCGCACCGGAACATCGGAAAGAGATGAGTGATTCCCGCATACGGAAGTATGAACCATCCATTTCGGGATTTGTAACGCTGGCAGGTGTGCGAAGACAATATGATGCACTGCTGCACCATACGGTCTTCTTCCCGGAACGGTATGAGCCGGAGTTCGACCATATTTTCCGTGACCGTAAAATGCCCGAAGATCCCACAATCTACATCTGTTATTCCGGTTATTCCGAAGCAGGCATGGCCCCGGCGGGAGCCAGTAATCTGTTCATTCTGGTTAATGCCCCCTACTTGTCGGATTCATGGGATTGGGGACAGCAGACGGAACGTTACGGGGAGTATGTGTTGGAACAGTTAGCGGCCCGAGGGATTACGGGGTTGAACCAATCCGATGTGCTGATCCGATACACACCGCGAGATATCGAACGGGATACTTTGGCGCATCAAGGGTCGATCTATGGCATCTCGTCCAACTCCGTGAAGCAGACCTTTATGCGACCGGGCAACCGAAGCAAAGATGTACAAGGACTCTGGTACGTCGGCGGCACAACGCATCCAGGCGGCGGAACCCCGATCGTGACATTGTCCGGGCAGCTTGTTGGTGAACAGTTGGCATCTGAAATTTTGAGATGAGTAGGCAAAGATAGTGGTGCTCCGAGATTTAAATGAGACACTGATGTCGGGGCATCCTTTCAATAGGCGGTTTGGAACGTTATACTGGATAGAGTTGAGCTGTATTGCATATTTAATACATGTTGTTGTGTCTTTTATACAAATGACTTATATACATAGAAGCTAGGAACAGGCAGGTTATCCTGTCGATCCGCACGATTCTCACATAGGAGGTCTCATCATGAATGAACAAGAGCGAGCCGGCGAACGGCTGCTTCCCGAAGTAGCTACAGGAGAACGGAAGCTGGAGCACGTGCGCCTCTGTCTTGAGGAGAATGTGGCAGGAGAAGGGGTAACCAGCGGTATGGAGCGGTATGCGTTTCGTCATCACCCACTGCCGGAGCTGGATTTTGAAGAGGTGCATCTGGAGACTTCGTTTATTGGCAAAAAAGTACGCACACCCCTACTCATCAGTTCGATGACGGGTGGAAGCAAAACAACGGGCGCCATCAATGAGCGCCTCGCCCGAGTAGCAAACGCCAGAGGCTGGGCGCTCGGCGTAGGTTCGATCCGGGCTGCCGTGGAACAGCCGGAACTGGCAAGTACCTTCGATGTGCGTCGCTGGGCACCGGACATCCCGGTCATTGCCAACCTTGGCGCGGTGCAGTTGAACTATGGGTTCACCACGGCTGATTTCCAGCGTGCCGTAGACATTGCAGGGGCGGACATGCTCGTGCTTCACCTCAACACGTTGCAGGAAGTCTTCCAGCCAGAAGGTAATACCAACTTCAGCGGCTTATTTCAGCGGATTGAGAACTTGTGCCGCGAATTAGACGTGCCTGTTGGTGTAAAAGAAGTAGGTTTTGGCATCGATGGCGTGACGGCTCAACGCCTATATGAAGCGGGTGTTGCGTTTATCGATGTAGCTGGTGCTGGTGGTACAAGCTGGGTGCAGGTGGAGAAGTACCGCAACAATAACCCGGTACGCCGGGCGGCAGCTGAAGCTTTTGCCGACTGGGGCATTCCGACAGCGGAGTGTATTCAGGAAGTGCGTGCGCTGAACCCGGCGGGTGCTTTAATTGGCAGTGGCGGACTGTACACAGGCGTAGATGCGGCCAAAGCCCTCGCGCTCGGTGCGGACTTGGCTGGTTTTGGCCGATCTTTACTCGAATCCGCAGTCGCTTCCGACGATGCGCTGGATGAGCGCCTGGAACAGGTCGAATTTGAGCTGCGTACCGTGATGTTTGGCATTGGCGCAGGGCAAATTGAGGATTTGAAACAGACGGAGCGACTGGTGGAACGGCGGTAGATAAAACCAGAGATGGCGTCTTGCTGAACAGCTCTGACTTGTGATCTTTGTAGGCGCTGGGTTTGATGGACAAACGTCTGCTAACGAACCTGTAACATCTTATTTGGCGATTTAGGTGTTAGTTGCGAATCTAACGAATCTCACACACGCTAAGAGGCTAGAAAACAGCAATTTACAGCGGATGACGCCAAAGAAAGAGTAAATAAAGAGTCTATAGTTCGTTAGATTTTCAAGACGTATGAAAAGGGCTGAATAATGTCTCTCAGGTTCGTTAGACTGTGAGGGAAACGTGGAACGGTTCATGGAATTATTCCAATGGTTCGCTTGGTGGATATCAAAAAATGACGAGAGCCGAATTTGCAATCTTCCTAAAGGGAGATTGCATGTTTTTTTGAGAATTGATACACCCTTTACATACATTCCTCTATCACGGTGACATTCTCATTGGTTACAGTCACATAGGAGTTACCAGATAAATATTCCGTATAACCGCAAACCGTTTTGTTATAGGTTTTACCGCGGCTGTCCGTAAACTCCAGGAAGACAGACCCTTCCCCGGAAAGTTTCAGCTGTGGGGCGAATTTCACGTCTGATCCGCTGGGAACATCCTTTTCAAATATGTAAGTGGAGCCATTCTCGTTGGTGTTATACGAATCACCTTGGGCCAGGTTAGCCTGAATATTGGTGAGGTCATAGTCGGACTGGTTGTGGATCGTGATCCTTAAGTGACGAAAGGGATCGACTGCATTCAGCAAACTCTTAAAGGCGATGATGCCTATGACGATTAAGATGGCGGACAAGATAATGATTTTCTTTTTGGAGAATCGGCGACGTGTGTACAATATAATGCACTCCTTCCTATAAGTTATAAACGATGGGAAGAGATCAAAAGTTATAGATAGCATGGATACATATGAAAATTGAAGTTCAAATCGTCAGAATTACCTCATGCGCCAAGCGGGAGAACAGGATACAATAAGATACTAGCAGTGCAAAAAGGACTGCACAGAGATCCTACATAATAAAGATCACTCAACATAAGGAGGGGAAAAAGTTGAAACTTTCTCCAATGAATCAGGAAGACTATGCTAGTTTCCGCATTAAATCGATTAAGGATTTTGCACAGGAAAAAGTAGAAGCAGGCACTTGGGCGGAGGAAGAGGCGCAGCAACTGGCGGAGGAATCTTATGAACGTTATCTGCCAGAGGGCTTGAACACACCTGGAGCGTATCTCTACAATCTCGTGCATTCTGTGGACGGCAATGTGGGGTATATCTGGTTTAATATCACGGAAAATCGACGTGGAAAGGATGCTTTTTTGCTGGATATTGTGGTTGAAGAAGCGCATCGTGGTAAGGGATACGGCACAGAGACAATGGAGGCGCTTGAACAGACGGCCTTGAGTCTTGGCGTAGATCGCATTGGTTTGCATGTGTTTGGACATAATGTGCGTGCGAGCAGCCTGTATCGCAAGATGGGATATGAGGTAACGGATCTGACCATGTACAAGGAAATTAAAGGTTAACGGATAACGGATAATCTAAGCCAAAGGTATCATCTACGTAAAACGAATCATCCGCAGTAACGAGGGATTTCGGGAAGCGGATGGGACTCAGGTCGAATTGGCGAAGTTCCTTGATGCCTTGAGGTTTGTCATATATAATGTATAGGATTATCCATACCGAACAAGTAATCAATGAGGAGTTGTCATATACATGGCTTTGAAAGCTGGAATCGTGGGTTTGCCGAACGTTGGTAAATCTACATTGTTTAATGCAATTACACAAGCAGGTGCCGAATCGGCAAACTATCCGTTCTGTACGATTGACCCTAACGTGGGAATCGTTGAAGTACCCGATGAGCGTTTGGACAAATTGACAGAACTCGTTGTACCTAAGAAAACAGTACCAACCGCGTTTGAGTTTGTAGATATCGCAGGTCTTGTTCGCGGTGCGAGCAAAGGCGAAGGTCTGGGTAACAAGTTCCTTGCCCACATTCGTGAAGTGGATGCAATTGTACACGTGGTACGTTGTTTTGTAGATGAGAACATTACACATGTCGATGGCAAAATTGACCCGGTGAGCGACATTCAGACGATCAATCTGGAGCTGATTCTGGCCGATATCGAGAGTGTTGAGAAGAAAATCGATCGCTCCAAGAAAAACATGAAGGGCGGCAACAAGTCTGCCTCTCAAGAAGTAGAAGTGTTGGAGAGAGTGAAGGCTGTTCTGTACGATGACAAGCCAGCACGCAGCATGGAACTTACGGATGACGAGCTTTTGATTATACGCGATCTGCACTTGCTTACCCTGAAGCCTGTTCTGTACGCAGCCAATGTAGCTGAGGACGAAATCGGCGACGTGGCGAACAATGCCTACGTGCAAAAAGTAAGAGAATTCGCAGCTGCTGAAAATGCAGAAGTAGTGCCAATCAGTGCGAAGGTTGAAGAAGAGATCTCTGAGCTGGAAGGCGAAGATAAACAAATGTTCCTGGAAGAGCTCGGTATTGAGGATTCCGGTCTGAACCTGTTGATCAAAGCAGCTTATAAATTGCTCGGTCTGTACACATACTTTACAGCAGGTGTGCAGGAAGTTCGGGCGTGGACGATCCGTAAAGGTACAAAAGCGCCTGGCGCAGCGGGTGTGATCCACACGGACTTCGAACGCGGATTCATCCGTGCAGAGGTTGTTTCTTACGACGATCTGGTTGCTGCGGGTTCCATGAACGGTGCCAAAGAGCGTGGACAACTTCGTCTTGAAGGTAAAGAGTACGTTGTAAATGACGGCGACGTTATGCACTTCCGTTTCAACGTTTAATTCATATTTAATCTACAAATAGATATAATGTTAACCAAAAGTCCTGTTGTCTTCCCGTGAAGACTGCGGGGCTTTTGTTATATTCTGATCGTGCCGCATACTGTAATTTTGCTGGATTGTTTGCCAGCGGTGGATATAATAAAAATGAGGAAGCAGGAGGAGACGGAATGATGGAGAATCAGAATACAGTTCGTTACGACCGATCGCTTGTGGAAGCTGCGCAATTGCCTCAATATACACAGGATCTGTTACTTCTGTCCGGATTATCTCAGATCCATATGAATCAGGAAGCTCTCTTGGGCATTCATTTTGAAGCAAAGACGGATCAGGGTCTGATTCGCACGAAAGATGGACGTAAAACAATGCTTCCTATCGGTTATGAATGGGATGAAACCACGGCATTGTTGGGTCTTGAAGCGGAAACGGGGTTGCTCTACACGCTGAATGTTCATACCGGTGAGTATGGTGTAATAAACTCCAGTTTAAGCTTGTTTCTGACATTCCTGCAAAGGTATGCTTTATTCGTCAACGAATATTCCCCGTCATATGAACCGAGTGTGATGACGCTAGAGCAAGCCCAAGCCAAGTTGGCTGCTTTTCGGCGCGGTGAAGTTACACCTCCTGCGCAGAGATATTCTCCACAAGCGAGGAATAAAGCACTCAAGCAGCTGTGGTTGTTTTATACGGATAGTGATCCGGCGAGTGTTGCAAAAGAGGATACGTGGTGGAGTGTTGTGCTTGAACAGTTGGAGGACGAGATAGTATAGCGGGATGATATCATTTTCGTTTTTATAATAAAAGCAATATTGGATGTCTGTCCGATGAACTATTGCTATCCAGAAGCATAAGAATATGCTATAATTAAGAGTCGTATACCTATGTTGAATTTCATGCTCGGCTTAATGAGTTGAAGCGGGTTTGATACCGGGTACGCGATTTCTTTTATATAACTTAAAAGTAAAGGATTTGATGACGTTGTAGCGATGTTATACGTCGATCATACATGAATGTGAATACATGCTGCGGTCAGGGGATTCGTTGAGAATCCTGTGCGTTGTGGAATATAGATTATAAATGTTATGAAGAATGAAACCAAAGTAATTATTGAAAACGATATTTGCATGGACAAAATAATACGTGAGGTGACTATACATGTTGGATAAATTACAGGCGTTAGCCGACCGTTATGACAAGTTGAGCGAGCTTTTGTGTGACCCGGATGTGGCAAGTGACAACAAAAAGTTGCGGGAATATTCGAAAGAACAATCCGATCTGCAACCGACTTATGAAGCGTACAATGAGTACAAACAGGTAAGTGAGGATCTTGAAGCAGCCAAGGAAATGCAGGGCGAAAAACTGGATGATGAGATGCGCGAAATGGTCAAAATGGAAATTGACGAATTGAGCACTCGCCAGAAAGAACTGGACGAATTGATTCGTGTACTCATGTTGCCCAAAGATCCGAATGATGACAAAAACGTTATTGTCGAGATTCGCGGAGCAGCTGGTGGAGATGAAGCAGCGTTGTTTGCAGCAGATCTGTACCGTATGTACACTCGTTATGCAGATGCACAGGGCTGGCGTGTAGAGCTGATGGACGTTAATACGAATGACCTCGGTGGATTCAAAGAGGTTGTTTTCCTGATCAACGGACGTGGCGCTTACAGCAAGATGAAATACGAAAGCGGCGCACACCGTGTGCAGCGTATCCCTACAACCGAATCGGGCGGACGTATTCATACGTCAACTTCAACGGTTGCGGTAATGCCTGAAGCCGAAGATTTCGATATCGAAATTCATGATAAAGACATCCGTGTGGATACGTTCTGTTCCAGTGGTGCTGGTGGACAATCGGTTAATACGACGAAATCCGCAGTACGGGTAACACACGTGCCAACGGGCATCGTGGCGACGTGTCAGGATGGAAAATCACAGAACTCCAACAAGGAAAAAGCGTTGCAGGTTCTGCGTACACGTATCTTCGATATGAAACGTATGGAAGAGGAAGCGAAAATCTCTGTTGAGCGGAAGAGCAAAGTGGGAACGGGTGACCGCAGTGAGCGGATTCGTACGTACAACTTCCCGCAAAGCCGTGTGACGGATCACCGGATCGGCCTGACAATGCATAAGCTGGACCAGGTGATGAACGGAGAGATTGAAGATATTCTGTCTGCACTGACCATTGCTCAGCAGACTGAGATGATGGATAGAGGAGAATAATCTGTGACCCGAGCGCAGTTTGTCATGACGCCGGAACAGAGCTGTCGGGAAGCCTTCGTGGAGGCTTCCTCTTTTTTGGAGAAGTGCGGCGTGTACGAGCCGCAAAACAATGCCCGGCTGCTGCTGGAACATGTACTTGGCATTAATGGCGCCGCGTACTACATGATGCAGCCGGAGCCTTTTCCCAGCGAGCATCGCAGCCGCTGGGAGGACGCCGTCACGCGCAAGGCTGCGGGTGAGCCGGCGCAATACATTATCGGCAGCCAGGAATTCTATGGGCTGCCGTTCGAGGTCACGCCGGCCGTGCTGATTCCTCGGCCGGAGACTGAGCTGTTGGTCGAGGCTGTGCTGCGCGAAGCCGACCGCGTGTTTCCTGACGGCGCTCCGCTCGCCGTCGATATCGGCACGGGCAGTGGCGCCATCGCGGTGACGATGGCTTCACTGTGCCCGCGCTGGCAGGTCGGCGCCGGGGATCTCTCGGCGGCTGCCCTGCAAGTGGCCGCGCGGAACGCGGCCGCGAACGGCGTACAGATCGACTTCCGTGAAGGCGATCTGCTGGCCCCGTTCGCCGGGGCACGGGTGGACATCCTGGTGTCCAACCCGCCATACATCCCGGCAGCGGATATCGCCGGGTTGCAGCAAGAGGTGCGCGATCATGAGCCGCGCATGGCACTGGACGGCGGTCCGGACGGGCTTGCACCGTACCGCATTATGCTGGAGCAACTGGCGCTGCTGCCTGCGCCGCCGCAGATTATTGGTTTTGAGCTGGGCCAGGGGCAGGCTCGTGACATCGCGGCTCTGCTTGAATCGGCGGGACATTGGCCGGAAATTATCGTTGTACCGGACCTTGCCGGAATCGAGCGGCATGTCCTGGGTGTTCGTACTTCGGAACAGGTGACGAAAATGTAAGGTTCCGCGGGTTTTCTTTTTGCCGTGAAATCCTCTACAATGAGATATACCGAAGATTTCTGAATGCTTGGGGGAACATAATTACATGCTGCACAAATTTAAAAAGATAGACTATTCCATAGTGTTTATACTTGTTATTCTGATGGTTATCAGTATTTTGTCGATTTACAGTACAACGTTTGGTCGTCCGAAGCTGGAGGGACTCCCGAAAAGTGCAGTGATCTTTTATATTTTGGGATTCATCGTCTTTTTTGGAATGTCGATGATCAACTATAAATTCATAATTAAAAATTATTTATATATCTATGGCGTGGGTATGCTGTTGCTCATTTTCGTAATGTTCTTTGGTAAAGAGTATTACGGTGCAAAAGGTTGGCTGTCCATCTTCGGGGTCAGTCTTCAACCTGCTGAGTTGTTCAAGCTATGTCTGATTGTGTTTTTATCGGCCTTTTTGGCCCGAAAGAAGAATCGTCCGCTCTATTTCGGACGTGATGTCATTCCGATCTCACTTTGTGTTCTGCCGCCATTACTACTCGTATTGCTTCAAAATGACTTGGGGAATGCGTTAAGTTATGTTGTCATTCTTGTGGGCCTGTTATGGATCGGCAACATTAAATTTACGCATGCCCTCATTGGTTTTATTATTGCTGTAGCTACTTTTATCGGCGGTACACAGGCATATATTCATTATCATGATGAGATTGTTAAATTTCTGAATGACATTGGACGTTCGCACTGGGCGGATCGTTTTGACCCCTGGCTTGTACCCGAGCTGACCTCAAGAGATGTACTCTGGCAGACGTACAATGCAAAGCTTGCCATTGGTTCTGGTGGTATTACGGGCAAAGGGTATATGGAGGGCACGACAATTCAGTCGAATCGGGTGCCACTGGCCTATGCTGACTCCATCTTTGTACAGATCGGTGAGGAGTTCGGTTTCATCGGTGCCTCGGTATTGCTTCTTCTGTACTTTATTCTGATTCACAGGCTGGTGCTGATTGCACTGGAGTGTAAGGATCGTGCTGGGCCATACCTGATTGTAGGTATTATAGCGATGCTGCTCTACCAGATCTTTGTTAATATTGGCCCATTCATTGGTCTAATGCCATTGACGGGGATTACGCTGCCATTTATCAGTTCGGGTGGTACCTCCATTATGCTCAACATGATCAGTATGGGAATTGTGATGAGTATCAAGGTTCACACGGAAGAGAATGAGGATATTCTCGGCTCTGCGGAACAACCGAGTATTACCGATCTGGTGATGAAAGTACTGAGACGCAAGCCATCCCAGCAGGAGCAATAACGTTCTCTTGAATCAAACCTTGAAATAGCAACGTCAGATATTCGTATATAAGTCATTTAACGATAGAACCCTGAAACAGATCAGTCCTATTCACATAGGAATGAATGTTTTGGGGTTTTTATTGTTTTTATTGTGGGAGACAGGCCGTTGAATGGTTGAATAGTCATCCTGAAAAGATCCAGATTTCCATTTTATTATCCAATTATATACAATGGTAATATTGAGTTCAATTGGAAATCATAGATTGCTAGATTTCAGGGGGATGGACGGAGTTATGTTGAGAATGTTGAAAAAGATGGATGGTGTGATTCTCTTCGTCATGCTGTTGCTTATGATTATTAGTGTATTTGCGATATACAGCGGAACGCAGACAGATGCCACTCTGGCGAATCACCATGTCAAAACAATCTATTTCTATGTGGCTGGATTCATTGCAGTGCTCGTGATCGGGCTTGTGAATTACAAGTTATACGTGAAATATGCGTTTTATTTGTATGGGTTGGGGATTATACTGCTGATTCTGGCCAATGTCCTAGGAAGTTCGATCAATAATGCCAACGGCTGGCTGAAGCTGGGCGACAATTTTTCTTTTCAACCGGCAGAGCTGTTCAAGATGATTCTGATTCTGTTCCTCGCCCATTTGATTGTGAAGAGACAACGGGGCACGCTGAAATTTTGGAGAGATATTGTACCGATTGGTTGCTGGGCGTTTATTCCGTTTGCTCTGGTTATGGCTCAGAACGATTTGGGAAATGCACTGGGGTACGTGGTGATTCTGACTGCGGTATTCTGGATCGGCAATATGAGGCTGAAGCACGTATTGATTACGCTGGCGATTGTGGGAGTGGCATTTATTGGCTTTGTTAAAGCCTATACGTTCTATCATGATGAAGTATTTACTTTTCTTGAAAAGGTGAAACGAGAGCATTGGGCCGAGCGAATAGATCCCTGGCTTGTACCGGAAAAGGCTACATCCAAAGCCTCCTGGCATACAAAAAATGCTGGTTTAGCCATCGGTTCAGGGGGAATCATCGGTAAAGGCTATTTGCAAGGAACATCCGTTCAGAGCGGACGAGTTCCCTATACGTATTCTGATTCCATTTTTGTCGTGATCGCAGAGGAGTTTGGCTTTGTCGGTGCATCCATACTGATCCTGCTGTACTTTATTCTGGTCCACCGTATGGTGCTGATTGCTCTGACATGCAGAGATCGCGCGGGACCCGTCATCATTGTGGGTATTATCGGAATGTTGTTGTATCAGGTGTTCGAGAATGTAGGAGCATTCCTCGGACTCATGCCGCTCACAGGCATTACATTGCCGTTCATCAGTTATGGCGGCACCTCTTTGCTCATTAATATGGCCTGTATTGGGGTAGTCATGAGCATTAAGTTGTATGGACAGGAAGAGGAGGATGAACTTCTCATGGGGGAGCAGCCACCCCGGGTGGCGGAACGTTTATGGAATATGCTCAAGAAAGAGAAAAGTGCTGTGTAACTGTTGAGTTGGTGTAGTGAAAAAGTAAAGCGGTAGAGCGTTTAACGGAATTGTTCATTTTTCGGAGGAATGAAGAGGTAGGTTGATTTGCCCTGTAACCAGGTGCAGATCAGCCTTTTTAACATGTTGGGTGAGCGGTGCTAACGAACCACATCCGTCTTATTCGGGGATTTGAAATATCGACTGGTCATTCGAGAGTCATTCGCCAGGGTCAGTCAGCACAATCTCTAGTAGATTAATTGCAAATGCTAGGTTTACTTTCGCCTCTCCCGGGCATACTGATAGACATGAGAGAGTTGCAGGTCGCGTGATCAGAGAGCCGAGGGGGAGAACGGAATGAACAGACGAATTGTTAAGCAAGTTGGACTTATTATTGTATGTCTTATGATGATGATCATGATGTGGGAAGGTCAGAAAACGGATGCAGCTGTGGCGGCTACAGCCATTCCTGAACAATCGATTCGCTTACGTATTCTAGCAAACTCGGATGCACCGGGCGATCAATTGGTGAAACGCGAGATTCGGGATGCTGTCGTTGCTCAGATGGGCGAGTGGGTAGCTGAACTGGAGAATCCGCAAAGTCTGGATGAAGCGCGCAAGGTAATTCGTGAGCATCTGTCCGAGATTGAGAATAGAGTTGGAGAAGAGCTGACAAGTCGTGGCTTGCATTATGACTATCAGGTGGAACTGGGTTCTGTTCCGTTCCCGACCAAACTATATGGGGGCACCGTCTATCCTGCTGGAGATTATGAAGCGGTTCGGATTACGCTGGGCGAAGGCAAAGGTCAGAACTGGTGGTGTGTGTTGTTCCCGCCGCTGTGCTTCATTGATGCAGGGACCGGGGATGCACTGGCGAAACCTTCAAACGTATCGGCCGCAGCAGCTGAACCTGGAGATGCAGAGGCATCTGTGCAGGGAGAGACACCGGAGGCGAGATTCTTTCTGTGGGATATGGCTGTGAAACTATGGAGTTGGGTAACTGGATTGTTCGCATAACAACGAATTTATACTATACATAAGGGTGGCTTCAATTCAGGGAGCTGCCCTTTTGATATGAATTGGTGGCGAAGTTACAGGGGCACTCATACGTAAGCAAAGTTTGAAGGGCATCCGAGGCAGGACAGGTATGTTATAATTACTTATATTGAATATGGAGTATGAAGCGAAGTGAACAAGGATGTGTATAGCGTGTAAGGTGTATTTCTCACGTGCACAAGTAACCTATTATGATGTTTAGGAATGATGGATATATGAATAGAGAGAACGAACAAGTGCAATCCACCTCAGAAATGGGAAATGACATGGAGCTTCACGACAAGGGAACTCCATCAGAGATGGTTACTGCGAATTGGGATGTGCGCGTTTTGGTAAACGCTGATCATGATCATGAATTGGGTAATATTGAATCAGCGGATGTGAAAAAGGGGAGCGCCCATCAAAGGGCGCTCGACGACTTGCAGGCGGCCGCAGCCTGCCTTCGTCAAGGTCAGACGGTGGCCTTTCCGACCGAGACGGTCTACGGCCTGGGTGCTGATGCGCGTAGCACGGCAGCCGTGGAGGCTGTATTTGTCGCCAAAGGCCGACCTTCCGACAATCCACTGATTGTGCATATCGCGCACCGTGACCAGTTGGATGCTCTGGTCACGGAAGTGAACGAGACAGCGGAAGCGCTGATGGCGGCCTTTTGGCCGGGACCACTGACGCTGGTGCTGCCGGTTAGGCCGGGGGCGGTGTCCCCGCGTGTCACCGCCGGTCTGGACACGGTGGCTGTGCGCATGCCGGACCATCCGGTGGCCTTGCAGTTGATCGCGGCGGCGGCATGCCCTGTGGCTGCGCCAAGCGCCAACCGCTCCGGGCGGCCAAGCCCGACACTCGCGTCTCATGTGCGCGAGGATCTGGATGGCCGCATCGGCGGCATCGTGGACGGCGGCCCCACCGGGGTGGGCGTCGAGTCCACGGTCGTGCAGGTCGGTGACGACGGTACCGTCACCATCCTGCGCCCTGGCGGCATTACGGCGGAACAACTGTCCGCCGTTGCCGCCCGTGTCGCCACGGACCCCGCGCTACTTGCGGAGGGGTCCGATGGCGTGGGCAGCCCGGCGCCGCGCTCGCCGGGCATGAAGTACACGCACTACGCACCCGCAGGGGCGCTGTGCGTGGTGGAGGGGCCGCCCGCGGCGGTGGCGGCCTGGATCAGCGCCGCCCTCGCAGAGGCGGCGCAGCGCGGAGAGCGCACCGCGGTGCTGGCGTTCGCCGAGCACGCGGAGCAGTACCGCGCCGATGCCGTGTTCTCGCTGGGAGATGCCAGCGAGCTGGAGGAAGCAGCGCGCAGGCTATACGCCGCGCTGCGCAGCTGCGATGAGCAAGGCGCCACATATATTGTGGCTGAAGCCTGCTCACGCGAAGGGCTGGGAGCAGCCGTCATGAACCGGCTGCTCAAGGCTGCGGGGAACCAACTCATACAAGTTGGCCAGCCCTCCTAACCTCTCCTGATCATACAGTCAGGAGAGCTACGTACTCTTTTCCAAAACAATTCACATACCACCATATCCACATGCACGCCAATCTAGCTTCATGCACCATGGATATTAAGCAGATTCGTCGCCGTTTACCTTTCATCGGTCATGTTTGGGTCCTTGTCCGCATATCGTGTACAAGAACCTTTACGTGACTTGGGGGTATGGGGATGTGGGATGTGTCTGCCCATGTAGGGCAGTTGGTAACCATTTTGATCATGGCTGTTGCGCTGGGCCTCGATGCGTTCTCGCTCGGAATCGGAATAGGCATGAAGGGCATTCGGCTGAGGGATGTATTACGAATCAGTACAGTCACGGCACTGTTCCATATCATCATGCCGCTCATCGGCATGTATATGGGCAAATACGTCAGCTCCCTGCTCGGTGACATTACGACGTATGCGGCAGGTGGATTACTTGTTCTCCTGGGTGGTCATATGATTCTGAATGCATTCCGTGAAGGGGATACCAAGCTGGTGGATCACCGGTCCCTGCTCGGCGTTGTTCTGTTCTCCCTCAGCGTAAGTGTCGATTCGTTTTCCGTTGGCGTTTCACTGGGGATGTTTAGCAGTGATCTGATATTGACTGTACTTGCCTTTGGCGTGTGTGGCGGGTTGATGTCGATTATGGGACTGCTATTAGGCCGTCGGGTGAGCCAGAATCTCGGGGATTACGGCGAAGCTATTGGTGGCGCAATCTTGCTTGCATTTGGACTTTTGTTTATATTTTAAAATAAAATGTGAGACATCATATCATTCGCATCATATGTAAAATGGGGAGGCTAACACAATGAAACATATTTTATTCGTATGTACAGGCAATACGTGCCGCAGCCCCATGGCAGAGGGGCTTTTGCGAAAACTGGCATCGGAGCGCGGCATTCAGGTAGAGGTTCGTTCCGCAGGTGTGGCAGCTACGTCGGGTATGCCGATTTCCCGTCATGCGGAAGCGGTTTTGAGAGATCATAACGTTGAAGGCCCACCTCATTCCACACAGCTTAGCGCCAACCTGGTCGGTTGGGCAGATCTGGTTCTTACATTAACGCGGAGCCATAAGCAACATGTCATGCAGGTGTTTCCCGACTCCGTCCACAAAACCTATACATTGAAAGAGTATGTGGAGGACGACGAGCAGGTATTAAGAGATGTTCAGGAGTTGGACAGCCTGTTTGCAACGTTGGAGATGAAGCGTGCCCTTGGGCAAGAGATTCTGGCATCAGAGCGTGAGCGAGCCATTGAGATTAGACAACGTATTCCTAGTTTCGATATCTCTGACCCGTTTGGGGGAAGTCGTGATGATTACAATATCGCTGCGGCTGAGATTCGGACGGCATTGGACCGGCTTTTGGATAAGCTGGGATAATTCTGATCCTGCGGGGCAGGTTATAGAAACAGGACATAGGATGTAAATTAACCGTTGATTTTAGACGCGGGTTGTTTTATGATGAAGGGGAAAACAGGGATCCGGTGTAACTGGCGACGAAGTGGGCATAACCACGATGGAGCACCGGAACAAACGGCCGGTCGCCTGGGCAAAAGAGCAATTCTGCGATACCCGCAGACTGCTCTTTTTTTCGTCTTTCATCTGATTATTCGCTATAATAGGTCCTGAGATGCCGTGCAAGAATACGAAGGACAGCCAAGAGACAGCGGGCATGATTTTATCGGGAGGCGATGAGAGGATGACTATAGAGTTAGATTCAGAACAACCCGGATTACAGGAACAGACCGCATCCATTCTGCATGAACTGGCGCTTGCCGGACAGCTTGGGCCTGGACAGATCGTTGTGATCGGTACAAGCACAAGTGAAGTCGCAGGGGCGCGGATTGGTACGAGTGGTGCCATTGAAGTGGCGCAACAGCTTCTTGCGGGTATACGCGAGGTGCAGGAGGAATTCGGTTTTGACACGGTATTCCAATGTTGTGAGCATCTGAATCGTGCGCTGGTCATGGAACGTTCTGTGCTGACTCGTCTGGGATTGACCGAGGTTGGTGCAGTACCCGTGCCCAAGGCCGGAGGTTCAATGGCATCCGCAGCATATCGTTCGCTGACCGATCCATGCCTGGCTGAACATGTGCAGGCCCATGCGGGACTGGACATTGGGGAGACCATGATTGGCATGCATCTCCGGCATGTAGCCGTACCCTTTCGTACAGCGCTCCGCTATGTTGGAGATGCACGTGTAACCACAGCGTTGACCCGTCCAAAGTTAATTGGCGGCGAACGCGCGGTGTATCGTATGGAAGAACAACCAGATTCAACATTTTGTGACTAACATATTCAACCTACTTCACTATACTTGGGAGGAATTTAATCATGGAACAATTGCGCAAGAATGACCCGGCAGTACTGGAAGCGATGAATCTTGAACTGAAACGTCAACAGAACAACATCGAACTGATTGCATCCGAGAACATCGTAAGCGAAGCGGTAATCGAAGCATTGGGATCTGTATTGACCAACAAGTACGCTGAAGGATATCCAGGCAAACGTTACTATGGCGGTTGTGAGCATGTAGACGTCGTTGAAGACATCGCGCGTGATCGTGCCAAAGAATTGTTCGGAGCAGAACACGTGAATGTTCAACCTCACTCCGGCGCACAAGCGAACATGGCAGTATATCTTGCAGCATTGAAACCTGGTGATACTGTACTCGGTATGAACCTTGCCCATGGTGGACACCTCACACACGGTAGCCCGGTTAACGCTTCCGGTTTGCTGTACAACTTTGTAGCATACGGCGTACAGGAAGATACATTCCTGATTGATTATGATGAAGTGCGCAAAGCGGCTTTCAAACACCGCCCTCGTCTGATCGTTGCAGGGGCAAGTGCATATCCGCGTACCATTGATTTTGAAAAGCTGGCTTCCATCGCCAATGATGTAGGTGCTTTGTTCATGGTGGATATGGCTCACATCGCAGGATTGGTTGCTGCTGGTCTGCATCCAAACCCGGTTCCACATGCGCATTTCGTAACGACAACAACACACAAAACGCTTCGTGGACCTCGTGGTGGTATGATTCTGTGCCGTAAAGCATGGGCGGCAGCAATTGATAAAGCGGTATTCCCGGGTTCGCAAGGTGGTCCTCTGATGCACGTGATTGCTTCCAAAGCGGTAGCATTCGGAGAAGCTTTGCAACCAGAGTTCAAAACATATGCACAGAACGTTGTGAAAAACGCACAGGTTTTGGCTGAAACCCTGATTGCTGAAGGCTTGAACATCGTATCCGGTGGTACAGATAACCACTTGATGCTGATTGACACACGCAGTGTGAACATCACGGGTAAGGAAGCTGAGCATGTGCTTGATTCCATCGGTATTACCGTGAACAAAAATGCAATTCCATTCGACCCAACCAGCCCGTTTGTAACAAGCGGTATTCGAATTGGTACACCTGCTGCAACTTCCCGTGGAATGAACGAAGAAGCGATGGTAGCGATCGGTAAGATCATTGCCAAAACATTGAAAAATCCAAAAGATACAGCGAAGCTGGATGAAGCCCGTGCAGAAGTGACTGCACTGACAGACCAATTCCCGCTCTATACCGACCTTAAATACTAAAAAACTTTGCTCATGCTGCTTTCTTTTGAGTTTATTTAAATTGGAATACAAAAGACGAAGCTGGCAGAATGCAACCGGAGAAGCGAAGCGCTCGCCATTATCCCTTGATTTTCTCCTTTTATAGGAGATCAAACAAATCAGGGGATAACAGCGATCGAAGGTGCAATCTGCTTGCGGAGCATCACTTGTATTCATATTTTTCCCACTCAATGACATAACAACATGAGCAAAACAGGACCGGATGGATCATTTTCCGGTCCTGTTTTTTATAGGATTCGGTATTCTGTAATGATTGGGTGCCCTTTGATGGTGTAATTCGTTGTTGGTGATGATATAATATACAGGATTTATCGAGCCCATGAATGGTGGCTAGGTATATTTGGAAATGCTGAACATGAAGAACTTACCGGAGGGACAAATTAGATGGGAAAATTAGTAATATGTGATCACCCTTTGATTCAACACAAACTGACGTTTATACGCGACATGCGTACGAATACGAAAGATTTTCGTGAATTGGTGGATGAAGTAGCAACGTTGATGGCTTATGAGATTACAAGAGATGTTGAACTGGAAACGATTGATGTACAGACACCTGTAGCTGCAACACAAGGTAAAGTCATCTCTGGACGCATGCTCGGACTGGTGCCGATTCTGCGTGCAGGACTCGGAATGCTGGATGGCGTTGTGAAATTGTTGCCAGCAGCAAAAGTTGGACATGTTGGTCTGTTCCGTGACCCGGAAACACTGCAACCGGTAGAATACTACACCAAACTGCCTACAGACGTAACAGAGCGTCAATTGATTGTGATCGATCCGATGCTTGCAACAGGCGGTTCGGCAATTGCAGCTATTGACGTGCTCAAAAAACGTGGCTGTACCCAAATCAAAATGATGAACCTGGTGGCAGCACCGGAAGGCGTAAAAGCGGTTCAGGATGCACATCCCGATGTGGATATCTATGTAGCAGCACTGGACGACCGTCTGGATGATCATGGTTATATCGTTCCAGGGCTTGGAGATGCAGGAGACCGTCTATACGGCACTAAATAAGCATATCGCATGCTTGTAATCGGAACTTATAGAAAAGGGGCTTTGCTCGAATGTCCAAGAAAATTAAAGTCATGACGATCTTCGGGGTGCGTCCAGAAGCCATCAAGATGGCTCCGCTTATTTTGGAATTGCAAAAACACCCTGAGTCTATTGAATCTATTGTTTGCGTAACTGCGCAGCATCGCCAGATGTTGGATCAGGTACTTGAAGTTTTCGACATTCATCCCGATTATGATCTGGATGTAATGAAAGACCGCCAGACATTGAATGAGATTACAATTCGTGTCCTTGGCGGTCTGGAGCCGGTGTTAGCGGAAGCTAAACCGGATATTGTACTGGTTCACGGAGATACATTGACTACCTTTGTGGCGAGTTACGCAGCATTTTTGCAACAGATTCAGGTAGGACATGTGGAAGCAGGACTTCGGACGTGGAACAAGCTGTCTCCATATCCCGAAGAGATGAACCGTCAGCTGACGGGCGTACTGGCTGATCTACACTTTGCGCCTACAGACTGGTCTTCTTCCAATCTTGCCAAAGAAAATAAATCAGAGTCTAGTACGTACGTCACAGGCAACACGGTAACAGATGTGTTTCAATATACAGTACGGGAGGACTACACACACCCGGTACTTGATTGGGCCCAAGGCAAACGCCTTGTGCTGATGACAGCTCATCGCCGTGAATCTCAAGGCGAGCCTCACCGCAACATTTTCCAGGCCGTCAAACGGATTGCCGACGAATTTGAAGATATTGCCATCGTGTACCCGGTGCATCCAAGTCCTGCTGTGAAGGAGCCGGCTCACGCGATCTTGGGGAATCATCCCCGTATTCAATTAATTGATCCACTAGACGTGGTGGATTTGCATAACTTTTACCCGCATACTCACTTGATTTTGACCGATTCAGGCGGTTTGCAGGAAGAAGCGCCTTCGTTTGGTGTGCCTGTGCTCGTATTGCGCGATACAACAGAGCGCCCGGAAGGTATTGAAGCTGGAACGTTGGAATTGGTAGGTACCGAAGAGGAACGTGTATATGAACGGACCAAAGCTCTGCTTACAGACAAAACACTATATGCAAGCATGAGTCAGGCTGCTAATCCATACGGTGATGGACATGCTTCGGAAAGAATTGTCAATGCGATTTTGCACCATTTTGGTGTAAATAGTGAGCGTCCGGAATCATTTCACAGAAAATTCAAAAAATAATACAATTTTTCTGACGGATTTATAAAGGGCATAGCATACAGTTAAACTGTACGGTTTACGCGGGTTTATGGGCTTTGATGGTCTGTATTCCCGTCGTTTTCCCCTTTAAAACGCTAAAATCATTCAATTGACAAAGGCTCTCATCATTCAGTAAAATTAACTGGGATTGCAAGGGTGGCGTGGAAAATGGCCGATTCGAACAAACCAAATTCATCCCGTAACCATGACGATAATGTGTGGAAAGCGATGGGACTCGTGACAGCTTTTGGGATCGAGATTGCCATTCTCGCTGTTGCCGGATATTACGCTGGCTCCTGGTTGGACAAGACCATCGGAGGTAACGGAATATGGATCGCCGTAAGCGTTCTCTTTTTTCTTGCGGCAGGCGGTGTAAGCATCTACTTTATCGCGAAAAAATTCATGGGGGAAAGTGATGAGTGAACTAACCAGATACCGCAGATCGATGACTGTTTTCATCATGTACTTTCTTATGATTTGTTTTCTCGCAGCGGCCTTTATGCCACGTGTGGAGACAATTGCTTTGGGACTCGCCCTGGGTACAGGAATTAGCTGGATCAATGCATTTTACTTGGGCTACAAAGTAAGGAAAATGTCTGATGATGCGGCAGAAGGTAACTTGAAGCGTGTGAACCTGGGATTTTTGACAAGAGCGGCACTCGCTGTGCTCGGTATATTCATATCGATGCGCTTTCCGCAGTACTTCAATACATATGCGGTTGCAGGCGGTCTCGTCATTGCACAATTTTCCTTACTGATTATAGGGATTGTCCATTCCCGCAGAGCAGAATGAAGTTAAGGGCTGCAGCTTTCAAGTCGAGAAAGGGGTGAGAAAAATATGCATGAAGCTCCAATTATTATGCTTGGCGGATTTCGACTGGATCTATCGGTTCTGTTGATGCTGGTTGTTACAGGTGCAATTGTTTTTATTTTTGCTGTACTGGCAACACGGAGATTATCCGTTGAAAATCCCGGCAAGCTGCAAAATTTTATGGAGTGGGCAGTAGAATTCGTCCGCAATCTGATTTCCAGCACGATGGATATGAAGAAAGGTAAACACTTTATCTCTCTCGCTCTTTCCATGATTATGTTCATTTTTGTAGGGAATATGCTAGGTCTTCCGCTCGTGGCTGTATCTGAGGTAACAGATGTTAATCAGGCACAGGTATTCGGTAAGCCGATTGTTACAGCGGTGGAGGCGTTTGAAGAAGCGCATGCCAAGGATCCTGAAGCACACCCGCACGTTGAACTGGCTTGGTGGAAATCACCGACAGCCGACTTGTCTGTAACGATGGGACTCGCTCTCGTAGCGTTCCTTGTATCTCATGGACTAGGATTGTTCCGCAACACAAAAGGGTATCTCCAGCATTACCTTAAGCCATTCGCCTTGTTCTTGCCAATCAACTTGATTGAGACGGCATCCAAGCTGTTGACACACGGTATGCGTCTATTCGCGAATATCTTCGCGGGTGAGGTACTGATTGCAACGATCCTGAAACTGACCACATTCAAAGTGTTTGGTGCTATCGCAGCAATTCCGCTGTTAATGGTGTGGCAAGGCTTCAGTATCTTTATCGGCGCAATCCAGGCATTTGTGTTTGTTATCTTGATGATGGTGTACATTTCACAGAGCATCGAGACGCACGACGAGCATTAAGTTTCAAGCCCTACGAAGAATTCTTCACCAGGCTGAACAATAAAAAATTCGATTTATCATTTTAAGGAGGATATACAAATGGGAGCAATGGCATTAATCGCAGCAGCAATTGTTGCAGGACTGGGCGCGTTTGGCGCAGGTATTGGTAACGGTATGGTAATCAGCAAAACGGTGGAAGGTATTGCCCGTCAACCGGAAGCAAAATCCACTCTTCAAACAACAATGTTTATCGGTGTAGGTTTGATCGAGGTATTGCCGATCATCGGTGTGGTACTCGCGTTCATGTTCTACGGTATGGCTTAATTAAATTTTAAAGGTTTGGCGGGGAAGGCCATAGCCATCCGCGCCTTCTTTTTAGGTAATGTCCGTTCTAACGGATGACGTTTTAAGGATACCTCCAGGAAGGAGTGAACAGATTGAGTTTCATATGGGAAAATACGCTTCTTGCGATTGTTGCATTTGCAATTTTATACTGGCTGCTTAGCCGTTATGCCTTCGGGCCTTTGTTCTCCATTATGGAAAAACGTCGTGAACTCGTGATGACGCAGATGAATGAGGCTGCACAGACTCGGGAACAGGCCATTGCCTATGTGGAGGAACAAAAACAAGCTCTTGAGCAAGCGCGTCAAGATGCTTACGACATCATTGAACAGTCCAAACAAACGGGTGGCAAACAAGCTGAATCGATTTTGGCTGATGCGAAAGCTGAAGCTAATCGTCTGAAAGACGATGCAGTACGCGAAATCGAGAGCGAGAAGAACAAAGCAGTCGCAGCGCTTCGCAGCGAACTGGGTACAGCTTCCGTTCAGATTGCATCCAAATTGATCAAAAAAGAAGTTGAGAACGGTCCTGCACAAGAAGAGCTTGTGAACCAATACCTCAATGAGGTAGGAGGCCGACAATGAGCCGCGATACGATTGTTGCCAAGCGTTATGCGAAAGCATTGTTCGAAGTTGCTCTTCAGCAGCAGCAGGTGCTTGAGGTTGAACAGGAACTGGTTGCAGTAGTCAGTGCATTGACCGGAGATGCAGATATCGAGAAATTTATCGTATCCCCTAATATCTCTGATGAAGCCAAGCAGAACGTGATTCACTCAAGTCTTGATGGCAAGGTATCCGATTCAGTCCTTCGTACAGTCTTGTTGTTGATTGAGCGCGGACGCGTTGAATTGCTGGGAGACTTGCTGAATGATTATCGGAAGATCCAAGGTGAGTCGCTGGGCATCGCTGATGCACTTGTCTACTCGACTTATGCGTTGAATGATGAAGAAAAAGAAGCGGTAGCCCGTGAATTCGGTGGCCGTGTGAATAAAAAGATTCGTATCGAGAACATTGTTGATCCGACTCTGCTGGGCGGATTGAAAGTCGCCATTGGCGATACGATCTATGACGGCAGCTTGGCTGGCAAGCTCGAACGTCTTGAGCAGTCTTTTAACAGACGAGTACAGTAGATTGGGGTGAGGACACTTGAGTATCAAACCAGAAGAAATCAGTACATTAATTAAGAGCCAAATCGAACAATACAAGACCGATATCGATGTAGTCGAAGTCGGAACGGTAATCGAGGTTGGTGATGGTATCGCTCGTGTTTACGGACTTGAGAACGTCATGTCCAACGAGTTGGTTGAATTTCCAAGCGGTGTTATGGGACTCGCCATGAACGTGGAAGAAAGCAATGTCGGTGTCGTTATCCTGGGACCTTACTACGATATTCGTGAAGGTGACCAAGTGAAACGTACCGGTCAAATCATGCAAGTGCCTGTAGGCGAAGCATTGATTGGACGCGTTGTTAATCCGCTCGGTATTCCTGTAGATGGCAAAGGGCCAATCGCTACAACGGAATTCCGTCCGGTTGAAGGTAAAGCACCAGGCGTAATGGATCGTAAATCGGTTCATGAGCCGATGCAAACAGGTATCAAAGCCATTGATGCAATGGTACCAATCGGTCGTGGACAACGTGAGTTGATCATCGGTGACCGTCAAACAGGTAAAACATCCATCGCAATTGATGCGATCCTGAACCAAAAAGGTAGCGGCATGAAGTGTATCTATGTAGCTATTGGTCAGAAACAGTCTACGGTTGCTCAAGTTGTGGAAACTCTTCGTCGTAAAGGCGCAATGGAGTACACGATTGTTGTAACTGCAGCAGCTTCCGATCCATCACCACTCTTGTACATCGCACCGTATTCCGGTTGTTCGATGGGTGAGTACTTCATGTACAAAGGCGAGCACGTTCTGGTTATCTACGATGACTTGACCAAACAAGCCTCTGCATACCGTGAGCTTTCCTTGTTGCTTCGTCGTCCACCGGGCCGTGAGGCTTATCCGGGTGACGTCTTCTACCTGCACTCCCGTTTGCTGGAGCGTGCTGCGAAGCTGAATGATGAACTTGGTGGTGGTTCTTTAACCGCACTTCCGTTTATTGAAACACAAGCTTCCGACGTATCGGCATACATTCCAACGAACGTAATCTCCATCACGGACGGACAAATCTTCCTGGAAGCTGACTTGTTCAATGCTGGACAACGCCCGGCGATCAACGTAGGTATTTCCGTATCCCGTGTTGGTGGTTCTGCTCAGATCAAAGCGATGAAAAAGGTTGCAGGTTCCCTGCGTCTCGATCTGGCTCAATATCGTGAGCTTCAAGCGTTCTCCCAGTTCGGTTCCGATCTGGATAAAGCGACTCAGGCCCGCCTGAATCGTGGTGCGCGTATGATGGAAATCCTGAAGCAAGGTGTTAACCAGCCTCTGCCTGTAGAACAACAGGTTGTCAGCTTGTACACTGCAGTTAAAGGATTCCTGGATGAGATTCCAACAGGTGATGTTACTCGTTTCGAGCGTGAGTTCCTCGCGTTCATGGAGAGCAGCCATCCGGAGATTCTTGCATCCATCCGTGATACAAAAGAATTGACTGCAGACAATGAAAATGCACTGAAAGGTGCAATTGAGAAGTTCAGAAAGAGCTTTGCTGTCTCTGTCTAAATAAATGATTGCAGGTGCGGAGTTGTCTAACCGATTCCGCATGTCTGCATGTAAAACTTTGACTCTGTCAAAAAAGATGATGCTTACGATGTAGTTTTGACTCTGTCAAAACTAGTGGTGATGCTTACGAAGTAACTTTGACTCCGTCAAAGTTTTGAGGTGGTGAAATCATGGCAAAAGGCATGCGCGAAATTAAGCGGCAAATTAAAAGCGTACAAAGCACCAAGCAGATCACCAAAGCAATGGAGATGGTAGCTGCTGCAAAACTGCGTAAAGCGCAGGAAAAAGCGGAAGCAGCCCGTCCTTATTCGGAGAAACTGAAAGAAGTTGTAGCGAGTATTGCATCAAGCACGCAAGGCATACAGCATCCGATGCTGGAGAGCCGTCCGGTTAAAAAGACAGCTTACCTGATCATTACATCGGACCGTGGTCTTGCAGGTGGATACAATGCGAACGTTTTGCGTCAGGTTAATCAGACGCTCAAAGAGCGCCACAACTCCCAGGATGACTACGAATTGTTCGTCATTGGACGTAAAGGACGCGATTACTTCAGACGTCGTGAAATTGCGATGGCATCCACAACAACGGATCTGTCGGATTCGCCTTCATTTGCAGACATCAAATCCATCGCACACGAAGCTGTTCATGGGTTTGAACTGGCTGAATTTGATGAATTGTACATTTGTTATAACCGCTTTGTGAATGCGTTGACCCAGATTCCTACGGTTGAAAAACTTCTTCCAATGGAAACACCTGAGGTAACTGCTGCGGAAGGACCAACGGCGAGCTACGAATACGAGCCGTCTGCTGAAGCTGTACTGGAGGTTTTGCTTCCGCGTTATGCGGAAACGCTGATCTATGGTGCACTTCTGAACGGTAAGGCAAGTGAGCTGGGCGCGAAAATGACGGCAATGGGTAATGCAACCAAAAATGCATCGAAACTCATAAATGACTTGTCATTGACCTATAACCGTGCCCGTCAAGCGGCGATTACGCAGGAGATTACGGAAATTGTGGCAGGTGCCAACGCAGCACAAGGCTAACCGTTTTTTTATTAATGAAGGCTTGCAGAGCAAAGATAAACGAACGGTACATTATTTTTGCAAAAGTAGCAGGCTTGTAGGAGGGGAACGTTAAGATGAACAAAGGACGCGTTGTGAGCATCATGGGTCCGGTTGTTGACGTCGAGTTTGATCGCGGCGGTCTGCCGGAAATCCTCAATGCCATTACGATCACTACAGTAAGTGAGAGCGGCGTTAGTGTAAACCTTACACTCGAAGCTTCAAAACATCTGGGTGACAACCGAGTACGTTGTATTGCGATGTCCTCCACGGATGGACTTGTTCGTGGTATGGAAGCTTTAGATACAGGAGCACCAATCTCTGTACCCGTCGGAGAAGCAACACTGGGTCGTGTATTTAACGTACTCGGTGAAGCAATTGATACTGGCGGTGCCGTAGCTTCTGAGCACAAAAATCCGATTCACCGTTCAGCACCTGCATTTGATGAACTGACTACCCAAGCAGAGATGCTGGAGACAGGAATCAAAGTTATCGACTTGCTTGCCCCTTACGCTAAGGGTGGTAAAATCGGCCTCTTCGGTGGTGCCGGTGTAGGTAAGACGGTAACGATTCAGGAATTGATCAACAACATCGCACAAGAGCACGGCGGTATCTCCGTATTCGCGGGTGTTGGTGAGCGTACACGTGAAGGTAATGACTTGTATCACGAGATGAGTGATTCCGGCGTTATCAACAAAACAGCAATGGTCTTCGGACAAATGAACGAGCCTCCAGGCGCACGTCTTCGTGTTGCCCTCACAGGTCTGACGATGGCGGAATATTTCCGTGATGAAGAAGGCCGTGACGTGTTGCTCTTTATCGATAACATCTTCCGTTTCACCCAAGCGGGTTCAGAAGTATCCGCCTTGCTTGGACGTATGCCTTCCGCGGTTGGTTACCAGCCTACGCTGGCAACAGAAATGGGTCAACTGCAAGAACGTATCACTTCAACGAAAAAAGGTTCTGTAACATCCATCCAGGCCATCTACGTGCCTGCGGATGACTACACTGACCCGGCTCCTGCAACGACGTTTGCCCACTTGGATGCAACGACGAACCTGGAGCGTAAAATTTCCGAGATGGGTATCTACCCTGCGGTAGATCCGCTGGCTTCCAGCTCCCGGATCTTGTCCCCTGAAGTTGTAGGTGAAGAACACTACAGCGTAGCTCAAGGCGTTAAACGTATCTTGGCGCGTTACAATGAATTGCAAGATATCATTGCAATCCTGGGTATGGACGAGTTGAGTGAGGAAGACAGAGCGCTTGTATATCGTGCTCGTAAAATCCAACGTTTCTTGTCCCAGCCTTTCCACGTTGCTGAAGCATTTAACGGTATTCCGGGTAAATACGTTCCGGTTAAAGAAACGGTGCGCAGCTTTAAAGAGATTCTCGAAGGTAAGTATGATGATCTTCCGGAAGCAGCTTTCCTCTTTGTTGGTACAATTGAAGAGGCAGTGGAGAAAGCCAAAACACTGGTTTAGTCTGAATCCAGGATTGTCCTTATGCGGGCTATCCTTCGGATAGTTTCAGGAGGGATGGAATTGAGCACCTTTTTGTTGGAAATCGTAACACCCGAGCGTCTGGTGTATTCAGAACAAGTGGATAGCATCACGGCTCGTGGTATTGAAGGGGAACTGGGCATTCTGCCAGGTCATATTCCTATGGTTACACCTTTGCAGATTGCACCAATCTATATTCGTAACGGAAAAGAAAATAAACAAGTTGCTATCGGTGGCGGGTTTATTGAAGTACGTAAAGATAAGGTTGTTGTACTCGCAGAGAGTGCTGAATTCCCGGAAAACATTGATGTGGATCGTGCGCGTGCGGCGAAAGAGCGGGCAGAACGTCGGCTTGCAAGCCAAAGCAATCAGGATCACTTTGATCACCGTCGTGCAGAGATTGCGCTGCAAAAAGCGGTTAACCGGATTAATGTATTTGGCAAATAAACGATTCTTGGAAGCCCGGCGGATTAATCTGCCGGGCTTTTTTGAGTTTGTTTAATAGAATGGTTTGATCGAATATATCAAAGTGGCTGGCCACAAATTCCATAGGTCCTTCAGTAAACAGAAGTATTTTAAGCAAATGATTCACCAATTATGAGGATTTGAATAGAATGTAGGACTAAAGTAATGGGCGCATTTACCACTAAGAGAACCATTTTTTTCATAAGAGATTTAAAATTATTTCCGAGGAAATGACAGAATCGATATCGAAATAGCGCTCTTTTATGTCGTTTTAGTCACAAAATCCCGTCCTTTTAAAATTAAAATATTTTAGAAGTGGAAATCAATGTAATTGACAATGTATGATGAAAGAGCCTATATTCCATAGAGTCAGCAGAAGCAGGAAGCTGCGTAGTAGATTCCATAGTCATGCACTGCCGGATTGTTGCTGCTCGCTCTTTGGGCATCAGGGGATTCCTGCTTGGCAGGAGTAAAACTGACAGTACGCTCAGTATTTTGTGTTTAAGACATTCCAGTATACTAACAAGTTATGGGTGCCAGGCATATGATATGCTGACTGCTGCAACAAATGTGGAGGTAAAGAATATATGGATACTGATCTGACGAATCAGGTGAACCAGGCGTTAAGCACCAATGGCTTGGTTTCGATCATCGTCTCTCTTTTATGTATTGCGTTGTCATGGTGGGCTTTGACAAATCTCAAATTGGATTTAATTATCAGACAGCCAAGAGGTGCTCAAGGAAGACTGTTACATTTGTTGCTCGCCATTATCTTGGGGCATGCCGTTGCTGGCTTTGTCATTGACTACTTGTCCTGGACTCAAATGTTGCGTAATTTGTTTTAATGTTGAGATGGTTGGTTAATCATCTGTTAGGCCCTTGAAGGAGCTCATTGTCGAATAACATCGATTAATTGTGTTAACAATTAGAGTATGAGTTGTCGGTAAAGAAATTAAGAAAAAAGTGTGACGTAAAATTGGATGAATTTGAGATGTTTTATGTAAAAAATGCTTGTATCGTACAAATCAACAATGTTATGATGGAAGTTAGGGAATTCACAATTGTTCACTTATTTTGTAGTTATAAACGGGATATCCGGTTCATGCCGGCTAATAACCATCCCACTCTGTCTGTTCTGATGCTTTGCTGGCTTGTAGGACACTGATTTTACATGCTGAATAGCAAGATGCACGGCACATGGTATCATTGATATGGATTATAAAAACCAATTCTTTTCTGAACAGACATCTGTGGCAATATGCCAGTTTATGTCGAAATTCCACACACAGCAACAGTCCTTTCTACACACAGTGGGGCTTACGTATTCCGGAATGAAGAAAAGGGAATAAAAGCGCGGAGGGAACCATGATGAGCAAATTTATCGTCCGCGGTGGCAAAAGGTTGACCGGAAGTGTCAAAGTTAGCGGCGCTAAAAATTCTGTTCTTCCGATCATCGCTGCCTCTCTCTTAGGGGAAGAAGGACAAAGCGTTATTATTGACGCGCCTCCTCTAGACGATGTGATGACGATTAACAAGGTGTTGGAATCGCTGGGAGCGGGAGTTACATACCGGGACGAAGTGATTACCGTAAATGCGGAGAAACTTACTTCCTGTGAAGCCCCGTATGAATGGGTTAGTAAAATGCGGGCGTCTTTCCTGGTCATGGGGCCTTTGTTGACGCGAATGGGTCATACAAGAATCTCACTTCCTGGTGGATGTGCCATCGGTACACGGCCTATTGATCAGCATTTGAAGGGTTTTGAAGCCATGGGCGCAGAGATCAGCTTGGGCCAAGGTTACATCGAAGCTCGTAGCCAAGGACGGTTGCGTGGCGCGAAAATTTATCTGGATGTGGCTTCCGTAGGTGCCACTCAAAATATTATGATGGCTGCAACATTGGCCGAAGGTGTGACTGTTCTGGAGAACGCGGCCAAAGAACCTGAGATTGTGGATCTTGCCAACTTCCTGAATGGAATGGGTGCCATTGTACGTGGTGCTGGTACTGGAGTGATCCGCATTGAAGGTGTGGAGAAACTGTCAGGCGTTACACACACCGTTATTCCGGATCGGGTAGAAGCTGGTACGTATATGGCTGCTGCTGCAATTTCTGGCGGTGACGTGTATATTGAAGGTGCAATTTCTGATCACTTAGGTTCCGTTATCGCGAAGCTTGAAGAGATGGGTGTAACGATCCAACCGGATGAGAATGGCGTGCGTGTAATCGCAGATCGTCCTCTTAAGGCTGTGGATGTGAAAACATTACCTTACCCAGGATTCCCGACAGATATGCAATCTCAGATGATGGCTCTTTTGCTCGCATCTGAAGGAACCAGTGTCGTGACAGAGACTGTTTTTGAAAACCGCTTCATGCATGTGGATGAGTTCCAATTGATGAATGCGGAGATCAAAGTTGAAGGACGTTCGTCCATCATCACAGGTAATGCCAAACTGAAGGGTGCCAAAGTAACGGCTACCGATTTGCGTGCGGGTGCCGCACTCATTATTGCAGGTCTTGTTGCTGAAGGTACAACGGAAGTTGGTGGTGTTCATCACATCGACCGTGGCTATGTACATCTCGCTGAGAAGCTTAACGGACTTGGCGCTGACATCTATCGGATCTCGGTTGATGAGCCTAAGCTGGAAGCAACCAAAGCACCTAGTGAAAAGGTGGAGAAAGAAGTGCCGATGTTTAAGGTGCAACCAACTCTGGCTTAACACTGGATTGAATAGAAAAAATATGGTCCCCCTATTATGAGTCACACAGTTGTGTGGATTATGAATGCGATGGAACGTATATTGTAAAAATGATAAAGCTAAGCCATCTGGCTTGGCTTTTTTTGTGTTTACTTTTCAGAAGACAACGAGATATTTGATACCTGATTCTATTAATAGCTGGTCCTAACTTGTATAGCATAACATCGTATTCTGTATCCATCCTGAACCAAATGAAAGAGCGTACTTTATATAGGGTGTTGGGTCCAGCTAAACACCGGTATTCAGCGACAGATCAACGTTTCTAAGATGTACATAGCAAAAGAAAACAGGAAATTGCACAGAACGAAAAGAGACTCGTTTCTCTTAAATCAGGTTCTATCAGATCGAGCTAGCTCATACCCTAAACTATGGATTTGAACAACACGACCGGCACATGACCGGCCATAGATAACGGAGGGTTATAGTCGAATGAAAGAAGCTAGTGTACAGGTAAAGGTACCACTTGTCCCCCGTCCAGGTATGCAAGAACCTGAGAAGAATGTCGTATCTGGAGTGGAAAAAGACAAGCCTGCCCCATTAAAACTGAGGACTGTTTCATCACAGCCTGCAAAATTATCAACTTCAGAACGGGTGTCGACAGATGAAGTGAACCGGCAGGCAACCGCGCATATTCATATACCTGTTATTGAGCTGGACGAATTCCGCCGTGTGAAGCGTCGCCGAATGCGGACATTCGGGCGAAAACCCCGATGGGGACGGGGACGCAACTCTACACGGTGGCAACCTGCGGCTGCTGTATCTGCCTTATTGGCAATGGCTCTGCTAATTCCGGTAATTCTGGTATGGCCGCGGACAGGTGAATCACCAAAGCCGATCCCTGCTCCAACAGATGCCAGCACTACAAGAACCCCAGCTCCTGCGCCAGCTGTTCCTGTTACCTACCCTGAACCCAAGGTAAGGGTATACCTGTCCGCAACAGGGACAACGATGAATCTGCCACTGGAAGACTATGTTACCGGGGTGGTGGCAGCTGAGATGCCAGCGGAATTCAGGCTGGAAGCGTTAAAGGCACAGGCGATCGCAGCCCGAACATTTATTGTGCGAAGACTTGCTGCTAGTGATACAAGTGGTGTTCCATCAGGCGCGGCGGATGTGACGGATACGGTAAGCCATCAAGTGTTTATTCCGCCAGATCAGGTGAAATCGGAATGGACTCGACTGGGGAAGGCGAAGGAATGGGAGAAGCTGCAACAGGCTGTACGCGAAAGTCGAGATACGGTGATGACATATCAGGGCAAGGCGATCACCGCATCCTTTTTTTCCACAAGTAATGGGTATACCGAGAACGCAGAGGATGTATGGGGTAACGCCGTGCCGTATCTGCAAAGTGTAGACAGTCCCTGGGATAAAAGCCTGGCACCAGGCTACAAGCAGACCGTTACGATGAAGCGTAACGAGATTCTGCAGAAGCTGAACCTGGATGCCATTCCGGTTACTACCCAGAAGAGTGGATCGTGGATGGAAGTGTTGTCTACAACCAAAGGACATCGAATTAAGGAAATGCAAATTGCTGGTGAAACATTCAGCGGCCCAGAGGTTCGCAAGCTTCTCGGATTAAGATCCAGCCAGTTCAGTTGGAAGACTACGGGTGACGAGGTCCAGATTACAACGTATGGCTACGGGCATGGGGTTGGCATGAGCCAATGGGGAGCAAATGGCATGGCGCAAGAGGGCCACACGGCTACCCAGATTCTCAAACACTACTATACCGGCATCTCATTCGGACAGGCATCCAAGATGCTTGCATCGAAGTAGGAGAACCTAGGCGCCTTAAACTGTGTTATCCAGTCACATCCTATATCATTTCGCTTTTAGCCAATAAATGCACTTCATAGAAGGAATGGCCTCTACAGCCAACCGAGTCTTCTCTAGCAACATCCCTTCCGGAGCTTTCAAGATTCGGCTATATAGGAGGAGAGTGCTAGCGTATGGAGAGCGCAGGGGACAGAAAAGACCTGTAGAAGCGGAGCTCGTACTAACACTCATCTCCACACATATATAGCACTCTCTGAAACCTCCGTGAAAATAATTAGAGTCGCGCGTGTATAAAAGAGTTGCACCCGGTAACACTTGTTACTGAGGTGATCAAGATGAATGAACAAAACAAAAAAACAGTCCAAGAAGAAACTCCTAAAACAACTCAAGGAGTACCGGCTAACCAGCCCTCTTCATGGAAAAGAGCAATGTCCAAACGCTGGGTCTTCCCGGCAGCCTACATCGCAGCAGCAGGCATTATACTAACCTTAGTGTGGGTCTATCAGGGAACAGGCGACAAAGCTATGAACCCGGACTCTGCTAAAGAAGCAGTAGAAACAGGTGCATCGGCGGGTACAGAAGGAACAGCAGCAGGCGGAGAAGAAGAAAGTGTGGAAGTTGTTGCAAAGTCGGAGAATTTTGTATGGCCGGTAGCGGTACCGTCCGAAATTTCGGTAGTGAAACCTTTCTATGACAGCGAAGCTTCAACCGAGGAACATGAAGCGGCAATGGTGCAGTACAATGATACATTTATCCCGAACACGGGTGTGGATCTGGCACGTGGGGATAACAAAACGTTTGAAGTCAAAGCAGCACTTGCCGGTAAAGTTACCCGGGTTGAGCAGAATCCGCTCACAGGTCAGGTTGTGGAAATTACACACAGCGATAACCTGAAGACGGTATACCAAAGCTTGGCAGACGTCAAAGTGAAACAGGACGACGAAGTGAAACAGGGAGATGCGATCGCATCCGCTGGCGTCAATGAACTGGGTAAAACGCTCGGCAACCACCTTCACTTTGAAGTGTACGAAGACGGACAGCCGGTTAACCCGCAAGGATATCTTCCGGAAAAATAAATGATTTTTACCGCAGCAACATGACGGGCAGAGGGTTGAACCTCTGCTCTTTTTGTGCTTTTCAGAAAATAATGGGACCTTCGAAGCTTGTCACACCTCTAAACCGCGAATATATAGGCATGCTCCTCATATAATGTACCAAACTATCCACACAGTAGGGAGGCGGGAGCGTGCACGATTACATCAAGGAACGGACCATCAAAATTGGTCGCTGCATTGTTGAGACGAGGAATACGGTCCGTACCATAGCCAAAGAATTCGGCGTGTCAAAGAGTACTGTGCATAAGGATCTGACGGAGCGTCTGCCGGAAATCAACCCTGATCTTGCTGACCAGGTGAAACACATTTTGGAGTATCACAAGTCCATCCGTCATTTGCGGGGCGGGGAAGCGACCAAAATTAAATACAAAAAAACGAGTGGCAAGAAACGTGAGGTGTTGGCTTCCGCCAAATCGTAAGCATCTTCTTGAAGACGTAGGCCAAAAAGCTCACACATGCATTGAATCCCTCCCCTGAAGTATGATATGTTAAAAGCTGGTACAGGATCGAATTATGACATCTTATCAGCCCGATTTTTACATATATATGTTGCACTTTGTCGAACGAGCGGTGACGTGATAAGGGACTCTTTTTCACAGGATACGCTGACCAAATAATATCACTTTGGGGGCTCTTTTATGTTTAGCAAGGATATCGGTATTGATCTTGGCACGGCCAACGTGCTTATTCACGTGAAAGGAAGTGGGGTTGTCCTCGATGAACCTTCCGTCGTGACCATTGAAAGCGATACGAAGCGTGTCCTTGCTGTTGGGGAAGAGGCGCGTCGTATGGTGGGGCGTACTCCAGGTAACATTGTTGCCATTAGACCGCTGCGTGATGGCGTTATTGCGGACTTCGAGATTACGGAAGCAATGCTCAGACATTTCATTAATCGTGTGGGTGCAAGAAGCTGGTACAGCCACCCTCGAATTTTGATCTGTGCACCAACGAACATTACTTCTGTGGAGCAGAAGGCCATCCGCGAGGCGGCAGAACGCAGCGGTGCCAAAGAAGTGTTTCTGGAAGAAGAGCCGAAAGCGGCAGCGATCGGTGCGGGAATGGATATTTTTCAGCCGAGCGGCAATATGGTCGTGGATATCGGCGGCGGTACGACTAACGTTGCAGTTCTCTCTATGGGCGACGTGGTCACCGCCTCTTCTATTAAAGTCGCAGGGGACAAGTTCGACGAAGCTATTATCAAGTTTATCAAAGCCAAGTACAAGCTTATGATCGGTGAACGGACCGCTGAAGATATCAAAATTGCGATTGGTTCCGTAAATCCGAGTGGGCGTCAAACGGAGATGGACATTCGCGGACGTGATATGGTATCCGGTCTGCCTGTTACCGTAACGGTATCGGGAAATGAAGTACAGGAAGCGCTTTGGGATTCCGTGCAATCCATCATCGTGGCAGCCAAATCGGTATTGGAACGTACACCGCCTGAATTGTCAGCGGACATTATCGACCGTGGTGTTGTTTTGACTGGTGGAGGTGCATTGCTGAACGGACTGGACGAGCTTTTGTCCAATGAATTACATGTTCCGGTATGGGTTGCGGAAGATCCAATGCACTGTGTCGTGAAGGGGACAGGCATTATGCTTAATAATTTGGATCAGGTGGTTAAGAAAAAGTTCTAATCTGCCGATATAAAAAGCATAGGTTCGCCATGCTCGGAAAGCAGAACGGACAAGCAGCCAACCTGAGATGCAGGTCAAGCGCTTGAGGAGAGGGGTTAATTCATGTTAAGAGGTCTGTACACCGCTACTGCGGGAATGATTACGCAACAACGCCGCCATGACACAGCAACACAGAATATCGTAAATATGAACACCACGGGATACAAACAAGTGAACAGCGTAAGCCGTTCCTTCCCGGAAATGCTCATTACCTTGGTAGGCGGAGATGCAAATCTCCCGACAAAGCGGCTGGGCAAGCTGAACACGGGGGTGTTCGCGGAAGAGAGTTTGTCCATGAATTTGCAGGGGACCATTATGGAGACTGGGCAGAAAAATGATTTTTCCATTTCATCCAATATGACTGTCAATGATCCGCAGACTGGACAACCTGTCCCGTTTGACGCATCAGGCAAATTTGTACGGGCCGATGGTACGGTGACTTACCAGCCTCAAGCGTATTTTACAGTTCAGGATGCAGACGGTAACACCGGATATACACGTGATGGTCACTTCGAGATTACAGGAACGGGACAATTGCTGAGCTCGACAGGTTCTCAAGTGTTGGATAATAATGGACAACCTGTTGTGTTGACAGGTTCCGTAGAGCAATTTAAAGTGGATGAGCAAGGCCGTTTGGTGGATGCAGCAACGGGTGCACCGACTGGGGTTACTCTCGGTATTAGTGTCATTGACCAGCCGAATCAACTGGTTCGTCAAGGGAATGGCAATTTCAGTCTGAGTGATGAAAATGGGGCCACGGCCCGGATGATGGCTGCGGGTGATAATGTGCAGATCCGTCAGGGGTACCTGGAAGGCTCGAATGTCGATGCTTCACAGGCAACGGTTGATATGAACGCCGCATACCGTGCATATGAAGCGAATCAAAAGGTCGTACAATTTTACGATCGCAGTCTGGAAAAAGCCGTCAATGAAGTCGGGCGTGTATAACGCCGACGTTAAAATATAACCGCACAGCGGGAGGGTAACCACCGATGAATAATTCCATGATCAGTGCCAAGGTTTCCATGACTGCCATACAGCAGCGTCTGGATGTCATTTCCGATAATATTGCCAACGTGAATACGGCAGGCTATAAAAGCAAACAAGCGGCCTTCGAGGATGTGCTGACCCGGGTTCAACAACAACCGGACAAGTACAAACTGGATGGACGCTCCACACCGATGGGATATAACCTCGGTTTTGGTGCCCGTTTGGCAGATGTGACGAAGGATATGTCTCAAGGCACCTTGAACGAGACTGGCCTTCCGACCGATCTCGCCATTGAAGGAAATGCCATGTTTGCAGTTGAAGCAAATGGAGAGAAAATGTGGACACGTCAGGGTGCATTTCATTTTGTACCCGATACAAGACCGAAGCCTACTCCGAATTCTCCAGATATGATGGTAATGGTCAATGGCGAAGGTCACTTTGCCTTGGATCGTCTAGGCAACCGTATTACGGCACCGAATAATAGCAAAGTTGCTTTTGATGAAAATGGCAACCTGTTAATCCGGCGCGGTAATGAGGCGAATGCCACCATTGGAGCACAACTGCAAGTGGTAGACATTGAACGCCCTGAGGGGCTGGTACAGTATTCGGACAACCTGTTCGGTCTGGATGCAGGATTAACCGAGGATGATGTATTCGGTGCCAACGCGGCCACGCGCCAATCGGTTGCCATGATTCGTCCCGGTTATCTGGAGCAATCCAATGTGGATCTGACTCAGGAGATGTCTTTGCTTATGCAAGGACAGCGGACCTACCAGCTGGCGGCTAAGGCGCTAACTTCGAGTGACTCCATGATGGGTCTTGCCAACACTATGAGAGCGTAAAAGGTGAATGTGATGACAGAAACACAGCAGCAGAACAGTAAGCCGGAGAAGAAGGAAGTCAAGAAGAAGAAGAGTGGATGGCGCATCGCAAGATGGTTCCTGGTTCCGGTCCTGCTTGTTCTTGCCCTTGCTGGCGGAATGGTAGCTGGCTATGTGGTACTGGGCAAACAGGATATCGGTTCCGTGTGGCAATGGAGTACATGGGAACATGTATATAATCTGGTGTTCGCTCCATAATGTAACGACTTAAGCGAAAACTCCTGCGCAGGCAGGAGTTTTCTTTTTGACGTTGAAAACAGTATAATGATGGATGACGTTTGACGTCAAAAGAGGCCTCCCCTGCGAAAGACATTCGTCATCGCGAAGAGAGACCCCTTATCTTAACCTTCACTACTGCAGTCATGAAGGATATAACTAGTGTTAACCGAAAATATGCTTTCCATACACCATTTTAAAATTAAAAACCTTTATATGAGGTTCGATTTGGTCATAATTAATTTTCATGCCGCACCGAAGTAAGTGGAGGGAACGGAATCGTTCGAAAGAAGCGAAGCGCTCGCCTAAAAGCTTTCTGTAAAGAAAGCTGCTTCGAAAGCATAAGCTGTTTCCTAATGTTATCCATCTGAAAAATATTTCAGAAACATTAGGAAACAACAGCGATCAGAAGAACGATCCGTGACCGTAACGCTCACCTGTGCTACCATGAGAACTTTATGATGAAGAATGCTCATATAAACATCCCGAGAGGAGATTACACTGTGCTCGATATCAAACAGATTCAAGAAATCATCCCGCACCGTCCCCCGTTTTTGCTGGTGGACAAGATTCTAGAGATTGAGGATGGCAAACGTGCCGTTGGTCTGAAGAACGTAACCATTAACGAACCATTCTTCATTGGTCATTTTCCAGAGTATCCGGTAATGCCGGGTGTACTGATTACAGAAGCGCTGGCTCAAGTTGGTGCAGTAGCCATTCTGAATATGGAAGGCAACAAAGGCAAGATCGGCTTTTTGGCGGGACTGGACAACTTCCGATTCCGTGGACAAGTTGTGCCCGGAGATACGTTGATCCTGGAAGTGGAGATTACACGCCTGAAGGGTTCGATTGGTAAAGGTAAAGCAACCGCCCGTGTAGACGATAAAGTGGTCGCTGAAGGCGAGATTATGTTTGCACTGTCTGACCCAAGCTGATTACATACGTGAGCATTGACATCATGCAGGAACTTTGTTGGACCGAATGATGCAAGATGCTGAAGTATCTCAGCACACCTGAATTTATATAGACGGAAGGGGTTTATCGGAATGGAACAGTTAAGCACAGCAGCAGCAGAGACGTTGCAGCAATGGTTGGAGGATGCTTCGATTGATGAAGCAACGAAACAGGAGCTTCGTGACTTGCAGGATCAGCCGAAAGAGCTGGAGGAACGTTTTTACAGAAACCTGGAGTTTGGTACAGGGGGATTGCGTGGAGTCATTGGTGCCGGAAGCAACCGGATGAACCGTTACACCGTAGGTCGGGCAACGCAAGGATTCGCGCGGTATTTGCTTGAGCAGCATGGTGATAAGGAAGGTAAACCTTCTGTTGTCATTGCTCATGATTCCCGTCATTTCTCACCTGAATTCACACTGGATGCTGCGCTTGTACTGGCTGGAAACGGCATTGTAGCCAAGCTGTTCCCATCCCTGCGTTCAACTCCGGAGTTGTCATTCGCGGTGCGTCATCAGAAGGCAACTGGCGGAATCGTTGTAACAGCGAGTCATAACCCACCAGAATATAACGGATACAAAGTGTACAATCATGAGGGCGGTCAATTGGTGCCGGATGAAGCGGAAAAAGTCATTCAGTACATCCAGGAAGTGCCTTCCCTTGCTGACGTGAAGAAGCTGACGCAAGAAGAAGCAGAAGCTCAAGGCCTCCTGATCTGGTTGGGTGAAGACCAAGACCAAGCGTTCGTGGATACCGTATCAAGCCGCAGTCTGAGCCGCGAATTGATCCAGTCCGGCATTGGCCGTGATTTCAGAATCGTTTACACACCGCTGCATGGAACAGGCAACATCCCTGTACGTCGTGTACTGGAGCAGATCGGATTCGAGCAGGTGCACATTGTAGCTGAACAGGAACAGCCGGATGCTGAGTTCTCTACCGTGAAATCCCCTAACCCGGAGGAACGCGAAGCGTTTACGCTTGCAATGAAGCTGGGAGAATCCGTGGGCGCTGACATTCTGATCGGAACAGATCCGGATGCAGACCGTATGGGTGCAGTCGTGAAAGACAACGATGGCAAATATTTCGTCTTGTCCGGTAACCAGTCTGGTGCCATTATGGTACATTACCTGCTAAGTCGCCTGCAAGAGACCGGAACATTGCCGAGCAACGGTGCAGTTGTCAAAACGATCGTAACCAGTGAGATGGGTGCTGTTATTGCTGAACATTACGGTGCTGAAGTGATGAATACACTGACAGGCTTCAAATATATTGGTGAAAAAATGAACCAATTCGAAGCAACAGGCAGTCATACTTTCTTGTTCGGATATGAAGAGAGTTATGGCTACCTTTCAGGAAACTATGCCCGTGACAAGGATGCCGTCCTTGCCTCGATGCTGATTGCTGAAGCTGCAGCGTATTATAAGAGTCAAGGTAAGACGCTCTATGATGTTTTGCAAGAGCTATACAACCAATTCGGATATTTCCTGGAGAAGCTGGAGTCCCGTACGCTGAAAGGCAAAGACGGCGTAGCTCAAATTCAGGCCAAAATGACGGACTGGCGTTCCAATCCGCCACAAGAAGTAGCGGGAATTGCTGTAACGGATGTACTGGATTATTCCCTTGGTCTGGATGGTCTGCCGAAGGAGAACGTACTGAAGTTCATTTTGGCAGACGGTTCATGGTTCTGCTTGCGTCCTTCAGGAACAGAACCGAAGATCAAAGTATACTTCGCCGTGCGTGGAGAGAGTTTGGAAGATGCAGAAAGCCGGATCGAGCGTCTGGTGACTACCGTAATGTCGCGTGTAGACGCACAATAATACGAATGCAACAATGAGCAAGAACATGAGAAGGCCTCTCCGCACCGTAAGGTTGGTTGGCGGAGGGGTTTTTCTTTGAAATAAAAGTGTAGATAGACTGGCATATATCAGGGCTAGTTGACACAAGCTGTTTGTAACCTATTGTATATATGTTAAATGAATGAATTACTTGAGCTGAACGTGCATTTGGTTCCAACACTTGAGGAGGTACATGTAGTGCGTCAAAAATGGCTTTATTGGAATAACGCTTCTCGGAAGTGGTTGTGGCTCGTCGTTATTATCGGTCTGGTTGCGTCGATCCCTGTAATCAGTGATCGGGTGCAGACAGAATCTTCTGCCAAAAAGGTAGAACTTGTTTTCAACTATCGGGGACTGCTGGATATCTCCGCGTATCAGGCACATCCGCAAGATTTCATGAACGAACAATTAACGCGTCTGAAAGACGCAGGCGTAACAACGATGGCTGTGTTCGAAAGTACATTGGACGAGCTGAGAAAGACACGCCGACTAATGGTATATAACGGCCAGGATCTCGCGAACCTGACCAAAGATGTAATTCCTTCTAACGCAAATTACACGTATGTGTTATTTACATCGGAGGAAAATGCACAGACGTATACCCCTATTATTGAACAAACGTTCGCTGATCGGCAGATCCCGGTAGTTCCTTGGGAGTATGAAGGTCGTAGCGGCTTAATATTGCAGACTCCTCCGGAGAATGCCAACATGCAGCCTTTGCAGCCCGATCCGGTTGCCGTGAAGATGCTGCGTGATAAAGGATTCTACATCTTGCCGCGGATCTCGGACAGTGTGCCATACAGCCAGGAATCGATGGAGCGCTTGCTTACCTTCTTCGAAGAGAATGGCGTAAAGCGCATCTTGTTTGATGGTGATGCTGTGAAAGGGTACAATGATAATGCAGAGATGAAAAGTCTCGATCAATTCGCACAGTTGCTGAACAAGCACAATATTGGTCTTGCAGCTATCGAGAACTTGAAGAAACCGCAGTCTGGATTCCAGACCCTTGCGTATAAAACGGACTATAACGTTACGCGTCTATACTCACTTAGTGATGGCGATGCCAATCTGGACGTAGATACGATCGCTGACCGTTTTGTTCTGGCAACCAAAGACCGCAACATTCGTATGCTCTATATGAATGCATCACCAAGCCGGAATACAGCTAAAGCCATGATTACAGATCCGATTGAGAATTTGATCAACAGCCTGGGTGAACCTGGTCATGCGATAGAACGTATGGCGAAGCATGGCTTCGAACTTGGACAAGCTGAAGCATTCACAGTGAAGGATTCGTCGATTCAGCGTTATGCCAAGCTGGTTGCTCTCGTTGGTGCGATTGCGATGATTGCGCTTATGGTTTCTTATTTCATCCCACTATTGACCTTGATCGCATTTGTGGTTGCTCTAGTGGGCAGTGCAGGATTGTTCCTCTTGAAACCAACGCTGCTGGAGCAAGGAATTGCCTTGCTTGTGGCTATAGCGGCGCCGACCATAGCGATGGTGCTGGCCGTTCGTACCGTGAACTATCAGCAACAGCGTCAACCCGATGCATCTGCGGGTCGTCGTTTGAGACAGACTGTAGTTTTATATGTAAGAACGTCAATTATTTCGTTCCTGGCAGTACCTTTTGTCATCGCGTTGCTTAACAGCATTACGTACAGTCTGGTAATCAACCAATTCCGCGGCGTAAGTCTGTTGCACTTTGCACCTATGGCGCTGGTAGCGATATACATTGTGTTTTATCGTGGTTCAGGATCGTTCTCTATTCAGAAAATTAAAGAAATGCTTCGTATGCCAATCAATGTGTTAATGGTTGTTTTGGCGCTCGTTGCTGCCGTTGTTGGATACTATTACTTGAGCCGTACAGGCAACTCGGGATCAGTAACACCATTCGAGATGTTCCTGCGTACCACGTTGGAAGATACGTTCGGTGTACGTCCGAGATTCAAAGAATTTATGCTGGGACACCCGCTGTTTATCGTTGGCGTGTTCGCCGCTTTAAAATATCGTAAAGTCATCTTTGTGCTCATTATTGCAGCGATTGGACAGTTGTCCATGGTGGATACGTTCGCGCATATCCATACGCCGGCTGTATTGTCACTCATTCGTGGAGTGATGGGATTGGGACTTGGCTTAATCTTCGGTATCATTGCTGTGGGTGTGTGGCAAGTAGCGGAAGGATGTTGGAAAAAATGGTCACCACTTCTCAAAAGTTAGTCATCTCAGGGTATTACGGATTCCGCAACAGCGGAGACGAAGCGGTGCTAAAGTCGATTCTGACAGCACTGGAAGAGGAAAGCCAAAGGTCGGACGTCACCATTGAACCGATTGTTCTCTCGGGTGATCCCGAGTGGACTACCTCCATGTACGGTGTGCGCTCCGTGCATCGTATGAAATTGAAGGAAGTCCGTGAAGCACTCAAGGAGAGCGATGGGCTAATCAGTGGCGGAGGAAGTCTATTGCAGGATGCAACTGGACTGAAATCCATTCCTTATTATCTGGGCGTGATCAAGCTGGCTCAGATGTTGAAAAAGCCGACGTTTATCTATGCACAGGGAATTGGTCCTGTGAATCGTAAATTTTTTAATCCGATGATCAAATCGGTCTTCAAGGCCTGCACCTATGTGTCCGTTCGGGATGAACAATCTGCAGACTACCTGCGTGGGCTCGGGCTACAGTGGAATCAGATCCATGTTGTACCCGACCCGGTAATGGGTTTGCCATTACCTGAAGCAAAAGTTGAGAGTGGTGCAGGTTCAGTCTTAGCCAATGGTGCTGCCGAAGCTAATCGAGTGGAAACTACATCTGGAGCACACACGAAGCTTCCTGTGATCGGCATATCCGTACGGTTCTGGGAGTCGGATCGTAAAGAGCTAACGGCTATTGCCGCGGGATTAAAAAAGTTGTGTTCCAAACGAGCTGTGCACTTGCGTTTTCTGCCATTTCATTTGCCGATTGATGAACAAGCATCACGATTCCTTATGGAATTGCTCGGTGATGTGACCAGCAAAGGCAGTGAGGTTAGCATCGCACAGGATCTGACCGACCCTCAGCTTATGTTGGAGGAAGTCAGCAAGTGTGATCTTGTCATCGGTATGCGTCTGCACAGTCTGATTTATGCAGCTTCGCAGTATGTGCCACCGGTGGGCATCTCGTATGATCCGAAAATCGATCAATTCTTGCTTCGACTGGATAGTGAACCCGCAGGGGATACGAGCTCACTCGATGGCGACAAACTCGCCAAGACTGTCGTTGGACTGCTGGATCAACGTTCGCAGTGGCTGAAGGAACATGAAGAAGGTATCACCCAACTGAAGCAGGAAGCCAGAGTGCCTGCACAGCAGATTATTAACTATTTAGGCCGCAAAGGATGAGATAAAGATGAGTCAGACCGGATCCATACCTACCGTTTCGATCTACGGCATTCCTTTTTCCAAACTGACGATGAAAGAAACGGTAAAGGTTCTCCAGGAAGCTGTGCTGTCCAAGCAACCACATCAAGTCATTACAGCCAACCCGATTATGGTTATGGCTGCACTGGAAAATCCCGCAATCATGGAAGTTATGCAATCTGCGGAATTGATTGTTCCTGATGGAACAGGTGTCGTATGGGCGGCGAATTATTGTGGAGATCCTGTAGCTGAGCGAGTGCCGGGATTTGAGCTTTTACATGAATTGCTGCGTGTTGGAGAAAACTATCGATGGGGCGTATATTTACTCGGTTCCACCCCTGAGGTGATTCAAGAAACGGCAGTTCGGTTACAACAGCAATATCCGGCGATTCGAATTGTGGGTTATCGCGACGGTTATTTTGGTCCGGCTGAGGATGAACAGGTCATCGCTTCCATTCGTGAAGTTTCGCCTGATCTGTTGTTTGTAGCACGTGGGGCCGACACACAAGAACCCTGGATTCACAAGCACAAAGATGCACTGCAGGTTCCCGTAACCATGGGCGTTGGCGGCAGCTTTGATGTGATCTCGGGTAAAACCAAACGTGCGCCTATGCTGTTCCAAAAGTTAAGACTGGAGTGGTTCTATCGCTTATTGCGTGAACCAAGCCGGGCTGGCCGGATGCTTGCGCTTCCGAAATTCGCTGTTAAGGTGATGCGTGACAAAGAAAACGTGACAAAAGTCCGTTAAAAACAGGTAATTAAGAGATAATTGCTTGTTTATGCTAGAAATTGAGGATAGCTTTTCGGGTGGGATCGGCGTATAATTCATTCCGGATTAGATGTGTGCCACTTACATGAAACTTTTAGTTGCACATAGCCACTTCGATGTCAGAATAACCTTTTGATCGCTGTTATCTCTGGATTTCTTTTATCTACCTTTCTAAGGTTGAAATCCCGCGATAAAGGCGAACGCTTCGCTTCTACAGGTTATTTCTGCCCTCTCCGTTCTGGTGCAAATGGCATTTTTCATCAAAAGTGACTAACAATATTTTTTATATATAAAAGAGATCAGGGGATTTATAATTTCGTACAGGTATTATAATTGGGGGTCGAATGTTCAAATGGTAGCGATCTTTATCATTGGATTTATCGTGTCAATGGGACTGGCTCTTGCCCTGACACCGCTTGTCAAAAAGTTCGCAGTCCGCATTGGCGCAATGGATACGCCGAATGCACGTAAGGTACACACACGGATCATGCCGCGTCTTGGTGGTCTAGGGATATTCCTGGCCTTTATTATTACAGTTGCTGCATTGCTTCCATTTGTATCCGCATGGTTCACAACTCGGGACATGAGTTTTGTCAGCGCGTTTCTGATTGGTGGAACAATTATCGTGCTGATCGGAGCACTTGATGATCGGTTTGAACTGTCGGCCAAAGTGAAGCTGCTTGGTCAGATCGTTGCTGCTTCTGTCGTTGTATTCGGATTTAACATCCGCGTAGATTTCGTTAACATTCCTTTTCAGGATTCCTATTCTTCACTCGAAGCTTGGGTATCCATTCCGCTGACGATCTTATGGATCGTTGGAGTAACGAATGCGATTAACCTGATTGATGGTCTGGATGGTCTGGCTGCCGGTGTATCTGGTATTGCCATTGGTACCATTGCCGTGATGTCCTTCCTGATGGGGAACATGATGATTGCCTTGATGTGTCTTGTATTGCTGGGTAGTATTATCGGATTCCTGTTCTTCAACTTCCACCCGGCTAAGATCTTCATGGGGGATACCGGATCACTATTCCTTGGTTTCTCTCTTGCGATGTTGTCCATGCTCGGATTCAAGCAAATTGCTATCGTGTCCTTCATTACCCCGTTGATTATTATCGGTGTGCCGCTCTCGGATACCTTCTTCGCGATTATCCGTCGTGCGGTACAACGGAAACCGATTTTCGCACCGGATAAAGGCCACCTGCATCACTGCTTGCGTGAACTTGGATTCAGTCACCGTCAGACGGTACTGATTATTTATGGAATCGCTGCGTTCTTCGGAGTTCTGGCGATTATCCAATCTTCCGCTGCCATGTTCGAAGCGAACTGGGTAACGTTTGTGGTCATCTGTATCATGATGTTCTTCCTCCAAGTGGGAGCAGAAGTCATCGGACTTGTTAGCAAAACGAGAAGACCGGTTATTAACTTCCTGATGCGCATGCGCGTCAAGATGAGCCCGGAGACTCGTTCGAAATCATAAATAGATAAATGTAATGGTTACAGCCATTCTTGAATATTATTCCAGACCCAACCTTATCCCTGGTGGATAAGGTTTTTTGTTTTTTTTGAGATTTTTACTAAATAATTGGAACCTTTTGCCGATATATAAAGGTAACTGACTTAAAAAGAGGAGAGATGATACGTAATGCAACAAAAGAAACGGCCGTTGGTCTGGATCATGTTGGTCACCATGGTGTTCTCATTGTTCCCGCAGGGTCTATTCGGTGGGGCTGTTGCTTCGGCTGCAGACGGTGATCCGGTAACTCCTGGATCTAATGCTTATACCACATATTTTACGCCAGATCTTAGAACATTGCGGGAGACCGCTGCTCTATCTATAGTTCCAGATGCAACCAAGGCTTTCTTGACACGTTCGAATGCATACACAACCTCAACTTCATCAATTACAATTTCAGGTTCTTATGCGTTTGTATCCAATACGAGCTTGAAGGTTAAAGTGGAACAACTGAACTTGGTTACATCCGGTTCAGATAGCAAATGGGTACCAGACTCCACTAAATCAATTACAACTGCGGTTACTGCTGATCCAAGTGGTAATAACAAATTCACAGCCAATAACCTGAATCTGTTCCCGGGATTCAACCGGGTTACTTTCTCGGGTAACCAGGGATCAGTTGAACGCTCAGATACATTTTATGTATTGTACGATCAGGCTCCATTTATTGAGAGCTTCCAAGTATTTACGGACAGTTCCGCTACTGGCGGTAACAAGTCCTATAACTTGAATGAAGGTTCCAACACGGTTGTAGATACCCAACGTGTATCTATTCAAGGTAAAGTGCAGAACTCTACGCTTGTAAGCGTAAAAGTGAACGGCGGAGACGAGATCAATGCTTCCATGTTGCAAGATGGATCGTTCTTCTTGCCACAGTTAGCATTAAAAGCAGGACTGAATAATCTGAAGTTCAAAATTTCAAGTGCATCCAATGCCATTGAAACAGAACGTTCCATTTATTATTTTGATAAAGATCAACCTTTCACAGATCTGAAGGTACAATTGGGTGGACAGGACAAGTCTATTTTGGGTAGCAATCCTACCTTTACAGGTGCTAGTCAAACAACGGCAACCTTGACTGGACAGGTGCTGCTTCCTTATTCAGCGAGCCCTAATCCATTTAGTCCGACGAATGGTGAGATCACGCTGTCTAATGGCAACTTGACGCAACCAACTAATTTTGTGTTTGAAACGGTCCCGGCTGAAGAAGTACTTATCACGGGTTCCGATGGTGTAACCATTGAGTATCGATTGGTAAAATTCAAGGTTACAACACCGTATAATTTGGAACTTGCCGCGGATGGCACATCTCCGAAGAAGGATCAAACGCTTCGTCTCCGTCTTGCGTATGGTAATTTCAGTGCAGGGTATAATGCGAGCTATACCTTCTCCCCAGGGGCACAGGATATTACAGAGATCTATTATTTGCCTGATTATAAAGAAGGCGAAGCCATTGATTCCCAAACAAAACTTGATGGCACTAAGCTGCAAAACGATGAATTCTACATCTTGGTAGAATCCAGTGAACCTATCTCAGGGACGCTTGTAGGTGAATATCTGCCAACAGGCACGACTAAGTTAACGATTGATGGAACCGTAGAGGGACCCGATGGTTTACCTACTAACAAAAAAGTTTATAAGGTTTCCGGTTTCCTTGGTGGAGACCAACAAGTACGCTTTTACTATGGTAGTCCGACAAACTTACCTAAGATTGTGAAAATTTCTTATGTAACAGCGAGTTCTATTTATGTGGAAAGTCTTCAAAACGGACAAACCTACACTTTTAACTCCAAGAGCAGTACGGATAAGCTTACGTTAAAAGGTCGTTTCATTGGTTTCAAAACCCTAGACGGAGATAACTTTATCGCGGAAATATTTGTAAATGGTAAAAAATTCACACCTTCAACCACATTCCCGAAAAAAGAGGATGGAACGTTCAGTGTAGATCTTCCCGTCTTAAAATCAGGACCGATTGTCTATGGTGAGAATACCATTTTAATACGTGCTACAGATGAGGATGCGAATAAACTTCCAATCACGATCTCAACTACGCTGAAGATCAATGTCATTGACCAAAATCAATCGACAGTAACATCTTTCATGCCTACACTGATTCCTAAGGACTCACGTCAGCAATTTATCAACAAACCGATCACGCAATATGAAGATGATGAGATGAAGCGCATTTTCTCCGTTACACCTGAATTTGCGTTCAAAGAAGACAAGTATGTAACAAGTGAAGAAAATTATGATCTCGTCATTAATGGCGGCGGTGCTGATATTGTGAACGTCTACTTTGGTTCTGATAAAATCTTTACCAAAGAACTGACAAGTACAACGATTTTTGAAGTGAACCAACCAGCTACAGCCGGGTTGCCAAGCTATGATATTACTGGTAACAGTGACCTGTTTATCGCACGGATTCAGAATCTTAAGTTTGATGTACCAGGAACACATGTGTACACACTCGAACTGATCAACAGCACAGGTGCGAGAACGACACAACGTTTGGAGATTGTACGCGAACCTTCCTCTTACCGCATTTTGTCTCCACAACCTACGGTAGGTAATAACATCGTTGTGAACAAAAACTTTGTTCGCTTCGATATTGAAGCTGAAGGAGCTTCTCAAGTATTAATTGGCAAAGAGCCAGCCGTTAAACGTACAGATATGAATAACCGTTTTGTATTGGATTATGTAGGACTCAAAGCAGACAAGAATAATGCAATCAAAATTCAGATTATCCGCGAGGGCGGCACGATCAACGATACGATTAATGTGTATTATACAGGTGCGATCGCGATTGATTCACAGTTCATGGCTCCTAAGGTAGCCAACAAATATACTGTGTTTAACAAAAATGTGGTGCTTTCATTCCCGAAAGGAACGGTACTGCAATCAACAACAACAAGTGGCATGGTGAAGTTCTATCCAGACAACAAACTGTTGTTTGGTATCGCTGATCCAAAAGATGGCGTTGTAGAACGTAAGAATGACTACGGTAATGTTATCGGTGTTAATGCAGATGACAGAAGCACCAATGGTGCCAGCGTAATCCGTATTCCTACCGAGTTGTCGAGTTTCTTCGCCTCAGTGATCAATACAGCCAACTTTACTCAAGTATCTGATATTTACTGGATCAACGGTGGTCTGGGTGAACTGGGTGATCGTGGTACGAACGGATACAAAGCAGGAACGAACGGAATTACGCCGTATTCCATTGATGGAGAGTTTACGAGATATGCTCAGGAGCGTATTCTGACCCCATCCCAGCGCGGAACGTTAACGCTGAGCTATGATCCATCCATTGTTGATGACGTAGGGTCTACAATTACGGTATATCGTTACTCGGATGACTCTAATGTAGGTAAATGGGTCTCCATAGGTGGTGCAGTGGATACGAAGAGTCACACCATTACCGTACCGTTTGACGAATTTGGTTATTACAAAGTTATGAAGCAAAGTCAAAGCTACCCGGATATCACGAATCATCCATGGGCACGTAACTTGCTGAATGCGATGTATTCCAAAGGAATTATGAATCCGCTCAGAACCAATGCATTTGGTGCGGATGATCAGACTACACGTGGCGAATTTGCTACCTTGCTTGTCAAAGGAATGGACATTCAATTGGTAAAACCAAGCAAAACAACCTTCACTGACGTTTCGGAGAACACCAAATCGGATCGTTGGACATATGAAGCGATCGAAACAGCAGCACGTGCAGGTATTGTTCAAGGACTTAGTGATGGCTTCTTTGGACCGGATCAGCCGGTTACACGGGAGCAGGCAGCTGTTATGATCGCACGGGCGATGAATGCCAAGCTTGCGGCCAATGACAGTAAGTTGACGGCTACGTTGGCCAAATCGTTCCTGGATTCAACTTCTATCGATTTCTATGCACGACCAGCCATTGTGGCGGTTACCAAAGCGAAAATCATGGAAGGAAGCCCTGTAAACATTCCAGGTGCAGCCAAAACGCAATTCCAATTCAATCCAAAAGGTAATATGACTCGTGCAGAAGCAGCCAAGATTGCTGTAGAACTGCTTAAGAAGAGCACGAAACTATTCCCTAAAACATTGAGCTAATCTAGCAGTGTTGAGTTAATTTTAGGAAAGACCTGTCCCTTTTACTAAAGGGGTGGGTTCTTTTTATGACAGTAGAAGAGCTTATATAGAATTCATTTATAATAGAAGAAATCTGTTTTTTACCAATAACTATTTTTGTAATTTGCGAGAGATTAAGATACAATAACGGTAAATACACAATGATCTAGAGGGTGAAGTTAGCTAATGAAACCGATTTATTCGAGAGCCCAATTGGGTTACATGAAGGCAAAGACACAGTTCGAGAAGCAGGCAGTCATTCTGGAGAAAAAGTTGGAAGATACACGTAAGACCGAAGAGATCTCTCAGGAAGTAATGGAAGGACTTGTACAGTCCACCGGTTTCCATGATGCGTATAACAATCTGGTTCTGGCTGAGAATGAATTGATTGAATGGTCTCATACTACGATGAAGCACGAGAAAACCTACCGGGAGAACAGACAACCAATTGACGATATGTATCTGAGATTGAACAGTGATCCGAATATGCGTGCTCAAATTATTGAGCTGGCGATGAAGATCCGCTAAATTATAGTCACTTATTTAAGAAGAGGGCCCTGAGGGCCCTCTTTTTTTATTTCAATATTTAAGATTTTGTCGCTTCATTGTGGAAAATAACGGGTATAAATAAACGTCTACATCATTCCTTACACAGGGTGATTTCAAAGAAAAGGTTATAAATTCAGCTGCATTAAAGGTTTTGAACCCGCTAGAGACCGCACTGCATCAATACATAAATAAGTTCAAAACTTTTTTTGAGGAATCCGCAACTTTTTGAAATCTGCTGCGTTTAAGATGTAGAGTCGAAAACATTGGGCAACTTACCAAGAATGACCTCGTGAAGAATCTTGTCTATTTATTAGAAAAAATTGCTTTACGGCACGAGAGACCCATTGTATAATACGTAGGTAGGATTAGGAAACTACTCTATTTACGTGTGATTCTATTATCTTGTTTACAAGTTTCTGTGATATGCTCACAGACATCATTTATATTAACTTGCTCAAAACTCTGGAAAGGGGGTGCAACAATATATGAGGAATACGAGCGACCCTATTAAAGAAAATTCTAATGTTATGAACGCCCAAGGAGGAGACAAAAAGGTTATGAAGAAAATTTTATCCGTAGCATTGTCTACAGCAATGGCATTCTCAATGTTTGCATCTGTAGCATTCGGTGACACAGCAGTTTCACCACAACAACAGTTTGATGCATTGAAAGCAAAAGGTATCTTCTCTGGTTATCCAGATGGCACAGCAGGTCTTGATAAAGACATGACTCGTGCTGAGTTCGCAAAAGTTATCACTAAATTGCTCGGTCTGAAAGAGATCACTGGAACTCTTTCTTACACTGACAAAAACTACACAGCTAAAAACTGGGCTGTACCTTACATCGAAGCTGTAACAGCTGCGGGTATCATGGAAGGTAAAAACGTAGAGAAAAAAATCTTTGACTTCAATGGTAAAGTGACAGTAGCTGAAATGGCTACAATCTTGACTCGTGCACTTGATCTTGAAATCCCAACTGAAACTAACAACAGTGCAGCAGCATGGGCTAAAGGTTATGCTCAAGCAGCGATCAACGCAGGTTTGATCGACGCTAACGCTAACTTCGCTGGTAATGCTTCCCGCGAGTTGTTGGTAGGTGCAGCATTCGCAATCGATCAAGCTCAAAGCTTGAAAGTATCTTCTTACACAGTAACTGAAGGTGGAAAAGTTGTTGAATTCAAAATCAGCGACGGCGAAACTGTAAAAGTAACTTTGGATAAAGCTCTCGAAGCTAACAAAGAAACTGAAGTGAAATTCACTTACAAAGATAAAGAGTTCACTGAGAAAGTTACTTATGTAGTAACTACAGCTACTAAAGTTGAAGCAGCTACTGCATCCAACTTGAAACAAGTAGTAGTAACATTCGATGGATCTGTTGAAGAAGATTCCGCAGAAACTGTAAGTAACTATACAATCAGCGGATTGTCTATTGAAAAAGCTACTTTGGGTGCTGATAAAAAATCAGTAACATTGTTGCTGGCTAACAGCAGTAACTTCGTTAACCAAAGACAGGCTTCTGTTGTAGTTAACAATGTTAAAAATGCTGATAGCTCCAAAACAATCAGTGGTACAGTTTCCTTTACACCACTTGATGTAGCAGTTCCAACAGTTGAGTCTGTTACAGCTTTGGGAACTAAAGCTGTTAAAATCAAATTCAGCGAGCCAGTTAAGTCTACTGGAATTATCTCCAGTAACTTCCGTATCGACGACAAAGCGATTGCAGCAACTGTGCAATACACTTATCCTGATACTGTAATCTTGGCAACTGAACTGACTGAAGGTACTCACACTCTGCGTGTAAGCAATGTTCAAGATTACTCTAACTTGACAATTGTACCTAACACTGTTGAATTCACTGCTGCTACTGATACAACTGCACCTGTAGTTGAATCTGTAACATCTAAAGACCTGAAAGAAGTTACAATCACTTTCAATGAACCAGTGAAATCTGTTTCTGGTGCATATGCTAACGTTTCATCTATCACTCCAGAGACAACTACTGTAAGTGATAACAAAGTAACTTTGAAATTCAAAAATCCGTTGAATGCTTCTGAAAACAACATTCGCTTGAATGGTGTTACAGACTACAGTGGTAACTCTGCAAACTTGGATGTTAAGGTAACACCTACGTTGGACACAGTTCGTCCAGTAGTAGTTGATACTAAATTCGAAGTTGAGAGTGGAAACTATGTAGCTACTCTGGTATTCAGCAAAAACTTGGATAGCTCATCTGCTCAAAATCGTGAAAACTACGTTCTGAGAAATGCTGCTGGTAACATTCCTACAGCTACTACTGCTGTAAATAGCAGTGGTAATCCAATTCGCCAACCGGCTCTTCAAGCTGATGGTAAAACAGTGAAAGTTAACTTTGGACCTACTTTGAACAATGAAACTTTTGCTTTGACTGTTTCCGGAGTGAAAGATTCGGCTACAATTGGTAACGTACTGCTTCCATACACAGTTTCCCTACCTGTAGGTCAGGCTTCTGAAACTGCAATCAACAGTGCTTGGAAAGGTATTGAAAATGGACATAACTATGTGTACGTTCAATTCAACCGTTCTTTGGCAACAGATGGTGCTGGTAGTGCGTTGAATGCTTCTAAATATTTGAATGCTACTAATAAGCAAATTGCAAAAACGGACAATGACGTTCAATTGATTACAGCTAACACTGTTCGTTTGGAAGCTACTAATTTGGATTCAGCTGAGTTTGCTGCTTTGACTAACTTGAAAGCAAACTACATTGCTGATTCAACTGGTACTTATCTGGCTGCTGGAAGTGGTTATACTACAACAGCTTCAGTTAAAAATTCCACCGATGCTGTTGCAGTAACAGGTGACATCGAAGTTACTGGTAAGAAAACTGTTGTTGTTAAATTCGACGGCCAAGTTTCTAATTATGTAGCTAGCGATTTCGCTGTTAGAAACGGAGCAACTACACTTGCTACTGGTACAAGTGCTACATTGTCTAACGATCAAAAAACGTTGACAATTACACTGAACAACAACTTGGATCCTAAATTCACAACTGGTTTGACATTGGTTCGTGTTGGATCAGGAACTGTTGATGCCTTTGGTAATGTTGTTACAATCCCTACTGGTAAAGAAGTACTGAACAACAAAATTGCAGCATCATTGATTGATACTGCTCCAGTAGTTGTTGCACAAGGTGCAGATAACAAAACTTTCCAAGTTTCTGTGAAATTCGATAAAGAACTTGCACTGTCTTCTGATAAAAATCTTATCAAAGGATTGTTGAAAGTAGTTGTCGGTGATCAAGAAGCTACTGTCGATGAGACTACAATTGCTAACACTGCTGATGCATCTATTCTCACTTTCACAGTTAATACAACTGATGCTGTAGCTGCTGGTGAAACAGTATTTAGTGTAACTTATGCAGGCGGTTCTGCTGCAGTCAAGGCTACTCCAGGTGATGTTAATGTCGCTGCATTCAGCGAACAAGGTACATTCACTGTTGCTCCTTAATAAATAATTTATTCAATGAAGGACTCCTACTTAAATGTAGGGGTCTTTTCTTTTTCATAAAATTGATATCGTTTATGAAGATGGTCATATGAATTTAAACAACATCGTAACTTTCTGCTCTCCCCAAACGTTTATACTATAAATCAACAAGCAACTTATGGGAGGTTTGGAAGTGAATCAAAAGAAAATGTTTGTGAGCTTGCTCGCAAGTGCAATGTTGATCAGTTCAACCGCTGGCATTGCTATGGCAGCGAGTACAACCAACAAAACGTCTGCCACCAGTTCAAATAGCAGTACATCGAAGAAAACGACAACAACAACGCAGAAGGTTGTACATAGCTTGGGTAACCTGTCAGCTGTTAAAGTGACAGCGCGAAGTTCCGTAAGATTAACAGATGTCAATATTTTGGCTCAAGATGATGGCAATGTGGTTACGTATACATTGTCTTACAAGAACAATGACAGCACCCCAATGATGATGCTCGATTACTGGAGCAAGGTAAAGACAAAGGGTGGAACATCGTTCTCGCCTAAACTGATCGCCAAAGATCAGGAAAAGAAAACCGTCGGGCCTGGATCAACGGTCGAGTTGACCTATGTTATGAAAGTGGGTCGCGAAGTGAAACTGAGTGATCTGAACTTTCTCATTGTGAAATGGGATTTCAGTCAAGCTAACTATGAACGTACGCTGGGTAAGTTTAACGTGCCCGCATCCTATAGCATTACCACACCTGTAGGTAAGCCAAAGACGGTTCGTCTAAGCGACTCTGCAGTAAAGGTGAAAGTATCAGGCATTAAAGTGTTTCCAGGTGAAGATAAGAAACAGTATGTGAAAATTGGTGTGAATTTAAACAATATCAGTTATAAATTACTTGAAAATCCGAATATCAAATGGATTTTGCGTACGCCAAGTGGTACGAACTATCCGCTAACCCCGGATAAAGACAGCACAAATGTCAGCATCCAGGCTCAAGCAAATAAAGCCCTCAGTCTGATGGCATCTCTTCCTACGTCAGTGAAGCTGCAAAAGTCTGAGTTGTTGCTGGTAGAAGAACAGGGTGAAGAGAAGAGTGTTCTGCCTGTTGCAGCATTGCAACTGCCTGAAGCGAGCAAAACAAATGTAGAGGTTGCTGCGAATCAGCCGAACATCATTTCTGTTGAAGGACAACGACTGTCCACACTGCTTGAATCTGCTAAAGTTCGAATTGATGATGGTGAGTACAGCCTTAACCTTCAAATGAAGCTTAAGAATGAAGGGAAAAAAGCTATTAAAGTGCCAACATATACCTTCGAGGTAAGGAATAACGACGGAACAGCCTATCCGATCGAAACGAAGGCACTGGATACATTAAAGTTAAATCCAGGTGATATCAAGACGATTAAGCTCAGTGCAACCCTTCAGGGTGATGGGGATACCAAAAAGATCAAGCTCTATGTAATGAGTCCGGTGGACAAAAATGAAAGTACAGAGTCAGCAACAGCTTCTTCTCCAACCAATGGGTTTGTTTTCTCCTATCCTGTAGGCGTCTACGCTATTCCTGAATCGGTATCTAGTGGAGATGGATTAACAACGGAGACTGTTATTAAGAACAATAAAGGAACGTTTGGTGTATCATTGGGATCACTGCAACGTTTACCGTGGCTGGATAGTGATATTATTGCCGCAAAAGTAACTATTCGAAATGCAAGTACCAAAACAGTGCAACTACCTGAACTAGAGGCAATGTTTACCATAGATTCTGCTCAGATTGAAGGCGACAAGAAACTGATCTACACTCAATCTGGAAAACTGTTAGGGGCTGGTATGACAACTGAAGCATACTTGTTAACCAAGATTCCTTCTGATCTGCGGATGTCTCGTCTTGAGGTTAGTTTGAGTGAGAAAGTGAGCGAGGAAGAAACGAATGAATGGATTACGCTGAACACATCCGGATTAATACAACCCGTTTCGTATGTTGGAACAGGCAAGACTTATACGTTGGGAATTGGTGATAAAGAGACGGAGATGGGTGTGCGCAGAACTATCCGTTATCCAGGTACTTCATCAGATATCGTATATACAGAGTTCGAAGTTACCAACAAATCGCTCCGTCAGAGTGGTCTTGGCAAACTTGTAGGTTATTTCAAAACAGCGGATGGCCAGTATTACCGTGCTACAGCGAAGCAAGCAGATAGTAAACCGGGTCCAGGCCAGAAATCGATTGTGACGTTCTGGGCCAAGCTACCGAAGTCTGTGACGTTTTCTGACCTGCGTTTAGTTGTAGGAGAAGGTATTGCCGATAACAAGTTTGTTACAGGTGAAGGCGAGGCTACCGCATATGTGAATGCTTTGGCATTTGAAGTACCGCCAACTTCGATAAGCGTACAGGGTTCACTCACCAATATTGATCTCTATCCTTACTCTTGGACTGCTAACAGCGTCCGTGCATATCTGGCGGGTAGCTCTTCCGTACAGATTGATATGAATTATAGCCTGAGTCGCAATGAGGAAATTGAGATGGGAGAGAACGAACATAAATTGATCTTAGCTATAACGGATCAAACTGGTAAAACGTTTGAGAAAGAAGTAACGCTTGGAACCGATCTCAAAGTCGGTAGCAATCAAACTTTGAACTGGAGTATTGAAGATAGTATTTATGAGAAATTACGTGGCGGTTCTTATCGCTTAACTGTGTATGACCAATTCCAAGGACAACGTATTCGTCTTGCAGAGCAAAGTTATGGATTCGACATTACCAAGCTGCCAAAAGAAGAATTTGAATTACCAACGTTTCCTACGAATGGGCTCTAATTATAAGAATCAGTACCATGAATACTTTATTAACCTCGTTTCCACCCCAATGGAAACGAGGTTTTGCTTGTCGCATCCCTATTTTTTCTCTATAGTTAAAGTTAATAGATTACCAGAGGAGGAAAATGATTCACATGAAACCTTATATGAAAGTATCCCTTGCTGCGCTCGCGATTGGTGTTGGCGTGTGGGTTGGGTCGGTATACAGCAATACAGCCATCGGTGCAGGTACAAGCCAGCCAGGAACAGCAGATGATCCGGTTGTAACGAAGAGTTATGTAGATCAGCAGATTCAAAAAGCATTGGGTGGCGGTGCTAGCACAGGTTCTGGTAATTCATCAGGTAACAATTCTGGCTCTACAGGAACCGGGAACTCCGGTAGTACAGGTGGCGATACTTCGCTTCCTCCACTGGTCTCAGGTGCTTCTGATGCCGTTGAGATCGTAACCGTGAAGCCGGGGCAACAGCTGATCGGCAAGTCTGGCGCGGAGTTCATTGTACGTAGCGGCAAGGCTGTGATCGTCAGTGAAGGTACGAATGGTGTAGCGGATCTGACGGACGGGATTGACCTGACGAATGGACAGGCAGCGCCGACCAATCACCTGCTCTCTTTTCCAAGAGATGGACGGGGGATCACGGTATTGGAAGGCAACAAATACAGCTTAACCGTAATGGTTCGTGGTGGATATACTTTGAAATAGGTTTTGCTTCTGTTAAAGGAATTATTCATTCGTCATACATTTTATTTGCTCAGATTACCCAGTTCTAACAAACATTAATACGGCTAGCATGCCTTGTTCCTGCTCACTCTATAACTGTTGACAACCAATTAACGGAGGTGCAGGAACCATGGCTAGAAGCAATCGCAAAGTGGTACCCGAAAGTCGTCAAATGCTGGATCAGATGAAGTACGAGATTGCTGCGGAGTTTGGTCTCAATGTGGGTTATGGTGGCAGAGGATTGGCTGGTGCGGATACAGAATTTGGATCTGAACTGGGTGAAGTGAGTGATCACTCTTATGGGCAATACAAAGGGTGGGGACATCTGACTTCCCGCGAGAATGGATCGGTTGGTGGAGAGATCACCAAAAGGCTAATTCGTCAGGCAGAGCAGCACTTATAGGGCATTTTCCTTACCCCGTTTCGTTTGACACGTCTTGACAAATACGTTAAGATGGCACTTGAGGTATGCAACCTTTTCCACTAGGGAAAGGTTGATTTTCGTTTGAGGCAATTACCTGAAAAATCCTTATCTTCGTAACTGCGGACCCAGGGTCCTTATTCCATGTTGGAAAGCTTCGAGGGTACAGTGAACGAATCGCTGTCATGTTTTGTTCGGGCAATCGCCATACTACTAGTTATGGGAGGTTGAAACTTCATGTCTGTTAAAGGCCGGCATCTATTTACATCGGAGTCTGTAACTGAAGGACATCCGGATAAAATCTGCGATCAGATCTCAGACGCCGTATTGGACGCGTTTCTTGCAAACGACCCCAATGCTCGTGTAGCTTGCGAAGTTTCCGTAGCCACAGGCTTAGTGCTTGTCATCGGTGAAATCAGTTCAGCTTCTGAATACGTGGACATTCCGTCCATCGTTCGTAATACAATTAAGGATATTGGCTATACACGTGCCAAGTTCGGTTTTGATTATAACACTTGTGCAGTTCTGACTTCTCTGAATGAGCAGTCTGCTGATATTGCCCAAGGCGTTAACGCAGCGCTTGAGAATCGTGACCCGGAACAAGTCGCTCGTGAAACAGAAAACATTGGTGCAGGTGACCAAGGTCTGATGTTCGGTTTTGCAACGAACGAAACACCTGAACTCATGCCTTTGCCAATCGCATTGTCCCACCGGATCGCACGCCGTCTGGCGGAAGTGCGTAAGAACGGTACGTTGGAATATCTTCGTCCGGATGGTAAAACGCAAGTAACGATTGAATACGACGGTGACAAGCCGGTACGTGTGGATACCATCGTTGTGTCTACTCAGCACGCTGAAGAGACTACACTTGCGCAGATCCAAAAAGACATCAAAGAACATGTCATCTTGCCTGTCGTTCCAGCTGAATTGCTGGATGAGCAGACTAAATATTTCATCAACCCAACAGGACGTTTCGTTATTGGCGGACCTCAGGGAGATGCAGGCCTTACTGGACGTAAAATCATCGTAGATACGTACGGCGGTTATGCACGTCACGGTGGTGGTGCGTTCTCTGGTAAAGATCCGACAAAAGTAGACCGTTCCGCAGCCTATGCGGCTCGTTACGTAGCGAAGAACCTTGTAGCTGCAGGTCTTGCAGACAAAGTGGAAATCCAGCTCGCTTATGCAATTGGTGTAGCCAACCCGGTATCGATCAACGTGGATACATACGGAACTGGCAAAGTCAGCGAAGAGAAATTGGTTGAGCTTGTGCGCAACAACTTCGATCTTCGTCCGGCTGGCATCATCCGTATGCTGGATCTGCGTCGCCCAATCTACAAACAAACTGCTGCATACGGTCACTTCGGCCGTACAGACCTGGATGTACCATGGGAGCAAGTGGACAAAGTAGACCTTTTGAAAGCTCAAGCAGGTCTGTAATTAGCTGACTGTACACTGATCTTCTAATGAAGCCCTTTATTCCGATATGGAATAAGGGGCTTTTTGCATCTTTTTACAAAATAAAGCACCATACATTTCCATATTATTAATTGAAAAACTCTCTCTGACCGACATAAATATAGAGGTCTGTATATCAGACAATTAGGATAATGAGAAGAGGGGGAAGGTTGGGTGTTTGTGAAAAAAATGGCCCGTAAGGGATTAGCTAGTCTTATGATTTTGATGTTAGTCACTCAAGGGATACTCGCCGGATGGGGAGGAGTAGAGTCCGCATATGCCGCCGATGAGTTGACGGGAAAAGGAATTAGCACAACGTCACCTGCTGTGAACGAACAACAGGCGAGTGGATCAGCACCACTGACGCTTGATTTTATTAAGCCAGTAAAGAAAATCGACACTTCTACAGAGGAAATTACTGTACGCCGAGTTCAGGATGACTCGATCGTAACAAAAGTTTCCGTAACGAATGCAGCTGTGACTGTCATTGCAGATGATGCAGCTATTGATGCATATTTGGGGAAACGTGTGCAAATCCAGCTTCCTGCTGCTCTGCCTGGAGGGTCATTCTATGTTATGATCGGTAGCCAGTCTTTCGTATATGGGGACGGTCAACCGGTTGAGGGATTGAATACAGAGTGGACATTCCGCACATCAGGAGTTAGTACAGCTCAATTAACTGGGCAGTCGCCTCTTAACGCAGCTGCGAATGTATCTCCTTCAGCCAATATTCAACTAACTTATGATCGGGCAATGAAGGTCGGTGCTGGCAAGCTCCAGATCTATCGTGGCAGTACATTATTGGAAGAGATTGATGCCAATTCAAACCGAATTAGTTTCAACACGGCGAGAACCACGGTGACGATTGATCCAGTGAACAATTGGGCGAATAACAGCACGATTTACATAGCAGTTCCGGAAGGTTTTTTGCGTGATGACTTGAACAATGATACGGGAGCCATTCAGCGAACAACATGGGGATTCAATGTAGTATCCGATCCCACAGCATTAACCGTATCCAGCCTTTCTCCTGCAAACGGAGCAACAGGCGTATCACTCACGAATGAGTTTACGTTGACATTCAACAAAGACCTGGACCGGAATTTTACTAGTTCAGCTACGGTTAAAAATGCAAACGGAGGGATTGTGGCTTCGACGACATTAATTAGTACGTCCAACCCGAGACAGTTGCGCATCATCCCGCAAACGACTCTGACAAGCAACACAACGTATACAGTTGATATTCCTGCAAATGTGTTCCGGGATCAGACGGGGAATCTGTTCACGGGTCTGAATGGAACCACATCGTGGACCTTTAGAACGTTGACTGTAGATACAACACCACCTGTACTGAAAACAGCCAAAATGTACAGCAATACGATCATCCGGTTAACATATGATGAGTTGCTCTCCAGTATTGATCCGTTTGCTTCCAGCTTCACAGTGACGGTTAACGGAGAGAACCGGAATGTAAGTTCTTCCTATGTTTCAGGAGACAGTGTGCATGTTGTTCTGGATACAGGTGTAGCCGTAGGGCAGGTTGTCCGCATTGCCTACGCACCGGGAACAGGAACACGTAAAATTCAGGATTTGTCTCTTAACGCGGCTCCGGCATTCGGAGCCAGAGATGTAGAGAACAGTCTCGATTCCATTATGTCGAAACCACGCGAAGGCACAGCTTATTACAATACGATCAGTCTGTACTATCCTGAGACCGTCTATATTAACTCCAGTGATGCGGTGAGACAATTCAGTGTTACTGCTGACGGGTCAGCGGTGGGCATCAGTAGCATATCCACCAATAACAGTTCATTGGTGACGCTTAATCTGAGTCGTTCCATCCAGAATGGTGAAGTGGTACAGGTATCCTATGCGCCAGGAACATGGCCGGTGAAAGACAGTCGTGGTCAAGCTCTTGCTGGATTCAACGGGTTCTATGTACGTAACAGTATTGATACGAAACCACCTGAGTTCAAGAGTGCAGAAGTGAGTGGTACGACGATGTGGATCAGATATAATGAGCCGCTGAGCCGGACGAATAAGCCACTCAAGAGCCAATATTCCGTATTGGTAGATGGTAAAGCTGTATTTGTCAATGATTCCGAGATTGAGGATGATCTGATTACATTGACGCTGGCCAACACCGTTGCCAGTACTCAAAACGTAACCTTTTCCTATGTGCCAGGCACCCTGCGGTTAACCGATCTAAACAATAATCCTGCAGGATATGTTAATCTGGCTCCAGTAAAATATACCTTTGGTAACGGGAAAATATTGTCGGCAACTCTTCAAGGGGACAAAGTATATATTAACTTTAGAGATGTACTTCAGGCTCAAACGGCTCTAACGGCTTCACAGTTTAGTGTGCAGCTTGGAGGGACGACAACGAATGTTCTGAATGCTTCCATATCGGGTTCAATTGTGACTCTTAATCTCTCAAACTCGGGAACAGCAGGACAGACAGGTACGGTGAGCTATACTCCGGGAGCAGTTCCGCTGCGAGATGCGTTGAACAATACCATTACTGCGTTTGGACCACTTCCCTTGCAACAAAATGGCAGTAGTTCGACAGGCAACCAGACGAACAGTCGGCCTTCATGGCTTACAGAACAAGACTCGTCAAGTTATGGACAAGCATTGCTTGTGATGAGCACAGATACGGCAGCTACAGCTTCGATGATGTCACGAAACAATCGCTCTACTCGTCAGTTCAATGTAGATGGTACCAAACTTTTGCAGGCCTTCCAGTACGCAACAACAACTGGCAAAACAACACAACCTGTTGTATTTGAAGTCCCTGCCAGTGAATCTTCCGCTTATGTAGGATTCCCGTTGAACACATTGGCTCAGGTTGCATTAAGTAACCGTACAGGTTCAATTGGTGTCAAATATGGTGATCGTCTGTGGATGGTCCCACTATCTAATTTGGATGTATCCGCAATGAGTCAAGCTGTAGGGGGAAACACAACCACCACCGATGCCTCTTACTTCTATGTACAGGTGGAGACAGTTCCTGTCTCCAGTTCAGGAACGATCGACGGAATGCTGGCGGTTGCTGGAGCACAGAAACTTGGTAATGTTACAGACATCTACCTCTCTGCGTTTAGTGGCAATACGAATCAACGGGTAGAACAAAATATCAAAAGCCAGCTGGCGATGCAGTTGCCTGTAAACACACCTACAGCGACTTCAGGGTTTACGTATATTGATCCGACTACACTGATTCTGGCGAATGTGCCGCATACGTTTGCGAGTACAACAGGAGGAGTGGTTGTTAAAGGACAACTGAACGGTAACCAGACCATCGTGCCTGTCACTCATTCCGTGAGTTATCAGGATACCTCCAGCCATTGGGCAGGTGCAGTCATCAAAGAATTGTCGTCCAAATGGATCATTGGGGCCACGAATGGCTCCTATTACGGACCTAATCAGAAAATAACACGTGCCGAGTTTGCCGAATTGGTAGCGAAAGGTCTTGGTTTGAAAGGAGATCAGACTGCTGCACGTCGTTTCCGTGATATTCGTGGAGGAGATCTGACCAGTGCCTACATTGGTGCCGCGGCAGAAGCCGGCATTATTACAGGCAACACGGATGGTACATTCAAACCGGAAAGTGAAATTACGCGTGAACAGATGGCTCTCATGATGGTTCGGGCGATGAGCTACGGTGGGAAGACAGTCTCTCTGCAATCCTCTGCTACTTCGACATTGTCCAAGTTCAAGGATAGCAATAAAATTCAGTCCAAGGATTCTGTTGCCAAAGCAGTGCAAGAGGGAATTATTCAAGGCATGACAGCGAGAACATTCGAACCCCAGGGAAACGCGACTCGCGCTCAGGCAGCAGTCATGTTGAAACGGGTTTTGGATAAGTTGGAATATCTATAAATTAATAGGGACACTTCAAGGAAGCGCATTTCTTGAGGTGTTCCTTTTTATTGAGATGTGAAATTGGAGTTCTGTTGTGCTGAATCAGGCATAGACGAAGTCTATTTTTTGATTAGTTTAACTACATACTAGAAACGTGTGAATCGATTAACCAATATATACCTCAATCTTGGCTGTGGGCGTAACTTTTTCCACTAAAAGCAGTCTATTAATAGAAGAGTATACTAGAGATCTCGCTATCTGCTGCCTACTTGGCAGTGTTCGTGATGTCTAAGATTGATATACAAGATGGGAGAGACGTTTCAGACATGCTGGGGAATCATGGGAAACAGCTGGAAGACGTTAAGGGCAGTAAGGTGAAGAAATGGGCAATTGTGACGCTGGCGGGTGTGATCTGGATTGCACCGGTGATGAGCACAGGTGGGCAGATCTGGTCAGGTACTTCATGGCAATCGGTGGCCGCAGCAGCATCTACGAATACAAGCAAGTTGAGTGAAGAAATTCTGACTTCGGGTGCGAAGCTCATGAAATACAGATATACAACAACACGTTCCGGTTCCAAGGTCAACGTACTGGCGGATGTGATCCAGGTGGATCTGCAGAACCCGTATGTGAAGCTGGATGTAATGACAGGCAAGGGCGGTAATCTGAACAGTAAACAGAGCACAGGTGCCATGGCCAAGGAAAATGGTGCTGTAGCTGCTGTGAATGGTGATTACTTCAACGTATCCGGGGAGCTGGCACCAATCGGTGGACAGGTCTCTGATGGCGTACTGGTGTCCACACCTTCTGAACTATCGGGTATGTATGCCCTCACAGTGACCAAGGATGGCAAGCCGATGATCGACGAGTATTCATTTGACGGAACAGTGAAGGCTCAGGATGGTTCAACCTTTGCTTTGCGTGGGATAAATAAAGAGGATTATACGGTAGAGTCAGGTGCGGTGAAGTATAGTCATGCCAACTCAATGTATATTTATACACCGGCATGGACGTCCACCAAACGTCCGAATGACCCTTCCACAACGCCAACAGAGGTTCTCGTGCAGAACGGAGTAATCACCCAGATCTCGGATAAAAAAGCACTAGACATGACGGTGCCGCAGGATGGGTACATTTTGCGTGCGCATGGAACAGCGGCGACATGGATCATGAGCCATCTATCCGTGGGGCAAACCTTGGATGCGGATTACAAGCTGAAAGCCAAAACAACCGGGCAATCGGTTGATCCAAGTAATCTGGAGATGATGATTGGCGGTCATACCATTTTGGTGAACGGTGGCAAGGCAGCTTCCTTCTCCCGGGATATCGCTGCGTCCGGCATTGGCGGTATTCGTGCAAGAACGGCAGTAGGCTACTCTCAGGATGGTCGATATGTCTACATCATTGCAGCGGAGAAAAACAGTAACAGCAGCGGGATGTCACTGACGGAACTGCAATCCTTTATGACCAGCGTGGGTGTCTGGAAAGGCATGAACCTGGACGGAGGCGGCTCCACAACGATGGTAACACGTCCGCTAGGGGAGCAAACCGCCGGTCTGACGTTCAACACAGAGTATGGCACCGAGCAACGTCAGGTCGTAAACACGCTGGGGGTGTTCTCTACGGCTCCTGCAGGTAAACTGAAGGGCTTTGCCGTGAGTGGCAGCCAAACGTTGCTGGTGGGGCAAGAGGGCAAGTACACAGCCAAAGGATATGACACCTACTACAACCCGATCGCAACAGGTGATATCAGCATGTCCTGGAAGTCCAGCAATAACGGCATCGTGAGTGTCAGCAACGGCACAATCAAAGGCGTGAAACCAGGCACAGCAACGCTGACGGCAACGAGCAATGGAGCATCATCTTCCATTAAAGTATCGGTACTCGGTGGAAGTGAATTGGCTTCCCTGACAGCAGGATCGGGTCTGGGTTCGCTCAAAGCGGGCACAACGATGTCCATTCCGGTAACGGCAACAACAAAGAGCGGACAAAGTGTGACGGTTCCGGCGGACTCGCTGACATGGGAATTTATCGGGTTCAAGGGTAAAGTGACGGCGGACCAATTAACCGTATCTTCCGTCAATTCTGGTGCACAAGTGGGATATGCAATTGGTCGTTATGATGGGTACAGCACAGTAGTAGTACTCTCTGCTTCTGCAAGCGAAACGATCTGGGAAAACTTCGAAAATGTGAATTATCCGATCAACTTCACAACGAATGCAGCGGGTGTGACCGGTTCGGCAAGCGTTACGGCAGGAACTGGTGAGAAAGCCGGCTCCAATGTGCTGCAGCTCGGTTATGATATGACTGCGGGTACAGGCAAAATGTATGCTTATGCACAACTGAACGGTTCCACTGGTAAAGAGGTATCTGCAGCAGCGACATCGATGTCGATGGATGTTATGGGAGATAAGAGCCTGAACTGGCTGCGTGCCGAGTTCACGGATGCCAAAGGCAAAACGGTATATGCCGATCTCGCCAAGGCGATTGACTGGAACGGGTGGAAGAAGCTGAGCGTGGACCTCAACGGACTGAACATTGCCTATCCGGCGAAGCTGAAGCGAGTCTATGTGGTGAACGTGGAAGAGGGTCAGGATGAGCGTGCGAAATCAGGTACGGTTGCCTTTGACAATATCGCATTCACGATGCCTTCCAAGTCCAGTGAAGTTGGATTGCCCACGGGTACTGCCTCGCTTGTACTTGGACAGAAATCGATGACGGTGAATGGAACGAAAAAAGCAATTGATGCAGCACCAGTCCTGAAAAATGGTACGACGTATGTGCCAATTAAACATGTTTTGGATGCTTTTGGTGGTCAGGCAAGCTGGGATAGCAAAAATCAGCGAATCACGGTATTACGTGGTGGGAAGCTGATTGATCTGGTTGTAGGGCAGAAAGAATTCATTCTGAATGGCAAAAGACAGAGCGCAAGTGTTGCACCATACGTAACGGGTGGTAGGACTTTGGTCCCACTTAGACTCGTTTCCGAGCAACTTGGACTGACTGTAAAATGGGAACAGAAAACGAAGACCGTTACCATCTCATCGTGATATGGTATGATATATACCGGAAACGATAGAAATGGAGTCGAACAAACGTGGATTTACAAGCCGATGCCATAGACCGCGTCATTAAAAACGCCATACAAGTCATGGAAAACAGCAAATATCAAATGTTCGAAATTATGGACTCGACTCGCGATGAGCTCAAAACACTCAACGAGGAGTTAAAGTCGGTATTGAAGGAGACGGCGGAAACGATCGAGAAAGTAGATCAATTGGAGCTGAACTACCGCCGTTCCCGGATCCGGCTGACGGAGGTTAGCCGCGACTTTGTCCGTTATTCCGAGCATGATATCAAGCAGGCGTACGAGAAAGCAACACAGCTGCAGCTGGATCTGATGATTTATCGTGAGAAGGAAATGTATCTGAAGGCCCGTCGGGATGATCTGCAGAAGCGTGCCAAAAATGTGGAAGCATCTGTGGAGCGTGCCGAGACTATCGGTTCGCAGATGGGTGTTGTACTCGAATACCTGTCAGGTGAACTGGGTCAAGTGACCCGGATCATCGAATCTGCCAAAAATCGACAAATGATTGGTTTGAAAATAATTTTGGCCCAGGAAGAAGAGCGGAAACGTATTGCTCGTGAGATTCATGACGGGCCTGCGCAGATGCTTGCCAATCTAGTGCTTAGGACGGAAATTGTAGAAAGAATGCTCATTAAGCAGGATTTTAAGATGGTCCAGGCCGAAATAGTAGATTTGAAAGGCCAGGTTCGTTCCAGTCTTGAAGAAATGAGAAAAGTTATTTTCAATCTGCGTCCTATGGCACTGGATGATCTGGGACTGATTCCAACGCTTCGGAAGTACGTGCAGGATTTTGAGGTAAAAACGAAAATCCGGTCGCTTTTTGAAACACGAGGTAAAGAACACCGTTTATCTTCCGCGATGGAGGCTGCGATCTACCGCCTTGTGCAGGAAGGGCTATCAAATGCTGCAAAGCATGCTTATCCCACTTATGTTGTAGTGGAGATTACATACCAGGCTCAGCTCGTCAAAATTGTCGTTCAGGACAATGGGCTTGGGTTCAAACCGGAGCTTCTTGCAAAGAAAAGCAAGGATCATACCCACTTCGGTCTGATTGGGATGAGAGAACGGGTTGAACTGTTAGAAGGAAGAATAGAGATTGAATCCGGAGAAAATCAAGGAACCAAAATAGTGATTCATATCCCGACAAACGTGGATAAGGGAAAGGAGTAGCAGGATGATGGAAAACCGTGATACTGGTAAAGCATCAATTAAAGTTCTTTTGGCTGATGATCATCAGCTGTTCCGTGAGGGACTGAAACGCATTTTAAATATGGAGGACGACATTGAGGTCATCGGCGAATGCGGCGATGGTATTCAAGTGCTCGAATTCTGCAATCAGGATAAACCTGATATCGTATTGATGGATATCAACATGCCGATTGAAAACGGGGTTGAAGCAACGGAGAAGTTGCGTGAGCTGTTCCCTGATGTCAAAGTGATTATCCTGTCCATTCATGATGATGAAAGTTATGTGTTTGAGACGCTTCGTAAAGGGGCTAACGGATACTTGCTGAAGGATATGGAGGCCGAGTCTCTGATCAATGCGATTCGTTCCGTGCATGAAGGACATGCATTCATTCACCCGAAAGTGACTGGCAAACTGATCATGCAGCTGCGTCGTATGACGTATCTTAATGAAACAGGGGCAATGAGTGAAGGAGCTTCGAAGGAAGCAGGCGTTAAATTTGTCGCTGGCGACAATAACCCGCTCACACGTCGTGAGGCTGAAGTGCTTCGCTTAATGGCAGAAGGCAAGAGCAACAAAATGATTGGTGAATTCCTGTTCATCAGTGAAAAAACAGTAAAAAACCATGTCAGCAGTATTCTGCAGAAGATGGAAGTGGACGACCGTACACAAGCGGTTATCAATTCGATCAAATATGGTTGGGTTACGCTCTAATACCTTATGTTTTGAGTAAAGCAGTATTTTAACGGTAAGTCAGTCCATTGGATGATTCAACCTTGACGAAGTATAGATTGGTGTTCACTCGCGCCCTCTCCAGAATGTTGGATTGGTCTGCGGGTTAATGGACTTTATCACTGCACATGAGCAAAGCGTAAGGTTATGCGGAACATATGTTCAAGCTTAGGCGTGAATGAATGACCTGGCCTGTCTTTCTTCGTCCGGTGTCGATCAGCGTGGAATATGAGTGATGGGAAGTGCAAGTGTAACCCTTCAGGAAGTACGGCATATACTGTCGTATACAGGGATGTTCGCCATGGGTGAGCATGACCTTCCGAGGAGGTGCAGTTGCCATGGTTGCTCATCTGACTATGATTCTGCTCATATACTTCCTGGCGGCAATGGCCGTTCATGCCATGCACCAGCGCCATCTTTCCCGTCCGGAACCTGAAGGTTTCGAGCAGATCCTGCTCATCCCTTCCAATCAGGCAGGGCGGATCGAAGGCATTGTAAGAGCGCTTTGCCGGGAATTGTTATACCGTGGAAAGAGCTTCAGATTAACCGTTGTTGCTGATCGTACAGAAGCGGAAACGATTACGATTATTGAAAGACTTATGCAAAGGCAAGGTCTGGAGACATCTTATCTGTCTGCTGTCCCTGCTGATATTGAACGGATAGCAAAGACCGATCACACTTTTCGGCTGATTGATTTGCGTGAGTCTGAGCAATAAATCATCATGTGAACGGAAAATGGGATTAACATTTCACAGATCTACAGTGAAAAGATTACAGCAGAAGCTGTAGTCTTTTTTTGTAATTGTAGCCAAGTCTGCTTTTAAATTAAAAATGGGTTTTTATGCAATCTATGGTTATTGCCTGGGTTTGAGGAGTTTCTGATCATGGAAATAAGATTTTCGAAGTCAGAACTCTTAATTTAAAAGTATAGACGATAGAGATTGGAAAAAGTTTCGCAATTTTATAGAAAGATTCTGGTTATTAGAAGAATTTTATGATGCGTGACTAACCTTGTGCTGTGAAGATTCAATTGGTATAGTGATAAGTAGATTGATCATAAGAAGATGGAATATGGACATGAAGCACATGCGCCGGCGAACAGCCGGGTTAGCATGTGCTTTTTTTGCGTTCGGAAAAATTACGATAGGGGAGGAGAGTTAATGAAGGTTGCCTTATATGTGTGCCGTGCAGGGGACGGGTGGAGCATGGTGTTATCACTCGATATTCGTGTGGACGTGGCCTGGTGGCTAGAGGGAGGAAGTGGGCGACATGTGCTGCGCTGGTTGCTGTTAGATCAGGCGTTGCCGTTAAGTCAGGCATCCTGGTTGGTTGAACATTTTGAGATGGAGCGAGGCATGGATCAGTGGGGCCAGTGCGAATGGCAGAGTTATTTTGCGCGGAAGCTGGATGTATATGAACTGGCCTCGGGGGAAGTTGAGGCGAGAAAAGGTACAGCGGGCAAAGCGGGGAGTGTCGCTGCGCGTCGCATTCAGGTAGGCGGGATGTCAGAGCCGTATCCCGCCGGGCAGTGGGCTCAGCTGGAGCGGGACGCGGCCCTGCTGGCTGAGCGGATCAGCGGCCGCCAATTACTGGCGGCCGAAGCGGAGGCGTTGCTGGCGGATACCGCCCAGCCGCCAAGGGAGTGGCGCGCGGCTGCGCAGCTCGCGCGCTTGCACGGGCGGCTGAGTATCACAGCCGCCCTCGAAGGGCCTGCCACGCGCCGTCGGCACGCATGGCTTGGACGCGCGCGGAGCGCGCCCCGCTGCCACCGTTGTGGCAGCGAAGCCAGGCAGCGCGTGCCCTGCGCTGCCTGCGGCCTGGCGGCGTGCGCCTACTGCGAGGCATGCCTCGCGCTAGGGCGCAGCCGTGCTTGTGCGCTGCTGCTACGCAGTGCAGCGCACGGGGCCGTGCCACGGCGCGGCGAAGCACCGCGTGGCACGGCCATGGCCCCCACCGGCGGCAGGATCGCCCGGTGGGGGCTTAGCGCAGCGCAGAGCGCGGCAGCAGCCGCGGCGCTTGCGTTTTTGGCCCGGCCACCCGCAGGGGATGGGCCGGGGCGGTTCTTGCTGTGGGCCGTGACCGGGGCCGGCAAGACCGAGATGATATTCCCTCTACTCCAACATACATTGGATTGTGGTGGACGAGCGTTGGTCGCTACGCCGCGCAGGGATGTGGTACTGGAACTTGCTCCGCGTCTGGCCAAAGCCTTTCCGGACACCTCGCTCGCTACCCTTTACGGAGGCAGTGACGAACGTTGGAAAGACGCTCAACTGACGCTCGCGACCACACATCAACTGATGCGTTTTTATCAGGGGTTTGACCTCGTGATCATCGATGAACTGGATGCCTTCCCGTACCATAACGATCCCATGCTCGCTCACGCGGCTGCCTCTTCCTGTAAACCGGATGGCAATTTCGTCTATTTGTCTGCTACACCACCAGCTCGGCTACAGAGGGAAGCAGCGCAAGGAAAACTCACTCATGCCAAAGTGCCAGTACGTTTCCACCGTCATCCTTTGCCTGTGCCAAGATTGATCAAGATGGTTACCGTTGCTGAATGTATTAGGAAACGAAATCTTCCTTCTGCTTTGAAAACTAACATCCAAATTTCATTGAAGCGTGACGCCCAGGTATTTGTGTTTGTGACACGCATTGCCCAGATTGAGGCGTTTGTGAATCTGATGCGTCATACTTTTCCCGGAATCCATATCGAAGGAACTTCATCTCAGGACCCCGATCGGGCTAGCAAAGTTACAGCTTTTCGTGAACGCACAATTCGTCTGCTCGTAACCACCACAATTCTGGAGCGTGGCGTGACCATTCCGCGCAGCGATGTATTTATATTGGATGCAGACAATGGTCTCTTTGATGAAGCTTCACTGGTTCAGATGGCGGGCAGAGCAGGGCGTTCCAAGGACGACCCGGCGGGTAGAGTGGTTTTCGCATCATCTCGTCGGACACGTTCACAGGTGAAGGCCGTTGCACAAATTCGGAAAATGAACACGATCGCTCGTCGCAAAGGCTACCTGCATCCGCCATCCCAGACAAATTGTGATCTGCCTAAATATATGAATTAGCATCCATATTTCAAAGTACACACAGCGTATATTTCCTACATACCATTAGATTCTCCAGACCAGATTGGAGGTTTACACCATTATGTTCAACTGGCTCAGCAACATCACCGACCAAGCGCAGCATCTTACCCAGCGCCTTCATCATCTACTCGCCCCACCGGGAGCGACTTGTCTGACATGTGGCACTCGCGCGATCCTGTCTCCAATCTATCCAGGTATATGCCCACGCTGTGTGCAACAGATTCCATGGATTCGTTCCATCCGCTGCCTGCGTTGTGGTCGTGGCGTAGGATGCCCGGACTGTTCTCGTCCACATATGCAAAACCGTTCTTTTATCCTCAACCGCAGCGCCGTACAGTACAACCCTCTTATGAAAGAATGGATAGGCATGTACAAATTCAGGGGTCATGAAAGATACGCGCCGCTCTTAACCGCGCTGTTGATTCAAGCATTTCAAGCGATGAGCGAGGAACACATTTCTACGTTGGCAAAAGAACCCCTAGCCCCCGTGGCTCACCTCGCCACGCCTGCTCAACAAACGAAGCCGCAATGGCAGCCTGACGCGGTCACCTATGTTCCGGTGAGCAGCGAGCGCCTGGCCGAGCGCGGCTTCAATCAGGCGGAGCGGCTGGCTGCTGGGCTTGCCACCGCTTGCCGCCTACCTATCGTTGATCTGTTGCAGCGCCAGATCAACACCACCAAACAAAGTTTCAAATCACGCGGTGAGCGTATTGAAACGATGAAGAACGCTTTTTCCATCAACCCCGAAGGCATACAGTTAATTAAAGCACTATACAGGGAATCTCATCTGACAACACAAAAGGGCATGTCACATGTCAAACCCATACAGATCCTGCTGATCGATGACATATACACAACAGGTAGCACCTTGGACGCTTGTGGCGGGGTTATCCTAAATGCTGGTTATTCCATGGGGATTCCAGTCGAGATTTACACGTTGACACTGGCAAGATCCTAGAAATGAATCCTGAATAATGAATGATTGCCCAGCATCCTTCAGTCACTTTAGGTGGATGATCCATACTTTATGATTAATAGTAGACAGGAAAATATGTTCTTTTATTAATCGTTGGTATATATGTGTGGTTCACCTTTCCATGTTTACCGTGTGAAATATAATTGTTTGATGAAATTATAAATGAAAGTGTAACAAGAATTTTTTTACATGTAAAAAAGAGGAATTGGTTTTCTCGCGCAGAATAGATAGTTTTGCCGTTCATAGAGGTGACAGCATAGGGAGTGGCACAACATATCTTTTGAAGGGGAGAACACAAGTGGTCGCAGGAAAAAGAAAAAACGGATTTTATTTATGGACTGTCCGTCTACTAGTATTCATGCTGGTATTCGGACAGTTTGGCGTGTACGGGGGGAACCGGGCACATGCAGCAGTAGGAAGCGGGATAGTCTCATCAAGCAATGATTACCAATATGTGTTGACCAACAACAACGGCCAATTAGAGGTGAACCAAAAATCAGTTAAACTGAGTTGGGCGAGATCATACAACATTTCATCGACAGGATATTCGTTCACCAGAATGCAGTCTGTCCTGGGTTTCACAAGTGATATCACCAACATAAGCTTTGGATCGTATACATCCAAATATGCCGGACAGATCGATAATGCTTTTTTAATTGATCTGAGCAAAGTGCGTGAAATTGCTACTGAGATGACGTACAGACAACCGTATAACCAAGTTGGCCAATGGACGATCACAAACTATAATGTGCTAGGTCAAGTGACGCCAATTGATGTATATGACTATGATGTGAGACAGTTGAGTTTGGTTGTAAACGCAGATACGGGAGAAGTTGTAGATTTTTACTCTGAACTTAATCCGTACTATACACGTAAAGCAGAGCCTGCTTCTTTTACCAAGCAGGAGGTAAACCCATTACCGATTAATAACGTACCCTCTGTGCCTTCGAATATAACGGGTAGCTCTACTGAAAACACAACTCACATTCGCTGGGATCATGCACAGGAAGCTGTACAGTATGAAATTGAGCGTGATGGTATTTTAATGGGGCCTTATTATGGCACGAGCTTGGATGATGCCGTACTCACTCCTAACCAAAATTACTCATACAAAATACGTGCTATAAATTCGATAGGAAAAAGTGAATGGAGTAGTGTCTTTAATGTCAAAACACTGCTTAACGAACCTGTTATCTCCACAAGTTCTGAGCAAGGGAAAAATATAATAGAGTGGGCTGCAATTAATCATGCCGATGGATATCAACTTCAGATTGATGGTGAGGCCCCAATTGATTTAGGTAATGTAACGAATTACGAACACGTTGGTCTGGAGGCCAATTCCAGTCATACCTATGCTTTAAAAGCAGTATCTTCAGATAATGAAAGCAATTGGAGTAGAACGGCTACGCAACTTGTTGTCCCAGACTCAGCAAGTGATTTGAAAATAACAGAAAATACATTCAATAAAATCTCTTTAAGTTGGACTGCAATTAAAGGTTCTAGTGGATATGACCTGGAGGTAGATGGGGTCGTTGTTCCGGTCTCTGGTACAACTTACAGCAAGACGGGTCTTGCACCCAATACAGAGCACACGTTTCGATTGAGATCTAAAAATGCAGGCGGCGTAGGTAAGTGGACTGATATGCTAACGGTGTCGACACTTTTAAGTACACCTGTTCTTAAAGCAATTTCTTCGCAAGAAGAGATGATTGTGGTATGGCCTGCAATTGAGGGAGCTACCTCTTATGAAATTGAAGCTGATGGAGTTAACGTAGGAATTGTTGTAGATCCCGCTTATACACACACTGATCTATCACCAGGGACACTTCATAAGTATCGTGTACGAGCTTTGAATGATACGAAAACAAGTGCCTGGACTGCAATCTTGTCTCAAAGTACACTCCCCGGTCCTGTTTCGAATCTCACTATAAATTCGGTCACTAATGCAGCTATTGCTCTGAAATGGACAGCAGTGACAGGTTCAACAGGGTATGATTTGGAGATTGACGGAGCAATTGTACCTGTCACTGGCGTAGCCTATACAAAGAGCGGCCTTATAGCAAATACAGAACATACTTTCCGTATTCGTTCGAAAAATGCTGCAGGCGTGGGTGATTGGAGTGATCCGCTCGGCACAACAACACTGTTGAATACACCTGTATTAAAGGCAGCTTCAGAAGAAACAAGTATCAATCTGACATGGGCGGATGTACCAGATGCGACTACATACGAGATTGAAGCCGATGGTACGGTTATTGCAACATCCAGCGAACTAACATTTGTACACAGCGATCTGTTGCCGGGAACGGCACATAAGTACCGAGTTCGTGCTTTGACAGATAACAATGCAAGTGCCTGGACAACAATGTTGACGCAAAGCACGATACCAACTTCGGTTACTGGGTTGAATATTAGCTCAGCGACGAACGTGGCGATTGCCTTGAAATGGACAGCAGTAACTGGAGCGACGGGATACGACCTGGAAATCGACGGTACCGTTGTCCCAGTAACGGGAGTGGCCTATACGAAGAGCGGTCTTGCAGCAAATACAGACCATACCTTCCGTATCCGTTCGAAGAACGCCGCAGGAGTAGGTGCTTGGAGCGATCTAATTAGCGGAACAACACTACTGAATACACCCGTATTAAAAGCAACATCAGAAGAAACGGCAATTAATCTAACTTGGGCAGCTGTTGCAGATGCTACTACTTATGAAATTGAAGCCGATGGTGCAGTAATTGCAACAATTAGTGATCCAGCGTATGAACATGTTGATCTGTTACCAGGGACTGCGCATAAGTATCGAATCCGTGCTCTTACGGATATCAATGCGAGTGCATGGACAACAGTGTTGACGCAAAGTACAATACCGGCTTCGGTTACAGGGTTGAATATTAGCTCTGCGACGAACGTAGCCATTGCATTGAAATGGACGGCAGTAACTGGAGCGACGGGATATGATATAGAGATTGACGGAACGGTTGTCCCAGTAACGGGAGTAGCCTATACGAAGAGCGGTCTTGCAGCAAATACAGACCATACTTTCCGTATTCGTTCAAAGAATGCCGCTGGTGTAGGTACTTGGAGCGACTTGATCAGTGGAACGACGCTTTTAAATACACCTGTATTAAAAGCAACATCAGAAGAAACGGCAATTAATCTAACTTGGGCAGCTGTTGCAGACGCTACTACTTATGAAGTTGAAGCCGACGGTACAGTGATTGCCGCAGTTAGTGATCCGGCATATTCACATGTTGGATTGTTACCAGGAACAGCGCACAAGTATCGCATACGTGCTCTAACGGATAACAATACGAGTGCATGGACTGCTGTGCTGTCGCAAAGTACGATACCTGCTTCAGTTGCGGGACTTAATATTAGTTCTGTTACGAATGTGGGTATCACTCTAAAATGGACAGCAGTGACCGGAGCTACGGGGTATGACTTAGAAATTGATGGCACAATTGTCCCGGTAACGGGAGTAGCCTATACGAAAAGTAGTCTTGTTGCGAATACTGAGCACACCTTCCGTATTCGTTCAAAGAACGCCGCAGGAGTAGGTGCTTGGAGTGATCTAATCAGTGGTATGACTCTTTTGAATACACCTGTATTAAAGGCAACATCGGAAGAAACAACAATCAATCTATCATGGTCGGATGTAGAAGATATGACCGCGTATGAAGTTGAGGTCGATGGTACAATTGTTGGTATTGTTAGTGAGCCAGTATATATACACGATGGTTTATTGCCCGGAACGACACACAAGTATAGAATTCGCGCTTTAAAAGGTGAAAACAAAAGTGCATGGACAGCAGTGCTGACACAAAGTACCATCCCTGCTGCAGTTAACGGTTTTATGCTAAATACCGCCACACCTGTGGCTATTTCAATGAAATGGAGCCCTGTTACAGGCGCTACCGCTTATGATTTGGAAATTGACGGTGCTGTAATTTCTGTAAGTGGAGCTGCTTATACGAAAAGTGGTCTTCTACCTAATACAGATCATACCTTCCGTATTCGTGCGAAGAATGCTGCTGGCTTGGGTAGCTGGACTGAGATCGTAACCGCTTCGACTCAATTAAATGTACCAACAACGCTGAAAGCTGTACCTGAAGAAACGGCAGTAACGCTGACATGGAATGAAGTTGCAGGTGCAACAATATATGAAATTGAGGCAGATGGCCTAGTGGTTGCTACGGTGAGTGATCCCTTGTATGTCCACAATGGATTACTTGGTGGGACTACGCATAAGTACCGTATACGTGCTCTGACCGATACTAATGTGAGTGCATGGACAGCAATACTGTCCCAAATTACGTTGCCTGCCAGTGTCTCAGGTTTAAGTGTTAACTCTGCAACCTCAGCGGCTATCGCGCTGAGATGGACTGCTGCAACTGGAGCTACCGGGTATGATCTGGAGATTGATGGTACGGTGGTTGCCGTGAGTGGAGGTGCTTATACGAAGAGCGGACTTGTACCAAATACGGAACATACCTTCCGTATTCGTGCTAAAAATGCTTCTGGCGCGGGAGCTTGGAGTGAGATGATAATGGGAATGACTCAATTAACTACACCTGTACTGAAGGGAACTTCGGACAGAACAAACGTTACTCTGACATGGGACGGGGCTGTAGGCGCTTCGTCTTACGAAATTGAAGCCGATGGGTAAATTGTGGCGACTGTCAGTGATGCAACATTTGTTCATTCTGATCTGTTACCGTCCAGTTTGCATAAATATCGCATTCGCGCATTCAACGATCAGAACACAAGCGTATGGTCTTCTGTACTAAGTATTAGAACACTGAATTAGGAATATAAAATTGGGGAGCAGGGTTGCGTATATGTGCATCCTTCTCCCCTCTTTTGTTTTGCAAATAGACTATGGATTCATCAGAGAAAATAAGGTAATGTATAGTTATTATCTATTCGGAAATGGAAGTTTGAGAGGGGCGTTTTAGCGATGAATCTAGGTAATTGTCCTCGCTGTGGTAAATTATATGCGTTGAATTTTCGAGATGTATGCTCGAATTGTATTAAGGAAATGGAACAGGAATATCAGATCTGTGTAGAGTATTTGCGCGAAAACAAAGGCACCAACATACAGGAACTATCTGATGCAACAGAAGTTTCGATCAAAACCATTACCAAGTTCATCCGTGAGGGACGGATTTCCATCGAAAATGCCCCGAATATGATGTATCCTTGTGAAGTATGCGGAACATTGATTCGTGAAGGTCATATGTGTGACTCTTGTCGTAATCGTTTGACGAAAGACTTGGCTAGTGCAGCTCGCGATGTAGGTCAGAAGGATAACGGCAATATAGGCGGACGAACCTACAATGCTCTCGACAAACTACGCGATTAATAGGAGCGAGGGCTCAAATACATGCTTTGCTATAACAAATGTTTTGAAACGTACCGATAAACTTATTAAAGATTATCGGTTTTTTTTATTATCCTAATCATTTCGATAACATAAAGATAAAGTAAGAAAAACGTATATCAAGGTAAAATTCTAACGTGGAAGGAAGTGTAGTTCATATGAAAATCAATGAACCGAGTAGAATTGGCGCCATCAATTCATATCAGAGGAACGTTGAATCCAATCAGCAGGCTGAAGCCAAGAAGAGCCGCCGTAAGGACGAAGTATCCATTTCTCCGGAGGCGATGAAGATGCTTGAGGAACAAGGACGTACACAGGATGCAGGACGCATTCAGCGGATACAGGAACTGAAAGAACAGGTCAGTTCGGGAACGTATCAGGTAGACAGTAGCAAGCTTGCTGACAAGCTGCTGCCGTATTTTAAGTCTTTTGATAAGGAATAGGTGATCACGTAATGGCAGCACTGGACAGATTAATTGCAGTTTTGCAGCAAATGGAACAAAGTCACCGCGATATGCTGGCACTCAGCGAGGTCAAGAGACAGGTCATTGTCAAAAACGATGTGGATGAACTCATTGCCGTTCTGAACAAAGAATCCCGTTTCATGAAACAACAGGAGCCATTGGAGATCGAACGACAGAGTGCAGTTCACGAATTGCTTCAGGAGCGTGGAATCAAGTCCATGCTGAACCTGAATATTACAGAGATCTCCAAACTGATATTTGATCCGGCTGACAAACAGCGATTGCTCGAAGTCCAGAAGAAGCTGGCGGGAACATTGCAGGAGTTAAAGGAAATCAATCAACTGAATCAAAAGCTGATCGAGCAATCGTTGATGTTTATTGATCTTTCAATGGACATCTTTGCTTCTCGGCCAGAACAGGATGCCACATATCAGCATCCTGCTGATAAGAACGGCAATCCAGGGCGAATCGGTCTGTTTGACACGCGTGCCTGATTAATTAGGGGGAAACCAGGTGACATCTACATTTCATTCAATCGAAACGGCTAAACGCAGTTTGTTCACACAGACGACAGCTCTTAGCACAACAGGCCATAACGTAGCCAATGCCAACACGGAAGGCTATTCTCGTCAAAAGGTAAACATGCAGGCATCCATTCCAATGGAGCCATTTGCATTTCTGCATAGCACAACACCAGGACAGCTTGGTACAGGGGTAGAGTTCGACTCCATTACCCGTGTGCGCGAGAAATTCTTGGATGACCAATATCGCAATGAAAACACCAACTTCGGGAGTTGGTCCATTCAACGAGATACACTTGAGAAACTTGAAGCCATTGTGAACGAGCCATCGGACACCGGATTCCGGACCGTAATGGATAATTTTTATAAATCATGGTCAGATCTGAGCAAAAACCCTGAGGACGTTACGGCACGCCGGATTGTTAAGGAAACCACACTCGCTCTTACGGATGCTATGAATCAGATTAGCCGTCAATTGGATGCGCTTAGTCAGGATTTGGATAGTAACATCGCTGTGAAAAGTAATGAGATTCAGGGTTACTTGGGTAACATTGCAAACCTCAATAGTGCCATTGTGAAAATTGAATCACTTGGCGACAATGCCAACGATTTGCGTGACCAACGCGATCTAATGACGGATAAGCTGTCCAAAATCATGAATATTACTGTTACTGATTCACAGCAAGGATACCAGATCCAGATGAATGGACAGGCACTGGTTACAGGCGGGGCAGTACAAGTCGCGGTAGATCCTGCTTTTCTGAATGATGCATATACTGCGGGTACACTCACCAATGGTGAAGTTCATGGCATGATTAAGTCCAGAGACACCTTGGTAAGTGATTACCAGAAACAAATGGATGACTTGGCGAATACCCTTGCTAACGGAGATATTGAGATTACTCTTCCTGCTGGCTCGGTATTGCCAGATAATACTGTACTGGATGGGGTTACATACACAGGTGCAGCACGTACACTCGCTACAGACTTGAAGGTTACGGTCAAAGGTCTGAACGGATTGCACCAACTTGGATACAGCATGGATGGAACTAATTCTGGAGGAGTCCCATTCTTTACAGCAGCGGGTGGTGGAACAGCCATTACAGCTGGCAATATCTCATTGAACGCAGAGATCTTGGCTGATCCGAATAAGATTGCGACCTCACTCCGTACATCGGATGCTTCTGGTACAGAGACTGTTATCAAAGGTAATAATACACTTGCCATCTTGCTTGCGAATCTGAAAGATACACCGATGAAATCAGCAGACGGTTTACGGAATGCAACGATCGGTGCACAATTCAGTGCCATTGTGGGACAACTGGGGGTACAATCCCAGGAAGCGGCTCGTCAGACATCCAACTCGGAGTTCCTTGTAGAGCAAGTGGATACTCGTCGCCAATCCGTGAGTGGCGTATCTTTGGATGAAGAGATGTCCAATATGATCAAGTTCCAGCATGCCTATAACGCTTCTGCTCGATTTATGACCACATATGATGAATTGCTTGATAAGTTGATCAACTCTACTGGAACAGTAGGCAGATAATAGAGGGGAGTGACATAACAGACCATGAGAATAACGAATAACATGCTTAGTTCACAGTTGCTTTTGAACTTGAACCGGAATGCACAGCAGATGAACAACACCCAGACCCAACTGGCAACAGGCCGTAAAATTAACAAACCTTCGGATGATCCGGTAGGGATCACATACTCCCTTCGTTATCGTGCAGAACTTTCATCGAATGATCAGTATCAGAAAAACGTAGACAGTGCTATATCCTGGCTTGAGTTTAATGATACGGTTATGAATCAAGCGGGTAACGCCGTACAGCGTCTGCGAGAGTTGACGGTACAAGCTTCGACAGGGACCAATCCCCAGTCCGCGCTGGATAGTATTAATGAAGAGGTCAAACAGTTGAAAGAACAGCTGATTGATATCTCGAACAGTAAGCTTAACGGGAAATATATTTTTAATGGCGAGACATATGATATTAAGCCTTATGATTTCCCGTCTAATCCAGACGGTACATTAGATACAACGAATGCTACTTCTATTGTGACGGATAAAGGGAAGATTAACTTCATCGTAGGTGAAAGTGTTCAATTGCCTATTAACGTGAGTGGTAATGAAGTGTTTGGAACAGAGACGGAAGAAGATAACTTGTTCAACATCGTGAACAACATCATGAAAGCTCTCACAGAAGGGAATCAAAAAGAGTTATCCAATCAGTTGGATCATATTGATAGCCGTACGGACAAGATGCTTGCAATCCGTTCTGAGATTGGTGCCAAGACGAACCGGGTGGATCTGATGATGGGTCGTTTGGATGATCTCGGCATTAACCTGACAGATCTGCAATCCAAAGTCGAGGATGCGGATTATGCGGAACTGGCGATGCAATCCAAGATTCAGGAAAACATCTATAACGCTTCCTTGTCTGCAGGTGCCAAAATTATCTCTCCATCTTTGGTGGACTTCTTAAGATAAAAAGGAGGAGTTAACGTTTGAGTACTCTTCCCGTTCTTCAGATTAGGACAACGCCGACACTATTAAGTATTGATGCTGATCCAGGACAGTTCACCATTCGTCAACCCAAAGCTGAGGTGCAGTTGAATACCAGACCTGCCAAGCTAACGGTAGAGAGTCATCCGATGAGACTGAGTGTGGATCAGAGCAAAGCATTCTCTGCTTACACAGGCGGCAATATGATTGATATGAATGCACGGATCTATTCAGGCATTCAACAGATCTTTTTGCAAAATATGGCTGAACGAGTTCAGCAGGGCAATGAATTGGCTGCAATTCATAAGCCTGGAAATACCATTGCGAGTATTATTGGCTCAGACTGGCAGGCGAGGCCGTTTCCGGAAACGCGGACACCCGCTTCTTCTGGGAATGTGGAGACTCGTGTGTATACTCAGGCGCCGGATATCAACTTTACTCCAGCTGTTTCGGAAATGAATGTCATTGTGAATAGACCGGAGATTGAGTATAATCGGGGCAAGCTTGATATCTATGTGAAGCAGTATGCATCGATTCAGTACACACCACCTGCCATAGATATAGGATTCTAGTTATTATAAAGTAGAGCTATAGACGGTCTTGATCGTAGACATCTATGGCTCTTTTTGCATAAAACTTTCGCCAGGGAGGCGTTTATTATTCATATTCAGACAAGCATGTGGGGATCATTAGAGGTCAAAACGGAAGATGTATATCAATTTCCTAAAGGTTTACCCGGATTTGAAGAGGAAACCGAGTTCGCATTGGTTCCTTGGGAAGATACACCTTTCAGTTATTTGCAATCGACAAGAGAGCCGGGACTGGCATTCCTCTTGGTAAGTCCGTTTACTTTTGTACCGGATTATAGTTTTGAATTGGGAGAGGTAGATAAGGAAGAATTGGAGATTGTGGAGCAAGTGTCTGTATACTCTATGGTTACGATTCATTCACTGGCGAATAAATCAACAATGAATCTGCTAGCACCCGTAGTTCTTAATCCCGAGCGACTTTTAGGTAAACAAGTCGTGCTCCATCAGTCTTCTTACGATACACGTCATCTGATCTGGGCAGAAGACGATGCCAAATCAGTGAAAGGTGGAGTGTAAATGCTGGTACTATCACGTAAAAAAGGTGAGTCTATTATCATTCAGGATCAGATTGAGGTGACTGTACTCGCTGTAGAGGGAGATACAGTACGTATTGGAATCTCCGCACCCAAGCATATTGATATATTCAGGCAGGAAATATATGCATCCATTCAAGAGGCCAATCGGGAGTCTGCCACGCCGCTGGCAGCCAATATTGAAGCTTTTATGGAACGCCTACGAAATACAGATATCAAAAAAGATTAAAAATATTCCAATTTGCTATAAACAGTTGCATACCTTCCGTCGATATATAATTTAGACGCTGCTTCGGCAGGGCGGCCGACCTTAATGTCGCGGCGTTTACCACAAGGATGTGGAACTAATTTATCTTCAGGGAGGAAATATCAAATGATTATCAACCATAATATTACGGCGTTGAACACTCACCGCCAACTGTCCACTAACTCTGCTGCAACTAGCAAAAACATCGAGAAATTGTCTTCAGGTCTTCGTATCAACCGTGCTGGTGACGATGCTGCAGGCTTGGCAATCTCCGAAAAAATGCGCGGTCAAATCCGCGGTTTGGATATGGCTTCCAAAAATGCGCAAGATGGTATCTCTTTGATCCAAACAGCTGAGGGCGCATTGAGCGAAACTCACTCCATCCTGCAACGTGTACGTGAACTTTCCGTTCAATCCGCTAACGGTACGAACACTGAAGAAGATCGTAAAGCATTGCAAGACGAAGTTAAACAATTGAAATCCGAAATCGACCGTATCGGCGATACTACAGAGTTCAATACGAAGAAATTGTTGAACGGTGCTTTGAAAACTTCCGGAGCAACTGTAGGATTGGATTCGACTACAGGTACTGTAATTGGTAAGCAAACAGCTGCTGTAGCTACGGGAACCGCTGTAATGAATGGTGCTACGGCTCTGGTTGCTACTCCTGACTTTGTTAGTGAAAAAATTAAAATTGATGGCACTGACATTACAGTTGACTGGCAAAATCTATCTACAGAAGAGCAAAACACTATCACAGCAGGTACAGGAAGCGGAGCTACTTCAACTTCCATGAAAGCTGCTGCTGACCTAATTGTAAGCAAAATTAACGAAGCTATTGATAAATCCGGAGCAAATGTTGCTCATATTTCTGGTTATGTAAGTGGAGATAAACTTGTTTTGGAAAGCGGCTCTACAGGTGTTAATTCCCAAATTCAAACAGCTTCAGCTACTACTTCGATTGCTGGTAAATTTTTGGGAACAGACGGCGCGGCGGCTACTAATAAAGGAACAAGTGTATACAATGGAACAACTGTGACAGCAGCCTCCAAGTTCAACTTCACAATTGGAGATACTAAGCTTCAAGCAGAAACGGGAGCAGCGGATATTGAAAATGGTACAACGACTATGGCAGATGCAGCTACAGCGTTGGAGACAGCGATTAATGATGCAATTGAAAAAGCTAACGATGCAGCTGGCGCAACAGCAGACGGCGACTTTGGTTTCATTAAGGATGTCAAAGTAAACGCATTGGAAGACGGACGTTTTGAGATTATCAGTGAGAGTGGTCCGATTAAACTCGAAGATCTGACTGGAAGCACAGTAATTAAAGATCTGGGTCTTTCTGCAGCTCAAACGGATGCTTCTAGCAATGGTGGCGTTACATTCCAAATCGGTGCAAACAAAGGTCAAAGCATCACATTCGGTGTAAATGACATGCGCTCTACTGCACTTGGTATTTCTGGTGTAGATATCTCTACTACAGCTGGCGCTTCTAACGCAATCACTTCTTTGGACAAAGCAATCAGCTCCGTTTCCAGCGAGCGCGCTAAATTGGGTGCGGTTCAAAACCGTCTGGAACACACAATCAACAACTTGAACACATCTTCCGAGAACCTGACTGCAGCTGAGTCCCGTGTACGTGACGTTGACATGGCTAAAGAAATGATGGAACAAACGAAGAACAACATCCTTGCACAAGCTGCACAAGCAATGTTGGCTCAAGCTAACCAACAACCACAAGGCGTTCTGCAATTGCTTCGTTAAGATTCACTTCAATACCGAAAGCTCCGGAGTATTCCGGGGCTTTTTTTTGTTTTGCTAGGAATTCCCTAAAATAACGAAGACTAATGACCGATATATATAATAAATCAAGCGTTCTTGGAGGATAGAGCACATGAATGTACAGTTTTCCTTCTCGGCATCCGGCGCAGCTAACGGACAGCCCCGACCAGAAGTAGCTCCTGTTCAAAGTGCAAGTGAATCAATATCTTCAGCGTCAGCTATTAAAAATTATAAAGACCTGAGCACGAGAGAAAGCCAAGGTGCCAAAATTTCGGTTGCAGATGAGCAACTGATTAAAACGATTGAACGTGCGGTGCAATCTTTGCAAGGCCCCGAGACTACGCTCGAAATTAGTGTACATGAGAAGACCCATGACATCATGGTGAAAGTGATGAATAAAGATACGGGGGAACTTATTCGTGAGATTCCACCAGAGAAAACGCTGGACTTGGTTGCCAAGATGATGGAGATTGCAGGGATATTGGTAGACGAGAAAATATAATTATAGGAGGGATTGAATGGTTACACGTATTAACGGCTTCTCCGGTATGGACGTCGATAGCATGGTTAAAAGTATGATGGTTGCAAAACGAATTCCACTGGATAAACTGAATCAGGAAAAGCAGATCCTTGAATGGAAACGTGATAGTTATAGAGAAATTAACAGCAAACTCGTAGACTTTCGGACGAACAAACTCATTGATAAATATGGTAAAAGTGCAGCATTAAATACACAAAAAGCTGTTGTGAGTGGAAACACCGACGCTCTAAAAGCGGACGCTTCGGCAAACGCTAACGGAATTGATATGAAAGTCAGTATTACTCAAGTAGCTACCAAAAAGACAGTCGCGACTAACGGGTTGGACAAACCTGTAGCTGGCACGAAGACTCTAGCTGACTTGGAAATGTTACAGATGGATCCTACAGGCGTCGCCAATATGACAGATGCTGATCGCAAACAATTATCAGAAAAAGAATATAAGTTAACGATAAATGGGGAAAGTTTTTCTTTTACAGGAGGAAATTCTATCTCCACGATGATTGCTACCATCAACGGAAATTCAAAAGCAAACGTTACAGCAAAATACGATGAAATCTCAGGTAAACTAATTATTAACTCCAAAACAAGCGGTAAAGATGGGAAAGTAGAAATTGATCCGGATGCTAACACCAATAATACCGTGTTAAATCTCTTTAATCCTAAAGGCACTACCACCGACCTTATCAAGCAGACTGTTGAAGGGAAAAATGCCTTCTTATTTGTAAATGATAAGAAGTTTGAGAGCGCAAGTAATACGATTACAATTAATGGTGTCCAACTGACACTTGAAAAAACAACAGTAACTCAAGCTGATCCCGAATTGATTCCAACAACAGGTGACACTCCAGTTACGATTACAACATCAAGTGATACTGAAACAGCTTTGCAGACCATCAAAAGTTTTGTTGAAGATTACAATTCTTTGATCACACTGCTTAATACCAAGCTGGACGAAAATAAATATCGTGACTTCAAGCCGTTGACTGACGAACAAAAGACGGCAATGAAAGATACGGATATTACCAATTGGACTGACAAAGCAAAGAGTGGTTTATTGAAGAATGATGACATTTTAAGATCGGCTCTTTCTAACATGAGAGGAATTATATCGGGTCAAGTCGTCGCTTTATCTGAGATGGGGATTACAATGGGATCCTACAACTCAGGAGGCAAAATTGTTCTGGATGAAGTCGTCTTGAAAAAAGCATTGACTGAGAATCCTCAAAAAGCAGTCGATCTGTTCCAAGGTACCGGCAGTGAGGCGAATAATGGTATTTTTGACAAGTTGGCAGACAAAATATCTGGTTCGTTGGATAGCCTCGTGACACGTGTCGGAACCAGTAAATTCTCAGCTGACCTCACAGTGAGTTACAAAGAAGAAAGTGCTATGGGTAGGAAACTCAAGGAGTATAATAGTCGAATTACGAATATGCTTACCATTTTGGAAAACACAGAAACTCGTTATTATAAACAGTTCACTGCGATGGAAACAGCAATGAACAAACTCAGTTCACAGTCGTCCAGTCTATTCTCTACCACGAGCTAAGAGAAATTTTATAATAGAGGGTGACCTAATTGATTAAATCTCCTTATGAAAAATATCGTCAATCTTCCGTTCAGACATCAACGCCAGCTCAATTGGTTATTATGCTGTATGATGGAGCAATCCGATTTGTAAAAGTTGGACTTGAGGGCCTGAATAACCAGGATATTGAGAAAGCAAATTTGAATCTGGGTAAAGCTCAGACGATTATTAGTGAACTTATGTCTACGCTGGACCAGTCATTCGATGTATCCAAAAACTTGTTCGCTCTCTATGAGTATACGAACTATCTTCTAATTGAGGCTAATATTCGTAAAAGTCCAGAAAAAGCAGAAGAGGCCATTGGATACTTGACGGATTTGCGGGAAACTTGGGTGCAGGCTTCCAAACTTGCCTCTTCTCAGACTGAAAGTGCTCATGGATAAGCTTATTGAGCAATTGTCAATAATGACTCTGGAAGTCATTGAACGGATTGAGGAGATCTCATATGAGGAACTGGAGTCCTTCATAGAAGATCGCCAACACATTGTGGATGCTATAATTAAAGAGAGTGAGATTTGCCCTCTGGATGTAAAACAAAAAGGGGAAGTTCATCGGATTTTGGCCTATGATAAAACACTACTTAATCGTATGAACGCCCTTCGGGTTGAGGCACAAGATTGGCTGCATAAACGAAATCAAGCAAAAATGCAGCGGAATGTATATGAGACTGCCTATGCGCCTGATAGTATGCTTATGGATAGAAGAAAATAACATATAAAGAAAAGGGGAGATCTTTTAAGATTTCCCCTGTTTTGTTTTCGACGCTGCGGCTCATTTTTTTTATGAAATTAAAAATTGTGTAAAGTAGAATGTTATCAAACATATTAATATATTTGATAACATTTTAAGTAGAGAGAGTTCGTATGTTTTAGCCATTGATCACTCTGTTGTACAGAACAATTTTATGTTTTTACGAAGATATTCCTATATCATAATTAGCTGTAAAAGTGAATTTGTCAGTTATTTAAGACTCATGCATTTTGTCATTCGCTCGTTATCTGCACTATAGTTTCTTCTCTAACATATCTCTCTAAAATAGACTTACCAACCCGCCAATTACCTGTTATATTCAAGATATCCCACCATTCAACACAATCCCCAATTAATCTACAAAAAATTCCAAGAAAACATTTACTTTACCAATTGACAATGGATAACTTTGGATGGTATTATCTGAATTGTGGGCAGAGGTTAAGGCCGAAAGCTTCACTTCATTTGATGACGAAGGGAATGTTAGTGCATGCAAGGTAAAGTAAAATGGTTCAACGCAGAAAAAGGTTACGGTTTCATTGAGACTGAAGATGGCGGCGACGTATTCGTACATTTCTCCGCAATTCAATCCGAAGGATTCAAAACTTTGGAAGAAGGTCAATCCGTAGAATTCGACATCGTCGAAGGCGCGCGTGGACCGCAAGCAGCTAACGTAATCAAATTATAATCATCCGGACAATCCGACCTACATATATGGTTAGATGGTTACCAAATTGAATTATCGCTAGCATCAGACTCCGGTATGTTCCGGGGTCTTTTTTTGTTTCAATAGATTCGAGATTTAGATCATTCCGGGAATAGTATTTTTGTGAGTTTAATAGATTAAAGCAGTAGATTCAAGAGATAGATGAAGTTCCTTTTACATATTAGATTGAGCAAGCTCAAAAACGGTTAAATACATCATCAAGCGCCTAATAAGACGTTCCATGCAAATATACGATTATGGCTGAATATGATGAAATATCGCGAAATATGGCGCTATGCCTATGTTGGCAGATGTGGCTTGAACAGATGTCATTATTCGGTCACCGGGAGTTTTTACATGGCGCTTACATTCGTGTTATAATGAAGTGGCAAAGGAAAAAGGAGGAGTGCCCTATGAATTTAAGTATTCGAGGTCAGCAAATCGAGGTTACCGATGCTTTGAAGGATTATGTCGACAAAAAGTTGAGTAGACTCGAGAAGTATTTCGATGCACCCCTTAACTCTGACGGTGCTGTTACATTGAGCACGACGAGAGGTTTGCATACGGTAGAGGTGACGATCCCTTTGAAAGGCATTGTGCTCCGCGCTGAGGATGAGAGCGACGATATGTACGCATCCATTGACTCCGTGGTGGACAAGCTGGAACGTCAGATCCGCAAACACAAAACAAAAATTAACCGTAAGTTCCGCCAGGAAGGCAGCCTGAAAACACTCTTCGTTGAAGATCCAACAGGTACTGTAGCTACAGCTGAACTGGATGCGGACACGGATGAAGATGATTTGGAAGTTGTACGTACGAAACGCTTTATGTTGAAACCAATGGACGTGGAAGAGGCAATCCTCCAAATGAACATGGTTGGTCACAATTTCTTCGTATTCTCCAACATTGACAGTGAAGAAGTTAGCGTGGTTTACAAACGGAACGATGGTAAGTACGGATTAATCGAACAAGGTTAATTTTAACGTTTACGATCATCGGATGGGAATTGAATAAGAATATCTAAACTTTAATAATGAACACGGGAACTGTAGTTTCCTGGATTAGACCTAACAAGAGCTTCCATCCCTTAAGGGATGGGGCTCTTTTGTGCGTAGAGGGACTGGGAAATGATGTTTGGAAATAAAATGGTGAAACTATTCCCTATGCTGCTGCGTCTAATAGATAGTATGAAGATTCAATAATCGGTACAATGTAACCACCGGATTCCAATGGTTACGAAACTATTCGTACACCTAATTTCGAGAACTGAATTTTGAGATTATCATCCAGATTTACCATCAAAATTCGTTGACAGGGCAGTCTGCCTTGTAAAATGAAACCAGACAATTGAACGCTTCCGCTAACGACTATGATTTTTTGCACTAAAACTCCATTTGATATGTCTCAGAAGTTCAAAGAAGTGTGCCGTGGCGTGTTGCGGCGACCCTTACAAACTGTTACAATTTATGCAAAGAGAATCATTGTCCTGATGAGGAATTGTCAACGAATGATCGCTAATCATAATCAATGACAGGCACAGCACCATGAACATGATTCGCAAGGCTCGGGCTTCGGCTAGTTTTTAATAACCGAATCCGTTTGAACACCGAATCAGCTTCATGAGGAACCCTTGGCAAGCCTGGAGTTGATTCATCCATATTACTTTTTATAATGTTTGTCACCCCCGGGCAAGTGGAGCAACATCCATCCGATGGTGTCGCGTGGCGGCAACAGGGGGTCTATTCTGTTTTGCACGAAAGGGGTATACCATGCTAGGACTTGTCAAAAAGATCTTCGGCGACATGAATGAACGTGATGTTAAACGTCTGATGAAGACGGTCGATGTGATCAATAAACTGGAACCACAATTTCAGGCGTTGTCTGATGAACAACTGAAAGGTAAAACGGAGGAATACCGTGCTCGTATTGAAAAGGGAGAAACAACAGATGAGCTTCTTCCAGAGGCATTTGCAACTGTACGTGAGGCATCACGCCGTGTACTGGGCAAACGTCACTACGATGTACAGATGCTGGGCGGGATCGCTCTGCATGAAGGCCGTATTTCCGAGATGAAAACGGGTGAAGGTAAAACGCTGGTAGGAACACTCCCGGTATATCTGAACGCGTTGATGTCCAAAGGTGTTCACGTGGTCACGGTCAATGACTATCTGGCACAGCGGGATAGCCAGGAAATGGGACAAATCTACGAATTCATGGGCATGACGGTAGGGGTTAACCTGAGCGGTATGGACCATGCTTTGAAACAGCATGCATATGCATGTGATATTACGTACGGAACGAACAACGAGTTTGGTTTTGACTATCTGCGTGACAACATGGTTCTGTACAAAGAGCAAATGGTCCAACGTCCATTGTTCTTCTGTATCATTGATGAAGTGGACTCCATCCTGGTCGATGAGGCGCGTACGCCACTCATTATCTCCGGACAAGCTCAAAAGTCAACGGATATGTACTATGCAGCAGATCGTTTTGTGAAGCGTTTGGTGCCGGAAGAAGACTTTACGGTAGACATCAAGGTGAAATCCGTAGCGTTGACTGAGGCGGGCGTGGCCAAAGCAGAGAAAGCATTTGGGATCGAGAACTTGTATGACCATGCCAACGTTACGCTCAACCATCACATCGTACAGGGGTTGAAAGCCAACGTAATCATGCGTCGTGACGTAGATTATGTGGTCAGTGATGAAGAAGTTATGATCGTCGATGAATTCACAGGTCGTCTGATGTCCGGACGTCGTTACAGTGATGGATTACACCAGGCGATTGAAGCCAAAGAGGGCATTGAAGTACAAAACGAGAGCATGACGCTTGCTACGATTACCTTCCAGAACTATTTCCGGATGTACCGTAAACTTGCGGGTATGACGGGTACAGCGAAAACCGAGGAAGAAGAGTTCAAAAAAATCTACGGTCTCGAAGTATTGCAGATTCCAACTAACCGTCCGAACAAACGGGATGACATGGCAGATGTCGTGTACAAGAGCATCGATGGCAAGTTCAAGGCGGTTGTGGAAGAAATCGTGGAACGCCACAGCAAGAATCAACCGGTTCTGGTAGGTACGGTGTCCATCGAGAACTCTGAACGCTTGTCTGATATGCTTAAGCGCCGTGGTGTAAGACACCAGGTACTGAACGCCAAGTACCACGCTGAAGAAGCAGAGATTATCTCAGGAGCTGGCCAAGCGGGTGCAGTAACGATTGCTACCAACATGGCAGGACGGGGTACGGATATTATCTTGGGTGAAGGTGTAGCTGAAGTAGGCGGCCTTCATATCATCGGTACAGAGCGTCACGAGTCACGCCGGATTGATAATCAGCTGCGTGGACGTGCAGGACGTCAAGGTGACCCGGGTTCAACACAATTCTACCTGTCACTGGGTGATGAATTGATGAGACGTTTCGGTGCAGACAATGTACTGAACATGATGGAGCGCCTTGGTTTTGAAGAAGATCAACCGATCGAGAGCCGGATGATTACCCGTGCAGTGGAATCGGCGCAGAAGCGTGTTGAAGGTAACAACTTTGACGTGCGTAAAGTCGTTCTTCAATATGATGATGTCATGAACCAACAACGTGAAATTATCTATAAACAGCGCCGCGAGGTACTGGAGTCCGAAAACATCAAACAGATCGTTATGGATATGATCAAACCATCCATTGAACGTATCGTTGAAGCACATTGTGGTGACGATATTCCGGAAAACTGGGAGTTGCAGGAAGTTGCCGATTACATGAACAGCAAATTGCTGGATGATGGTTCGGTAACGAAAGATGATCTGTGGGGCAAAGAAGCAGAAGAGATTATCGAGTATCTGTTTACGAAAGTGCAGAACAAGTACAATGCACGTGAAGAGCGAATTGGCGAAGAAATGGTTCGTGAGTTCGAGAAAGTGGTTGTGCTCCGTGCAGTAGACAGCAAGTGGATGGATCATATTGATGCAATGGATCAATTGCGTCAAGGTATCCACCTTCGCGCCTACGGCGGTACAGATCCACTGCGTGAGTACCAGTTCGAAGGCTTCGAGATGTTCCATCAGATGATCGCTTCGATTCAGGAAGAAGTAGCGACTTATGTGATGAGAGCACAGATCGAGAGCAATCAGGAGCGTCAAGCGGTTGTGGAGGAAAGTCAGATCTCGACAAGCGGTGAACCTGCTGAGAAACGTCCAGTGAAGGTTTCCGACCAAATCGGACGTAACGATCCATGCCCATGCGGTAGTGGCAAGAAGTTCAAACACTGCCACGGTCAAGAGTAGTACAATGGTTTTTAGATAAACTTTAGTGTAATAAGTTGAACCTTGATTTTACACCATAACGGAGAGTGCAGAAGCAATCTGAAGAAGCGGAGCGTTCGCCTTTATCCTCGGATTTTCCCCCTTGTAAGAGGGGATCAAAAAAATCTGGGGATAAGAGCGATCGGAAGATGCTACTGTAATCGGAGTGCAGGTGTAACAGTTACTAGGTCAACTTACATAGCATGACATGAACGGCTCCTTGCAGCCGGGTATTCCATAGATGAAGTGAAGGATGCAAAACCGGTGAATGGTGCATAGTTATAATCATATGACCATGAACATGGAGAAGAGATAGACTGAAAACAGTTGTCTCAACACCACGGTGGCGCATCCGTTACTTGATCTGGCGGAATCCCCTGGATGCGGGGAGCTTATCTTAATGAAAAGAGGAATTGCACATGATCGATCCAAACGTGAAGCATGACCTGCGTGAAATAGGCAAGAAACTAACAAACCTTAGGGGGTCTCTTTGACTTAGATCTGAAGCAAGAGATGATCGGCAACTTCGAAGTGAAGATGTCTGCCCCGGATTTCTGGGACGATAGTGACAAGGCGCAATCCATCATCGCTGAGCTAAATGCGGTGAAGGGATCGGTGGATCAATACACCAAGCTCCAACAGGACTATGATGATGCAGTGATGATGATAGAGCTGGCGGATGAAGAAGGCGACGAAGATCTTGCTACCGAGATTGGTAACAGTATTACCGCGATCGTGAATAAGGTCGCAGAGTTCGAACTTCAGCTTCTACTGAATCAACCATACGACAAGATGAATGCGATTTTGGAGCTTCACCCGGGTGCGGGTGGCACCGAGTCCCAGGATTGGGGACAGATGTTGCTCCGGATGTATACACGTTGGTCCGAGAAGCGTGGCTTCAAGGTTGAGGTATTGGATTATCTGCCAGGTGACGAGGCTGGGATCAAGAGTGTGACGTTGTCGATCAAGGGACATAACGCTTATGGTTATCTAAAAGCCGAGAAGGGTGTACACCGATTGGTGCGGATCTCTCCTTTTGACTCATCGGGCCGTAGACATACGTCCTTCGTATCCTGTGATGTGGTACCGGAGATTGATGATACGATTGAAGTGGACATCCGTACAGAGGATCTCAAGATCGATACGTACAGGGCAAGTGGTGCGGGTGGACAACATATCAATACCACCGACTCTGCCGTGCGGATCACTCACCTTCCGACAGGCGTAGTTGTAACGTGTCAGAATGAACGTTCACAGATTAAGAACCGTGAGCGAGCGATGACGATGCTTCGTTCGAAATTGTATGAGCGTAAAATTGAAGAGCAAAAACAACAGCTGGATGAAATCCGAGGAGATCAGTCGGATATTTCATGGGGTAGCCAGATTCGCTCCTATGTGTTCCATCCCTATAGTATGGTAAAGGATCACCGTACAAGCGTAGAGACAGGAAACACAGGAGCAGTAATGGACGGCGACCTCGATGCATTCATCGATGGTTATTTGCGTAGCCAGATTAAAGTAGAGAACGATTAATAGAAGTTCCTGTATGGACCCTTACGTCTAGGCGTATGCTGGTCTATACAGGGGCTTTTTTTTGAATGATTTTATAGGGTGTATGTTAATGAACGAACAACTGATCAGTCACAACAAAGGAGCGCACGAGAACATGCAACAACGATCACAATTTCATAATCATCGCAAAAAGGGGTTAATCAGCCTCATTCCCCTAAACGGGCCCTGGAGAAACGTCGTGGATACGTTATCCATCATTGTAGGTTCATTTTTAATCGCAGTAGCCTTTAATTTATTTCTATTACCGAATCAAATCGCTTCAGGTGGGGTGTCCGGATTATCCATCCTGGGCAAGGAATGGCTCAATTGGGAGCCGGCTTATACGCAGTGGGCAATTAACATCCCCCTGCTGATTGCAGGGTTTCTGCTCATTGGCAAACAGTATGGGATCCGTTCAGTTCTCGGCAGTATTGTCCTGCCCTTACTGGTCTATCTAACGAAGGATTGGGCCATACCAACAACGAATCCGCTTCTTGGTTCTCTGTACGGTGGAATTGGCGTGGGTCTGGGGATCGGCATTGTATATCGAGGTAGAGGATCAACAGGGGGCATGAGCATTCTTGCCAGAATCGTACAGAAATACAGCGGGCTAAGTTACTCTCTCTGTGTTGTAATTATGGATGCCACCGTTATCATTATGGCTGCATTTGTATTATCGTTGGAGCAGTCTCTCTATGCGCTGATTGGGTTGTATGTTACCGGTAAAGTGATCGATGCGGTTGAGATGGGGCTCGGCTTCTCCAAGGTGGCTTATATTATCTCCAACCAGACGGAAGCAATCAGCAAAGTAATTCTGGATGACCTGGATCGTGGCTTAACGAAGCTGGAGGCCAAAGGCGGGTACACCGACGATCAACGAACAGTACTGATGGTAGTGGTTGGACAAAATGAGGTGCCAAGACTCAAAGCGTTGATCCGGTCCGTGGACCCGGGAGCTTTTGTCATTATCAGTAATGCGCACGAAGTGCTCGGCGAAGGCTTTAAGCGGGGAGAACATGTGTGAACGGGTATGAAAATAGCGAGTGAGCCATACAGGCTCATAAGTTTGAAAGTTCAAAATAAAAAGCAGGTACACCCTTCTCTGAGATAACGAAGAGGGAGTACCTGCTTTTCTATTCTTAAAAGTTCAACTTAACATTTCACATAACGGAGAGGACAGAAATATCCTGAAGAAGTGGAACGTTCGCCTAAAAGCTTTCTGAAAGAAAGCTACTTCGGAAGGATGTTCTGTCATCGGAGTGCCACCACTACAGAATCGGAGATAACAGACGGGAAATCGCTTCTTTGAAGCGGATGATCAGACTGCGTTTTTGGTATTCCTCAAGCGTCATTTCCCGCGATACATGCAGGTCGTGCTCAAAGGTTTGTACAAGTGCTGTCGCAATCGTCTCATCGTACATAAAAGCATTCACCTCAAAGTTCAGCCGGAAACTGCGGTAATCGATATTGGCGGTTCCCACGGATGCAACCAAGCTGTCAATGATAAGTGTTTTGGCATGAATGAAGCCATTGTCATATATAAATACTTTGGCGCCAACCTTCAACAACTCACCAATATACGATAACGTTGCCCAATAGACGAAGGCATGGTCTGGTTTATTCGGGATCATAATGCGAACATCGATACCGGACAGACACGCGAGGCGTATGGCTTCGAATACGCTGGCATCCGGGATGAAATAAGGCGTTTGGATCAAAATCGAATGTTTGGCACCATTAATCATCTTGAGATAACTGTTCTTGATATGCTCAGTCTCTGCATCCGGTCCACTGGAGACAATCTGCATGGCAGTGTTACCCGTACCCTCGATATGAGGGAAATGTGCAGGAACATAAGGCGTATCATGCTGTTTGGACGCTTCATTCCAATCCAGGAGGAAACGGGTCTGCAAGGCATGAACGGCATTCCCCTGAATACGCAGATGTGTGTCGCGCCAGTAACCGAATTTCGAGTTCAAACCAAGATACTCATCACCAACATTAAATCCGCCCGTGTATCCAAGGTTACCATCAATGATGACAATCTTCCGGTGATTACGATAGTTCATACGCAAGTTGATCAGACTGAATTTGGATGGGAAAAAGACTTCAACCAAACCACCTGCTTCGCGCAATTCTTTGAAAAAGCGTTTGGATACCCGCCGCGAGCCGAGCGCATCATACAGCAAACGAACTTTGATGCCTTCCCGCGCTTTGCGGATGAGTGCGTCCCGAATTCTTTTGCCCAGACGGTCGCCTCTATAAATGTAGTATTGCACGTGCACGTGATCCTTGGCCGCTTCGATGTCATCCAAGAGCCGCTGGAATTTGTCGGTACCGTCCGTAATGATCTCAACCGCATTATCCTCTGTCAGCAGGGCGCCGTTCTGCTTCAGGTTCATATAGATCATGTCCTGGCTACTCTCGGTTGCCTGGTTGCGGAAAGGGGTACGGTTATCGTGCAACTGTGCGAGCTGGGCTTCAATACGTTCCTCGAGCCCGAGCTTCTTGCGTTCCTTCCACTGGAAAAGCCGGTATCGAGTCAGGTTCTGACCGGTTAAAAGATAAAGTACAAACCCAAACACTGGAATAAAGTTCAAGACGAGCAGCCAAGCCCAGGAAGCGCTGGCATCCTTCCGTTCGAAGAAAACGACTGCTGCCGCAAAAATAATATTCAGGCCCAGGAGTACAATAAGTAAAATGGATTCGATATGCACTATAGTCCCCCACGTCTCATAATGACCATCATGAATCTATTCATATGTCCTTGATTAGCAGGTTAGTTATGAATGAGACCCTGATTGTAATGTTTCCTACTAATACGTATTTTAACAGAAGTATACCTGTTCGTCCCGGATGATAAAAAAGATATGTTCGGATTCGATGGAAATCCATGTGAAATTGATGATAGAGTGTTGTATTTATATAACCAGAGTCGTATAATAATACACAAATATGCATATAAGCGACGGAATTGCTGTGTTCGGGCCACATTCATGCAAGGGCATAGCACAAGTAGCGCATACATCGAGATTGGGGGAGCGAGAGTGAATAACAAATTAAAAGTAGCAATCGTCGGTTCCACCGGCTACGGCGGGGTGGAACTGATTCGTTTTTTCCAGAACCATCCGCAGGTTGAAATCACATCGGTGATCTCATCATCGAGCAGTGGTGAGTCCATCGCAGATGGATTTCCGCATTTGACGGACGTGATTCACAGGCCACTCGACGGCGTAGATCCGGCTGAGATAGCGAGTCGTGCAGATCTGGTATTCACAGCGACCCCGTCCGGCGTAAGTGCAAAACTCGTACCAAGCCTGCTGGCAGCAGGGCTTAAGGTTATTGATTTGTCTGGCGATTTCAGACTGAAGGATGGGACAGTATACGAAGAGTGGTATAAACATCCGGCGCCTCCAGCTGATTTGTTGGAACAAGCGGTGTATGGTATGGCTGAAGTATTCGGTGAAAAGGTGAAGGGACAGAATTTTATTTCCAACCCCGGCTGTTATCCAACAGCCACACTTCTTGGACTGATCCCTGCCGTAGAGGCAGGCTGGATTGATCCTTCTACTATTATTATTGATGCCAAATCAGGTGTGTCCGGTGCAGGGCGCGGAACAAGTCTGACGAACCATTATGCAGAGATGAATGAGAATTTCAAAGCCTATAAACTCAACAAACACCAACATATTCCCGAGATCGAACAAGTGCTTGGCAACATAACGGGAACGCCTGTTACGGTTACCTTCACCACACATCTGGTACCAATGACGCGTGGAATCATGAGTACGATGTATGCAACACTCCTTGGGGAACACAGCGACCGGGAGATCGTGGACTTGTATCGCAAATATTATGAGAACAGACCTTTCGTACGTGTACGTGAACCGGGCATCTGGCCTTCTACCAAAGAAGTGTACGGATCCAACTATTGTGATATCGGATTTGCGGTGGATCCTCGCACAGGGCGTTTGACGATTATTTCGGTCATCGACAACCTGGTGAAGGGTGCTTCCGGGCAAGCGATTCAAAATATGAACCTGATGATGGGATGGGAGGAGAACCTCGGGCTGAACATGACACCGGTATATCCATAGGGATTGGAATTCGGAAGGCACTGAAATATTCGTTGTAAAATTTAAGTGCATTCTCGGAGCCACTTGGGGAGATTGGGTCAGGTTAAGCAGCGGATCATCGGCATATAGCTGAACGCATACGGGGGATATGATATGGGAACGAATGTGGAGCAAAAGAGTTTTACCGTAATTGAGAACGGAACGATTGTAACCCCTGGGGGGTTCACTGCGGGTGGACTTCACTGTGGATTGAAAAAGACATCTCGCAATGACATCGGAGCGATCCGCTGTGATGTACCGGCAACAGCTGCTGCTGTGTATACAACGAACGTGTTTCAGGCAGCGCCACTCAAAGTAACGCGTGAAAGCCTGAGCAATGGACGCCTTCAAGCTGTCATCGTTAATAGTGGGAATGCCAATGCATGTACAGGTCAACAAGGGGAAGAAGATGCCTATGCGATGCGATCGGCCGCTGCGCGTGAGTTGGGTGTGGCAGAAGAGGACGTAGCTGTGGCCTCCACAGGTGTCATTGGGGAATTGCTCAAAATGGATGCTGTGCATTCAGGTATTACCGGCCTTCCGGCGCATATGGGCAAGGAGTCGAATGAGGCGGAACAATTTTCACAAGCGATTCTGACAACGGATTTGGTGAAAAAGGAAGCCTGCGTCTCCGTTATGGTTAACGGCAAGACGGTTACGATTGCAGGTGCCGCCAAAGGCTCGGGGATGATTCATCCGAATATGGCGACGATGCTCGCATTCATGACCTCTGACGCGGTCATTGGTGCAGAAGCGTTGCAGCGCCTGCTGCGCCAGGCAACCAATCATACATTCAACATGATTACTGTCGATGGGGATACAAGTACGAACGACATGCTGGTAGCCATGTCCAGTGGATATGCAGGCAATGAAGAGCTGACCACAGATCATCCGGATTGGGACGCTTTTGCAGCCGGCTTCACCTATGTATGCCAAGTGTTGGCCAAAGCCATTGCTCGCGATGGTGAAGGAGCAACCAAACTGGTTGAGGTAGAAGTTACAGGTGCGGTAAGTGATGAATCCGCGCAAGCGATTGCCAAAACGGTTATCGGGTCCAGTCTGGTGAAATCCGCCATGTTCGGCGCTGACGCCAACTGGGGACGGATTATTGCAGCCGTAGGACGTGCAGGACAGCCAGTGAACCCGGATACGGTAAATATCCGTTTGGGAGAGATCTCGGTACTTGAACAGTCCCGTCCTGTCGTGTTTGACGAAGAAGCGGCATTGGCCTATTTACAGACGGATACGGTTCGTATTGTGGTGGATCTGCACCACGGCGAAGGAACAGCAAGAGCCTGGGGCTGTGACCTGACGTATGACTACGTCCGAATTAACGCCGCATACCGCACTTAATAAACTTTTGGGTTAAAGATTTTGCGAAACAGCTGTCTTCTATTGTGAAACTGTTTCGTGAGATGTTTCAAAAATTATCAATGAAATTTAAACTTGTTGTTTGGTGTTGGACATATAGCGATAGTAATGGAGAAGACGGAATTGATTCTGCAGAAGCAGAGCGGTCGCCTTTGTCTCCGGGTGTTCCCCTATATAGGGATAATTCAAGATACCTGGAGACAACAGCGATCGAAAGAACAATCCGAATTCGGAATGGACTCCTACCAGGCTTTGTGACCGTATAAAAGTGTTATATTTTTTTGAATATAATTTTTACTATGATAGGAGCTTGCCCTCATGAATTCAACAATGCCAAACAAGAGTACCGCAACGGAAGCGAGCACAGAGAAACAGATGTTTGTCATGAAATGTGGAGGCAGCACGCTGGCAGCATTGCCGGAATCTTTCTTCGCGGATCTGCGTGATTTGCAGTCTCAGGGTACGCAGCCGGTGATCGTGCATGGCGGAGGTCCTGCGATCTCGGATAACCTGGCGAAGCTTGGTATCGAAACCGAGTTCGTTAACGGTCTACGCAAGACGACTGAACCGGTGCTGGACGTAGTGGAGATGGTGCTTGCGGGCAGTATCAACAAACAAATCGTGCGTCTGATTCAACGTGTGGGAGGTCGTGCACTGGGCTTGTCTGGTGTGGACGGAGGCCTGATTCAGGCTAAACCTGTTACAAACCACGCAGAAATCGGTTGGGTAGGCGATGTCACTGGTGTGAACGCAGGGATTATCCAAGGCATCGTGAACATGGGTTACATGCCGATTATCGCACCAGTTGGTGTAGATGCAACCGGACAGCGCTACAACATTAACGCAGATACAGCTGCGGGTGCAGTGGCGTCTCATCTCGGCGTGAGTCGGATGATTGTCGTGACAGACGTTCCTGGCATCATGAAGAACGTAGGCGGTGAGAAAAAAGTACTGTCATCCGTCTCTGTACAGGAGATTGAGGACATGATTCAGACCGGAGAAATCTATGGCGGCATGATTCCCAAAGTGCGTGCAGCAATCGCCTGTATCCATGGTCAAGTACGTGAGGTCATCATCGTAGATGGAAGCGAACCCCAGATCCTGAGCCGTGTGCTCGGCGGAGAAATCATCGGAACAAGAATCATCCGTATGCAATAATTTTCTGAGTGTGCTAGGGTCTTCATGATCTGATAGTAAATAAAAAATATGTGCACGGCTTTTTTATATAAGAAATCTAATATTACACACACAATAACGTAGGGTGCAGAACCAAACTGAAGAATAAAAATGCATACCGTAGAGGACAGAAATAACCTGAAGAAGCGAAGCGTGCGCCTTTATCCCCGGATTTCGACCTTTAAACAATTAATCAAAAAAATCCGGGGATAACAGCGATCGGAAGGTTGTTCTGTCATCGAAGTGGAGTATGCAGGCGTTCAAAAGATGGTTCTGCAATCGGAGTGGTCTAGTGTAAGTCAGGGCTCTTATATGATTGCCGTTGCACCAACCAATAGGAGTGATATGGTGATGGCAAAAGGCAACGAACAGCCAGGTTCTGGCACAGCGGTAGCAGGTGTAGCAGCAACAGGTGCAGCTGCACAGACGGAAAGCTCGCTTTTTCAAACGTATGCGCGTTATCCAATCAGTCTGGTCAAAGGTAAGGGCAGCTGGCTATGGGATGATCAGGGCAACCGTTACCTCGATTTCATGTGCGGACTCGCTGTAACCAGCCTGGGCCATGCGCCGGAGAAAGTCGGAGCCAAGTTGAAAGCTCAGATTGATGAGCTATGGCATGTATCCAACCTGTTCCAGATTCCGGGCCAGGAGAAGGCAGCAGCATTGCTGACAGCCAATACATGCGCTGATGCCGTGTTCTTCTGTAACAGTGGTGCCGAAGCGAACGAAGCGGCTATTAAGGTAGCCCGTCGGTATCACCAGAAGGTAAAAGGAACAGATCGCTATGAAGTGATCACATTTGCCCAATCTTTTCATGGACGGACACTCGCTACACTGACAGCAACCGGACAGGATAAGGTGAAAGAAGGATTTTTGCCATTGCCAGCCGGGTTTGTAACTGTTCCTCTTCATGATATCCCTGCACTCGAAGCGTCAATTGGACCCAACACTGCAGCGATAATGCTGGAGATGGTTCAGGCCGAGGGTGGGGTATATCCGGTTGAACCGGAATTCGTCAAGCATGTTCGGAAACTGTGTGACGAGCACGGGTTGTTACTCATTGTGGATGAAGTGCAGACCGGAATGGGACGTACAGGTAAATTGTTTGCACACGAACATTATGGCATTGAGCCAGACGTGTTCACCGTTGCCAAAGGTATCGGCAGTGGCTTCCCTGTAGGCGCGATGCTGGGTAAAGGTTTCCTGCGGGATGCGTTCACACCTGGTAGTCATGCGACGACATTTGGCGGAACGCCACTTGCTTCATCCGTTGTGATTGCAACCATTGAAACGATGCTGGAAGATCGTTTGCCAGAGCGTGCAGCGGAAATGGGTGAATACCTGATGAGCTCGCTGCGGGAGCGTTTGGCAGGCAACTCCTTTGTGAAGGAAGTTCGTGGCTTGGGATTGCTCGTTGGCATCGAATGTGCTGAGCCGGTAGGTGATATTGTAGTTGCTGGACAAAAACGCGGTATCTTGTTCGTCTCTGCAGGACCGAATGTGATTCGTTTGCTTCCAAACCTGTATGTGAGCAAAGAAGAGATCGACGAGGCAGTATCCCTGGTAGCGACACTGATCGAAGAGCACGTAGCGGCGAAAGCCTAATATAAACATGATAACCTTTCTGTCTCGGGGCCATTACCGGCCTCGAAGCAGAACGAGATGATGAATCCCTGTAGCCGCGTGGTGAACTTGCAGAAGGCCGAGATGAATAAACGTGAGAAGCACCCCGACAAAGTATCGACATTGCCCGCTCTTCTGCCTATGCGGGTGCAGGGAACCGGAAATAAGGAGGACATATAGATGACAGCACAACAGACGGAAAAGGTTCAGAAGATTGATCTGAGAGGCCGGGATTTTATCGAGTTCACGGACTACACGGCAGAGGAGATTCGTTATCTGCTTGATCTCGCGATCGAGATTAAAGGCAAGCAAAAAAGCGGTGTACCTTTTCAACCGTTGAAAGGCAAAACGATCGGACTTATTTTTGAAAAATCATCTACACGTACGCGTGTATCCTTTGAAGTGGGCATGTTCCAATTGGGTGGACACGCGCTCTTCCTGAGCAAAAATGATATCCAGTTGGGTCGTGGGGAAACCACACATGATACAGCCAAAGTATTGTCCCGTTACCTGGACGGCATCATGATCCGTACCTTTGGACACCATAATGTAACTGAACTGGCAGAGCATGCGGATGTTCCGGTTATTAACGGCCTGAGCGATGCAGCGCATCCTTGTCAGGTACTGGCCGACTTCCAAACGGTGCTGGAGCACAAAGGCAAGCTAGCAGGTTTGAAAATGGCTTACATCGGAGATGGCAACAATATGGCACACTCCCTGATGCTCGGTGCAGCGAAAATGGGTATGCATGTTGCTGTAGCAACGCCAGAAGGCTATGAGCCGGATGGTGCGGTTGTGGAGCAGGCGCGTATTATTGCACAAGAGAGCGGTTCTGAAGTGACGGTAACCTACAGTGCACAAGAAGCAGCGAAAGATGCAGATATCGTGTACACGGATGTATGGGCAAGCATGGGCTTTGAAGAAGAGCAGAAGATTCGTGAGAAGGCGTTTGCGGCATACCAAGTGGATGAGGAACTGATGAAAGGCGCGAAGCCGGACTACATGTTCCTGCACTGTCTGCCAGCACACCGCGGCGAAGAAGTGAGTGCCGGTGTAATTGACGGACCGAACTCCCTGATCTTTGATCAGGCGGAGAATCGCTTGCATGCACAGAAAGCATTGATGGCTGCGTTAATGAGCGAATAGAGGCTGTTTGCCTTTACGGGTTGATTTTAGGCGAAGATTTCGCGATGATAGATTCATCTATAATGTACTTTAAAAAGTTAATTAAACAAGAAGCTCGTAGGATTCAGTGTATGAAGGCTCTGTTTAACTTAACTGATCTTGGGGAGGACCATCGAACATGGCTAAGGAAAAAATTGTACTCGCATATTCAGGCGGGTTGGACACATCCGTAATTTTGAAATGGTTGAAAGAAACGTATGATGCAGAGATTATCGCATTCACAGCAGACATTGGACAAAAGGATGAATTGGACGGCTTGGAGGAAAAAGCACTGGCAACAGGCGCTTCCAAAGTATACATCGACGATCTGCGCGATGAATTCGCCAAAGATTTCATCTATCCGATGTTCCAGGCGGGTGCCCTCTATGAAGGACAATACCTGCTCGGTACAAGTATCGCTCGTCCACTGATCGCTAAACGCATGGTGGATATCGCTCGTGCAGAAGGTGCTACAGCCATCGCTCACGGCGCTACGGGTAAAGGAAATGACCAAGTTCGCTTTGAGCTGAACGCGGCCGCGCTGACACCAGACATTAATGTCATTGCACCTTGGCGTCTGGAAGAATTCCGTAACCAGTTCCCGGGACGTGCCGAGATGATCGCGTATGCTGAGAAACATGGCATTCCAGTAACCGCATCCGCGGCTAAACCGTATTCAACAGACCGTAATCTGCTGCATATCAGCTATGAGAGCGGTGTGCTCGAAGATCCTTGGTTCGATCCAAGTGCGGACGAGAACAAAGACATGTTCCTGTTGAGCAGTGCACCTGAAGATGCACCAGATCAAGCAGAATATGTTGAACTGGAGTTCGAACAAGGCGATTGTGTTGCGCTGAACGGTGAGCGTTTGAGCCCATTGCAAGTGATGGAGCAATTGAACGAGCTGGGTGGCAAACATGGTATCGGCCGTGTAGATATGGTTGAAAACCGTTTTGTGGGTATGAAGAGCCGTGGCGTATACGAAACACCGGGTGGAACGATCTTGTTTACTGCACATCGCAAAATGGAATCCATCACGATGGATCGTGAAGTGATGAACCTGCGTGATAGCCTGATCACACGTTATAGCACCCTGGTATACAACGGTTTCTGGTTCGCACCAGAGCGTCTTGCATTACAAGCGCTGGTAACTGAAAGCCAGAAGAACGTAACAGGTACGGTACGTGTGAAGCTGTACAAAGGTAACATCATCGGCGCAGGTGTGAAAAGTCCTGTCAGCCTCTACAATCCGGACATCGCAACGATGGAAGCTGATCCAACACAAGCTTACGATCAAGGGGATGCAACAGGCTTTATCCGCCTGAACGCACTGCGTTTGAAAGTAAACTCCGGCGTGGAGCAAAACAAAAACTAAGTTCAACCTGCATATTAGAGCGACATTAATATAATTGACAAGGCAGGCCGTTCTTGCACATCTGGCAGGAGCGGCTTTGTCCATGAGCGAAAGGGGAGTACTCACTGTGAGCAAGCTGTGGGGAGGACGTTTTACGAAACAAACCAATCATTTGGTTGAGGAATATACGGCATCAATCAATTTTGACAAAGCTTTGGCTGAGGAAGACATTCAGGGTAGTCTGGCTCATGTAACAATGCTGGGCAAATGCGGCATTCTTCCGGCGGAAGATGTGGAATCAATTAAAGAAGGTCTAATCACCGTTCTGCACAAAATCCGTGCGGGCGAAGTGGAATTCTCCGTATCGGATGAAGACATCCACATGAACATTGAGAAAAACCTGATTGAGACGATTGGCCCTGTAGGCGGCAAATTACATACAGGCCGTAGCCGGAATGACCAGGTTGCAACGGATATGCACTTGTATCTGCGTGAGCGTGTGGTTGGCTTTGTAGGCATGCTGCATTCCTTGCAGGAAGCGTTGATCGGACAAGCCAAAGATAACCTCGATACCATCGTACCGGGTTATACGCACCTTCAACGGGCACAGCCGATACTGTTCGCCCATCACCTGATGGCGTATGTATCCATGTTCCAACGGGATGCGGAGCGTCTGATGGACAGTTACAAACGCATTAACATCCTGCCGCTGGGTGCAGGTGCGCTCGCTGGCACAACCTTCCCGATCGACCGTCATTTTGTGGCGGAACAACTGGGCTTCGATGGGGTGTACGAGAACAGTCTGGACGCAGTAAGCGACCGTGACTTCATCGTTGAGTTCCTGGCAGCCGCTTCCCTGATCATGACTCACTTGTCCCGTCTGAGTGAAGAGTTGGTCTTGTGGAGCAGCACGGAGTTTGGATTCGTTGAACTGGATGATGCGTTCTGCACAGGCAGCAGCATTATGCCTCAGAAGAAAAACCCGGACGTTCCTGAACTTGTTCGTGGTAAAACAGGACGTGTGTACGGCAACCTGATTGGTTTGCTGACAGTACTGAAGTCTCTTCCACTGGCATACAACAAAGACATGCAGGAAGACAAAGAAGGCATGTTCGATACGGTAGCAACGCTGGAAGGTGCACTTCAACTGTTTGCTCCAATGATCGCGACAATGACCGTGAACAAGGATCGTATGCGTCAAGCGGTCAACCAGGATTTCTCCAACGCTACAGATATTGCCGACTTCCTCGTAGGCGAAGGTTTGCCTTTCCGTCAGGCGCATGAAGTGATTGGCAAAACGGTGCTGTACTGCATCCAGAACAGCAAGTATTTGCTGGATCTGACGATCGATGAATTCAAGCAGTTCTCACCGCTGTTTGATGAACGCATCTATGACGTGCTTCAACCGGAAGCGGTAGTAAACGCTCGTAATGTCTACGGTGGAACAGCTTCGGGTCAAGTTGCTGAAGCCATTGCACGCAGTGAGAAGGTACTGGAAATCACCGAGCAATGGATTACGAACCGCGGTTAATACCACGGGTACGATAGGTATCTTACAGATAAGACAGTACAATAAAGAAGCAGGCCAGAGAACTTTGTTCTCAACGGCCTGCTTTTTTTGTGTTTTACAGCAATGTGATATAGATCGTTCGTTCCAACTCCATAGAAACGGAAGGTTGTTATGTCATCGGAATACCGTGCCGTCTTCATTGTCTAAAGCGGCTATTAATGCTCTACTAATCGCGCTTGGGCAAAGGCAACCATTTCAATACATCCTGGATCTTGGCATCCCAGTAGCCCCATTCATGTTCACCAGGCCCTTCCTCGTACGTCAATTCGAAGTTTGTTTGTTCGCAGGCTTGACGGAAAGTTTGATTGTCCTCATACAGGAAATCTTCCGTTCCGCAACATTGGTAGAGCAAAGGTCTTGGGCTTTCGCCAGATTGATATTCTTTTAACAGATGGATCAGATCGTTCTCTGTACCTGTCACATCGGGTCCGAAAATCCGCTGTAACTCTGTCTGTTGTAATGCTGAGGATGCGTTTCTATCCATATGTGCAGACATATCGAGTGCTCCGGACAAACTTGCAGCTGCAGCGTATTGATCCGGTTTGCGAAGGGCCAGCTTGAATGCACCATATCCACCCATGGACAGACCAGCGACATAGTTATCCTCGCGTTGATGCGACAGTGGGAAGAAAGAGCGGGCGAGCGTTGGCAGTTCCTCGCTGATAAACGTCCAGTACTTTCCGCCTTCCACCATATCCGTATAGAAGCTGCGATGTACCTGTGGCATAACAACAGCGATACCGAGGTTGGCTACATAACGTTCGATGGAAGTCCGGCGCAGCCAGATGGAATCATCATCAGATAGACCATGTAACAGGTACAGGGTGGGATGCAGTCCTTTGCCGGTCACATTCTCCATACCGATCTGATTGTGGGTTTGTTGCGGCAGAATGACATGCATGCTGGTGCTCAATCCAAGTGTATCCGAGTAAAAATCACATTTAATAAGTGCCATGAGTAAAAGAAACCCCTTTCATAAGTTCGTTGAACACATGTTCTAATTTGAGATGATGAGATGAAATCTGGATGTCTGAAACTTCAAGTGTGTATATGTAACAGGTTATACGCAATGCTCTGCCATTGCAATAACAAGATTGATTTACAACGTAACAATGTTATGTTACACTGTTTTTAACAAGAGGAGTGAGTGTATATGACGGATGATTTGATCTCCAAGAAAGAATTGCTGGACCTGACAGGAATCTCATACGGCCAGTTATACCGCTGGAAGCGGAAAAATCTCATTCCGGAAGAATGGTTCATTCGGAAGTCGTCCTACACCGGACAAGAGACCTTTTTTCCGAAACAGCAGATATTACTTCGCATAGACAAGATACTCAATATGAAAGACGGATTGTCGCTGGATGAGCTGGCTGACGTGTTCTCACCTACGTTGGGTGACGTGGAGATGTCTGCACAACAACTGTTAGAGCGAAACATTGTTTCACAAATATCGCTGGATCTGTTGAAAGAGGCAGGGCGGGAACAACCGCTGTATGCTTTGGAGCAGATTATGATGCTCTACGTCGTTGATCAGTTATTAATGAGCGGAGACATTACAAGGCAAGAGGGTGGCGTACTCATTGATGTGATGTCCGAACATTATTATCGTTTCACAGGCAAACCCAGCGAACTCGTGCTTATTCGCAAGATGGGGGTTCCTTCATTCATGCTGGTTGCAGCAGGAACGGAGTTTTATTTTGACAATGGTGTGAAAGTGGTTCTTAAGCAGTCGATGGGAACATTTATGGAAGAATTAAAACTCAAATTGGGATAGGGAGAGGATCATCTATGGAAGAGCGGAATAAGCGGAATGATCTGAATGTGGCGGGCATAAGTCAAACGGCAGGCGGGAATTTTCACCGTGTATCTATTGATGGCATGGCTAAGGTGAACGGCAACCTGGACTGTACCTCTATGGAAGTGAATGGAACATTGAAGATGCATGGCGGCTTGAACTCCGAAAGTGCAACGATCAACGGCATGTGTACGCTGAACGGCCCTTTGACCAGTTCGCGTGTTCGTGTGGATGGCATGACGACAATTAACGGAGATCTTCATAGCCCTGAGCTCGAAGTGAACGGAAAGTGTACCGTACGCGGAAGAGTGGACGGAGAACGAATTGATATTGGCGGCGTGATCGATATTGAAGGCGATGTGCAATGCGAGTCCCTGAATGTTCAGGGCAATATTAAAATCAGTGGCTTTCTGAATGCGGGAACAGTAGAGATCAGGCTGCATACCTCTTCTTCGGCTAAAGAGATTGGCGGAGAGCGTATCGATATTCGTCGCAAGGAACAGAAGAACGGCTTTTGGAAAAGTATTGGTCTGGGCGGAACTCCTTCCTTTAAGTCATCCTTAATTGAGGGCGATGAGATTGTGCTGGAAGATACCGAAGCTGATATCGTGCGGGGAAGCAACATTCATATCGGTCGTGGCTGTAACATCAGGCTGGTTGAGTACTCGGGTGAACTTGAGGTGGATCGGGATGCCAAGGTGGGTAGCAGTCGGCGTATTTAAAGTTTGATTTGGAGAGAAAGGGAGGGATGGGCATGAATAATAATCATGGGCGTTCAATGGACAAAAAATCGGATATCAGCATCGTGGGTGATGGCAGTTCTGCGGGTGGCGTGTACGGCAAGGTCAAGGTCGTAGGGGACGCATCCTTCAACGACAATCTATATTGTGATCAATTCAAATGTACGGGTACATCAGTCATATACGGATCGCTTGAATCAACAGATATTAAAATCACGGGAACCCTTACTCTGACAGAGCGCGCGGCCAACAACGAAGGTGAGGATGGCATCCAGGCTTCTGGCCTGCACGCCAAAGCTGAGCATATCAAAGTGGTCGGTGAGCTTCATCTGCCCGGGGATTGTCAGGCGGAAAACATCAAGCTGAACGGACGGTTGACGATAGCGGGGATGCTTAGCGCCGAACATATGACACTCAAAATCATGGGTCCATCCGAGGTCAAGGAAATGGGCGGTTCCATCATCTCCGTGAGGAGTGGCCGGTTGAATGACTTGTTCACGGGCAATAAGTCGATTCTCAAGGCACAGATCATCGAAGGGGACGATATTGAATTAGAGAATACCGTGGCCGAGATGGTTCGGGGGGATAAAGTGAAAATCGGTCCCGGCTGCCAGATTGGCACAGTGGAATACCGTTCATCGCTGCATATTCATCCGCAATCGGAAGTTTTGCTGCAAAGCAATCGGTCTTTGGACTGATTAACGCAGACTTCCTTTCGGATATACTAATGCAGTCATATGAATAGAGCGTGAATGGAGAGATTGAGTACAATGGTTGCACGTAAAAACAGTATTGGATTGGTGCTGGCAGGCTTATTGCTCAGCATACTCATGGCCTCGATGGATAATACCATCGTTGCTACGGCAATGGGGGATATTGTCGGGAAGTTGGGCGGGCTCGACAAGTTCGTCTGGGTGACCTCCGCGTACATGGTGGCTGAGATGGCCGGGATGCCGATCTTCGGTAAGTTATCCGACATGTATGGACGGAAGAAGTTTTTTGTCTTTGGTATTATTGTGTTTATGCTTGGCTCAGCACTGTGCGGAACGGCCACGTCTATTGTGGAATTGACGATGTACAGAGCCATTCAAGGTATTGGTGCAGGTGCCCTGGTGCCGATTGCATTTACAATCATGTTTGATGTGGTTGCACCCGAATCACGCGGTAAACTGGGCGGATTGTTTGGAGCCGTCTTCGGCCTGTCCAGTGTCTTTGGACCTCTGCTGGGTGCTTACATTACTCAGTATGCGACATGGGAATGGGTATTTTATATCAACCTGCCGCTAGGCTTGATTGCATTTGTGTTTATTGCATTTTTCTACAAGGAGTCTCATCAGCATCAGTCTCAACAGATCGACTGGCTGGGTGCCGTAACGCTGATCGGGGCTGTTGTGTGCCTGATCTTCGGTCTTGAACTGGGCGGCAAGACGTTTGCCTGGGGTTCATGGCAGATTCTTGGCTTGTTTGCCGGATTTGTAGCACTAGCGCTGCTTTTCCTGTTTGCAGAAACAAAAGCCAAGGAACCCATCATCTCCTTCGGCATGTTCCGCAACCGGGTTTACTGGTCCAGTAACGTTATTGGTATGTTCAGTGGTGCGGCGTTCATTACAGCATCCGTGTATATTCCGATCTTCATACAAGGTGTACTCGGTGGTAAAGCGACCAACTCCGGTCTTGTGCTTTTACCGATGATGCTGGGGTCCGTTGTGACGGCATCCCTGGGCGGGGTGCTCATGACCAAGATCAAGTATCGCAATATCATGATCCCTACGTTGGCCTTGCTTGTCATTGGACTTGGATTGCTGACTACGCTGGATGAGGGTTCTTCCCTCTGGACGATACGGATTTACATGGTGATGGTTGGTCTGGGTGTCGGTGCTTCGTTCTCGGTACTCAGCAATGCAGCCATGAACGCATTTGAACCACAACGACGCGGAGCAGCAAGCTCCACACTTAACTTTTTGCGGTCCCTCGGCATGACGATGGGGATCACGATCTTTGGTATCGTACAGAGCCAGGTATTTACGCGTAAAATGAATGATGCCCTCGCTGGTTCAGCTGCGGAAGCAGGTGGTGCCTCCGCGGGTGGTATGCCTCAGGGAATGGATCTGACGGATCCACATGCGTTGCTGTCACCAGAACTCAGACAGGCGATCCCCCCGCAGGTGCTTGAATCGATCACACATGCCCTGTCTTCTTCCATTGTTCAGTTATTTGCTTGGGCTGTGATTCCGGCTACTCTCGCGTTGGTCGCTTCCTTCTTCATGGGAAAAGAGAAGATGGTCGTAGGCGAAGAGCAAGGCGAATACACAGGCGGTCACTAAGCCGGCTATACAGCTAACTGTAATTACGTTTTAGAGCTAATCGTAGTTTATTACAACTCCAATATCCTATTTATACCATGTAAAGACACACTTCTGGCGTATCCTCAAAAGGGCCGGGAAGTGTGTCTTTTCGTTTTTGTTTGCTTGGAACATATACTCTTATGGCCGTTTCGTATCGCTAATCCCGTCCTCGACAACAGAAGGTTCCTGTGGATCAGGCAGGCTGCTATGACCGGAGCGGGCAATCAGACGATTCTGAGCTTTGTAGGTGTCCCGTGTAATCGTTTTGGATTCGACCACTTTGCCGTCCAGCTTCTTCGTTCTTACCGTCTCGACAATATATCCAGGCTGTCCGTCTTGCAGCACCTGCTGTGCACCATCAGGCAGTACCGTACTGGACACATATTTTACCGGAACACTTAATGTTTCAATGGTGCGAGATTCAAGTGCATAACTGACATTCTCCGGGAATGTACCAAAAAATTTCACCATCAATTGGTGGTTCTTCACCTCTGCATGAATGAGTAAGGATTTCCCTGTATTATTCTTGAAGCGAAAATTGATGGCTCCGGAGGCAAAGGTGGCATCCAATCCTTTCGGTAAATATTTGACCGGCAGTGAGTGGTTGCGACGCTCGATAATATCGAGACCTGTCAATAACGCTGCGTTATACACTGTACTGGACACCTGGCAGATTCCCCCGCCAATGCCGGGGGTCAGCCTTCCATTCACAATGACCGGGGCCTCACGAAACCCATACTCCTTTTCAGCTTTACGGATGACCTTTTCATAATCGAATGTGGCATCCGGTGGCAAAATCATGCCGTTAATCGCTTCCGCTGCTGCGCTGACATTATGTATCCGGCCTTCACTACTATTGCCCAGACCCGTGGAAAACTGGATGATCTTCCGGTCAATACCTTCCTGGCGCAGCGAATCAAGGGTTATCTCAGGCTTCAGCGTATACAGTGGTACCTGGATCAACAATGGGGCGGATTTCTCATTTGGGCTCAGTACACTGAAATCCCTGTGCAGTTTTGTTTGAATGAGATTAGCGAGTGTATCCCAATCAATCCGGCGGACGCCCTTTTCCGGGATATACTGGACTTTATCACTTGTGGTGATGCGGCGAACAGCGTCCGCAGGTGTACCGAAGGTTTCTTTTTCCCAGGCAGGGCTGAGATGCTCTTGAAGTGACCGTGAGTCGTAGCTCATATCGAGAGAGAACTCTTTCGGAAAATGGTAACGTGCATAAGCGCGTTCCCACAGGTTACCTTCCTCCAGCTGCCGTATCGCGGCTTCCAGGCTGTTAACGTTGTAGCTCGCCCCCACTTGAGCTGTGGTATACGTCATCGTCTGCGGATCAGGTTCAGCCACTTCCAAGGTGACAGGCCAGTCCTCCAGCTTTTGAATCTGTTCATGCACTTCATGCAGCAGATTCTTGCGGTTTTTTCCCTCCACGAGCATGCCACCAACATGAACATCTTTGGGCATGGCAGGTTGATTCACGTACATATACAGCAATCCATAAGACGCGGAGCCGATCAAGAGGATGGAGAATAGAACAATGACCGTCACATGTATTTTTTTCATAACCGTACGCTCCTTTATACTTCTGTTGTTCCGCACTTTGTAACACTTTCTATATATATGATCCAATGCAGGAAAACTTTCGGGTACTCAATAGGTAACAAATTTGTTACAATAAACTTCATATGAATCCATGCTTCACCAACGAAACAGGGATGAAGTGGATTTTTTCCTGATGAAATTCAGGTCTTTTTAAAGGAAATGCCGGGATTGTGTCGAAATGATAATGGCTAACTATGCGAGCAGGAAGTGATGATGTGATAGAAATGCAGGACGTGTGGAAGACCTACGCCAATGGTACCCACGCATTACAAGGGGTGTCGGTGAAGATCGACCGCAATGAATTTGTCTATATCGTCGGTCCGTCCGGCGCAGGCAAATCGACATTTATGAAATTGATGTACAGAGAAGAAGTTCCGACCAAAGGACAAATATCCATTAACGGATTTAATATTGGTAAGTTAAAGCCAAGAAAGATTCCTTATGTGCGTCGCAACATCGGCGTTGTGTTCCAGGATTTTCGTCTGCTGCCACGGATGACAGCATTTGAGAATGTGGCATTTGCCATGGAAGTTATTGAAGCACCAAAGCGTCATATCAAGAAAAGAGTGATGGAAGTACTCGACTTGGTGGGACTGCGCAGCAAGGCGAATCGCGAACCTTCTCAGCTCTCAGGCGGGGAACAGCAACGTATTGCCATTGCACGGGCTATCGTCAATAACCCGTCGGTTATTATCGCCGATGAGCCTACAGGTAACCTCGATCCGGAGACGTCATGGGGCATTATGCAACTGCTGGATGAGATTAATTTCCGGGGAACGACCATTGTTATGGCGACCCACAACAAAGATATCGTAAATACAATGCGTAAACGGGTAATCGCGATTGAACGCGGACAGATTGTACGGGATCAGATGAGAGGAGAATACGGTTATGAATTTTAGTACTCTCTTGCGCCATCTGCGGGAGGGATTCAAAAACGTATTCCGCAACGGCTGGATGTCTGTAGCCTCCATCATGTCCATCATTGTGTCACTATTGATTCTTGGTGTGTTTATGCTGCTGGTGCTCAATGTGAACTCCATGGCGAATCAGGTTGATAGCCAGGTGGAGATCAGCACGTTTCTTGAACTGAATGTGGACGAGAACCTGCGTAACACACTGGAGCAAGAGATCAGCGCCATGCCTGAAGTAAGCGAGATTCGTTTTGTTTCCAAGGAAGAAGGACTCAAGGAGTTCCGTGAGCGTCTTGGAGAGAGTGCAGATAACGTACTTAGCGGTTTCGATGTGGACAACAATCCACTGCCGGAGACTATTGAAGTTGAAGTCATTGAACCGGAAACCGTCACTTTTGTAGCGCAAAAAATCGAAGCGTTGAACGAAAAACACCCGGAGAAGCCGATTATGAAAGTGAACTACGGCAAGGAAACGGTGGAAGTGTTGTTCAAATTTACGAAACTTGTTCGTAACATCGGATTTATTTTTGTCGGGGGACTGGGTCTCATGTCCATGTTCCTGATCTCGAATACGATTCGCGTAACGATTCTGGCACGTCGCCGGGAGATCGGTATTATGAAGCTGGTCGGCGCAACCAACACCTTTATCCGTTGGCCTTTCTTTATTGAAGGTGCACTCATTGGATTTATTGGCTCGGTCATTACGGTGGGGGTACTGTTCGTTGGATACAGCCAATTGATGTCCACGATTGGTCAGGATGTCTTCATGCAGATGCTTAACTTGATTCCGCTCAGCGAAATCTGGCTGCTGTTTGGAACGCTGTTGATCGGACTAGGTGTGTTGGTAGGTATTTTGGGAAGTACACTGTCCATTCGGAAATCGCTCAACGTTTAATTTTGTTTTCAACGATCAAATTGCAGAATATGTCGAAAAGAATGGTAAAGCAGGTTCATTAATGGACGCTGTTTGACGATATGTAGGAAAGACGGAGTCTTTTAAGATTGAAGAAAGCAAAGAACATGCTGTTCACCACCTGTGCAGGTTGCTTTCTTGTGAAATCATAGGATGGGGGATCATCATTTTGAAAAAAACCGCTTCGCTGCTGGCCTTTACGTTATTGGCCAGTTTGACGCTTCAACCTTCTGACGGATATGCCAAGAGTAGCATCAGCGATATTGACCAACAGATTCAGCAACTGGAGAGCAAGGCGGCTTCTGCCAAGCAGGAGCAAAAAAAAGCGGCTTCCAACAAAAAGGAAGCACAGCATTACAAGAACAAAACCAACGCTTATCTGAAGGTTGTCATGGAACAGATCAATGTCGTTAGTGATGAACTGGCGAGTGTATCCTTGCAGATCGAGAACACGGAGGAAGATCTCCGTACAACGAAAAAAGATCTGCAAGCGGCAGAAGAACGCATTGTTGCAAGGGAAAAATTGTTGGAGTCACGCGTGCGCCTGATGTATACGGACGGTGCTGTATCCTATCTGGATGTATTGTTGTCCTCTACTAGCTTCACTGACTTCCTGACCCGTGCGGATTCACTCAAAACGATTGTGGATCAGGATCAGCATCTGCTGGATGAGCACAAAGCGGACAAGCAACTGGTCGTGGACAAAAAGGCAGAATTGGATGTGCAATATGCGGAAGCCAAGAGCCTGTATGCACAGAAGAAACAGCGCAAGTCCCAATTGAATGAAAAAGAAGCGGAAAAGCAAGTGCTTCTCGCTTCATATGATGCTAAGATTGAAGAGTCAGAAGAGCTGACACAAGAGCAGGAAGATGTATTGATGCAGATTGCCAGCAAACGTTCGGCACTTCTTCAAGAGAAAAATAAATTGCGTGAGCAACAGGCAGCCGCAGCAGCCAAAGCCAAAGCCGCAGCAGCCGCTAGGGCGAAAGCTGCAGCCAAGACGCCAACTCGAGTTAGCTCGGAGAGCAGCAGTGAGGTCACGTATTCATCCGGTAATGGTATCTTCTCTAGACCGGTATCTGGAGGACGTATTTCATCTCCTTTCGGTCCCCGTACCCATCCAATTACGGGTGTAGTGGGTAAGATGCATAACGGTGTAGATTTTGCTGTTCCTGTGGGAACCTCTGTACATGCTGCCTCTGGCGGAATCGTAATCATGGCTGAATGGTATAGCGGTTATGGTTATACGGTTATTGTGGACCATGGCGGCGGACTTTGGACATTATATGGTCACTTGCGCGAAGGTGGATTCAAAGTCAGCAAGGGAGACACTGTAAGCAAAGGGGATACCATTGCTGAGTCAGGAAATACAGGAAACTCCACGGGACCTCACTTGCACTTTGAAGTGAGAGATAACGGTACCGCGGTAAATCCGATGAACTATTTGTAATTTTTTCATTCTTAGACCGAATGGAAAAAACATATTCCGTACAAGCTAGACATATACTAAGCTGGCATGTTCAGGGAATGGAATCTGGCAACAATGGAATCTGACACGCTTCAAAACTAAAGGCGGTGACAAACGGATGATGAAGAAAAGATCGGCGCTACTGCTTGTCATTGTGGGTCTGCTTGGCGGTAGTTTGCTAACCCTGGTATTAATGACTTACCCGGGAATAGGGAGCCAAACCACAGCGGGCGAAGGTTTGCTGGCCAGTGTGACCGGCAATACGCAGCAGAAGAACGATTTGAAGAAGATTGAAACCGCGATGGATTTGATCTCAAGCAACTACTATAAAGACGTGGATCAGACCAAATTGATTGACGGTGCGATCAACGGCATGATGGAATCCCTTGGTGATCCGTACTCCAACTATATGGGGCAGGAAACGGCTGCTCAGTTTGAAGAGTCGATCGAAGGTTCATTTACCGGTATTGGCGCAGAGGTATCCTCACAGGATGGAAACGTCGTTGTTGTTTCCCCAATCAAAGGATCACCTGCCGAGAAAGCGGGTATTCGTGCAAAAGACATGATTATGTCTGTTAACGGAGAATCGCTGCAAGGTTTGGAACTGAACAAGGCTGTTAACAAAATCAGAGGTCCTAAAGGCAGTGAAGCAAAGGTACAAGTGAAACGTGCTGGATCTTCTGAACTGATTGAATTTGTTATTGTGCGGGATGATATTGATCTGGAGACCGTATATGCTCACATGGAGGACGGCGGAATTGGCGTTATTGCCATTACTCAATTCTCTTTGAATACAGGCGATCGCTTCAAGGAAGAGTTGGCGAAGCTTGAGAAGCAGAATATGAAAGGTCTCGTCATCGACGTACGGAATGACCCGGGCGGTGTCCTGCAAGTCGTTATTGATATTGCGGAACAGTTCGTTCCTAAAGGTAAGGTTATTGTGCAAGTCGAAGACAAGAACGGCAAAAAGGAACAAAGCAAATCCAATGGATCAGCCAAAGCTTATCCAGTCACAGTCCTGATGAACAAAGGTAGCGCGAGTGCGTCGGAGATTTTGGCCGGTGCATTACAACAATCAGCAGGCGCGAAGTTGATTGGTGAAAACTCCTTTGGTAAAGGAACCGTACAGACGAGTTATGACAAACAGATGGGTGATGGCAGCTTGCTGAAGATCACCATTGCCAAATGGCTCACTCCGAACGGGGACTGGATTCATGAAAAAGGAATCAAACCGGATATCGCGGTTAACCAACCGGATTATTTCTCGGTGGCACCGATAAACAAAGAGAAGTTGCCACTTAAATATGACAGCAATAGCACGGATGTGAAAAGTGCGCAGACGATGCTGAGAGGACTCGATTTCAAACCGGATCGTGTGGACGGATACTACGACCAGAAGACAGAAGAAGCGGTCAAGGCATTCCAGAAGCAAAAAGGCATTCAGGCTACAGGCCAGATTGATGAGAAAACCGCTGAATCACTGGAGGCGGCTCTGATTGAACGTATTGCGAATCCTCAATATGATGCACAGCTGAAACGCGCGATCGAAAATGTCTCGAAGGATATTTCGTCCGCTGTGTCGAAGCCATAAAGAAGGCTGATTTTCAGCCTTCTTTTTTTCTGAACCGGCTGAAAGAGAGGGGTGAAGAACCACGATGGAATGGGTATGGCCGTGGTTAACTACATTAGGCGAAGCATTGTTGCAGTTGTTTATTCAGCCGTTTTATTATATTTCGGTGATCCTGATTGCGCTCATCTATCATCGTCAGTTACTGCAGGAGCGTAAATTGTTTCATGTTCGTTTGCAAAGCTCGATTACACAGACGATTCGTGCCGTGCTGGGAGGTATACTCATTGGTACCATCGTCTCGCTTGTATCCCTATTCCTCGGTGCACATCTTACCCTGGGAAGCATGATATGCATATGGGCTGCAACGTTAATTCTATCCTTGTTCCGTATCCGGTATCTGTGTATTGCTTACGCAGCCGGGTTACTGGGTGTGCTGCAATTTGGTTTGAATCTGGCTTCAGGTTGGCATCCATCGGGCTGGATCGGGAGTATAACGGAGACGCTACGTGCTCTGGACATGCCTGCCCTGCTTGTCCTGGCGGCCCTTCTACATATGGGTGAAGCCCTGTTGGTACGCATGCAGGGGGTATCGATGGCATCACCGCTTCTCTTCGAGGGAAAACGCGGGAAACTGGTTGGTGGATATCAACTGCAACAGTTCTGGGCCGTTCCCTTACTAATTCTTGTTCCCGTCACAGGAGGTGGCGCGGAGCTTGCATGGAATCCATTTATGAATGCAGGTCAGAGTTATATGCTGTTTGCCTTGCCCATTATGCTCGGATTTGGTGAAATAACGCAAAGTATGCTTCCTGGACAGAAGGTGCAGATCTCGTCCAAACGGTTGATGTTGTATGGGACAACCTTGCTCGTGTTCAGTTTGCTTGCTGCATGGTGGTCTCCACTCATGGTGGTTGCTGCGCTGATTGCATTTATCGGACATGAGTTTCTGGTATGGTACAGCGCGTTTGAAGAACAAAACCGCAGTCCGGTATTTGTCCATCCGCAGCATGGGTTGAAAGTATTAGCTGTTATTCCCGAGAGTCCTGCTGCGGATTTGGGGATTGAGGCTGGAGAGACGTTGTACAAGGTGAATGGTAAGTTGGTTCATTCGCCGGAAGAGTTGCATCGCGCCTTGCGGATGAACCCGGCTTTTTGCAAGCTTGAAGTACGCAATCATCAGGGAGAAAGCAAGTTTATGCAACGAGCGATTTATGAAGGGGAGCATCATCAGCTTGGGGTCATTATGGCACCGGACAATCACGAGGTCTGGGCGATTCGGTTACGTCCACTGACGCTGTTCCATATCATCAATCTCAAATTGTTTGCCCGCTTGAAAAAATCACAAAGGGACGAAGCAACATTGGCATTACCGCCAGCCCCTGTGACCAGTGATAAAGGATCCATAGAGATGTAACTAAGCATATGTGATGAAGTATGTTGCATAAATGGAGTAATGAAAAAGGTATTTCCAAGCGCCGTTACAGGCGAGGGAAATACCTTTTTGTTATTTTTTTAACATAAAAATGGCGATTTGAGTCCGATCACGCAAGCTTAGCTTACCGAGAATATCCGTGACATAGTTTTTGACCGTGCCCTCACTGAGGAACAATTTGGCGGCAATTTCTTTATTGGATAAACCCTCCGATATGGCCTCGGAAACCGCCAGCTCCATACGAGTCAGTCCATAGGATTCGATTGAATGCTGTGTCGGGGGAATCGCAGCAGGACGAAGCAGGCCTGCCAATTTACGTGCAATATCCGGATGGATCAACATATCGCCATTGTGGACCGTCTTGATGCCTTGAATGATCCGCTCAGGTGGTACATTTTTGAGCAAATAACCGCTGGCTCCATTCTGTAATGCCTGAATAATATACTCATCGTCGTCAAACGTAGTCAGCATGAGCACCTGGATTTCGGGAAAACGTGCCTTGATCAGCCCAGTGCCTTCGACTCCGTCACATTCCGGCATCCGAATGTCCATTAACACCACGTCCGCAGGCGTTCCTGCTTCAAGCAATGCCAAGGTCTCCCGTCCATTTGAGGCTGTGCCTGTAACGCTAATACCGGAGTCCAGTCCCAGCAGCACTTTAAGGCTCTCGCGAATGAAATAGTCATCGTCGGCGAGAATCAGCCGAATAAGTGGGGGCTGGGCTGAATCATGCTTGTTGTTCACATCATTCCGTTCGGACATGAGCACATTCACTTCCTTTTTTTAGAGTATATCCATCTGATTCGTAATTGGAATGCGTGTAATCACTGTATATGGATAAGCTGATTGGATCTCCAAGGTTCCTCCCACCGTTTGTGTCCGCAGACGCATGCCTTCCTGTCCTATACCACTTCCCTTAGACGAACGGGGGTTGATTTTGCCATCATTCCTTACACTCATAGAGACTTCCTGATTCCTGAATACCAACTCTACTGTGATGGAAGAGGCATTCCCGTGTCGAAGGGCATTGGTCATGGCTTCTTTTGCATTTTTGAACAAAACAATCTGAATGCTAGGATACAGCGCATGAGATGGGCCATGAACTTCATAATTTGTCTTCACACCGGTATCTCTGCCCACTTCCTCTAGGAGACGATCCAGGTCGTAGGCTTCGGATGCATAAGAGTCAGGTTGCAGTTTATGCAGCGTGCTGCGCATATCCTCCATACTGGTGGCCAATTGATCGCGAATCTGTCTTACCATTTCCGTTCCTTGTTCTGTATCTCTGGGGAGGGTCAGCAGGGCTGCTTCCGACATCATTTTGGTACGAATCAGTCGATGCCCGATATCGTCATGAAGCTGTCTTGAGATACGGATACGTTCCTCTGCCTGGGCCGCTCCTTCAAGTTGCTTTGTAAATAACAGGAGCTGTGCACGTGCTTCCTGTAGCTCGTAATGTTTACTGCGGAGCTCGTCATAGACTTGTTCCAGTTGTCCACGGCTGCTCGCCGTTCTTGATCCCTGCCAGGAGAGAGCTGCTGTGATGAGCAGAAGCAGGTTGCCAAGAACCATCGCTGTTGTCTCTGCGGAGAATAATGTAGTGGTAGTTGGATTTACTGTGGTTGACGCTGGCTGCGGTGCCTGTGACACAGAATAATACCATCCCAAAGCGACATTGCTTGAGATCAGCTGAATTGCTAACATCAACCACCTCCGGCTTCCCTCAAGTCTATATATATACACGTAGAGCACGGATAGAGCGAGGAATAGCAGGACTGGTCCATACGAAGCAATCAGCCAACAGCTCCAAAGTATTTCGGCCAGAAGCAACAGCCACTGCTGTGTACTTGAACGAGTGGAATCTTTCCACACGGAGAGCCCAAGCGCAATAATGATATATAGGGTGTAGACGGCTTCGTTGTCCAAGGGCAGCATCAACATGTACAGCACGGCTGGAACGATAATTAATCCATATTGCAGAAACCGTATCGGCATATGTAAATGACATCCTTTATATAAAAAGTGGAGTAGAAAATCTCTAGGTAATGCGCCCTTGATTATACCACAAGCAGCAATCGAATCAGGAGATGACTTAAGTCACCTTCGATTCATGACTTTTCGTACCTTCGCTAAAGAGTACGATCCGGTACAATACAAATATGAAATCCAGCGGCAGAGGCCGAAACGGAAGAGGGGCGTAAACGGGATGGGTATACTTGAAGTGGATCATGTAGTGAAAAGGTATGGCAGTAAGCTGTCCGTGGATCATTTGAACCTTAGTGTTGGCAAAGGCGAAATTTTTGGATTGCTCGGTCCCAACGGAGCAGGGAAAAGCACCACCATCAGCATGATTGCAGGACTTCTCAATATGGATCAGGGTGAAATCAGATTAGATGGAATATCGGTCAAAGAGCGACCACTTGATGTGAAGCGCAAGATTGGACTGGTTCCGCAAGATCTGGCTTTATACGAAACGATGACGGCTGCGGAGAATGTGACTTTTTTTGCCCGGCTGTATGGACTGCGTGGGAAATTGCTGAAGGAGAGGGTACAGGAGTCTCTTGAATTCGTAGGGTTACAGGATAAAGCCAAGGATGCCCCCTCAACCTTCTCCGGCGGTATGAAACGCAGGTTAAACATCGCATGTGCGATTACACATCGCCCGGATCTCATTATTATGGATGAACCAACAGTAGGCATTGATCCGCAATCGCGAAACCATATCCTGGAATCGGTGCGCACACTCAACAAGATGGGTTCAACGATTATATATACAAGTCACTACATGGAGGAAGTGGCGGCGATTAGTCACCGGGTTGCAATTATGGATCAGGGGCGAATCATTGCCTGTGGCACGGAAGCAGAGCTGAGAGAACGGGTAGCATCGGAGGAAAAAGTAGTGCTCTCCACTTCCGGTATCAGTGCTGACGTTGTGGAAGAACTGAAACTTCACCCTCGCGTGCGTATGGTAGAAGTTTCAGATAATACACTGACGATTACGCTGCCTTCGGCACAGCAGGATCTCCAGGATCTGCTCTTCATTTGCAGCAAACATGAAATATCCATTCAATCACTTAAGGTTGAAGAACCGGATCTGGAAACATTGTTCCTCAATCTGACCGGGCGTACGCTTCGAGACTAGGGGGAGCAAGAGATGGATATATGGCATATTTGCATCTTTGAGTTAAGACGTATTCTTAAGATTCGATCTGTGGTATTGAACCTGTTCATCCTGCCGTTGTTACTGATTTTTATATTGGGTACTGCCCTTTCCAGTACGATGGGTACCGCGGATGATGTTATTCCGGATACTGTACGTGTGGGAGTCATCCATTGGAGCACTGAATCAGGTGGCGGTTCAAAACCGGTTAATCAAGCAATGGATACATTCGTTCATTCCCCGACGGTAGCCGAGATGATCAAGGTACAGAACTTTAAGACAGAAGAAGAGGCTGTCCATTTGCTGCGTACCGGTAAGCTCGACTTTGCTGTAATGATTCCTTCGGATTTTGAGCAGAATGTGATGACGGGAAAAGAGGCCAGGTTACAGTGGATACGAGGAAAGGACAACACGCTCAATACATTGGGTGAAACCTTGTTCACACGATTTACGGACGAATGGAATCGGCAGATGGCGATGAACAAAGTGCTCGGTCCGGAAGTAATAGCTGCCATGGCCCCTTATTCGGAGTCTGGTGCGGCGAGTTCCACCTCCATTACTGTCATTAATCCCGGAAAAACAGGCACGGCCTACAGCGCTTCTCAGTACTATGCAGCTTCCATGCTGGCCATGTTCATGTTGTACTCGGGTATGACCACAAGTACCAGCCTTTTTGGAGAGCGGGATAACCGAACGTTAATTCGTCTTCAGGCTGCGCCGATAGGTAACGGAGTTATTTTCGCTGGTAAAATTGTTGGCAATAGTCTGCTCGCATTCTTGCAAGCAACAACGATTATTCTTATGACGTATTGGTTCTACGGTGTGGATTGGGGAACGCATCCTTGGTACATTGTGCTGACTTGTGTAGGAATCACATTGGCGTCCATGACCCTTGGCGTGATCGTGGCATTGGTATGCAAAAGTACGGCATCGGCTAGTGGAGCCCTTCAAGGTATCATCGTTGCCATGACATTCATCAGCGGTGGATTCATGCCCATTCCGATAGATTTTGTACAACGGATTAGCGAATTCACGGTAAACCACTGGGCGCTTCAGAGTTTTCTGAGAATGATGCTGGATGCACCTGTAGGCGAAATTGTATATAGCATTCTGATGCTGGGCGTAATATGCGCTGTATTACTGTTGATCTCAGGATTAATCTATAGAAAGGCAGGATACCGATATGAATAGTCTACACATCGCCTGGTTGATGATTAGACGTACACTAGGCCGTAAAATGGGCTTCATTACGTTTCTACTTCTGCCTTGCCTGGTGGTTACAGGGGCGGTTGCTCTTTTTGGAAACGAGCAGAATGCACGCACTGTTATTCCCTATGTCAATGAGGATGGAGGGGCAGCAGGAGCGTGGATGATTCAAGAACTTGCTGGCAAAGAGGAGTACCTGCTCAAGCCGATGACTAACGAAGCAGAGGTGAAGGAAGCCATCGCTGAGCAAAAAGGAACTTCTGGCATCATTATTCCGGAGTGGTATACGGAAGATCTCTTACAAGGCAAGGCAACCGAAATTCAACTGGTGGAGATGCGGATCAGCGAAGCTTCCTACACACTGCGAGCAGCAGTTGAAGGGTTGACGAGCGGATTGCAACAATCTGCTTCAGCTGTTATCTTGGCGGCAGGTCCTGTCTCAAGTGAGACTGATAGACTATTGAGTATACAGAAGCGATTTGAACAGCTTTTACAGGAAATAGGAAAGCATCAGGTTGCTGGTGAAGTCACCGCTCTGCAGATCTATCCCAAGCCAGGCCTGAACAATGTGACTGGATTTACAATCATGTTTATGATGGGGCTGCTGACCAGTGCAGTGGCTGTGATCATGGAAGATCGCAGAAAACGTACCATGGCCAGAGTATTTACGGCACCCGTCCGTGCATATGAGATTGCGCTTGGTAATTTCCTGGGTAGCTTTGTCATTGGTATGATTCAGATTGTGATCGTACTGGGAGTCAGCAGGTGGCTGATTCATTATGATGCCGGTATTCCTTTTGGCATTCATTTCATCATCTTGGCAGCATTCATGTTGGTCTCCATGGGGCTCGCAAGTACCGTGGCAGGATTGATCCGTAATCCCAAAAATGCGAACATGCTGAATTCACTTGTCATTATGCCTACCTGCATGATAGGCGGTTGTTTCTGGCCGATCTCGTTAATGCCTGACTATATGCAGAAGCTTGCCAACTTTGTTCCGCAGAAATGGGCGATTCAGGCGGTGGAGACGATCTCAGCTGGTGGTACGTTATCAGATATTACACTGCCACTATTAATTTTGTTTGGTATGGCTGCCATTTTGCTGACCGTAGGCTCCGCAATTCTGCGTCCTAGCCAGCCAGGAGTAGAGGCATAAGTTGTAGATCAAGACGGTTATGGAGAGCTAGTCTCACGCTAAAAGATTAATAAAAAGCACGTTCTGCCTGAGTTTGATTCAGGTAGAACGTGCTTTTTGTTATAAAAGAAGAATGAAGAACGAAGAATGTAATGGGTTCATAAGCGAGATATCGCTGTTTAGGGTTGGAGTTGACGCAGGACTGTTATTTCGACCCGACGGTTCTTTTGTCTTCCAGCCGCTGTGGTGTTGTCACCCGTTGGGCGAGTATCCGCATATCCGGCATACTGGAATCCGTCCGGGTTAAGCTTCTCTGTATCCAAAAAGAATCGCAATACAGACAGTGCACGTTCCCCGGAAAGCTGCCAGTTATCGGTATAGGCGGAGTTTGCTCCGACAGGAACATTATCGGTATGACCCTCAATGCTGACAACGGTATTCAGATCACGGAAAAGGCTGGCCAGTTTACTGAGTGTTGGCGCTGCACCGTCCTTTAGGGCGGCCTGCCCCTGATCAAACAAGAAGCGGTCACTAAGTGTAATGGATAGTCCCTGTGGCTTGTCCGCAACAAAAATCTGATTTTCCAGTTTATTATCCTCGATATATTGGGTAATCACATTGAACAGATTTTGCAATTCCTGCTCCTGTGATCTGAATTGTTCTTCCCGTTCTGTGAGGGGCTTGTCATCATCTGGCGCTGCAGTTCCAGAATCGGAAGGGTTTCCTTCGCCTTTTGAAGAATCTTCCCCTTGAATCCCGGATGGTGGAGTTTCCGTAATCGTTTGTCCGGGTTTCTCGCCAAGTCCCTCACCCAGCTCAAGGATAGAGTCGGATGAATTGAATGTGTTTTGTAACGATTGGGTAACGACGTCATATTTACCGGAATCCAGATTGCTCATGGCATACATGATGACAAAAAAGATCAGAAGCAAAGTGATGAGATCGGCATAAGTAATCATCCAGCGATCCCGATGATCAACTGTTTCACGTTTTACGCGCCGTTTACTGCGCCGACTCATCCAATCCCTCCTTCACTAGGGGGCGCATATGCTGACGATGCGTGAGGGTGAAGGACTCCAGTCTTTTACGTACAAGCTGGGGGTTCTCACCGTTCTGAATGGCAAGTACACCTTCGAGAAGCATTTCCATGGTCTGCACTTCATCGGCACCTCTGGATTTGATCTTGGAGGCAATGGGCAAAAAGATAAGGTTGGCACTGGCGACCCCATACAGGGTTGCGGTAAAGGCAACAGCAATGGCAGGTCCGAGCCCGGTTGGATCGGTCAAACTGCCAAGGACCTGAATGAGTCCCATCACGGTCCCGATGATTCCCATGGTTGGGGCATAACCGCCAGCAGATTCGAAAATCTTGGCATAGCCCTCATGTTTTTGTTCAATAGAGTCAATCTCCATCTCCAGAATCTGACGAACTACATCCTGATCCGTACCATCGACAACCATCTGAATACCGTCTTGCAAAAATGGATGCGGATGATCCATAACCTTGCGTTCCAATGCAAGCACACCTGAGCGGCGTGCGATCGAAGACATTTCGACCAATTCTTCAACCCATAAGCCTGATTCATTATTGTGACGTCCAAAAGCCATACGCAGGGCAGCTGGAATCGTACGCAGACGATGAGCTGGGAAACTTGCAACCACAGCAGCAATCGTTCCACCGAATACAATTAAAGCAGCCGTTTTTTGCAGGAGACCGGACAATTGGCCGCCTTCCCACAAAAAACCGCTAATGACTGCGGCAATTCCGGCAATAATACCGATAAGTGTCGCAATATCCATAAATTAACCCACTCCTATCTTCATTTCACGTTTGCATCACTAAAACGAACAAGGTATAATTAAAAGGGAACAAATATTCCTATTACTATAAGTTTTCCCATATGAAAATTCGGGGAACTTCGACAATATATAGTGACTATTATTTTAGACGATAGGGTGAGATACGGCAATGAGCGATATTATAATGAGCGACAAAACGTTCGAAATCGAGTCAGAGTTTTCTCCCCAAGGTGATCAGCCTGCTGCCATTAAAGAATTGGTGAAGGGTGTTCAGGAGGGGAAGAGGTACCAGACACTGCTGGGTGCAACGGGTACAGGTAAGACGTTTACGATAGCCCAGACGATAGCCCAACTGCAACGTCCTACGCTGATTATTGCACACAACAAGACGTTGGCGGCGCAGCTTGCAAGTGAGTTCAAAGATTTCTTTCCGAATAACATGGTTGAGTATTTCGTCAGTTATTACGATTATTTTCAGCCAGAAGCATATATCCCGTCCTCCGATACGTATATCGAGAAGGATTCAAGTATTAATGAAGAGATCGACAAACTGCGGCACGCAGCGACAAGTTCGTTGTTTGAGCGCCGGGACGTCATCATTGTAGCGAGTGTTTCCTGCATTTATGGTTTGGGTTCACCGCACTCGTATTCAAGCATGTTGCTGTCACTTCGGGTAGGCATGGAGAAACCGCGCAATCAGATTTTGTCCCGTCTGGTAGAGATTCAGTATCAGCGGAACGATATTAACTTTGTGCGGGGGACATTCCGTGTTCGTGGGGATGTTGTTGAGATTTTCCCTGCCTCCAAGGGCGAACATGCGATTCGGGTAGAATTGTTCGGTGATGAGATTGAGAAAATTACGGAGATAGATGTGTTAACCGGAGAACTGATTGGCGAACGTGAACATATTGCCATCTTCCCGGCATCTCACTTCGTAACGCAAGAAGAGACGATGAAGGTGGCGCTGGTGAACATTGAACGTGAACTGGAGGAGCGTCTTGAAGTGCTGCGTGAACAGGGAAAACTGCTGGAGGCTCAGCGACTGGAGCAGCGCACACGATATGATATCGAGATGATGAAGGAAGTCGGCTTCTGTTCGGGGATTGAGAACTATTCCGGTCCGCTGACTTTCCGCGAACGCGGCGATACGCCATATACACTGATGGATTACTTCCCGGATGACATGTTGATCGTGGTCGATGAGTCTCACGTGACTCTGCCACAGATCCGTGCGATGTACAATGGTGACCAAGCGCGGAAGACGGTACTGGTTGAACATGGTTTCCGCCTCCCGTCAGCGCTGGATAATCGTCCACTCAAATTCGAAGAGTTCGAGGGCAAGATGGATCAGATTATTTATGTATCAGCCACACCGGGCCCATATGAGATTGAGCATACCGATACGATGGTTCAACAGATTATCCGTCCAACCGGTCTGCTTGATCCAATTATTGAACTGCGTCCAACCAAGGGTCAGATCGATGACTTGATCGGGGAGATTAACGACCGGATTGCCAAAGACGAGCGTGTATTGATTACCACATTAACGAAGAAGATGTCCGAGGATCTGACGGACTATCTGAAGGAGATTGGAATCAAGGTTCGTTATCTTCATTCCGAGATCAAGACGTTGGAGCGGATGGCGATTCTGCGTGATCTGAGGCTGGGTACATTCCACGTACTGATCGGAATCAACTTGCTCCGGGAAGGCCTCGATTTGCCCGAAGTATCCTTAGTAGCTATACTGGATGCTGATAAGGAAGGATTCCTGCGTTCCGAACGCTCACTGATTCAAACCATTGGTCGTGCGGCACGGAATAGCGAGGGTCGCGTTATTCTCTATGGTGACAAAGTGACCGATTCAATGGATAAGGCGATAAAGGAAACCGAGCGTCGCCGTGCAATCCAGATCGAGTACAACGAGAAGCATGGAATTACGCCACAGACGATTCGCAAAAAAGTGCGTGATGTAATTGAGGCAACCAAAGTTGCCGAATCCAAGAAAGATTATCTCACAGGCGCAGCCGAGAAGATGTCGAAGAAAGATCGCCAGGCGCTTATTCAGCGCCTAGAGGTAGAGATGAAAGATGCAGCCAAAAACCTGCAGTTTGAACGTGCTGCCGAGCTTCGCGATGCGTTGCTGGAACTTCGCGCTGAATAAGATACAGCTCATTCATATGCTCCAGTAAAGATGGATCTGTAACAAGAGAACGGCCAATTGGCCGTTCTCTTGTTGAGTAAGGAATTCGTTGATATCTACCGAATAATAAGAGATGTTGAAATCTTGAATTCAGGTCTATACTGATAGAAATGTTGAAATTGGTTAAAAGGTTTATAGGAAAGCAATTGGGAGTCGTGTCCCCCTGAGAGCCAAGAAGCCCTCTGATGTTGACCTGGGAGCCGAGCCGAAGGCAATGGCGACCTTGCCGCGAAAGTGGCGAAGCGGAGAGCGTCCCGGTGTTGACCTGGGAGCCGAGCCGAAGGCAATGGCGACTTTGCCGCGAACGTGGCGAAGCGGAGAGCGTCATCTCGCAGTAGAGCGGTCCCATAAAGGTTCCGGCAATATGCCGGAATCTTATGGGAAACCGCGGGCATACGACAACCCTTCACATAGCAAGACCCGACCCCTCACCATTGCACCGCTTGTTTCGGGTGTCCAGAGGGCTGCGCCCTCTGGGGCCCTCCCTTGGAAGGGAGGGTTTGGGAGGGATCGAAAAGCCTTTAAAAGGTTTGGATTAACACACTGAGAGGATGAATACTATTGGCGAGCGATAACATTGTCATTAAAGGCGCACGAGCGCATAACCTGAAAAATATCGACATTACCATCCCGCGTGACCGCTTTGTTGTATTGACCGGTCTGAGTGGCTCAGGGAAGTCCTCGCTGGCTTTTGACACCATATATGCCGAAGGACAGCGACGGTATGTCGAATCATTGTCAGCTTATGCACGGCAGTTTCTGGGACAGATGGAGAAACCGGATGTGGATTCCATCGAAGGATTATCTCCTGCCATTTCAATAGATCAAAAAACAACAAGCCGTAACCCGCGTTCCACGGTGGGAACGGTGACGGAAATCTATGATTACCTGCGTCTGTTATTTGCACGTGTGGGCCATCCACACTGTCCGGACCATGGCGTGGAAATCAGCTCCCAGACCGTAGAACAAATGGTTGACCGTATCATGCAATACCCGGAGCGTACCCGGCTACAAATACTGGCACCCATTATCTCGGGACGTAAGGGTGAGCACAAAAGTGTATTTGCCGATGTGTCCAAGCAGGGCTTTGTCCGTGTGCGGGTGAACGGGGAATTGCGTGACCTGTCAGAGGATATTCAATTGGAGAAAAATAAAAAGCATACGATTGAAGTTGTTGTTGACCGGATCGTTGTTAAGGATGATGTACAGGCGCGTCTGGCCGACTCTATTGAAACAGCACTGAATCTGTCTGGTGGACAACTACTCGTGGACATTATGGGTGAAGAAGAGTTGCGATTCAGTTCCAACTTTGCCTGCCCGGTGTGCGGATTCAGTATTGAAGAGCTTGCACCACGGATGTTCTCATTTAACAGTCCCTTCGGCGCTTGCCCGGATTGTGATGGGTTAGGTGTCAAAATGATTGTTGACCCTGATCTGCTCGTACCGGATCGCAGCAAGACGATTGAAGAGGGTGCTTTTGATGCCTGGACAGGTGGAACATCCACCTATTATCCGCAGTTTCTGAAGTCAGTATGTGAGCACTTCAACATTCCGCAAAATGTTCCTGTCGAAGATCTGCCCGCTGAGCAGATGAACAAGTTGTTGCAGGGCACAGGTACGGAGAAAATCCGTTTCCGCTATGAGAATGATTTTGGACAACGGAAGGAAGCGCTCGTTACCTTTGAAGGTATCGTGAATAACCTGGAACGTCGTTACCGTGATACAGCATCTGAAGGTATCCGTGAATTTATTGAGGGTTACATGAGTGCGAAGCCTTGTGGTACATGTAAAGGCCAACGTCTGAAACGCGAGAGTCTTGCGGTTACAATTAATGATCACAACATGGCCTATGTGACTAGTTTGTCCATTGGTGAAGCTGGCCGATTCTTCGATACATTGGAATTGACGGAGAAAGAGCAGACGATTGCCAAACTGATTTTGAAAGAAATCAACAGCCGTCTCGGCTTCCTGGTGAATGTTGGTCTGGATTACCTTACACTGAGTCGTGCTGCCGGAACATTGTCTGGTGGGGAAGCCCAGCGGATCAGACTGGCTACACAGATCGGTTCCAGCCTGATGGGTGTACTGTATATTCTGGATGAGCCAAGTATCGGTCTGCATCAACGGGATAATGACCGCCTGATCTCAACCCTTGCACATATGCGCGACATTGGTAACACGTTGATCGTGGTTGAACATGATGAAGATACGATGATGGCTGCCGACTATATTATTGATATTGGGCCAGGTGCAGGTATACACGGAGGTACCGTCATGTCACAGGGTACACCGGAGGAGATTATGAACGACGAGAACTCCTTAACCGGCCAATATTTGAGTGGACGCAAGTTCATTCCTGTACGTACAGAGCGCCGTAGTGTAGGAGACCGCTGGCTGGAAGTGCGCGGAGCCAAAGAAAATAACCTCAAGAATCTGAACGTGAAGATTCCAGTGGGTGTATTTACTGCGGTAACGGGGGTGTCTGGCTCAGGTAAATCCACATTGATTAATGAGATCCTGTACAAAACGCTGGCACGTGATCTGAACCGTGCTCGGGTACGTCCCGGTCAACATAAAGAGATTCGTGGTTTGGAGCATATCGATAAAGTTATCGATATTGACCAGTCGCCAATCGGGCGGACACCACGATCCAACCCGGCTACGTATACAGGTGTCTTTGATGATATTCGGGATCTGTTTGCTCAGACGAATGAAGCCAAAGTACGTGGATATAAGAAAGGTCGATTCAGCTTTAATATCAAAGGTGGACGTTGTGAAGCCTGCCGTGGAGACGGTATTATCAAAATCGAGATGCACTTCTTGCCGGACGTCTATGTTCCATGTGAAGTCTGCAAAGGCAAACGATACAATCGGGAAACGCTTGAAGTGAAATATAAAAACAGAAATATTTCCGATGTGCTGGAAATGACGGTTGAAGATGCAACCCAATTCTTCGAGAACATTCCGAAGATTCATCGTAAAATGCAGACACTGATGGATGTGGGCCTGGGTTATATCAATCTGGGACAACCTGCAACCACATTGTCTGGTGGTGAAGCCCAGCGTGTGAAGCTCGCTTCCGAACTGTATCGCCGCAGTACGGGGAAAACCATCTACATCCTCGATGAACCGACGACCGGTTTGCATGTCGATGATATCGACCGTTTGCTAAACGTATTGCACCGTTTGGTTGATTCCGGGGAATCGGTGTTAGTGATCGAGCATAACCTGGATGTAATCAAAACGGCAGACTATGTTGTTGATCTGGGTCCAGAAGGTGGTAGCGGTGGAGGTACCATTGTTGCAACCGGAACACCTGAGGATATCATTAAAGTGGAAGCTTCCTATACGGGCAAGTACTTGAAACCGGTTCTGGAGCGGGATACCGAGCGGAGCAAGGCACTGCAATTGGTGGACTAAGGTCCTCTAACCAGTAGTTATATCAATATGAAGTGGCAGGATTGGCCCTTCTTTTCGAAAAGGTGGAGACGTTGGATTACGATCTGATGTGCTCTGCTTCCGAGAAGAAGGGTTTTTCATTTTGCACCGTTTATCTTCGGACTCCAGTCGTTTCGTGAAAGTGTTTACATATGCATTATGACGAGCATTACAGAATATTCGGCCAAATTGTCTTTTTTTCATTTTTATGGATGATAGGGCTTGCATTACAAGCAGGGTACAGATAACATAGAGGAAGATATTAGGGTATGCGTTAGCTGTTCAACTATGGTAAGGAGGTCTGTCTATCCATGCTGTTTGCAGAAGCTGCCACGGCGAGTACATCGAATTTTAATGCATTTGATATTTTTGTCATCCTATTTACGATCCTGATTTTCATTGGAGTCGTTCGCCTTCTTCGGGCGCCGAAGAAGAATCTGTTTGCGATCGGATTTGCAGTCGTCAGCCTGCTTGTATTTCTGATGACGGACTATGCGATGATAACCGGTTGGTTTGCTCAGTAGGAAGGCCATTGAAGTGAATGGCATATAAGTGAGTATTGCATGTTCAAAAAGATCGGTTTTCAGTGCCGAGAAGATGGAATGAAGCTAGAAATGGAGTAGCGGAGCGTAGGCAAACTACGTGAGCAACGGACATTTCGGCTGAATTTCAACTTCGATGCTGATGATGCCACTAGGCATCCTTCGTAATCAAAAGCGAACTTATTGAACAACCTCTAAAAGAGGTATGAAAGAACACTTTCCATGGGAGACATGGAGGGTGTTTTTTTCGTTTATATCGAGCGATTGAACAAGATTCTACCTTCTCTACTAAAATAGGACTTAAAACAATTGTATATCCAGATTCTGTATGATACATTGAGGGATACCGGAATTGCAGATGAGAGAAAGAGAGAATAGATTCAGTGATGAATTCGATGTCGAGTCGCGCAAGAAGGATGTATAGAGAGGGTCAGGTGAGAATATGAGCGTGTTGGGTAAAAAGGGAATAGCCATACTGATGGCTGCTGTACTCTCGATTAGTGTAGCGGCAACGGCCGGCGCGGCTGAATCCAAAATGGCAATGGAATCGAAAGTGGTAGACGGCGAAGTCTATGTGAACACCAAGGATCTGCTCAAGGCAGTTGGTGGAAGTGGGCAATATGATGCCAAATCCGGAACGTACACGTACAAGGGAAGTGAAATCATTCCCAAAGTGATCGAAAAGGTATCCCCTTCGGTTGTAGGCATTATTGGGAAATCTACCGAAGTGCAGGAAGGTGCATCATCAGACAACCGTTATAATCTTGCACATGGTACAGGTGTTATTATCCGATCCAATGGATGGATCGTAACGAATGCCCATGTGGTTGATGGATTAACGAATCCGGTGGTCGTAACGACGGATGGCAATACATACAAAATTACGAAAACATACAGTGATGCACTCAGTGATCTGGCACTGATCAAAATCAATGCCAAATCACTCCAACCGGCGAGTTTCGCCAAAGCTACACAAACCTCTGTTGGAGAAACGGTGATTGCCTTAGGTACGCCGATTTCCTTTTCTTTGCGCAACTCGGCAACGGTAGGGGTCATTAGCGGCCTGAATCGTGGTGTTGAGGCGACCTACCGGTTGATTCAGACCGACACGGCCATTAACCCGGGAAATAGTGGAGGACCGCTGGTCAACCTGAAGGGTGAAGTAGTGGGTATCAATTCCATGAAATTCTCCGCGGTTGGCGTAGAGAGTTTGGGATTTTCGATTCCGGTGGATACGGTTCAATATATCATCGATCAATTTTTCAAATATGGCAAAATAAAACGTGCAAGTCTGGGGCTACAGCTGGAAGAGAGCTGGTCTGCGATTGTGGGCCTGCCGACAGATGATCCATTAACGATCACGGGTGTACTGTCTCCTGAAGCGAAGAAAGCCAAAATCAAAGAGGGCGACTTCATCTATAGTGTGGCAGGTACACGAGTCTCCTCAGTTGTAGATATCAATGAGCTGCTCAAAACGTATCTGCCTGGACAAAAGGTAAAGCTGTTGATGCAAACAGATGGTGATATCGTCACCCGCACGTTGGTGCTTGCTGATCGCGCAGACATCGTAGACGAGGAAGATGAAGCGTTCCTTGCAGATGAAGAACAATAAAGCCCTGGCGATCAGCCCGGATGAGAGAGGACGAAAGAGCGGTATGAAAAAGTCATGGATACGTGTGCTAAGCACAGGTGTATTAACCGGGATGCTGACGATTGGCGCGGCACTGCCTGTATGGGCATCAGATATGATGACAAGTGAACTGCGAGTCAAAGCGGGCAGCACGAACGCTTATATTAACGGAGATAAACAGGCCATAGCCAAGCCTTACAAGGTCAAGGGTGTGACGATGGTACCTGTCGGTGTATTTAAAAAAGCATTTGGCAGTGAAATCCGGCTGGAGAAAAATGATGTCATCAAAATCAAGGAAGGTCCGCACACCGTAACTCTGACGATTGGCAGTTCGATTGGCTGGGTGGATGGTGTGAAACATGAGATGGGTGCTGCTCCCAAGATGGTGAATGGTGTACTCATGGTTCCACTTCGTCCGGTAGCTGCCGGGATTGGAGCAACGCTTGCTCCAACCAGTTCCGGAGAAATGGTGATTCGTCTGTTGCAAACCGATGATTCGGTAGACGATGAGGACGGCCTTCATCCGGATGAAGGCAAAACCAGAATTGGCAACAGTTTTTACGGCTGGTCCATTAACTATCCGGCAGACCTTATGGTTTTCCAGACCGGTGAGCAGGAGCGCATGATGACTTTTGGCGCTGCGGACAACAGTTATTATCTTGAAGTGTACGTCAGCGATCAGGATGTAGCTCTGGATGCGGATGATTTGTTGCAGCAACTCGTCCAGGAGGCCAAACAATCGGGAGATACGGTGCTGGATCGTGAAGCGGTGTCGAAAGGCAAAACGCCTTATGCACGCATTATCGTGAAAGATGTAGACGGCATGTTGTGGGAGATGCGTCAGTATCTGAGCGAAGGTCGTCAATATGATGTGTACCTCGCGGATTACGAAGCTCTGAATTATAAAGATCTGGGCAAACGTGCAGCGTTGCTCAATTCATTCCAGCCAACCTATGCGGAATCGGATCGAACGATCAAGGATCTGTCCACCGTAGATAATGGCATGCGCTCCGCGTGGAATGATGACTATGGTATTGAATTGAAGATTCCTGCCGGCTGGTCAATGGACAACAATCAGATGGTCTATGAAGCCAAGGATGGTGCGTATCTGCAATGGCGTGTCACTTCAGCGAAGGCAGGTACAACGGTCAAAGACTGGAGCAGCCAACTGGATAAGTGGATGCGCGAGACATTTACACCAGAGAGTTACGAGCCGATAGGCTCATATACGATGGATATCTCGGGAGAGACTGCCGAGGTGAATGAATTCCGTTATAACTTTGGCGGAGGCTGGCAGACGGAGTTCGATGTTCTTTTGCAGAAGAATGGGTATCGATATTACGCAGAGTATACGTTCCCTGAGGAGCAAGTTGCAGATCGGGCATGGTTTGAACGGATTATGAAGAGTGTGGAGATTGATTTTGGTACGGTTGCCGATAATTTCGGTCAGCTGGATGAAGATCCTTATCTGACAGACAGAACGAAGACACTTACACGTACATCCAAACGTTATAAATACAGTGTAGATATTCCACGTTACTGGACGCCTTACAGTGATCGATTCGAATATTCACCTGTGGTGTACACCTTTACGGGCGGAGAATTTTCCATTGCGGCGAGCGAGGACAAGTCGATCGAGATGACGGTCAGCCAACTGAGAGAAGCTTATGCCGAAGCCACCAAAACGCGGAAAAACTTCCAGCTGCTTCGCAGTGAGGAGCTGACGTTTGCAGGTGTTCCTGCATTTTCCTTTACGTATCATGAATTGGACAAAGGTGTGCCATATGCGGGTCGCCAGATCGTGTTTGAAAAGGACGGAACAACCTATACGATCACAAGTGGTCTGAATGATGCCAACAAGACAGAAGTTCAGGCGGCTGCTTTGGAAAAAGCAGTGAACTCATTTACTTTTATTAAATAATTGTAGCGGAGCCGGAGGGTCAAAAGACCTTTCGGCTTTTTCGTTGTGCTGGAAATGAAAATGGTAAACGGTTTTTTCAGGAAAACGTAGAAGAGTCGGTGCAGAAGTGGTACACTATACTAGTTCAGGAGTTATGACTGCTGATCTGAAAAATATGAATGACTGTAAGCTTGGAGTTCAGGCAATACAGACATAATAGATAGATATGTAATACTTTGACAATGCAGGTGTACCCGATAAGGTGCAGTCTTAAGCTTGGTATGTTCAGGCGTTTAAGGATATAGGGATGAAATCCGGCGTATGCCGGCATGGGGAGGATCTACATGAAAACAGCAACAATACGAAGAGAAGACGTTGAACTTCTGGCACCCGCTGGTGACTGGGATTGTATGCGTTCGGCGGTAGCCAATGGCGCAGATGCAATTTTCTTCGGAGTCGAAAAGTTTAATGCACGGGCACGGGCGAACAATTTTCGCATGGACGAGCTGCCGGAGATTATGGCGTTTTTGCACAGTTACGGCGTAAAAGGTTTTTTGACCTTTAATATATTGATTTTTGAAAATGAATTGACGGATGCCAAAGAACTGATTGATGCTTGTGTCGATGCAGGTGTGGATGCTGTAATTGTTCAGGATTTGGGTTTGGTAAAAATGATTCGCGAGATCTCGCCAGATTTCCCGATTCACGGTTCAACACAGATGACGATTACGTCACCGGAAGCGGTCGAGTTTACGAAGCCGTTTGATATGGAACGTGTCGTTCTGGGACGGGAGAACAACCTGAAGCAGATCCAGAAGATCGGTGAACAGGCGAAGCTTCCAATGGAAGTATTTGTCCACGGTGCGCTCTGTGTATCCTACTCGGGACAGTGTCTGACTTCCGAAATGTGGGGAGGACGTTCCGCGAACCGCGGGGAGTGTGCACAAGCTTGTCGTTTGCCATACGACTTGATGGTGGATGGTGAGCACAAGCCGATGGGGGATGTGGCTTATCTGTTGTCTCCGAAGGATCTGGCAGCGATTGATCTGATGCCGGAACTGATCGAAGCAGGAGTAACATCTTTCAAAATTGAAGGACGTCTCAAAACGCCGGAATACGTAGCGAACGTAGTAAGCAAATATCGTAAAGCGATTGACCGTTATTTTGATGGAGATAACACACCACCAAGCAAGGAAGAAGTTCGCGAATTGCAGCAAAGCTTCTCCCGTGGATTCACGCATGGATTCCTCAGCGGTACAAACAACAAAGAACTGGTGGATGGAACGTTCCCGAAAAGCCGTGGCGTCTACCTCGGTCGTGTAGATCAAGTGTTGCGCGATGGTGTGGTCCTGAAGCTGGATGCACCCGTGAAACGTGGAGACGGGATTGTATTTGACGCTGGAGACCCAACGAAGAAGGAAGAAGGCGGACGGGTATACGATGTCCGTCGCAAAGGCGTAAAACTCGAAGGCGAAGCCGAAGAGGGTTGGATCGTTGACGTCGTGCCAGGCCGCAGTGACGTGGATCTGCGCCGCGTGAAAGTTGGCGACAAAGTCTGGAAAACGAATGACCCGGCGCTGGACAAACGTCTTCGTCAAAGCTTCGAGACAGAGAAACCGTTCCGTGTATTCCCGGTGAAGGTGAAGGTCATCGGCAGCCCGGGGCAGCCGCTTAGCACGTGGTGGACAGACGTGCAGAAAGGTACGACCGTTCGTATTGATTCCGAGATGGAACTGGATATCGCACAGAAGCGTCCAATGACACATGAATTGCTCGAAGAGCAGTTCGGACGTCTGGGAGGTACCGTGTTCCAGCTGGAAGGTATGGACGTCAACCTGCACGGTGACGTCATCATCCCGATGCGCGAGTTGAATAACATTCGCCGTCAGGCGGTAGAGCAACTCGCAGGCGAGCGTCCTAAACCACCCGTCTACGTGAAACGGTCGGTAGATGTGTACGGCGATTCGGTTAAACCTGCATCGCCAGTCGCTCGCGGTCAAGCCGAACTGACCGCGCTCTGTCGCAGCCTGCCACAAGTGGAGGCAGCGATTGCAGCGGGTATCGGCATGATCTATGCCGACTTCGAGTTTATCAAGCAGTTCCCGGCAGCCGTGGAAGCTGTGCATGCCGCGGGTCGCAAGATCGCGCTGGCAACGCCGCGTATTCATATGCCTGGGGAGAACGGATATCATAACAATATCTTGCGTCTGAAGCCGGATGCAGTATTGGTGCGTAATACAGGCGCACTGTACTTCTACCTGCGTCACCGGATGGAAAACCCGGATGCGACGCACCCGGAACTGATCGGCGACTTCTCATTGAACATCGCCAATCACAAAGCCGTTGAACTGTTCCTGGAAGCCGGATGTGACTGGATTACACCATCCTATGACTTGAACATTCAACAAATGGTTGATTTACTGGGCCACTCCCGTACAAGTCAGACCGAAGTGGTTATCCATCAGCATCTGCCGATGTTCCACACCGAGCACTGTGTGTATTGTACGTTTATGAGTGAAGGAACAGACTTCACGAACTGTGGACGTCCTTGTGAGGAACAGCGTGCATCCCTGCAAGACCGGATTGGTATGTCTCACCCGGTACGTGTGGATGAAGGCTGCCGTAATACGGTATACAATGCAGTGGAGCAGTCTGGTGCCGAGTATCTGACCAACTTTATGGATCTGGGTGTATCCCGTTACCGTGTGGAATTCCTAGAAGAGACACCGGAGCAGGTACGTGAAGTCATTGATCTGTACAACCGTGCACTGCGCGGTGAGATCAGTGGTACACAAGTTTGGAAAACACTCAAAGCAACGAACCAACTGGGCGTTACACGCGGTCAATTGGTGAAATAAACAGATTGTATGGTACAACAACAGTTACAAGCATGAAGGAACCCCAATCTCTGCTTCAAGGAGCTCTTGGGGTTCTTTTTACATCATGACACAGGAGGCGAAGAAGCGTGACGCCATTCACAATCATGGATATCAAATTGCTGTGCGGGGTCACGGCATTCAAGCGCGGAGAAGATTATAACCAATCTGGCAGGGTGACCAATCTGGTGGTCAGCAAGGATCAGCTTCATTATGAAGCACAGGTACGTGGATCGGAGCGCTATCAGGTGACGGTGGATATAGATGGAACGGGTGAGGTTGTGGCAGGCTGCAGTTGTCCGGGTGATGGCAGACATTATGACTATTGCAAACATGTGGCTGCTGTTCTGTTGGCTATTCACGAATGGGGTGAGCAGCAGGAGCATAATGCTACAATTGACTCTGAGAAGCCTACTCGATCTGCTACAGGTCAAGGAGCCAATACCAGTTCCAACACAGGTTCCAAGTCTAGGGTCGGGACGCTGGTCGAAGAGAGCAAGTGGGAGCGTCCCCAGTCTGATTCACAACGAGAGCAGATGAATAATGCTCCAGAGCGTTCTCCGGTTCATTTTGCCCAAGCAGGTCGTCCAAGCACAGCTTCGGGGTGGGGCCGTTCGGCGGATAAACCATCTTATCGTACGGCGGATCAGATTCTGTCCATGTTTGCCAAGGATCGGCGACCGCTGTATGGAAATGACCGAAAATACATTGCCCCTGTTAACAGATCCTCCCTGCGGGAAGAGTTGCAGGTCCAGTTTATATGTAAGCTGATACAGGTTCATAAGGGTGGAGGGAAACTTGCTCTTGAACTGAAAGTGGGTAACAAACGTCTGTATGTGGTGCAGAAAGTGAAGCAATTCCTGAACTGCATCGAAAAGGGCGAGCCAATGTCATTTACCAAGTTGTTCCACTATGATCCATTGATGCATGTTTTCACTCCGCAGGATCAGGCTATTCTCTCGATGCTTATTAGAATGAGACAAAGTGAAGAAGCATATCGCCAATCCATTTCCGGTTATCTGGGAGCTTCCGATGGAAGGGAGATATTGATTGCTCCAATCGTATGGAAGCCACTGCTGGAATTACTGCTACAGGCTGACAGTCGGATGGAAGGTACAGGATTTGCCAATGGACCACTCACACTTGGTGAAGGTGTATTGCCTTTATTTTACCGGATTGCTCAGGGAACGAATGAAGGGTATCAGCTTGAGATTTCCGGACTGCGTGAGCTGATTCTTCTCCCTGCTTATGATGCTGCTGTGGTGGAAGGACAGCTGCACATGTTGGAGCCGATGCAGATGCGAAGTCTGGAAGACTTGAGTGCGGCACTCACTTCATATGGGATCAAGGAAAGCATTGATATTTCGACCCAGCAGGTGGATGAGTTCGTGCAGCATGTTGTACCTGAATTGCGCACGCTCGGACATCTGTCCATTGATTCACAGGTGCGTGAACAGATCGCGGAACCGGAACTTTCACCGAAACTATACATCGACTTCTACCGTGAACGTATTACAGCACGTCTGGAATTCGACTATGAGGTCATGGTAATTAATCCGCTGGCAGAGTACTTAATAGATGAAGAAGAGAAAAAGGTTATTTTGGTGCGTGATCGATACAAAGAGAGGAATCTGATCGAACGGCTTGATCGTTCCTTTCTCGAAAGGGATGGCAGTGTCTGGGCGAGCGAACGAGAAGATGCCATTTATGATGTCATGTACCATCTGTTACCTGAGCTTGAGAAACAGGTAGACATCTATATGCCAAACGCCGTGAAGGCGATGGTGCAATCTTATCCAACGCCGCCGAAAGTCCGGGCAGATTTGGGAAGAGGATTGGACTGGCTGGAGATCTCATTCGAGATGGAAGGTGTGGACGAGCAGGAGCTTCAGGAACTTATGCGCCGCATTGTGGAAAAGAAACCGTATTTCCGTCTCAAGAGCGGTGTCTTTCTCTCGCTTGAGAATGAAGGTGCAGACAGCTTCGCTCACATGGCTGATTCGCTTGGACTGGGAGCAGATGACATCAAGAGCAGCCATATCCGGCTGCCAGCTGTTCGAGCGTTACAATTGCCAGGCAGGGATGAGGTTTCTGGTCATGTGAAGTGGGGAGGCTCCCTGAAACGTTTCCTCGGTGATCTGCGCGATCCTGAACGTATGGATTTTGCATTGCCGGGATCTCTGACCCCTATTCTGCGGGATTATCAGATTAGCGGATACCAGTGGCTGCGTACCCTCGCTTATTATCGTTTTGGCGGCATTCTGGCGGATGATATGGGACTTGGCAAAACGTTGCAAAGCATCGCCTATATCACAGCAGTACTTCAGGAGAAGCCCGAGTACAACATTGACCATACGGGTAGTGATAAGTATCGGGAGAGCGGATCATTATGGGGTGGTGAAACGTTGGCCACTGCCGACATCGATCCCGAAACGGGTCGCTCATTCGATAAGATGGCAGCAGAGAATACGGATGGTTCATGGTCCACGATGCAGCAGGATGGATTAACGGTCCGAACGAAAGTCATTCATCCTCCGGTACTTGTCGTGGCCCCTGCTTCGCTGACCTATAACTGGGCTAATGAGTTTGCGAGGTTTGCCCCGCATCTGAACGTCCTGATCGCAGCCGGGCAGAAAGAAGAACGAGCCAATATGCTTTCAGGCATGGATGAGGCAGATGTGATTGTGACATCGTATCCTTTGTTACGTCGGGATCTGGATACCTACCTTGGCCGAACATTTCATACCCTCATTCTGGATGAGGCTCAGGCGATTAAAAATGCCTCTTCCCAGACTGCGCAGGCAGTAAAACAAATTCAGGCACCGCGTCGCTTTGCACTTACAGGTACACCTGTGGAGAACTCGCTGGATGAATTATGGTCCATTTTTGAAGCTGTATTCCCTGGGCTGTTTCCAAGCTACAGAAGATTCCGCGACCTTCCTCCGGAACGGATCTCGCGGATGGTACGTCCATTTATCCTGCGCCGCCTGAAGAAAGATGTGTTGGAAGAATTGCCTGATCGAATTGAAACGGTACAGCGGTCGGAGCTCACGGTTGAACAGAAGAAACTGTATGCGGCTTACCTCTCCCAGCTTCAGGATGAAGCATCGAAGGATATGGAGGATAACGGATTCCAGAAGAATCGTATCAAAATCCTCGCTGGCATCACGCGTTTGCGTCAGTTGTGTTGTCATCCGGCCCTCTTTGTCGAAGGCTATCAAGGTGATTCCGGGAAAATGGAGCAGTTGCTTGAAACGGTCGAAGATTGTTTGGCAGCAGGCAAACGCATTCTCATCTTCTCCCAGTTTGCGAGCATGTTGAACCTGATTCGTCAGACGCTCGCGGCACAGGGAAGAACTCTGTTCTATCTCGATGGTCAGACTCCTGCACATAGCCGCGTCGAGATGTGTAGCAGATTTAATGAGGGTGAAGCTGAATTGTTCCTGATTTCCCTGAAGGCGGGAGGGACAGGGCTAAACTTAACGGGTGCAGATACCGTTATATTATATGATCTGTGGTGGAATCCCGCGGTGGAAGAACAGGCGATTGGCCGTGCCCATCGTATGGGACAGAAACAAGTGGTCCAAGTCATCCGTTTGGTTACCGAAGGTACGATCGAAGAGAAGATTCTGGAACTCCAGCAGCGGAAGAAGGACTTGATTGCCGAAGTAATTGAACCTGGAGATGGCGGATCAACGACGTTATCCGAACAGGATATCCGCGAATTGTTGATGGTATAACGGAGTCCAAGCATTATAGCACTTAGCATCATTAAATATATGAATCTATACAAGATGGACTAATGATTTACACGAGAAACGTAGAGGGCAGAAAGAAGCTGGAGAAGCGGAGCGGTCGCCTTTATCACCAGATTTTCACCTTTGTAAAAGTGAATTTAAAAAAATCGGGGGATAACAGCGATCGGAAGGTTGTTCTGTCATCGGAGTGGTAAGTGTAAATATGCTTTAGTTCACTTGTTTAGCAAAAGGAGTGGGTTCGTGTGCGTATTCGCAAAGCGATTATTCCAGCCGCAGGGCTGGGTACCCGGTTTCTGCCTGCCACCAAGGCGATGCCCAAGGAAATGCTGCCCATCGTGGACAAGCCAACGATCCAGTACATTATTGAAGAAGCCGTAGCTTCAGGCATTGAAGATATCATTATTGTGACAGGTAAAGGGAAGCGGGCCATTGAAGATCACTTCGACTATTCGTTTGAGCTGGAGCAGAATCTGGCGGACAAACAGAAGTGGGACTTGCTTAACGAAGTACGCAAACCCTCCGAGATGGCAGATATCCATTATATCCGTCAAAAGGAACCGAAGGGACTTGGTCACGCTATCTGGTGTGCTCGCAAGTTTATTGGCAACGAGCCTTTTGCCGTCCTGTTAGGGGACGACATCGTGGAAGCTGACCATCCCTGCCTGAAGCAGATGATTGATGTCTACGATGAACTGCAATCTCCGATTGTTGGTGTACAGCCCGTGGATTGGAGCGAGGTATCTCGCTACGGGATTGTAGACGGGGAGTTGCTGACCCCTACCGATGATCGTGTTTTTCGCGCCCGACGCTTAATAGAGAAACCAAAGACCGAAGATTCCCCTTCGAATCTGGCTATTATGGGACGTTACATTCTTACACCGGATATCTTTGAGATACTAGGTCAGCAATCTGCTGGCGTTGGAGGCGAAATTCAACTTACGGATGCCTTGTCCCGATTGAATGAGCAGCGGCAGATTCTTGCATATCATTTTGACGGGCTGCGCCATGATGTTGGTGAGAAGTTGGGCTTTATTGAAACGTCAATTCATTATGCGTTGCAGCGCCCGGATCTGCGGAAAGATCTCTTGAAATATTTGGAACAGGTCGTAAAGGATCATAAATGATTTTTCGTATGCCCTTGAAGTCCAGCCGAAGAATGATATCGTGGCTGGGCTTTAATTTATTTTGGAGGAAGAACAAATATGAGGGTTATACAGGCCAATGAACAAACACTTGCCCGACACTTTACATATACATAGTCAATATGAAGAAATGATGTCAACAGCAAAACGGAGGGATGTCATGAAGGTACTTCCGCTGTTTATGGATGGCGCTGCCATATTGGAACCCAAGATTTATGGTGATCACCGTGGATATTTTATGGAGAGTTATAATGAGCAGATTCTGCATGAACAGGGGATAGAGCACGTCTTTATTCAGGACAATCAATCCTTGTCGGCAGAAGCAGGTGTTTTACGTGGGCTTCATTACCAGCTTCAGCCCAAAGCGCAAACTAAATTGGTGAGGGTTATATCAGGGGCTATATATGATGTGATTGTGGATGTCCGCACATCATCCCCTACTTTTGGCCAATGGAAAAGTGTCATTCTAAGTGAGTACAACCAGCGGCAGCTGCTTGTTCCTCAAGGATTTGCTCATGGATTCTGTACCTTGGTGCCTCATTCCCAGGTAACTTATAAGGTAGACGCCTATTACTCACCTGAACATGACCGTGGAATTCTGTGGAACGATCCGGCGCTCGCTATTGATTGGCCTGTGACGATACCTATACTATCGGAGAAGGATAACAAGCATCCTTTACTGAAAGATGCCGAACTGAACTTCGACTAATTAAACAGACTTTTCAGATACTTTTGTATCTGGAGGCAGAGGGAGAGAAACGGCATGAAACTACTGGTTACGGGTGGGGCCGGATTTATCGGCAGTAACTTTGTGCTATATATGCTTCGTGAACATCCGAGTTATGAAATTATCAATGTGGATGCATTAACGTATGCGGGGAACTTGGAGAACTTGCATGCGGTAGAGTCCAATCCCCAATATACCTTTATCCAAGCAGATATTGCAGATGTACAGCAGATGGAAACAGTTTTTTCCCAAGGCGTCGATGTGGTTGTGAATTTCGCTGCCGAGTCTCATGTGGATCGAAGTATTCTGTCCCCGGATATCTTTGTGCGTACCAATGTGATGGGTACTCAGGTTCTGCTGGATGCGGCAAAGAAATATCAAGTCACCAAATTTGTTCAGGTATCGACGGATGAGGTATATGGATCACTAGGCCCAACAGGCTTATTTACTGAAGATACACCTCTGATGCCAAACAGTCCTTACTCGGCAAGTAAAGCTGGCGGGGACCTGCTCGTGAGAGCCTATCATGAAACCTTTGGATTGCCTGTAAATATTACACGATGCTCCAATAACTACGGACCTTTTCAATTCCCGGAGAAACTGATTCCGCTAATTATTTCCCGTGCATTGAATGATGAAGCCATTCCGGTATATGGTGACGGGCTCAATATTCGTGACTGGCTTTATGTCGAGGATCACTGCAGCGCGATTGATCTGGTGATTCATGATGGGCAATCTGGAGAAGTATACAACATTGGCGGTAATAATGAACGTACTAATATATACATTGTGCAGAGCGTATTGGAGCAACTGGGTAAGCCGGCGAGCTTGATTCAGTATGTACAGGATCGATTGGGACATGACCGGCGTTACGGTATAGACCCTGCCAAGATACGTACAGAGCTCGGCTGGCAGCCTGCGCACAACTTTGAGACAGGGATTAAGGAGACAATTCAGTGGTATCTGAAACACCAGGATTGGTGGACGAGAATTCAGTCAGGCACATATCAGGACTATGTTCAGCTTCAGTATGGTAAGCGGATGGGTGATTCGTCCAAATGAACTATAGAGTTATGGTAACTGGCGCGGCGGGACAGCTGGGTTATGATGTGGTGAAGACCTTCGAAGCAGAGGGTCATCAGGTATTGGCCTGTGACAGGAACCAGATGGATATTACTGATCAACAGCAGTGCACAGATATGATTACAACGTTTCGACCTCACATCATTATTCACTGCGCTGCTTACACGGCAGTCGATCAGGCTGAGGCAGATGAGGATACAGCATATGCCATCAATGCTTCAGGTACTAGAAATATTGCAGTTGCCGCCGAGAGTGTGAGAGCAAAGCTGGTATATATCAGTACGGATTATGTATTTGATGGGAGTGGTAGTACACCATACCGGGAGTACGATGTAACGAATCCACAGAGTGTTTATGGCAAGTCGAAGCTTGCCGGTGAACGTCTTGTTCAAAGTTTGTGTACGCAATGGTTTATCATTCGAACATCATGGGTGTTTGGTGTGTATGGCAGTAACTTTGTCAAAACCATGCTGGAACTTATGGTGAAGCGTCCAAAACTTCAAGTAGTCCACGACCAACAAGGTTCGCCTACCTATACGGTGGATCTTGCCCGATTCATCCATCTCCTTTCCGTAAGTGAAAAGTATGGCATCTATCATGCTTCCAATTCCGGAAATTGCACATGGTATGAGTTTGCGCAGGCTATTAGCGAAGAAGCGACTAAGCGGGGAGGATTCAAGCCAACGGCGGAACTTGCGCCATGCACAACCGATCAATTTCCACGTCCAGCTCCGCGTCCTGCATACTCGGTTATGGATCATCTGGCGATTCGAACTAACGGTCTGAAACCTCTGAGACCTTGGCGTGAGGCGCTGATTGCCTTTTTGATAGAGTTGAGTGTAGACCAAAAAGACTGAGCATGTTGATGGCCCGTGCTTTATCTCTATAGTCTAACCACCATTTAACAGCTGCCTCCGGGCGGCTATTTTGTTTTGGTGCTCCTCAATTCGGGTAGTTAGCTATCAAAAAGGTACTGAGGATGTGAATGTGACATGAAACGTATTGCCGCAGTTTTGACACTACTAATCGTTACCGTGAGTACACTCTTTTTTGCTTATGAAAGCCAAAGTGAAGAGCAACGGGACGGATTTACCGCTTATAGATTAATAGCCCATGCGATGGGCAGCATTCGTGATCAACCATATACCAACGCCTATGAAGCGATGATTGCCAATTACGAGAAAGGCACACGTGTCTTTGAGATCGACTTTATGCTGACCTCGGATCGCATAGCTGTAGCCAGACATGAATGGACTGCTAATATGAGCAAAATGCTAGGACAAGATGAAGAACTTTCGGAGGATAAACAGGCCGGGGCGCTGACACATGATGAGTTCATGAATACGCCCATTCTGGGCATGTATCAACCCATGGATGCCGATGGCATTATAGATGTACTGGCTGAGTACCCGGATATGTATATCGTAACCGACACCAAGGAACAGAAAGATGAAGATATTCAGCAAGTATTAAGATCCCTCGTGGATGCAGCCAAAGAACATGATCCATCCGTGCTGGATCGGGTGGTTGTACAGATCTATAATGAACCGATGCTTGAAACAGTGAAAGAAGTCTATGCTTTCCCTTCCATTATCTATACGTTATATGCCACACAGGATACAGAAGATCAGGTTGTTGATTTTGTGCAAAAGAATGATATTGATGCTGTAACCATGCCGGAATATAAAGTGAACCAGAATTTCGTCGCCAAGTTGAATAGTGCGGGGGCGGTCACTTACGTACACACCATTAATGACACTGAACAGGTGGCTAACTATGAGAAATGGGGCGTGTACGGGGTGTACTCGGACGTGTTAACGGAGCAGGAACTGGATGAGATGAACACACGTTTTGCCTGGAAACCGTAAAACTATACGTTTTTCTGTTCCCCTTTTTATACGAACATTGACACTCACTGCCTGCTGACTTAGACTTAGTTTACAAGCTTTCTAGGATGCAGAAGAACCTCTGGAGGAATGTTCGTTGATAGACATGATTAAGCAGTGGAGACATGTATTTAAGCTTGACCCGGACCGGGAGATTACGGACGAAGAACTCGATCTGGTCTGCTTGTCGGGGACCGATGCGATTATCGTTGGGGGATCTTCCGGAATTACTTATGATAACACGGTAGACCTGATGTCCCGTGTGCGTCGTTATGAGTTGCCCTGTGTGCTTGAAGTATCCGATCTGGAAGCCGTTGTTCCCGGGTTTGACGGATATCTGATCCCGATGGTCCTGAATGCAACGGACAGCAAATGGATGATTGGACACCACCAGCAGGCCATAGAACGTTATGGTTATCTTATCCCTTGGGACCTGCTGATTGCCGAGGGTTATATCGTGCTTAATGCAAACTCCACGGTAGCGAGGTTGACGGGTGCAGATACGGAACTGACGACAGGAGCAGCGGTGGCATATGCCCAGGCTGCGGAACGTCTGCTCAACCTTCCTATTGTATACATGGAGTACAGCGGAACGTTCGGAGATATGGAACTCGTTGGTGAGACACACAGACAACTGGATTGGGCACACCTCATCTACGGCGGCGGAATAGATGATCCGGATAAAGCCGCGCAAGCTGCCCAAGTGGCTGATACCGTTGTGGTAGGCAACATTGTATACAGCGATTTAAATAAGGCACTTGAGACGGTGTTGGCCGTAAAAGGTACCGATGAAACGGTTTAGTTTACCATTCCCCCATTTTCCCCTTATGATCTGTTAAAATAGAACTTTGCCCTTACTAATTAAGCAATTCGTATACAAGAGTAAGTTTTACACAGAAACGAAGTGTTCTCTCTTGTATCTTTACTGCCCTTAAATTTAAGCTAAACTAATTTTTACACGAGAACACAGAGGACAGAAATAAGCTGGAGAAGCGGAGCGTTCGCCTTTATTACCGGATTTTCACCTTTGAAATGTAGATCGAAAAATCCGGGAATAACAGCGATCGGAAGATTATTCTGTCATCGGAGTGGCGAGTGTAACCTATTAATTTTGCTCTATAGACCAACCAACGAAAGGAGCATGCATGCATGCAACCTGTAAATATACATGATGCCGTTGCACGGCTTAACACCCCTCAACGGCAAGCCGTCGAGGCGACGGATGGCCCGCTGCTGATTATGGCCGGAGCGGGATCCGGCAAGACCCGGGTGCTGACACACCGGATTGCCTACCTTATTGCAACACGGAAAGCACCTCCGTGGGGCATTTTAGCGATTACCTTTACGAATAAAGCCGCCCGTGAGATGCAGGATCGGGTTTCCCAACTGGTTGGTGGCTCCCAAGGCCGCGACATTTGGGTATCCACGTTCCACTCCATGTGTGTGCGAATTTTGCGCCGTGATATTGAACGAATTGGCTTTACCTCCAACTTCAGTATTCTGGACTCATCGGACCAATTATCTGTAATTCGTAGCTGTATGAAAGACCAGAATATTGATACGAAGAAATTTGAGCCCAAAGCAGTTCAATCCATGATGAGCACGGCCAAGAATGAACTGATCAGTCCGGAGCAATATGAGAAGCAGGCAGGGGACTATTTCGAGGGTATTGTAGCGAAGATATATAAGATGTATCAGAAAAGGTTAAGAGCCAATAACTCACTTGATTTTGATGATCTTATTATGCAGACTATTCAACTGTTCAAGGAAGTACCGGAAGTCCTCGATTTTTACCAAAAGAAATTCCAGTACATTCACGTGGACGAGTATCAGGATACGAACCGTGCACAATACATGCTGTGCCGCATGCTCGCTGACAGCCACCACCGCATCTGCGTTGTAGGGGATAGTGACCAATCGATCTATCGCTGGCGCGGGGCCGATATCAGCAATATCCTGAACTTTGAGAAAGACTATCCTGAAGCAAATACAATTTTGCTGGAGCAGAACTATCGTTCTACTTCCAATATCCTGAATGCAGCGAATGAAGTGATCGGCCTGAATACAGGGCGTAAACCGAAAAAACTGTGGACGGACAAAGAGGGTGGTTCGAAGATCAAGGTGTACCGTGCGGATTCCGAACATGATGAGGGGTATTTTGTTACCTCTGAGATTAGTAAAAATGTGAAGAACGGCAAATCCTATCAGAACCATGCCATTTTGTATCGTACCAATGCCCAGTCCCGGGTTATAGAGGAAATTCTGATCAAGTCTGATATTCCGTATCAGATTGTCGGCGGCATCAAGTTCTATGATCGTAAAGAGATCAAGGACATTCTGGCGTATCTGCGCCTGTTGTCCAACCCGGACGATGATATCAGTCTCACCCGGATTATTAATGTACCGAAACGCAGCATTGGGGATACAACAGTAGCGAAGCTAGCGGCTGCTGCAGGAGAGCGTGGAATTTCCATTTTCCGAGTACTTCAGGTCGTGGATGATCTTGGTTTTGCTGGTCGTACGCGTAATGCGTTGGTGGAGTTCTATGACATGATCGCTGCTCTGCATCAGATGGTAGAATATCTGTCTGTAACTGAATTAACCGAGAAGATTCTGGAGATGAGCCAATATCGTCTTGAGATGCAAAATGAAAATACACTCGAATCTCGTGCACGGCTCGAAAACATTGATGAGTTCCTGTCGGTAACGATGGAATTTGAGAAAAATAATGAAGACAAAACGCTCGTATCGTTCCTCACCGATCTTGCATTGATTGCGGACATTGACAGCATGAACGATGATGAAGAGGACCAGAGCGATGCGGTTACCCTGATGACCATGCACAGTGCCAAAGGACTGGAGTTCCCGGTTGTCTTTATCGTGGGTATGGAGGAAGGCGTCTTCCCGCACAGCCGTGCCTTTATGGACAATGAAGAACTGGAAGAAGAACGCCGACTTGCTTATGTTGGGATCACCCGTGCGGAAGAGCAACTTTTCCTGTCGTGTGCCCAGATGCGTACCTTGTTTGGACGTACCACAGCGAACCCGCCTTCCCGCTTCCTGGATGAAATTCCGGATGAGCTGAAGGAAGACACTTCCATGGCTCGTGATCGTTTCCGCCGCGGTAGCAGCGGAGGTGGCTCATATGGTGGACGTGGATTAGGTTCCAGTGGAGGGAGTAACTTCGGTGGTGGCACCAAGCTCTTTGATCACCAAAGCAAGAGCGGGTCATCTGCTACCTCATCCACGCCAACTTCGCGTGTGACCACAAGTACTTCCCGCCCAACATACTCTACGCCATCATCTGCTTCCAAGCCGGTGGCTTCTAATGGTGAAGCAGGATTCAAGGCCGGAGACAAAGTGCAGCATGGCAAATGGGGAACAGGCACAATCGTTGCAGTTAAAGGGACAGGGAATGACACCGAACTGCAGATTGCATTCCCGGCTCCGGTTGGCGTGAAACGTTTGCTTGCCGGGTTTGCTCCAATTACGAAAGTGGAATAAAAACGAAACTTCCTTTTGCACGATAACGGAGAGTACAGAACTAACTTTGAAGAAGCGAAGCGATCGCCTTTATCTCCAGCTGGGGATAACAGCGATCGGAAAGTTATTCTGTTATCGGTGGTTAAGTGCAAGAGGAATGTTCGTTTACATATATAGATCAAATTAACGGAGGGATGGCCCTGTATGGACCCGATGCACCGGATGGAGCAACTCGTTACCGAGCTGAACCAGCATAATTATCAGTACTACACGATGGATCAGCCACAGATCAGTGATAAGGAGTATGATCTTCTGTACGATGAACTGGTTACGCTGGAACAGGAAAGCGGCATGGTTCTGCCGGATTCTCCTACACAGCGTGTGGGTGGCGAGCTGCTCAAGGGGTTTACCCCACATCGCCATTTATCCTCATTATGGAGTCTGGACAAAGCGCAGAATATTGAACAGCTGCGCAGCTGGAATACCCGTGTATTGAAACTGATTAATGACTATAACAGTAAAAATCCCGATACGCCTTTACCGGAACCAGGTTATGTCATTGAGTTGAAGTTTGACGGATTGACGCTGAACCTGACGTACACCAACGGTGAGTTGGTACAAGCCTCTACACGAGGGAATGGTACCGTAGGCGAAGGGATTCTGGCTCAAGTGAGAACAATCAGATCAGTTCCGCTCAAAATTCCTTACACAAGCGGCACCATTGAAGTACAGGGTGAGGGTATCATGAACTTGTCTGTCCTGGATCGATATAATGAGACAGCAGCAGAACCGCTCAAAAATGCACGGAATGCAGCAGCTGGAGCGCTGCGGAACCTCAATCCGAAGGCAACGGCTGAGCGTCGATTGAATGCTTATTTTTATAACGTAGGTTATTCGGATGACATTCAGTTTGCCAATCATCAGCAGATGATGGACTTCCTGCGTGAGAACCGTTTCAAAGTGAATCCATCCATCACGTACTTCCACGAATTTGATGATGTAATGGAACAATTGGCTGCGATTCAGGAGAACCGGAGTCAGTTGGACTATCTGATTGATGGAGCGGTTATCAAAATTACGGACATGCGCACCCGTGAGGTGTTGGGTTATACTGATAAATTCCCTCGCTGGGCGGTAGCATATAAATTCGAGGCAGAAGAGACCACGACGGTTCTTAATGCTGTGGTATGGAATGTGGGTCGTACTGGCAAAGTAACTCCGCTGGCACGCGTAGAACCCGTTGAACTTGCCGGGGTAACGGTACAGAATTGTACACTGAACAATGTTGGCGATATTGAGCGCAAAAATCTGAAGTTCGCTCTGGGTACACGGGTCTTTATCCGTCGTTCTAATGATGTTATTCCAGAAATATTGGGTAAAGTGACAGAGGAGAGTGATGGCGAGGAGATCGTCTTCCCTGAGCATTGCCCGGCATGCGGATTCCCGCTCGAGCAACGTGGAGCGCACTTGTTCTGTAATAACAGACTGGCATGCAAACCGCAGACGGTGGCACGTATATCCCATTTTGCTTCCCGTGATGCCATGGACATCGAGACATTCAGTGAGAAAACAGCGATTCAGCTGTATGATGAATTGAACGTGCGTGAGCCTGCTGACCTGTATACGTTACAGTTTGGTGATCTGGTGAAACTGGAACGGTTTGGCGAAAAGAAGGCGAACAACCTTATCGCTGCGCTGGAGCTCAGTAAGGATCGAGATCTGGCATCGTTCCTATATTCACTGGGTATTCCGAACACAGGTAAATCCACCACGCGTATGCTTGCGGATCATTACCGAGATCTGCACGCCATTATGAATGCAACCGTAGAAGAATTGGTTGAACTACCTGACGTTGGTGGTATTGTGGCGGAGAGTATCGTAACCTTCTTTGCAGACCCGTTTACACAGGCTGCAATTGAGAAAATGCTCAACTTGGGTGTGAAAGCCCAGGCACCTGAGGCACCTGCAGCAGTTGTGGAAGATTCCTTCTTCAGTGGCAAGACGGTTGTCCTGACCGGAACCTTGCACCAGTTGACACGTGAAGAGGCGACGCAAAGACTGGAAGCGCTGGGAGCGAAGGTGACAGGCAGTGTGTCGAAAAAGACAGATCTGGTGATTGCAGGAGAGAAGGCAGGTAGCAAATTGGCCAAAGCTCATGATCTCGGTATTCCAACGATCGAGGATGAGGACGAACTTGTACGTCTTTTAAATCCACAGGGTTAGAGGATAAGCGGACAAAAGAGTTCATATTAGAAAGCCCCCGAAGACACGAATCCGTGATCGGGGGCTTTTACTGTTTCATAAATGATTTGTGATACAACGGATGAAAGCTGACCAGTCCTATCTGATTATGATCCACTTATATTGTTGGGAATGCGCTGAGATGCGCCTGTAAGCCAGGCATCCTTATCATATCCTCGTTCTTCCCAATAACCGATATGTTCGCTGTCGATGAGTTCAATGCGATTCAACCATTTTACTGATTTATAGGCATACATTTGAGGAATGACGAGCCGTACCGGACCGCCAAGATCTGCGGGGATGGGTTTACCATCATGCATGACTGCGACCATAATATCCTCCATCTGTGCCTGGTCCATCGTAATCGCATCTGTATACACACCATCACCGGAATAAAACTTCACACTATGAGCTTCCGGTTTGACCCCGGCTTGTTTCAGAAGCTGTGCAAGAGAAATGCCTTCCCAGGTATTTTTATATACAGACCAGCCCGTTACACAATGGAAATCACTAACTTGTACGGTACGCGCGAGCTTCACGAACTGTTCCCAGTTCCAAACCTGTGCCCGTTCAACCAATCCATCGATTCGGAAAGACCAGTTAGCATTGGAGAAGGACGGGATGGGCGTAACCGTATATACGCGGAAATGACCTTCAGCTCCGCCTCCAATGGGAGGAGAGGAAGCCGACAGCGGTTGTGGCAAAGGAACCATACGATTAGGATCGTTCTCCAGCATACTATCAATACTGTTATCGATCTTGAGATTTCGTCCTACCCAGGATATAAATGTAGGTCCCAGCGTGACGGCGAGTCCAACACCTACAGCAGAACGGATGAAAGCTCGGCGTGTATACACAGGTTCAGGTCGCTCAGGCTGCTTGATGGTATCTCTTTCGGATCTGCGATCAATATGGGAAGCAGATATGGCAGCCGGAGTTTCATTTTTATCCAATTTTGAATCAGAGGGATCAGATCCATTTTTAGTTGGTGTTGAAGCTGCATTGGTTGTAACCGCACGTCGTGCAGGGTCCTTTAACCATTTGGTCCGAGTTATTGAGTGATAGATGATATAAGGTAGGCCCACCCAAGTTAGAAGGTCATGGATCAGAAGTGCAGCATTCGACCATCGAGGTCCAGCCAGCTTGAACTGCCACAATATGATACCCGAGAGGAGCCATCCCACCAACAGAGCGAGAACTACGATAGTATTTATTCTCTGCCAAGGTCTGTTACGAAGTTGCTTCCAGTGCTTTCCGGCCAAAATCAAGTAATATACCACGGGTGCCAGCATCGCTAGCCCAACGATGATATGCAGCCATTTTAACCATACACGCCCAATTCCGAGTATCTCTCGCCAAAAGCCACCTACCAGCATAAGGCCTGAAATAGCAAGAATCACGACAATCCAGGCATTCCAGGCGTGAATGGAAACCAGCTTTTTGCCGTAACCTTTCCGTCTGTTCTTCAACCATTGTTTCAAGTACGATCACCCCATATAGGTTAGTAATGAGTTTATCCAGAACTTTGATATGTAATAGCTAGTTAGTGAATGAAGTGCGATATCTGAGTAAACGTTCGTACGAGACGGTTAGCGTTTGTTCATGGATTAACCACACCACATGAAGAAGTGCATTTGATTGCTTATCCCTATCCCTATATTTATATCCCTATATCTATATACCTTATTATAGGGTTTTTGGATCACTTTCTTCAAACCAACAGGAGATTGATATAGAGCAGCCTTTATAAGGTTTCCATCTATGTTTCAGATATTGTATTGATATGTCGTATATAGGCTGAAGGCAAGGTACTGTTGATGAAGACTTATATAATTTCAAATGGTAGATAAATAATGCTTGCTAAATAAATCGCTACGTGATATATTATTTCTTGTCGCTTCAAACGAATGATTGTCATAATGATTTGAAAGCTGACGAAAATAAAGTGTTGACAGTAAGTTAGTTAACATGGTATGATAAGATTCCTGTCTGGTTGACAAACGTCAACATAAACAGACATACAAGTTCCTTGAAAACTGAACAAATGGATAGTAACTTTTGATTTATAATGAATCGTCAGATTCAAAATGAGCTTATCGCTCTTTTCAATACTTTATTGGAGAGTTTGATCCTGGCTCAGGACGAACGCTGGCGGCATGCCTAATACATGCAAGTCGAGCGGAGTTGATAGGAAGCTTGCTTCCTTGATACTTAGCGGCGGACGGGTGAGTAACACGTAGGCAACCTGCCCTCAAGTTTGGGACAACTACCGGAAACGGTAGCTAATACCGAATAGTTGTTTTCTTCGCCTGAAGGAAACTGGAAAGACGGAGCAATCTGTCACTTGGGGATGGGCCTGCGGCGCATTAGCTAGTTGGTGGGGTAACGGCTCACCAAGGCGACGATGCGTAGCCGACCTGAGAGGGTGATCGGCCACACTGGGACTGAGACACGGCCCAGACTCCTACGGGAGGCAGCAGTAGGGAATCTTCCGCAATGGGCGAAAGCCTGACGGAGCAATGCCGCGTGAGTGATGAAGGTTTTCGGATCGTAAAGCTCTGTTGCCAGGGAAGAACGCTTGGGAGAGTAACTGCTCTCAAGGTGACGGTACCTGAGAAGAAAGCCCCGGCTAACTACGTGCCAGCAGCCGCGGTAATAC
>NZ_JBQCJX010000004.1:0-85264 GCF_051967555.1 Paenibacillus sp. SAF-068
CGTGGCGGAATGGCAGACGCGCTCGACTCAAAATCGAGTGGGAAACCGTGGAGGTTCGAGTCCTCTCGCCGGTATATTGAATAGCCCTACATGTTGCTTATGCAATGTGTGGGGCTATTTTAATTTCTAAGATAAGGTTGTTGTACATTAAGAAAATGTGGACTAAGAAAAGTGGGACGTTAATAAAGATTGACGTGTGCTTACATTCAGTATATTGTAGATAAGTAAAGTCTTTAATATGAAGGAGTGAAGCAAAGTGACTAATGGAAAACATATATCGGATAACGATCTGTTATTTGATCTTTCTGTATGGGAAGAAGCATGGAAGAATCGTCCGAGAAGTCCAAAATATAAAAAGAAAAGCGCCCCCTTTAATACAGATGAAGCATTTGAGCGGTGGGCCAGGGACTATCACGCACAGTCGTTTACTGAAGAAGGCAAGCAGCGTTCTGAGCGCATTATGGGTTGGATTGAGAACCAGGGGGTGGAGTTCTCAGGATTATCCATATTGGACATTGGAGCGGCCTCAGGCATATTTACCATTCCTTTTGCGAATAAAGGGGCAAGTGTGACTGCAGTTGAGCCTTCCGAGTTACTTGTCTCCCTTATGAAAGAGACGATCCCTTCGTCTTTGGAATCCAGTATTGAGATCGTAAAAGAACGATTTGAGGAAATCTCTATTCAGGATAAAGGCTGGGAGAAGAAATATGACTTTGCATTTGCATCCATGTGTCCTGCAATGTCAGATTGGGCAACGATTGAGATGGCGATCAACTGTGCTCGTAAGTATGTCTATATAAGCACGATGGCGGGACAGAAGGAACACACACTAATGGATGAACTTAAGAATGTTCTAGGGGTTACTTCTTCATATAAAGCCGGTGATATGGGATATATTCAACAGTTGTTGTATTTGAAGGGGTATTCATACACGATGATTATTACAAGAGAGGTTAATTCATTTGAGATACCGGTGGAAGAGGTTATCGAGAAGCTACCAGAATGGCTTAATACGTATGAGTTACCATCGGATGAAGATTCTCTCAGACTTGCTGAGAAGTACATACGGGATTCGTACAAGGATAGTACGTTGACCTTCTCACGTGGAGCTAGGTTCGGGAAAATTCTAATACAACTTGAACAGCCTAATATGAAAACAGTTCGCATTAAGGATTAAGGACAAGCGACAAATGGTATAAGCTTGTTACGTGTAGAGGAGAATCAGGAAAGGATACGGACGACGTGGTCTAATGTCTGTGTTGACGCGAGCAAGCATCAAACCGTCACTCAAGACAATGCACGTGTGAAACTTATGAAGTTTGGTTTTTACTTATAAAAAAGGAGGGATCAGCATAGTTGCTCCCTCTTTTTTATAACTTTCAACAGGATTTCAAGCACGTTGAATCAAACCGTTGATTTTTGGCGCTGTAAAGCTGAATTAATGAATCACCTATGGGCTGGCATCAACGTTTGATCTAATATTGAACAACGGAAAACAAAAAAAGAAACACGAAACACGTAATTTATTTCCTATTGGATACTTCTACTTTCTGCTTACGCTCCCGGTACTGGCCGGGGGTGATTCCCTCCCATTTACGAAATGATCGAATGAAATTTTGCGAATTGTTGTACCTAAGTCGTGCTGCGATATCCTTAACCGTTAGATCACTTTCGTCCAGCCATTTTTTAGCTATGCTAAAACGGTACTTGGTCAGATATTCACTAAATGCACAACCTGTCTCTTTTCGGAAAACACTACTTAAGTAGTTGGCATTGTAGTGAAGCTTCAAGGCACATTCCTCAAGCGTCAGATCCTTATCATAATCTTGATGAATCATGGCAATCATCTTCTCTGATATATGCTGGTACTGGGCATACTGTCTCGCTTTAAAAACCTGGATGACGGGCAAAATGACATGATGATTAAACCATTCCTCAACTTCAGCGGCGTACTGCAAACCATGAAGTTCATGGAACATCGATCCACGGCCCTGTGAGATCTGTCCAAGTCGGATACCGGACTCCTGAGTCATTTGCAAAATATGCGTGAGCAGCCTCGTAAGTGCTATCTGATATTCTTCTGGTGTACACTCCATACCAAAGAGTACTTCAAGCAACTGTTGCAAAAGAATAGAGGCCTGGACTTCGTCCGCACTTTGAATAGCTTGGATCAACGAATATTCCAACGATTCCGGGTAGGTAATGGACCATGTTGGAGCGTAATGATCTATGTTCTCATATTGAAAAATAATGCCTGTTCCCAGCTTCAGACGGTGCATCAATGCTTCCATGGCTTCTGCGTAGGCTTGTGGGATGTGATATAGGGAGCTGTGTGGCTGGCTGAAGCCTATACTGACTTGAAGAGCTAGAATGTTATTAATCTGTTGTTGTAACTGGTCTGTTAATACATGTAGCTGCTGTGAAAACATAAAATGATCCTGTTCTACAGTGCCAATCACCGTGACCACCGTATGTTCCAACACAATGGGAAGCAATTGTTGGTTACGCGCAACCGTTTCCTCCAATATATTCTGAATAGCGAATAACAAGAGGTCACGATCACTAGCGCTATATTTTGTATGATTAACGAGATCGGCCTGTAGTGTAATAACAGCAATTTGTTGCCATTCCCGAACCTGATGTTTATAGCCATATTCATTCAGGGTGTCATGAAGCGTATGAAAAGGGCTCTTGCCTTGGAACAGATTCATCATAAAATGAGTGCGAATCTGCAACAGATGCATATTAAGTGTGTTCTCTAATTGGGAGCGAGAGGCAGATAATTGTGAGACCCCTGCTCTAATCTGTTCGAACTCATCAGAAAATGGCGGGGATTGCTGGGCTAGTATGTTTCCTCCTTTGGACAGCTGGTTGTCACCAAGTTGGGTTAAAAGTTTACGAATCGGGACATGCATTCGCTTGGAGCCGAGCCAGGCGAGCAATAATGAAAGTAAAAGCAAGAAGATGCTGATATACAAGGTGTGTAATCCAATATTGATATATTCCTGCGTCAGTATATTAGTCGGTGAGATTAGAACATAAGTCCATCCTTTCAAGGTAGAAGGGCTATACGTTAAAGAATATTGTGTATTGGCGATCGTAACTTCTCGTTTTTCAAAGCCTGTTGAGAAGGGGATGGGTGATAGTTTAGTTATGCTGGCTTTCGTATCCCGATCCTGTAATCCTATGGCAGACAATGGTTGTCCAATGTATACAGGATCGGGATGAACCAAAATACGTTGTTCCCGATTCAAAATGACCAGTCCTGAGGCAGCAATGGCTGAGGAGGATTCTCCCAGTGTGTTTTGCAAAGAGCATGCAGGAATTCCCGCAATCAGGGCAGCATCGGAAGATGTATTCAGATTCGGGATTGATCTCGCAAGTGCAATATGATAAATACAGCCTGTACCGGGTGAAAGCTCATCATTACTAAATACCGACGAAGGGGAGAGCTGCCATCCGGAGGTTAGCGTATCCGATATCATTTCCTTCATGGGAAGAGCCAGTGGGAAATCCGTATTCCGATATAATCCCGCATGATCAATAAGCCAATTCTGAGATTGATTCACCAGGGTAATATCTAACAAAGGTTCCCATGACCGCATATGCTGAAACTCGCTCTGCAGCTTATCGGCATGTAAAGGCCCTTTCCCTTGTAGTGAAGAAGATGCAGACAGGGAACGGAGGGTTACTGGAGAGCGAACGGCCTGATCAAGCATATAACTGACTGTAGCGAGTTTGTGTTCTACGTTGGATTGCATTTGTTCCAGCAACTGCCTGTTGGCCTGCGTGCGATGCAGTTCTGTTTGGTTTGATGAATAGATAAATGCGGCAATTCCTGTTAACAAAATGGGCAGGGTGCTTAACAGGATTCCGAAGATGATCATTTTATGGAGATAGCTGATTGGTCGCACAGTTTCCGCTCCACTCCTGACATTAGTAGTAGTAACACTTTCTATTTTAGTAAACGCTTACATATAGAACAATCTAAAATTTGTTTATTTGGATAAAAAAGTAATTATTTTGTGTGAGCATAGGAAAAAAGATAAGGGATTGCTGATAGATGATTTGCGGAAAGGGTTATAGAAACAGCTTGGTCTTACACGTCTGAACGGAATCATGAGAAACGAAATTGCAGTGTGAACGTAAATAGAGACATGGACATCATTCTCTAGAGGTCGATATCGGTTGAAGGGTGACCCGGATATGGGGATATAGAAGGCATCCGAAGTGCCAATTAGCTTGGGCGGAACGAAGGTCTTATATAGGGACAGTCAAAGGTCCAACTAGATCCCCGACCTGAGTCTAGGATGAAAAACCGTCCACGGTCTGTTTTGAAAAGTCTCAAATTCCCCTAGAATAAGGACATAAGGTTAAACAAGAAACACGGAAACAAAAAAACAAGAAACAAACGAACAAATGACTCAACACATTAAAACGAATGAATGGAAAGGGCGGTGAACAACAATTATGAGATTGAATAAGGGAAATGGCTGGGCGATTGTATTGATTGCGCTGGGTGCACTACTCCTCTTCGGAAAGTTAACTCCACTTCTGGGACACCTAATGGGTTATCTGATTCCGGTCCTGATGATTGCACTGGGATATTACGGAGTCAAGCGAGGGAATGTGATGCTCGGATGGATTGTTCTCATCATCGGTATCATCTCACTGATGGGCAAGCTGGCATGGTTGATCGGACCGATCATCGCGATCGGGTTAATCATCTTTGGTATCTCAATGCTAAGCAATAACCGCAGTCGTCGTGGTAGGTACTAAGCTTTCACGATTATGAAAAGGAGGGACAGAACATAATGAGTGTATTTCGTCGAATGCGGGATATTACCGTAGCCAATCTGAACGAACATTTGGAGCAAAGTCAGGATCCAGTCAAACTGATTGATCAGTTCCTGGTCTCGACCCGCCAAGACATCGGTGAAGCCGAGAAACTTCGTCATCAATATGCAAGCCATACCAGACAAATGAAACAACAAGCCGATCAGGCAGCAGGTATGGTGAACAAACGGGAAGAACAGGCTTCCATGGCTCTGAAAGCCGGGGAGGAACATCTCGCCAAGCTTGCCTTGCAGGAGAAAATCCTCCACGAGGAAAAAATGGAACAGTACAATGAATTGTATGCACAAAGTTATGCGGCATTACAGGAGCTGGATGAACAGATCGACCAGCTGAAAGTTGAATATCAGAATGTATACAGCAAACGCCAATATTACTACGCTCGTATGCAGACGATTCAGTTACAACAACGCATGAACCAGAGAGGGAATCACAACGGTCAGAATGTACCCCGTATGTTTAACCGACTGGATGACCAAGTCTCTGATCTGGAATATGAAGCACAAAGTCTCCGGGATATCCGGCGGATGAGTCAAGATGGTTCAGGAGTGACTGGCAGCATGTCATCCTCCACGCTGGATAAGGAACTGGAGCGCTTAAGACAGAAATTGAACAATGACAGAAAGGAGTAGTCACATGAATAAATTATACCGCTCGGCGCGTAATCGGATGCTAACAGGTTTGATCGGCGGCATTTCTGAAAATCTCGGATTGAGTACCACGCTGCTGCGTATCATCTTCTTCATCAGTATTTTCGCTACGGGAGGTACATCATTGTTGATCTACTTCATCGCTGCGTTGGTGGTACCAAAGGAATCCAATCACGTTGATCCATATGCTTATGATTCCAACGTAAGAGGATACAAGTAAACGAAAGGAGCAAGCACATGAGCAAATTATACCGCTCAACGCGTGACCGGATGTTGACCGGCTTGTGCGGCGGAATTTCCGAAAGCATCGGAATGGATTCCACCCTGCTGCGTATCATCTTTGTCATCAGTATCTTCGTAACTGGCGGCACGTCGTTGTTAATATATTTCATTGCAGCACTGGTGGTACCAAAAGAACCGTATCCACCTTATGATCCATATGGTTACGGCCCGGGCCCTGGTCCTGGCAGAGGATACAACAACTATGATCATCAGCCGCCAAGAGGTCCTTTTCAAAATAATCACAATCAACAAGGTCCTGGTAACTTCGGTCCCGGCCCTGGATACAACAGCAGACCTCAATCCGGTCCGCGTTCTTATGACAACAACGGCTACGGAGCAGGCGCACCGCAAGAAAGTGAACTTGATTCCATGATGAAAGATATCGAGAAAAAAGCACTGAAAAAAGAAGTGGAAGAGCTTCGCCAAAAATTATCTCGTTACGAGAAGGGAGAAAAGTAAAATGGGAGTATTTAAACGGATTAAGGATATGACGAAAGCGTCGGTAAATGATATGTTGGATAAGGTAGAAGACCCGATTGTAATGTTGAACCAGTACTTGCGTGATATGGAGGCTGAGATTCATGAGGCAGAGGTAACTGTTGCCAAACAAATGGCGAATGAGCGCCGCATGAAACAACGTCTGGACGAAGCGGAGCGTACTTCGGTACAACGTGAGTCCCAAGCAGAAGCTGCTCTGGCGAATGGTCAGGAAGAAGTGGCACGCAAATTGCTGGAAGAGAAAATCTACTTTGATCAAAAAATTACGGAGTACAGCGAACTGCATGCACAATCTGAAGCACAAGCAAAAGATCTGTTGCAACAGTTGCATGACATGAAAGATGAGTTCTACAAAATGCGTAACAAACGTAATGAACTCGTATCCCGTGCACAAATGGCAAAAGCCAAAAAACAAATGTCTTCCATTAACAGCTTGCATTCGATTGAAAGTGGTGGCGCATCATTAGGATTCCACCGCATGGAAGAGAAAATCATGCAACTGGAAGCTGAAGCGGACGTGGCCCGTGCACCTTATCGCAACACTTCATCCACGTACACGAACCCTGTAGATGTGGAAAAACAATTCAAAGTGGATCAGCAATTACAAGCCCTCAAAAACAAAATGGGCAATGGTTCCAAGAATGAAGAGAACGGAACTTCAAAAGAATAACTGTTCGCATAGTGGACAATATGATATTCTATAAATCGTGTATAATGTACGGTTGGTAGAACAAAAGTTAAGCCATACAGGACTTCATCGCCTGGTATGGCTTTTCCGTTGAATAAAGAGAGATTAACTTACAGAGGAGGTGCGGCGGGGATGAATAACAAGAGTAAATGGCTTGCAGTTGTCATTATTATTATTGGTGCAATGATGTTATTGAATCAGAATATTAACTTTCTGACTGCTGCCGCACTGATTCTGTTGACGGTTGGAATGCTTCAAATTCGCAAGGGAGATACCCGCAGAGGTTATCGATATCTTGGGATTGGCGCGGCACTGCTGTTGCTGGATAATTTAATGATTGTATTCTTGATTGTACTGGCTTCTTTAGCTTACTTTTATTCAAAAAACAAAAAGATTCATCTGGACGAAGGTGTTATGAAGAAACAAAACTTCATGGCTCGGTACTACTGGGATCAATCATCCTGGACGTTACGTAGCATGAGCCTGTGGCATGCCATGGGTGAGGTTAATGCGGATCTGTCTCTTTCGATTCCGGAGGAGAAACAAACAATTGTGCTGCTGCAAGGAGTTATGGGTAATGTTCGTCTTACGTTACCAGAAGATTATGGTGTGGAGATTGAAGCATCGGTTCTCTTCGGCCGGATTAATCTTCTTGGAGAACAAGATAGCGGTATGATGAACAAATTAGTATGGAGAACTCCTGGATATGAGTCCAGTGAACATAAAGCAAAATTTGTCATTTCTTATATTGTTGGCGACCTAAGCATAAGTCATTCGTAGTAAAATAGATGAAGAGAAGGAGGAGACCCCGATGAAGACAAAACGACATACCGACATGGTAACCCGAAGTATGGGTGAAGGGATCCTCCTGGTTTTCATTGTTCTTGCTGTTATTTTGTATGTATTGTATACATATGGTTATCTTGCTCCATTTGCAGGCTGGCGTCACTTGATTCAATCGGGTCTTGCCTTATTGCTGCTTCTGATTGGGATCGGTGCGGTCTTTGGGTTCTATCAGAGTTATCGGGTTAAACGTCGGCTTGAACTGCTGCGGGAAACACTTCTACTGTGGGAGAAGGGCTCTCTATCACGCACTGTACCTGATCTGGGCGTTGATGATGTGGGCCGTTTAAGTGAACAACTCGGACGAATCGGCAAAAAGTGGGAAGATCAGGTATCTTCGCTTCAGCGATTGTCTACTCATAATGCACAGCTTGCGGAACAAGCCAGAATAACGGCAATTGTGGAAGAACGGCAGCGGCTGGCACGGGAGCTGCATGATGCGGTATCGCAGCAACTGTTCGCGATATCCATGACAGCAACGGCCGTTGGACGGAAGATGGAGAAGGATTTTGAACGTGCTCAGCGGCAGGTGGCTCTGATTGAGGAGATGGCTTCGGTAGCACAGTCGGAGATGCGTGCATTATTGTTACATCTGCGGCCAGTCTATCTGGAGGGCAAACAACTCGAACAAGGTCTGCGTGATCTGGTGATGGAACTGAAAACGAAAGTACCCATGGATATTGTGCTCGAAATAGATGAAGACATCGATCTGATCAAAGGCATCGAGAATCATCTGTTTCGGATCGTTCAGGAGGCTATGTCCAATACGTTACGGCATGCGAAAGCGGAGAAAATGGAGATACGGCTCCAGCGCCGTACGGATGCAATCCGCGTACTGATCCGTGATGATGGGCAAGGCTTCGATCTGGATGAGAATAAACAGGCTTCCTACGGTCTCGCTAACATGCGTGAACGTGTTACGGAGATTGGTGGAGCCATACAATTTGTAACAGCGCCTGGTAAGGGAACGCGGATTGAGATTACGATACCTTTGATGAGCGATGAAAGCGAGGAAGAACATGTCAATGGAACCGGAAGTCGAAACGGAGACGGAAACGTCGATCAAAGTATTGCTCGTGGATGATCATGAGATGGTACGTATTGGTCTTGCAGCGGTACTGGATACCGAAGATGGGATTGAAGTTGTTGGTGAAGCAGGGAGTGGAGAGGAAGGCATCCGTCTTGCACAGGAATATAAGCCTGATGTGGTTCTGATGGATCTGGTGATGGAAGGCATGGATGGCATTGAGGCTACCCGTCAGGTACTTAAAATGTATCCGGAGTGCAAAGTCATCGTGTTAACCAGTTACCTGGATGATGAAAAAATGTACCCTGTCATTGAGGCAGGCGCATTCAGTTATCTGTTGAAAACATCAAGAGCCAATGAAGTGGCAGATGCGATTCGCGCAGCTGCTCGCGGCCAATCCGTTCTGGAGTCACAGGTCGCTTCAAAAATGATGAATCGATTCCGGCAGCCACAGGCAGCAGCTCCTCTGCATGATGAATTGACGGAACGTGAGATGGATGTGCTCCGATTACTGGCCAAAGGCAAATCAAACCAGGACATCGCGGATGATCTGATCATCGGCATTAAGACCGTCAAATTTCATGTTACGAACCTATTGGCAAAATTGGGCGTAGACGACCGTACTCAGGCCGCGATCTATGCTTATAAGAATGGACTTGCAGAGTAAAAATGATCATGTGCAATAAGATCATTAAGCCAAAGAATCGTGCTTTCATGTGCCGACAATCCGGGGATAACAGCGATCGGAAGGTTGTTCTGTCATCGGAGTTGCGCGTGTAAATATGGATGAGTTCAATTTAGATAGAAAACGTTAAATGGAAAGCTCCAATCTGCCATGCAAGTGGCGGGTGGGGCTTTTTTTGATATGTTCATAAGAAGTATAGCTGATGTGGGAAAGGGGCATGCTGTTGATAGATTCATAGAATGCAAGAATGAAGCGGGGGATACAAATGTTAAATCGTTGGATGACAGCAGGTATATTAGCAATGGCTATCATTATTCTTATCGGTGTGACACAGGTATACGCAGAGAAGAATGAATCCGAAGCAGCCCAATTGGAACAGTTAATCCATACTGCTGACAGCGTGATTGATAAAGTGGATCGTCTGGTTATTAAATGGCAAGGAGATGGCCAGGGAAACGCAGAAGCACAGGCAGTATCACTGGCTGGCCATTTGGGACTGGAACATCCGGTACGGGTACGTCAGACGGGGCACGATGTGTATCGCAGTGAGAAGGTTAACAATGAGGCTACAGGAGAAGCAGGCCTGTTGGTCAATGTCGTTGAGACAGGAGATAACGGCTATTACACCGTCGTACAACTTTCAGGGGACGCATACACGGATCGGAAGGCACTAATGACCGTACATGAACAGATCAGTCAACTGCTTGTAGACTCGGGAATGAAGGCAGCCTGGAATATATCTGTGCAAGGTACGGCAACTCATGCTATACAACGTGATGCGAGTCAGCAGTTGGCATGGATTGAGGAAGACCTGTCCAAAAAGGTGGATCTCGTCTCCGTTGAACGTTATACGGATGTAGCCAGCGCAAGTGTCTCTTACGAGGCGGCTGAGCTCCCGTTGTCGATTAAGAGTGGCTCGCATATGTTGAATATGCAACTCGCAGTTCACCAGGTTGGTGACGAGGTTGACAATCGAATTACAGTGGGGTTTCCGGTAATTACGATTGAATATTAAGGGATACTAGAAAAATGAATTTGAAATAGTGCATCCATTCAGTTGATATGCTAAAATGGCATCACATCCAAGAAGGAACTTGCTGGTAATTGACAGTTGTATGTCGTGCATATATAACACCATTACATAGCTCGGGGAGAGCGTGAAGGTTTCTTCCCGGAAGAAAGAGGAGCCCATGGTTGAAAAACAATCGCAAGATGAAGTACAGACACCAGGCGCAGTATTTTTCATTTTTGGAGCAACGGGTGATTTGGCCCGCCGGAAGCTGTTTCCGGCTATCTACAGTCTTTACCGTGAAGGCAAGCTTGCCGAAGACTTTGCGGTTATTGGCGTAGCACGTCGTCCGAGGTCCCCAGAAGAATTCCGGGAAGACATCTATGAATCCATTAAAGAGTTCTGCCGCTATCCGGCGGGGGAACCTGATGAGTGGAACGCTTTTGTCGATCATTTTGAATACAAAGCACTGGATATCAATAATGTGGACGGATTCAAAGAGCTGCGTGCGCAGACAGAGCATCTGGAGTCGAAGTTTAATACGCCGGGGAATCGGCTGTTCTATCTGGCACTGGCACCTGAGCTGTTTGGAAGCGTCTCGTATAGCTTGCGGGATGGTGGCATGCTGGAAAGTCAGGGCTGGAACCGTTTGGTGATCGAAAAACCATTTGGGTATGATCTGCAATCCGCTGAACATCTGAATGAGCAGATTCGTGAGGTCTTCCGTGAAGAGGAGATCTATCGGATTGATCATTATCTGGGCAAGGAAATGGTGCAAAATATCGAAGTGATCCGCTTCGGAAATGCTTTTTTCGAACCACTCTGGAATAACAAACATATAGCCAACGTTCAGATTACGCTGGGGGAGACGGTAGGCGTGGAAGAACGTGGCGGTTATTATGATCACTCCGGTGCACTGCGTGACATGGGGCAGAATCATATGCTTCAGATGCTGACGATGATTGCGATGGAACCGCCGAGTCGCCTATTCCCTGAGGACATTCGGGATGAGAAGGTGAAGGTATTACGCTCATTGCGGGCTTTTACTTCGGATGAGGAAGTCAGCAACAACGTTGTGCGGGGACAGTATTCCGAAGGGGAGTACCGTGGCAAGCAGCTTCCGGGGTATCGCCAGGAAGACAAGGTTGATCCGCAATCGAATACGGAGACTTATTTTGCAGCACGTGTATTCGTGGATAATTTCCGCTGGGCGGGAGTTCCATTCTACATTCGGACAGGCAAGCGTCTACCGGTAAAAACGACCGAGATCGTAGTGGAGTTCAAGTCGATGCCGAACAATGTGTACCTTGGGAAAAAGTATAAATTGGAGCCGAATCTGCTGGTCATTCGGGTGAATCCGATGGAAGGCATATATATCAAAATCAATGCCAAGAAACCAGGCTCGGATTCCGAGATTCAGCCGCTCGCGATGGATTTCTGTCAGAGTTGCATGATCGGAATCAACTCGCCTGAAGCGTATGAGCGTCTGCTGCATGATGCAGCGGAGGGGGATTCTACGTACTTTACCCGTTGGGATGAAGTGGCGACAGCCTGGTCTTTCGTAGATCGGATCGCTGCAGCCTGGAGCAAGAATCAGGGAGAGTTACACACGTACCCTGCTGGAACCTGGGGACCAGAAGCAACAGACAAGCTGCTGGAGCAGGACGGATTCCACTGGTGGCCGGTAAATGGTCAGGACGAGGACAGCGTGATCTGGCAAGTGAACGGTTAGGGTAAGGGCGTTAACAATGGTAATAAGAACATACAGAACATGACTGAGCCTGGGACATCGCAAATTTTGCGGTGTACTCAGGCTTTTTAGCGAGGAAAAGGCTGGCATCCATCATAAGGAAATAAGTAATTAAAATTAAGTTGTTGACAAAAAGTAAGTATGTAACTTATACTCAACACATGAGTTAAAGAGTTACGCAAATGAAAAACTTCATCCGGCAAACCTTTCGGATAAGTTATCATTCATGAGATAAAATGTAAACCAGTTGAAGGGGTTTGCGAATAGAGAATCATGAAAAAAAATATGCATAATATCTTTAATCTGAGAATACTATTTTGTATATATTGAATGGAGGAAAAGAAAATGATGTTGGATGTAGGGTTGTTGTTGATTCGTTTGGTGATTGGATTGTCGTTTATGGCGCACGGGGCTCAAAAGCTGTTTGGTTGGTTCGGAGGTTACGGAATCAAGGGTACAGGCGGCTGGTTTGAGTCGATGGGTATGAAACCAGGTGCATTGGTGGCGTTACTGGCTGGACTCGCTGAGTTCGGGGGCGGACTGTTGCTGGCTCTGGGTCTGCTCACACCGGTAGGTGGCATTCTAATTGCGCTGACGATGGTCATTGCCATTGTGAAAGTGCATGGTGCGAACGGATACTGGTCCACACAGAACGGATTCGAATATAATCTCGCGATTCTGGTCGTTGGTGTAGCGCTGGCCCTGACGGGTGGCGGACAATACGCGCTGGATGCATTGATTTTCTAAACCGGATAAATAAAAATGAATGAGGAGTGCCTGGATGCCATGATTATGGCTGAAGGGTGCTTTTTTTTTGCAAGTGAAAAGAGAAGAATCTGCGGTAGTAATCGGTTATTTTCGGTACAGATTATGGTACAATAGGAGAGTTGGGTTAAGAAGCAGTTCACGGTATGGAAGAAAGCACAGATTTGAGGAGGATGAACTCCATTGTAAATGTGTAAAATTAATCTAGTGTATGAATACCTCATATGCAAAATGACCAGTGTACAATCAACCGGCCTCGCCGGATTGCATAAAGATTGAATGATGGACCGGCCATGCCGGATTAACGTGAATGAACGGACGAAAGGGATTAAACCTATGAGCAAAGCTGCAAATGATATTCTTCAACAGGAAGTGGACAAACGCCGGACGTTTGCCATTATCTCTCACCCGGATGCGGGTAAAACGACATTAACCGAGAAACTGTTGCTGTTCGGGGGCGCGATCCGCCTTGCGGGAACGGTAAAAGCTCGGAAAGCGAGCAAACACGCAACTAGTGACTGGATGGAAATTGAGAAACAACGGGGGATCTCGGTTACCTCTTCCGTAATGCAATTTGATTATCTGAACCATCGCGTCAATATTCTGGATACACCGGGTCACCAGGACTTCAGTGAAGATACGTATCGTACACTTACGGCTGCCGATAGCGCGGTAATGTTGATCGACGTGGCGAAGGGTGTCGAGGCACAAACCATTAAATTGTTCCAAGTGTGTGCGAAGCGTGGCATTCCTATCTTTACGTTTATCAACAAACTCGACCGTGAGGGTAAAAGTCCATTTGATCTGATGGAAGAACTTGAAAATGTACTGGGTATTCGTTCCGTTCCGATGAACTGGCCTATTGGTACAGGTCGCGAGCTTTGCGGTGTATATGACCGGATGAAAAATCAGGTGGAATTGTTCCAAGGGGACGATCACTCTACCATTAAAGTTCAGAAAGTAAACGGTTATACAGATCCAATTATCCGTGAGATGGCAGGAGAATATCTGCATGATCAGTTAATTCAGGACCTGGAGCTTTTGGACGTTGCGGGCGACCCGTTCGACATGGAGAAAGTTCAACGCGGCGAACTGACGCCTATTTTCTTCGGTAGTGCGATCAATAATTTTGGTGTGCAAACCTTCCTGGAGAATTTCCTGGAACTGGCACCGAAGCCTGAACCACGTCGCAGCACAGCAGGGGAAATCCAGCCAACGAATGAAAAATTCAGCGGTTATGTATTCAAGATTCAAGCGAATATGAACCCGGCACACCGGGATCGTATCGCATTCCTGCGTATTGTATCAGGCAAGTTCCAACGCGGAATGAGTGTGAAGCATACCCGTGTAGGTAAAGAGATCAAACTGTCACAGCCACAGCAATTTCTGGCACAGGATCGGGATATTGTGGAAGAGGCGTATGCCGGCGATATTATCGGTTTGTTCGATCCAGGTATCTTCCGGATTGGGGATTCACTGAGCCAAGGCAGCGAGGTTGTCTTTGAGGAGTTGCCAACGTTCTCACCGGAGATTTTCGCTAAAGTTACCGTGAAAAATGCGTTGAAACATAAACAGTACCAAAAAGGCATTGACCAGTTGACGGAGGAAGGAACCATTCAGGTGTTCCAGACGGCAAGTTTTGACGAGACAATCCTCGGCGTAATTGGTCAACTTCAGTTCGAAGTATTTGAATACCGGATGAAAGGCGAGTATGGGGTAGACGTGCAATTGCAGCGCATGCCTTATCAGTTCGCTCGCTGGATCGTGGATGAGAATCTGGACTCAAGCAAATTCCGGATTAACTCTGCGCTTGTAAAAGATAAAAAAGGCAATTATGTCGTGCTCTTCGAAAATGAGTACGCCATGAGAACAGCTATGGATAAAAATCCTACAGCTAAGTTCCTGGAGACTGCGCCTTAAGTAAGGCTGTTTTCTGGGAATCATGGAAGAGTTAGTTGAATGTGACAAGTTCATATGATGAAATAGAGCTTGTTATAAATAAGATCCCTCCGCCGATTGGCGGAGGGATCTATTGCTATACACCTTACTTTGAGGCGGGTATGATCCAGCCGAATAAGGGAAAGCTTTCTTTTGCAGACAGAACAAACGGTATGATGGTTACCTTACCCTCCAATGCTTCGTTAGCGAAGCGGTTGAACGGGAATGGTGTGCAGATGCTCCTGCGCGATTTGAATGAGTTCTTCCTGCTTGGCAGGTTCTGTGTTCTTCCAGATCATCTCGAAAATGGCGCCAAGTCCAGGTAATGCAGCTTCCGGTCCGTCTACTGAACCTTCAATCATCTCCCGGAGCTGATCATCACTCTTGTCATGAACTTTATGAACAATCGCTTCACGCAGGCTTAATGTAATGGGCATCGCAATTCCCTCCTCGTATATTCGGCTGCTCTTATACTGTTCCCTGGGAAGCGCGAGCGCATTCAAGTTTATCAGGCTTTGTGGTATACTACGAAGGATTATTTACGTTGGCATGGGTATCCGAATGATGCGTCATGCTGAAGTGCAGCGGGAGGTTAAGACCCTAATGGCCAAGAAACAGTATGCCGTAATTGGCATGGGACGGTTCGGATCAAGTGTTGCCAATGCACTGAGTGGCATGGGATTCGACGTGCTGGCAATTGATGCGGACGAGCAGCGGACACAGGAAATGTCCAATGTGGTGACCCATGCGGTATCGGCAGATTCAACAGATGAAGAGGCGCTGCGTGCGCTGGGTATACGAAATTTCGACGTTGTCGTTGTGGCAATTGGTGAAGATATACAGGCGAGTATTCTGACAACCTTGATATTGAAAGATATGGGCGTGCCGGTGCTGATCGTAAAAGCTCAAAATGAGCTACATGGTAAGGTGCTGCAGAAGATCGGAGCAGACAAGGTGATCTATCCTGAGCGGGATATGGGACTTCGTGTAGCTCATCATCTGACTTCGCCTAATATACTGGATTACATCGAGTTGTCTGAGGACTACAGCATTCTGGAGATGAGAGCTTCCGAGCAAATGATCGGTAAGAACCTGATGGAATTAAACATCCGGGCACGTTTCGGGTGTAACGTGATGGCGATCCGCAGTGGAAATTCGATGAACATTTCGCCGTATGCGGAAGACCGGATTGAACCTGGAGATGTGCTGATTATTGTGGGTCACAAGGATCATCTGACGAAAATGGAGCTTGCATATCCGAAGTGATGGATGCAGATGGGAAGGATGGAAAGATGGATATTGTATCACCGCAAAATACACGTGTAAAAGAATGGGCACAGTTGTTGGAGAAGAAGCATCGTACCCGTCAACATAAATATATTATTGAAGGTATTCATCTTGTCCAGGAGGCATTGCGGGCCGGCGCAGATCTGGAGTGCATTGTGTATGACGGAGAGCAAGGCGTGCCTAGCGAACTGGCCGGACTTGAGAACCCGATACAGCGTGTGGAGTGGGTCAGCGTATCTCCTGCGGTTATCGCCAAATGTACGGACACGATGACACCGCAGCCTGTATTCGCAATTGTGCGTAAAGGCAGTGAGCCGCTGGAAAGTCTAATTGCCGGAGTACGCGGGCTTGTCGTGGTACTGGATGGGGTGCAGGACCCCGGAAATGTGGGGACGATTATTCGGAGTGCGGATGCAGCTGGAGCAGCGGGTGTCGTACTTGGCTCGGGTTGTGCGGATGTATATAACCCGAAGACGATTCGTTCGACGATGGGGTCATTGTTTCATCTGCCCATTGTGGAGGGCCAGTTGGAATCCTTGCTTCCCGAAGCAAAGGCTGCGGGCGTGAAGCTGGTCAGTACTTCTTTGCAGGCAGAGCATTCATGTTACAGTTATGATTTTACGCAGTCCGTATGGCTTGTAATCGGTAACGAAGGCAAAGGCATCTCGGATGCTACGGCACGTTTGGTGGATGATGCGATTACGATTCCAATGCAAGGCAAGGCGGAGTCGCTTAACGCGGCAATGGCGGCAACGATTTTGTTGTTTGAGGCGATGAGACAGCGGATGTTTAACTAACTAATAATTCCTGTCCAATTTCACATTAACTGTCCCTAACTAAAATTAACTGTCCTCAAAGCACTAAAGACTGGAATATGGTTGATGATTGTCCCAACCATTTCTCCAGTCTTTTTCTCAACCCCAAAACCATCCCAGCAGGGAATTCCCACCCGAATCCCGAATAGGTAATCAAGCAGAAACCCAGGCTACTCAAGGATTTTGGGAATTGAAAGCAGTTGATTCAAGCTTTTACTCAGGGATTTCCCAGGCTCTTACCCAGGCGTTTTAAATGCCGATTCCTTCTTTTCTCAGGCACCTCTCTATCCTTTCAGGGACACGAATTATTAGTCGCTTTCGTTCACAATTGAACCAGTTTATTTCCAGTTTTCAGGTGTATTTCTCAGCGTTTTTGGGACACGAATTTTTATCTCGGAAATGGCGGTGAAACCTGTGGGGTAAGGGATTGGGGGATTTGGAGTTGGGGACAGTTATTTTTAGTTTTCTACAGGATGTTTAACTAACTAATAATTCCTGTCTAATTTTATTTTTACCGTCCCTGCTAAAATTAACTGTCCCCAAACCACCAAAGACTGGAAACTGGTTGATGATTGTCCCAACCATTTCTCCAGTCTTTTTCTCATGCTTTGAGGCATCCCAGCAGGGAATTCTCATCTAAATCCAGAATAGGTAATCAAGTAGAAACCCAGACTACTCAAGGCTTTTGGGAATTGAAAGCTGTTGATTTAAACTTTTTCTCAAGCATTTCCCAGGCTCATACCGAGGCTTTCTAATGCCGATCCTTGCTTTTCTCAGGCACTTCTCTATCCTTTCAGGGACACGAATTATTAGTCGTTTTCGTTCACAATTGAACCAGTTTCCTTCCAGTTTTCAGGTGTATTTCTCAGCGTTTTTGGGACGCGAATTTTTATCTCGGAAATGAAGGTGAAGCCTTGTGGGGTAAGGGATGGGGGGATTTGGAGGTGGGGATAGTTATTTTTAGTTATTTACAGGATGGTATAGGTGGTAGTTTAACTAACATTTTCTGAAAAACGTATGAAGACTGGATACTGGTTGAAGATTAATTAAACCAGTCTTTTTTTTATTTTCTTTTTTAATTCTCATTTTTGTTGCATTTGAGGCATATTCTCTATACAAAATAATTCTTTACTGTTCGTTCTATATATAATAAAAAACGATTTTTATCGAAAATATAATCACACGACTCTAAAGCTAAAAGGAGAAGGTAAAAAATTTTTGAATAGGTTCCCTGCTAGAATCAGCTTTCCCCCAATTCGCTCATTTTATTGGCTCCTTTATCGAGTCTTTTACGACAAACATACACAAAAACAGGAGGGAGATTGAAGGGTTCAAATTGTATTTTCTCAATCTCAAATAACTCAGCTAATTGTTTCTTCATATATAGTGAGTACTGGTATAACACTAATGTGCCTCCAGGTCGGAGCGCTGTATGGATCTGTGACAGAATATTATGTCTCATTTCTCTGGAGAAATTAAAGAAGGGTAGTCCGCTAATGATACAATCCAACGAATGGATCTGTTCTTGATTGATCCTTTTCAATAGATAGGATGCATTTGAATGGAACATGAACCCAGGGTATGTTTGCTTGAGATTATTCCTCATTTTGGGGTCTCTTTCAAATAAAAACACGGTTGCAGATTTCGGTAGATGTGCTCTCATGAGACGTGTCACTGCACCTGTTCCTGGTCCCAGCTCAGCAATGGTTCTAACCTCATCCCATCGTACAGAATGGACGATTTTATGGGCCAGCAATTTGGAGCTGGGCAGGAGACTGCCTACTCGTTTGGGATTTCTCAGGAATCCTTGCAGGAAAAGAAGCGGTTCGGATGTTTTCATCGTAGTATCCTCCATGGTTGAACTCATTGATGGTTCACTTGGTGTTGGAAGGCAAGTTTAATTCGAATGTAAATACGTTATGCATATGTTGAAGCGTCAAAGTACCCTGATGCAGCTCTGCAATATTTTTGGCTATTGAAAGCCCCAAACCCGACCCCGTTTGAATGCCTTCACTGCTTCTTGAATAATCCACCTTATAAAAACGATCAAACAGTTTGTCTTTTTGCTCCATTGTGAGCGGTGCACTTTTATTTTCGACTTGAATGGTAACATGCTCATGGTGCATACTCATTCGAATGTGAATCACACCAGGTTTAAAGGAATACTTCAGCGCATTCATGAGAAGATTATCGATAGCCCGAGCAATCTTATCACTGTCCACGCAGGCCATAATGGGGGCATTACCGATTTCCTTCTCAAGCTGTATACCATTCTCCTGAGCTAAAGGCTCAAATTCAAACAATAACTGATCCAAAAGTTGATACAGGTCAACCTTTTTCATATCCAACTGGGTATCAACTGAAGTTAAACGTGTATATTCAAATAGATCATCAAGCAGCTTCTTTAAATGCGTTGCTTTGTTATGGGTGTTCTGAATGAAGCGGTCATACTCTGCTTTGTTTTGAAAGGATTCTGTTCTGAGTAGCTCAATATACCCGATTATGCTGGTAAGTGGTGTACGCAGGTCATGTGAGATACCCGTGATCATGTCCATCTTGGATTTCTCCAGTTCGCGCTCCTTGATCATCTGTAACTGCAATTGTTCCGTCATGTGATTAATATTGGAAGCGACGCGTCCAAGTTCATCTTGTCGATTAATGGGCACCCGATAGTTCAGATTTCCTTCTGAAATGAATTGAAGCCCTTGCTCCAATGTAATGATATCTTTAACCATTCGACGTGTTAAGAATAGAAAGGATAAGATAAAAGTCAATATGAAGATTGGCGTAATGACATACGGAAGCGAATTGCGGAACCAAGCTTGCTCCCAGGCTTTGAAAACATCTATAGATAGGTATATGAGCATATTATTAAAGCCAGCTGCAGCAATGGTACTCAAAATAATTCGGATTAAAATGTTAACCTGAATCTTCTTCTTTCGAGTTCGATGTGAAGGGTTAGATCGTTTAGTCAATTTTATAACCCACTCCCCAAACTGTTTTAATATATTGAGGTTCTCGTGGATTCACTTCCAGCTTTTCTCGCAGATTACGAATATGGACCATCACCGTATTATCTGAATATCCGTAAGGTTCTTTCCATACGGTCTCGTATATCTTTTCGGAGCTAAATACTTGTCCAGGATGGCTGGCAAGCAACACCAGAATGGAAAACTCCAGTGGTGTAAGCGAAATATCATTATCTTTGAGCTTCACAGAATGTTTACTTGTATCAATGACAAGGTCCTTGATCAGGATAAGTGAATTATATTCATCTTTCCCAATTAGTGTTTGACGTCGCAGTTGAGCCTTAACGCGAGCCAGTAATTCTAACGGGTTAAACGGTTTAACCATGTAATCGTCAGCCCCGGTAGTCAAGCCTGTGATTTTATCAATGTCCTCTTCCTTGGCGGATAACATAATAATGGGAGTCGTTGATACCTCTCGTATTTTGAAGCAGGCTTTGATACCATCCATAACGGGCATCATGACATCCAGAATAACGAGTTGGACCGATGTGGTTTTAATCATATTTAATGCTTCTTCACCATTGGATGCTTCAATAACATGGTATCCTTCGTTACGTAAATAGACATGAATGACATCACGGATATCGGGTTCATCATCAACAACGAGAACGGTATTCATTATTCAAAACTCCTTTTATGACCTGATTTAAATAAAATCTATAATCTTATGAAAAGGATAACATCAGTTTAAACGATAACCCGGGCTGTTTAAATTGTTTCCTTTTTGCGACAGACATAAACGAACGCAGGAGGGATATTCAAGGGCACCAATTTTATTTTTTCGATGAAAAATTGCTCGGATAATGTTTTTTTCATTTGAAGTGAATATTGAAAGGCGATGAATAATCCTCCAGGTTTGAGTGCCTTATAGATCTGGTCTACCAACGTATTTCTTAATTCAGGCTCAAAGTTGAAGAAGGGCAACCCGCTAAAAATATAATCCAGTTGCTGAACGTCCTCTTGATGCATGAATTCTATTAATCGAGCGGCATCTGGATAACAGGAGTATTTCGGGTATGTTGTTTGCAGATTACTTCTCATCGTTTCGTTCATCTCAAACAACAGGACTTTGGTGGAATCCTGAACCTGTTGATGAATATAACGTGTGATGGCACCTGTACCTGATCCGAGTTCAGCGATGGCTTTCGCCTCCAGCCAAGACGCTTGAGTTACCATTTTGTTAGCGAGGAAACGGGAACTGGGAATGATGCTGCCAACATGTTTAGGGCTTTGCAGAAAACTTTTCAGAAATAAAATGGGTTCATTGGAATTCATGTTTGTGGTTCCTCCATATATGTGATGGTATGATATCCAAACCAGTTAGAAATGTAATAATTGAAGCGTATTTAGAATGGGGCCGCCGAAATAGATTCCTGCTGTAAAATACGTAATGGTCCAGAGCACAGCGCTGGAATATGAAATGAGAGCAAATTTACGATACTGTACGCCGCTTAGCCCAATGGCCAATGGAAGAACATAGCGCACGATTGGAATGAACAAACCGATGCACATGGCCCAATTGCCACTCTTATTCAGCAAGAGTTGAGCCTTGACGAAGTGTTTATGATGTTGAAATCTGTGTTTTATCTTGATCCCGAATACCTTTCCTGCAAAATAGGCAAAGGTAATGGCCGTTAATAGTCCTGATAAAATACAGAAATATGTGATCCAGGAATTAATAACTCCTGTGTGACTCAAAATGGCACCGCTGATAATTGTGATCTCATTCGGAATTGGAATGCCGAAAGGCCCTAATGAGAAGGCAAAATAAAAAATCAGATATCCATACTGATGAAGCAGCTCTAAGATCGTATTACTGATCATTGTTTTGCCTCCTCTTTTGTTGATACAGCAATCTTAATGAAAAAAACTAAGGAATTAATGAGTATAAATCTGAAGAAAAACTAAAGAATACATAAGCAAAGCCATACAACTAGATTCAAGAGAAAAAAAGCCTTGCCAATGTACTGGCAAGGCTTGAACAGGTGGATATTCAGGAGCATCAGCACGGAACAGAATGCGCATAAATGAAGAGCCGAGACGTCATAATGACGTCTCGGCTCTTCTGTATGTCCCATGAAAAGCGACTATATTTGGAATCCATTTATTGTAGGAAATAGAACCAGCTAAATTTTATGCTTGCAACAACAAACAAAGCTATCCATCCCCATAGAAACAGTAAACGTAAAGGTCGTGGAATCAGTAAATATTCTGAGTGAAATTTGGTGAAAAACTTCATCACAGTAGTACCATCCTCCGCTAAGTTTACTCTCTGATAAATCATATTAATAGACCTAAAATGATCCTATAATTCAGATGCCATCGATCCAATTATATCAAAAATAGGTATATTATATCATGATAAACACTCATAGGTCCTTTGGTTTTTTGAAATGTTCAATAAATAAATCGAACGATATGATGCTGGCATGCCAATATATAGTGTAAGGAGGAAGGGGAGGGATAATGAGCGAGCAGGATGAGTACATACAACTTGTAACGTTAATACGTGCTGGGCATGAAGAAGCGTATGGAGAGTTATATGAGAAAACAGTGATGGGTGTATATCGGACTGTGCGATTTCTCATCAAGGACGAGCCCGACGCGGAGGATGTGGTACAGGAGATTTATATTCAGGCCTATCGATCCTTGGCGGGATATGATGCGGAGCGAGCTTTTCGTCCTTGGTTAATGGGGGTGACGATGCGACAGGTTCAGAGTTATCGACGCAAAAGATTGATGCAGTTTCGATTTGGCAAGCGAATCGAAAAATCGGACGTGAGATTGGAACATGATTTTTCCACGGATCTGGTCAACAAACTGGCAAATCGTCCTCTTCTCGAACAGGTCCGCCGTTTACCGTACAAGCTGCAGCAGGTGGTTACACTTCACTACTTGAATGAATACACGCAAGAGGAGATTGCTGGCATATTGGACATTCCGCTTGGAACTGTGAAATCGCGCATACATGCGGCGCTGGCGAAGTTGAGACAGAAAGAGAAGATGAATCCAAGGTTGCGGGGAAAGGTGGAGGATCTGCATGAAACTTGATGAACAGTTGCGTACAGCCTACCAGGAAGAGACCAAAGACTGGTCGATTCCTGCGGGAATTAAACATAAAATGATGAATGAAATTCGAAGTAATTCACATATCAGAAGAAATCGAAAAAAATGGCTGGTAACAGGGCTACTGGCTGTTGTACTCATTATCCCCACCGGAGTCTACGCAGGGTATACCTATCTCGCCGACGGAATATACGGTTCACAGGAAAATATTACAGCTATGGGGGGAACAGCTGAGGATTACATGAGGTTGGAAGCGAAGTTGCAGACGGCCAAAGCCCATTTCAGCGAAGAAGAATTTGTTCAATATATGGACTTGCTGAAGCATATGGGGCAAATGGCCGTGAAGCATGCCGATGCTCAAGGCAATATGTATCCAGAGCAGTGGAGTACAGTGGAGCAGGAACGATATAACGTTCTTGTAGCTGAGCTGGAACCGTTTTTCGATAAGCTGAATGCTGTGAGTGCAGGGTCCTCTCAAAAACAGATGGACGAGCAGCAATTTTGGACGGAACAGTTGGAACAGGCAGAGAAGTCATTTACCAAGGAACAGTATCGTGAGTTCAAGTCGGTCTATGATCAGATGAAGAAATACAAAGTGATGGTGACGGACAAGGATGGAAGTATCCATGAGGAACGTTTGTCAGCGGAGCAGAAGGATGATTTGAGACAGCTAGAGAGACGCCTAATCCCCTATTTGAAACGGTTGGAGCTCAATGTGCGTTGAGTCGCGCGAACTGTGAAAGAGGAGTAAGGCGGAGAAGTGAATTCTTTCCCTTCTTTCTCCATCTTAACTATTATTTCCTCCCCTGTACCTTCAGCCGATACTGATGCGGCGTAGAGCCTGTGGCATTACGGAATACTTTGCAAAAGTAAGACGGACTCGTCATACCGACACGGTGACCGATCTCGGGTACGGTGAGCGAGGAACGGGTGAGCAGTACACAGGCATGACGAATGCGGGTGGCTTGAGCATAAGCAATGATGGTAGTGCCGGTCGCTTTTTTAAACAGATGAGACAGGTGATAGGGAGATAGGTGAAGTGCATCTGCGATCTGCTCCAAACGGAAAGGCTCTGAATAATGCTGTTCAATCCACTGCATGGCAGCTTCGGCATGAGGATGAAGGATTAATGAACTGGTTGCTGCAGGGGCCTTTAGATTTTGAAGGAAAACATCTTTCCATAAGTAACGAAGTTGCGTAAGTGAATCCAGTACAAAGAGACAAGTATCCTCCCCAGCTTCATGAGGTAGTAGTTCTGAATAAGTCTTATCGAATTGTTCCATGCGTTGAATGAGCGGGGAAGTGGCAGCAAGTCGGATGGGCTGAATGGGGGATTGCTCTCCCAGCAGATCCTGTATGAAGTGGTGAGTAACGATAAATTGCGACCAGTGTGCCTTCAGTAATTCAAGCTCCACCATGAGAACGTTTCGAATGAAAGGTCGCTGGCTGGATACTTGTATCTGAACGTGGTGCAATTGAAAAGGTCTAAAAATCATGAGCATACCAGGTTCAAGGGAGAACACCTGTCCTTCGGTTATCAACTGTCCATATCCTTCGTGGATATAGGTTATCTCCAACTGTGAATGAGCATGAAACACTTCGCGAAACGTAGTCTTGGAAGTACGACGACAAGCCAAGTTAAATTGTTCTCCCAGGATGATGGACATCATGAATACCTCCCTTATCATGCGCAAGATAGTTTCATTTTAGCACAAGATGAACGCATAAAAGCGCTTTATTATTGTGTATTGTGAAGGGAATAAGGGAGGTATGCAACGATGTTAAAAGTGGCGATTATCGGCGCAGGAGCAATTAGTGGAGCACATATCTCGGCATACTTGGCATTTCCTGAGCGATGTCAGATTGTGGCTGTGGTCGATATGTACGTGGATAAAGCACAGAAGCGAATGAACGAATATGGACTGGAAGGTGCACAAGTCGTTACGGATTATACGGAATTACTTACCCAAAACATTGATCTGGTATCCATCTGTACACCGCCATATACTCATGCTTCTATTGCATGTGATTTCATGCAGGCAGGTGCGCATGTATTGGTCGAAAAACCGATGGCATCTTCCTTGGAGGAAGCGGATCTGATGCTGAAAGTAGCGCAAGAAAGTGGCAGGCTACTATCTGTTGTAGCTCAGAATAGGTTTACGACACCGATGATGAAACTGAAAGGTGTGTTAGACAGTAAACAGATGGGCCCCATAGTACATGTGCAGGTTGATTCGTTCTGGTGGCGTGGGCACAATTATTATGATCTGTGGTGGCGCGGTACATGGGAAAAAGAAGGTGGAGGCTGTACCCTTAATCATGCGGTGCATCATATTGATGCCATGTTATGGATGATGGGACCTCCGATGGAATTGCAGGCCATGATGGCGAATACGGCGCATGATAATGCGGAAGTCGAGGATATATCCATGGCGATGCTCCGCTTTCAGGCAGGTGCGCTTGGCATGATTACCAGTTCGGTCGTACATCACGGAGAGGAGCAACAGTTAATCTTTCAGGGCAAGGAAGCCCGAGTGTCTGCACCTTGGAAAGTGGTTGCTTCTACCTCACGGAGTAACGGGTTTCCGGAATCAAATCGAGTATTGGAGCAACAGATTCAGAAGCTCGCTGACGAATTACCGGATGTTATCCATGTCGGTCACGCTGGGCAAGTTGAGAATGTGTTAAATGCTATTGAGACAGGTTCACCGCTACTGGTGGATGGGAATAGTGGACGGAATACACTTGAACTGATTGTAGGCATTTACAAATCGGCGAGTACCGGAGAAAAGGTTGTTTTTCCACTGAGGGCGGAAGACTCATTTTACACAAGAGAAGGAATCATGCAACATGCCGTACACTTTTATGAAAAAAAGACGGCGGTGGAGAACTTCGAGGATTCGGGTATTACACTCGGGAGCAAGTTGGATTCGTAGTATAAAATGTCAAAAAAGATGCTGTCTCATGAAATTGAGAAAAGGCATCTTTTTTCTAGGTCTGTGCAGCCTTCCTACTCTAAAAATAAAATCATTGTATCCATTCATATTTATGGAATGACGTTGTTACGTTATCTTACTGTGCACCATTATTATTTAGAATTTAAATTAATATAATTAGGATTCCTCGCCTCGATGTTACAGCCACTTATCAGCCCAACGTTCCACAGCGCTTAGTGCTCTCCCCAGTTCCGTGCCTTTTCGTGACAACATATATTCAGTTCGAACTGGACGTTCCGTGACCACATGGCGAACCACGAGTCCTTCCTCCTCCAATTCCTTCATTCGCTCATTTAACACACGTTTGCTCAAGTCAGGGATATAAGCGTGAATCTCACTGAAGCGCTTGGGTTCCTCCATCAACGCATGGATAATGAGGGCTACCCATTTTCGGCCAATGATCTGATAAGATTGTTCCACTTTTGTGCATATTTGCTTGGCATTCTCATCATCGCTCATGATTGTACTCCTTTGATTTAGTATTGCCTGTAATATCATTAGTATACTTATTGTAACCTACTTGTCCACAGGCCATATGTGTAAAATGTCACATACCAATTGTTATTAATGTTACCACATAAAGCGTTATCATCAAATAAAAACCCTATAAACACTGGAGTTCACAGGTTCGACACGATTATTGACGAATTGTGACGACAGGTGTAATATGGGTAACGTTAATTCAAATGGTTACAATTTATAACCTAAACACAGGTTGTGGAGAGAAGGAATGTTCCATGGTTGAATTCAGGTGCGCAATATAAACGGAGGCAAGGCGGGGAACACACCCACTTATTCCGTCTTTTGTCATGCTTGGATTTGAACATTTTGCAACATCATATACTATACTGCACAGATCACAGGAGGCACTCCAATGGATGCAATGACATTTGTCCTGTTCGGGGCAACAGGCGATTTAGCCAAACGCAAGATTTACCCTGCATTATATAACTTGTACATGGATCAGAAAATGCCGAAATCCTTCTCCGTTATCGGTTTGGGACGACGCGAGTTGTCCGATACGGACTTCCAGGCGAATGTTGAAAAGTCACTGCATGAATTTTCACGTCAAACGCCGGAAGAAGCATCACAGGTTCGTGATTTCATTGGCGCTTTCCGTTACTGTTCTCTAAATAATACGAAGCCTGAAGATTACACCAAACTGTTGGAACTGGTTCAACAGCGTGAACAAGAGCTTAACATTCCCGAAAACCGCATGTTCTACATGTCGGTAGCACCGGAATTCTTTGAGCCAATCGCATTGAACATTCAAGAAAGTGGGCTGGGTAACACCAAAGGCTGGAAAAAACTGATTATCGAAAAACCATTCGGACACGACCTGCAATCGGCTCGTGATCTGAACGAAAAACTGAGCAATACCTTTGCGGAAGAAGAGATCTATCGCATTGACCATTTCCTTGGTAAACCGATGGTTCAAAATATTGAGACGCTCACTTATGCAAATCCGGTGATTCAGGCGTTGTGGTCCAACCGTTATATTGCCAATGTTCAGATCACGGCAAGTGAGACGGTAGGTGTTGAAGAACGTGCTGCGTATTACGACCAAAGCGGTGCCCTTCGTGACATGTTCCAGAACCATATGCTTCAGTTGCTGATGATGATTGGATTGCATTTGCCTAAACGTTGCACACCAGAAGAAATTCAATTCAAAAAGCAAAAAATTGCTGAAGCACTTCGTCCGTTGACGAAAGAAAACGTCGCTTCTGAAGTCGTTCGTGCGCAATATGCCGCAGGTGAGCTGCAAGGCACTTCGGTTGTTGGATATCTGGACGAGCCTGGCATCCCAGCTGGATCGCAAAACGAGACCTATGTTGCCGCGAGACTGTGGATCGATGATCCGTTTTGGAGTGAGGTACCATTTTACATCCGTACAGGTAAACGCCTGGCTGAGAAATCCACCAGAATCGTTGTTGAATTCAAGGCTCCACTGAAGACGGGGCATGAATCCGAGAATACAACGGAACCTAACCTGCTGACGATTGAGATTGGTCCGGGAGAAAGTATTTCCCTTCAATTAAATGCGAAGAATCCATTGAACCATGGTGAAGTGGAACCAATGCATATGACCTTCAACTCAGGTAAACGTAACATCCCTGAAGCGTACGAGAATCTGATCTTTGACGCTATGCGTGGTGATTCCACCTTCTTCGCTCACTGGAACGAAGTGGAGCTGGCATGGCAGTGGGTTCAACCGATTCAGGAAGCATTCGAAGCCGGCAGCGTTCCACTAGATACGTACAGTGCAGGTTCGCATGGCCCAGAATCAGCCGATCGCCTGACAGCTGCAGATGGCTACCGTTGGTGGTAAGTGTAACAACAGAGTAATCATCTGAGAACACAATAGTGCATTCCATTGTGTTCACCAATGAACATTTTGCACAGATCCAAAGACCGTCTTTCAAGTAAACAGGATATGAAACGAAATGGTTCTTTTCGTTTTCTAGAACTTGTATTCGGAAGCGAGTTGATCGAAATGATGCAAAATGCTGATATATATGAAGTAACTTTCATGATGTATACAGATCTCATTTTTTATGAATTATACCGTTCCAATTTTGCATAAGCCCTTCCGGTTATGTTTGCCGGAGGGCAGTGAAAATTTTTAAATATAGATTAGCGGACGCACTGAATTTTTTGCCTAAGTAGCGACGTAGTGTAGGGGACGGAATCGATTCTGTAGAAGCCAAAGCGTTCGCCTTTGTATCCAAATTTCATCAATTTAAAGGTTGATGAAAAGAAATTTGGATACAACAGCGATCGAAAGAACGATCCGTAACCGGAACGATTGCTGCGAAACGGGAATGTATTCTGGTGCTCTGCAACAAAGATGAAATTTAAACATTGTTGATAACAGGAGGATTTTAAAATGAAACTTGGACTTGTCGGACTAGGAAAAATGGGATTGAACCTGGGTAGAAACTTGATTGATCACAAACATGAAGTGGTTGCTTTTGACCTGAACGCTGAAGCAGTAAAAGAAATGAAAGAATACGGCGCTGAAGGCGTATCTTCATACGCAGAGATGGTGGCTTCGCTCGAATCCCCACGTGTATTGTGGATCATGGTTCCTCACAACGTGGTAGATGCTGTACTGGCTGAAGTTAGCCCATTGTTGTCTAAAGGCGACATCATCATTGAAGCGGGTAACTCCCACTACAAAGAATCCATCCGTCGTTACGAAGAAATGAAAACCAAAGGCATTCACTACATGGATGCAGGTACATCTGGCGGTATGGAAGGCGCACGTAATGGAGCATGTTATATGATCGGTGGAGACCCGGAAGCTTGGGCAATCGTTGAACCGGCATTCAAAGATACTTCCGTAGAGAATGGCTACCTGTATGCTGGTAAAGCGGGCAGCGGTCACTTCCTCAAAATGGTTCACAATGGTATCGAGTACGGTATGATGGCATCCATCGGTGAAGGTTTTGACGTATTGGAGAAAAGTGGATTTGATTTCGACTTCGAACAAGTAGCACGTGTATGGAACAATGGTTCCGTTATCCGCTCTTGGTTGATGGAGCTGACAGAACGTGCCTTCTCCAAAGATGCAAACCTCGATGAAATCAAAGGCGTGATGCATTCTTCCGGTGAAGGACGTTGGACGGTAGAAACAGCATTTGACCTTCAAACGGCTACACCTGTTATTGCGTTGTCCTTGTTGATGCGTTATCGCTCCCTGGAGACAGATACGTTCACAGGTAAAGTGGTAGCTGCACTGCGTAATGAATTTGGCGGTCACGCTGTCGAGAAGAACTAATTTTATATATAACTGTTAACATATGATGAACATCGGGTAATGACTTATATCGTGTTTACGAATTCATCAAGTGGAGGTAACATATCATGAAATTTTTCTTGGATACAGGGAATGTGGAAGAAATCAAACGGATCGAACGTCTGGGTCTGGTGGATGGAGTCACGACTAACCCGTCTTTGATTGCCAAAGAAGGTCGCGTATTTAAAGAAGTCATTCAGGAGATCTGTGGCGTGGTTAAGGGCCCAGTCAGTGCTGAAGTCATCGGTCTCAAAGCCGAGGATATGTTGAAGGAAGCTTATGAAATTGCAGAATGGGCACCGAATGTAGTCATTAAATTGCCGATGACCGAAGATGGGCTGTACGCTTGTCATGAGTTGACGCAAAAAGGGATCAAAACCAATGTAACGCTGATCTTCTCCGCAGCACAGGGTCTGATGGCGGCGAAAGCCGGTGCAACCTACATCAGTCCATTCGTTGGCCGTTTGGATGATATTGCGGTGGATGGTATGAAATTGATTCGTGATCTACGCCTGATTCTGGACATGTATGATCTGCCTTCCGAGATTATCGCAGCAAGCATTCGCAATATCAAACATGTAGAAGATGCGGCCCTTTCCGGTGCGCACATTGCAACCATTCCGGGTGCGCTTCTGCCGACACTTTGGAAACACCCACTGACGGACAGCGGGATTGAACGTTTCCTGAAAGACTGGGAATCCGTTCCGAAATAAAAGGATAGACAAGCCTTAATCTTTAGGTGGTCTAAACGTAAAGCCTTTTGCCTTGCAGAGAGTAATCTGCGGGCGAAAGGCTTTTTTATTTATGTAGTTTCGGATTTTTCGGTTAGGTAGCGAAAGAGAATTAAAACCTTGTCTCATGAATGTTGTTGTTACTTTCTTTCCGGTGTCCACGTACTGTCCTTCTTTTTCAGGACAACGGTGCATAAGGTTAACATATAGCCTATAGCTCATCCCGCAGGGGAGGGACACTTCGATGATGAGAAGAAAATGGCGAAGCCGGAGACGCCGTAAGCCGCCAAGCGGCAAGCGCAAAATGTGGCTGATCATTTTATTGGTTACCGTGTTTTGTTTGATGCAGGGCTTTGCTTACGTGGATAAGAAAATGAAGCCCCCCATCATGCACTTGGCCAAGATCAGAGTGAAGCAGATTGCGACCGAAGCGATCAACAAGGCAATTACAGCACAGGTGGCAGATGGCAAAACCAACGAAGGACTGATTGATTGGAAGACGGATACCGCCGGGAAAGTGTCCGGGTTCATGCTGAACTACAATGAGCATATGCGCATTACCGCAAGTACGATGAATATCGTGCAATCCACGCTACAGAATGTACACATGTTAAAAGAAAAAATTCCGCTGGGTCAGGCGCTGGGAAGTCCGGTGATGGCTTCATTCGGCCCGAGTATACCGGTACGTATTGAGCCTCAGGGCGCTGTCAAAGTGGACCTGAACACCCGTCAGCAAAATGCAGGAATTAACATGATTTTGGTGGAAGTGTACATTCACATCATTGCTGAGGTCGCGGTCGTGGTGCCCTTCGACATGGAGCCCGAGACCGTCGATACGGAAATTCCGATATCCTATCTGTTGGTTGTCGGAGATGTGCCAATGTATTATTACGATAATCAGGGTAAGCCGGTGGGCAGTAACGGCAGTAATGCCCCGGCTATTGCGCTGCCATCCGGTCATACGGGAGTATCAAGCGGTAGTGGATTGACTACGAATCCCCCTAGCCAGAACCAGCAACAGACGCCATCCAACCCTTTGCAAGGAAGTGAACTTGAATTTGAACCGGATAATCTGCCCGATGTGAATGGGGGATTGCAGCCTAATAAGGACGCGCACCCGTGATAGAATCCCATTACCAGTAAAAAGGCTTTAAGGACAAAATGAGAAAAGGGGCCTCTAATAAAGAGGTCCCTTATTCGCATGCTCATCGTTACTCCTAGCGGAAACATTTATATTGACCTATGTCGTCTCACTTGCTTTTCTTGTTCTTTTGTTTACGTTCTTCCTGTTCCCAATGTTTCAGCTGTGGATAAGGATCGAACGACCATTCGTGCAGTCCGCTGTCCCGGTAGATCCCATAGTGCAGATGTGGAGGGAATTTCCCTTGTGTTCCCGGTTTCCCGTAACCGGAACTGCCGACCCAACCTACAACCTGACCGGGAATAACGACTTCACCGATGCGAGCACTTTTATCAAAACCCGACAGGTGGGCGTAATAGTGATAATGATTGTTCAAATCCCGGATACCGATGCGCCAGCCGCCAAACGGGTTCCAGCCTTTGATTTCCACGACTCCGTAACAGGTACTGCGCACGGGTAGACCATGCGGAGCGAAAATATCCGTTCCCTCATGAATGCGATAGCCGCCCCAGCTTCGTTTCGTCCCCCAGGTGCTGCGATAGGAATAATTGGTTCCGAGTGGAACCGGAAAGGCATGTCCAAACAGATCCAGATTGTCAAAATGCTCATATAACTTCGCAAATTGCTGTACCCGTTGCACAGCACGGGAGTTGTGATAATATTCCCACAGGGCAATGTTGAAGTCCTCTTGTTTGTGCCCGTAACCCTGAATCACAGAAGCTATGCTGTATAATACATCCTGATCATTGTTGGCATCCGCGATCCCGTCTCCTGAACCATCACGTCCATATCCTTTAAAAAAAAGAATGGATTCCGGATGTTGATCTGTCTCATCTGGATTTAGCCATCCTCTCCAGGCTGGAGGGGTCATGAAGATACCCGTGAGCCGCTCAGGATGCTTGCGATCCTTAGGATGTGCACGGGTAATCGTACGTTCATACTGATCAATGGCGGCCAGCCTGTACCAGGGAATCTGAGTCATCTGACCGATGCTCTCATATAAATGGCGACGTGCAGCGAAGATTTCTGCCGGCTTTAGTTCAGCAGTCTGTGGTTTCGGAGCGGCCTGGGCGGGTTCACCGTAAACATCAACAGGCAAGCATGGGAGAAGCAGAGTACCTGCAAGTAATGTTTTGATCCAAAAGCTGTACGTGTGCCTGAAGGTCAAGCGTTGTTGCACTGGGAAGCAGCCCCTTTCCATTAGAATGATACAAGGTACCCGATGAACCAAGCTAAAGGTTAGCGTTCTTCAAAAGTTCTCATTTTATCCATGCAAGCACTTGGGACGAATCGAATGATCCAAATTGTCCATATCGGGCATGAATGCACAAGATGTGACAAATGGGGGTTTTTCCAACGCTTTCATGGTATAATATGTTCCGAGCAACAGCCTAACTTCAGTAGAAAGAAGGTTTATGCATTGGCAAAACGTGTTAAAGAACCGAAGCCGGATTGGATTCGGATCAAATTGACAACCGGCGATAACTATCAGGAAATGAAAACGATGATGCGTTCCAAAACGCTGCATACGGTATGTGAGGAAGCACGGTGTCCGAATATTTATGAATGTTGGGCCAATCGAACGGCCACTTTTATGATTTTGGGCGATATTTGCACAAGGGCATGCCGGTTTTGCGCGGTGAATACAGGCTTGCCAACGGAGCTTGATTTACAGGAACCGGAACGTGTGGCGGAAGCAGCAGAGCAGATGAATCTGCAACACTGCGTCATTACAAGTGTAGCCCGTGATGATCTGAAGGATGGAGGAGCTACGATTTTTGCAGAGACGGTAAAGGCCGTACGGCGGCGGTTGCCATTATGCAGCGTTGAAGTACTCATTCCAGACTTTCTGGGCGATCGGGAATCTTTGCAGATTGTAATGGATGCCAAACCGGACATTCTGAATCACAATATTGAGACGGTTGAGCGGTTGTCAGACAAAGTGCGTGCCAAGGCGAAATATAAACGTTCACTGGAATTGCTTGCTCGTGCCAAAGAAATGCAACCTAACATCCCAACGAAATCAAGTATTATGCTTGGTGTAGGTGAGGAATATAATGAAATTTTATCAACCATGGATGATCTTCGAGCAGTGGACTGTGATATTATGACGATCGGTCAGTATTTGCAGCCATCGGAGAAACATCTGTATGTTGAAAAGTATTATCCGCCAGAGGAGTTCGCTGCATTGAAACAGGAAGGATTAAAACGTGGCTTCAGCCATGTCGAGTCCGGCCCGATGGTACGCAGCTCCTACCATGCGCATGAACAGGTGAAATCGGCAACCAAACATGCTGAACAGGCGGCAACACACGCGTGATGGAGGACACCCGATTGGAAGAAAACAAAATTACAGAACAGATTCAGGACCAACTTCAGGAGCAGATCCAGGAGCCGGTTCAGGAATCGGTTGTTGAATCGGTTGAAGAAAAGCCCAAAGAACCGGTCATTGTACAGATTGGCACTAAAAATTATGAAATCGTCCAGAACCACAAAGAGGGCTGGAATCCAGAGGTCTTCCGTGATCGTTACAGTGAGGTGCTGGAGCGTTATGATTATATTATCGGGGACTGGGGTTATAGCCAGTTAAGGTTAAAAGGTTTTTACCGTGATAACCATCCGAAAGCGACAAAGGATTCCACGATCGCCAGTATGGTCGATTATATCAATGAATATTGTAACTTTGGCTGTGCGTATTTTGTTCTTCAGAAGAGCAAAGATCAGCCCCAAGCCAAAGCAAAAAGCGGTTCCTGAGAAGGACCGCTTTTTTGTGTGAGTTATTTTAGTCAAGAAATGCCGTGCGGACCCGGTTCCAGAATGGATAAGGACGGAAACGTGCGAAACTGACCTTGTGACTGGATACCTGACAACGGACGGATATTAGATCCTCCACCATCACGTTCACATGATCAATCGTCATCAATAACCGCTGGTCCTTGCGGGAGAAAATATCACAATGATGATGCTTGGGCAAAATAACCGGTGAACCGAGTGTACGATAGACACGGTTATTAATTGAAGCAATCTCCGCAATCTGAATTGCCTCAATGGTCGGATGAACCATGGCACCGCCAAGGGCTTTGTTGTATGCCGTGCTGCCTGAAGGCGTGGATACACAGATTCCATCCCCACGGAACATCTCGAAGGTCACATCGTTAATATCGACTTGGGCCACGACGGTACCATCCACACCTTTTAACGTAAATTCATTAAGGGCGATGTAGGAGGAATTACCCGACTTCTTCCGAATCTCAAGTTCCAATAGCGGATATTGTACAATGCGTGGTTTGAGACGCTCCGGATCTCCTTTGCCACTCATCAGCCTGACCAATTCCCTTAATTCTTCCTTCTTCCAATCGGCATAAAAGCCGAGATGGCCTGTATGAACCCCAACAAAAGCAATATCCGGAATACGGTCGATGAAATTGTGAAATGCCTGTAGCATCGTACCATCGCCCCCGATGGAGATGACAATCTCCGGCGATTCTGCATCCAGCTTGAACCCTTCTTCCTTCGCCAGCGCATGAAACTGCTGACTGAGATCAATCGATAACTGGTCTCCGCGGTCTTGAACATAATATCTCAAGATGAAAGCTCCTTTGTGGTCATTATACTACCGATGATAATCAATTCCGCGGAAGAACACAACGTTTGGAGGCATATTCAGTTAAATATAGATGAATGAGCGACTTATTTTTTGACATGTCGTCTTGGCTTGAAGATATAACCTAATATCGTAAGCAATAGCAATAACACAATGATACTCGCAAAAACAATGACCCCCGTCAGGAAGATCAGTCCCCAGTCTGGTGCATAGGTCGATAACGATGGGATGAAACCAGGCTCCATGAGAACGGGTGAAGAGGAACGTCCCATCATGGGTGTCCATAACATCAGGACCAGCAGAGGTGCGATTAGCGCATGAATCGCTCTGGCAAATAGAAATGGGCCGTATCTCATGGGGGTGTTGCTCAGAACACTCATAATCTGTGCATGGACGGATAATCCGCCCCAGGAGAGAACAAAGGCTGCTGCTGCAACTTTATAGACGAGTGGGATGGCTGATCCGGCACTTCCGGCCTCTTTGTTCCCCAGCGTTACTTCAAATAACCCACCAACCAAGCTAGGAGATAAGGATGGAGGAAGCCCGCTATATCGAAGCAATTGCTCGGTAATTCCGTACAATCCAGCAAGCCAACCTGTCTGTACAAGCAACTCCAACATGACCGAGAAGAATACAACCAGCCCTCCTACGATAATAATAAGGCGAAGGGATGAGGAGATTGCCTGGCGCAGCAGTTCGCCGAATGCCCGTCCGTCAGCCTTTCTTGCATCATGCATCGCGTAGATGGCCCGAACCAGTCTGTTTCCGGGTATTTCACCCGATGGAGATGCAGAAGGGAGGTCTGGCGCTGAGCCTTTCGCTGTACCGCCGTGAAAACGCATGAGTATACCCACCAGAAAAGCCGCAGCGTAATGGCTTGCAACCAATAATGGAGCAATGGCGACATTGTGAAAGAACCCAACGGATACGGCTCCAATCATGAAGATGGGATCGGATGATGTGGTGAAGGCAACGAGCCGTTCTCCTTCTTCCCGGGTAACCAGCTTTTGTTCCCATAACTGGGCGGTCAGTTTCGCCCCTGTAGGATAACCGGATGCACAGCTCACAGCAAATACAAAACCACCGCTTCCGGGAACACGAAACAAAGGACGCATCAGTGGATTTAACATGGTACCCAGAAAATGAACAATGCCAAAGCCGAGCAGCAGCTCGGACAACACCAAAAAAGGAAAAAGGGAGGGAAACAATACGTCCCACCAGATGGACAGTCCGCGTACACCTGCATGCCAGGTTTCCGCTGGATACAAGACCATTAACACACAAAAGATCAGGAGAGCGAGTGTGACCAGGACATGGGTAAGCCGTTGTGAAGTAGCCATGAATTCTTCTCCTTTACTTTTGGAATGGTCGGTGTGCGGAAGTCTGTGATGCTATTGCCATCAATATATGAAAAAAAGTGGACAAACAGTACAAAATTATACGTAGAAAGCGCTTGCAAAAGTGGCTGTGTTTTTGAGTGATGTGTGCTAAAATGAGAAAAACGCCTGAACGTCACCTAATTGTCTCCAAGGTGGAATTCAATTCGGATGGAGTGATGATCATGAGTCTTGTCACCGGAATCCTGGTCTGTGCTTTTGTATATGTGATACGTGCCTCGCTGGTACGCTCTGAGGAAGAGGACTGGCGGAGTTATTAATGGAATATCTAGTGCGCCAACCCATGCGGTTGGCGCTTTTTTTGTGTTGAGTTCGGAAGAAGGTCCTATACACGGATGGCAGGTTATGCATCCTGAGAATTACATGTTATATAGGACTTTTTGGTTTTTTTTGATAGAATGGAGATAAAGGCTTTTATGGCCTGGATATTGTTACTGTTTTCACAATGTTCACGGAACGTGTAATATATGGCAAAATTCGACATCAGAAAGGGGAATCAGACGAATGAATCCCAGTTTGAGTATTTATGACAATCTTGGCGGTGAGAAAGGGGTTCGCGCACTGGTCGAGGCCTTCTATCCAATCGTTCAGCAGAATGAGCAACTGGCTCCGCTTTTCCCGGAAGATATTCAGCCGGTCATCGACAAGCAGTATATGTTTTTGTCTCAGTTTTTTGGAGGACCTGATCTGTTTTCCGAAGCGTTTGGACATCCGATGATGCGTGCCCGTCATATGCATTTTGAAGTGACGGTTGAACGGGCTGAAGCTTGGCTTGCATGCATGGATCAAGCCTTAACACAGATCGGTGTGGAGGAGCCCTTGCATTCGTTTATCCTGCAGCGTTTATCCGGGCCTGCACATCATTTTGTGAATACACCGTAGTTCCGAATATGATTATAAGCGTACGGGAGAGGGATGGAAGAGATTGGAATTAGAGCCGCTGTATAAGGTGAAAGTGACCTGTCATTATTGCGAAACAGAGTATGAAACCTCACGTGTAAGACCTAGTTTGAAGAGGCCCTATCGGACGGATTCAGATTTTTGTGCTTACTACAAGCTGGAGAATCCGGATTTTTATGTGGTTCGCATCTGTCCGCAGTGCGGGTTCGCCTCTACGGAGAACGCAACGGAACATTTGAATGATGCTCAACGCAAGGCTTTTAAAGAACAGGTTGGTAATCGCTGGGTCAAACGTGATTATAGCGGAGCACGTACACTGGACCAGGCGCTGGCAACGTACAAGCTTGCCTTGCTGTGCGCACAGGTTATCCAGGAGAAAGACCGTGTCGTCGCTGGTCTGCTGCATCATATAGCATGGTTGTATCGATATATGGAGGACCATGCACAGGAACATCGTTTTCTCGAATTTAGCCTTGAAGCCTATGTGAAGGTGTTCGAACGGGAAGGAACGGGCGGCAATGAAGCCAAACTGTTGTATTTGCTTGGGGAATTGAACCGCAGGGTAGGACGGTTTAATGAAGCAGTGCAATGGTTCAGCAAGGTCATTCATGACAAACGGATCACAGATGCGGCCATGATTCGTGCTTCAAGGGAACAGTGGGCTGTGCTGCGTGAACAGATGATCTCAAGTAAGTTGGAACTCCCTGAAGAGATGCTGGAAGCAGACAAAGAGGCTGCGAAGCGCAGCCCCCTCTAGGTTGATCTTGCATTAATTACGGACAGGACGGCTGGATAACAAATAGTCACTGTCATTGTCGATCACGGTCATGCTGGTATTACAGCAGGGAAAGACGAGTAATTTCTTTTTGCCCTCGCGGATGCGCACAAGCTCTTTGGGTTTGAGGGGGAGCAGTACGTTGCTTGCATGACAGTAGGGACATTGCTGTACATAGATGTCTCCCATCACAATATCGTAAGGCCAGCTGTTCTCAAACGGAATCATTCTTGTTCGCCCTCTGGTGCGGAAGGTTTGGAGGTTTCTTGTTTGGCAAGCTCTGCAATCTTCTGCATCAGGATATGTTGCGGCATGTGCATCAGGTGTTCCAAAGGTACGCCCAGGGATTCTGCTAATTTGACGGCTGTATCAGCCGATACTTGTAAAGGTTTCATACGTTTACCTCCTGAAAGTTGCTATAAGTATGTCTCTAGTATAGAGATATGACACGCATAAAACCAGTTTTTAATTCAATCCTAACCATCCAATTTATAGAGAGAGGTGCCTTATTAAATGAAAACGCCATTACACCCCGTATGGGATCTGGAGTCCATTTTTAGTGGGGGTTCTTCCTCCGAGACATTCGCTTCGTATCTGGTTGAACTGGAAGAGGATGTACGTAAACTGCAACAGCTGTTAAACGAAACAGCCGCACCGGCTTCATTAGAAGAGACGACAGCATTTGATCCCATTTTGGAACTGCTGCAAAGCTGTTATGTCCGCATATCGGAAGGTTCTGCGTTTGTATCCTGCCTCTCCTCACAAAACCAGAAGGACAAGAAGGCAACGCAGCTTCAGGGAGCCATCAGTTCTATTGCTGCGATGCTGAACGGCAGCAAATCCAAGTTCGACAATACACTCAGTCAGACATCAGATTCGGTGTGGGACGCTTGGATTGCTCGGGAAGATATTCAGCCGCTGGCATTTGTATTAAACGAGAGCCGCACGCTGGCTCGTGAGAAGTTGTCGCCTGAACTGGAAGGGCTTGCTCTGGATCTGGGTGTGGATGGTTACCATGGTTGGGGCAAATTCTATAATACGATTGTCAGCAAGGTAAACATTCCATTTGAGCAAGATGGGGAAACGGTGATGCTGTCCGCTGGACAGGCTGCCAACAAGCTGAGTGATAGTGATCGGAATGTACGCGAGACGGTATTTGCAAACTGGGAACAAGCTTGGACTGATGTCGAAGATTTCTGCGCAGACACGTTGAACCACCTCGCAGGATTCCGTCTGAAGTTATATGAGAAACGTGGCTGGGATGACATCCTCAAGGAACCTCTGGCTATCAACCGGATGTCACGTAAAACACTGGATACGATGTGGGATGTAATTAATGGGGCCAAACCTGCGCTTGTTCAATATCTGGAGCGTAAGGCAGAATTGCTCGGGGTAGACAAGCTCAGCTGGAGCGACGTAGATGCACCTGTAGGTAAGTCGAGTGGCAAAATCACCTACGATGAGGCAGCCATCAATATTGTTGAACAGTTTGCCAAGTTCAGTCCTAAACTTTCTTCTTTTGCAGAGATGGCTTTTGAGAAACGCTGGATCGAAGCAGAAGACCGTCCAGGTAAGCGTCCAGGTGGATTCTGTACGTCTTTGCCACTTAGCAAAGCAACCCGAATTTTCATGACCTTCTCCGGGACACCATCCAATGTGTCGACTCTTGCGCATGAACTTGGTCATGGGTATCATCAACACATTATGGAAGAGTTGCCTGCATTGAATCAACGTTATGCCATGAATGTGGCTGAGACAGCGTCCACTTTTGCTGAATTGATTGTAGCGGATGCTCTGGTGCAGGCAGCAACAGATGAGCAAGAGAAGCTGGCTTTGCTGGAAGACAAGATACAGCGGAGTGTGGCTTTCTTTATGAATATCCATGCCCGGTTCCTGTTTGAAAATCGTTTCTATGAACAGCGCAAAAAAGGCCTGGTGAATGCGGATGAGCTATCCAAATTAATGGTAGAGGCACAGCAGGAAGCATTCTGCGGCGCGCTTGCCTCAGATCATCCTCATTTCTGGGCATCCAAACTGCATTTCTATCTCACAGGTGTACCATTCTATAACTTCCCATACACGTTTGGGTACATGTTCAGTGCTGGAATTTATGCGAGAGCACAGCAAGAGGGAACAGCATTTGCAGATAAATACGATGATTTGTTGCGGGATACGGGACGAATGACGGTCGAAGAACTTGCTCAGAAACATCTGGGCACGGACCTGACACAACCGGATTTCTGGCAAAATGCTGCGGACTTGGTTATTGCCGATATTGAGCAGTTTTTGCAAATGACAGCACCCCAAAAATAGGTTGAACATATATGAAAGAGGCTGCAATTCCGTGTTAACAGACACAGGAGTGCAGCCTCTTTTTGTTTTACGATCCTGATTTTCTGCTTTTAAATATTTTGTCGCAAATAAACGAAAAAACTCACTTTAAGGAGGGGGAATGGCAATTAATTGTGCAAATCATAGTTAAAAATACCCAAGTTTGCCGTTGTTTGTTGAACGCGCACATATGATGTCATATAATGAGTCGTAAGTCCTTATCGAATAGGACTATAAGCATGTAGGAGGAGTGTTATTATGAAAATTGACCAGCTTTCTTTAGCACGGCAGTTAGATTTGGTATTTAAAGAGCTTGATCATGAGTTGTCAGGGTTAGATTCAGGGGTAGTTTTTGTGCAAATACGAAATAACGTAATTGGGAAGTTTGGTATTCGACATAATCCGATAACTGGACGGGATGGGCAGATGGATGCGGAGGAAGGGGGACTAAACGAAACCCAAAGAAATTCTTTTCGGGCGATGGCACTGGAAACGCTGAAATTTAAACGCAATTGGACACATGGTGAAATATCGTACGATTTCGGATTAAGACAAGGTATGATTTTGGTAGATGCAACGATGGAGTCTAATTACAATATGGCGAGCTTGATGATTCGTTACCCTAGAACCAATACATACAAGGATACAGATATGGAGTCGACCTCATAATTCGTTGGACCAAAAAAAGCGGCACTTCCGAAGAAGGCCGCTTTTGCTACTTTGGGATTCTGCTTAGTCTCAAGCAATCATTACGAGCTTACGAACGACCCGATAATTGCTGCTCAGCGATTTGCACCAGACGTTTCGTGATGTATCCACCCAGAGAGCCTGTCTCACGGGAAGTATAGTTACCGTAGTAACCATCTTGTGGAATCGTTACACCCAGCTCTTGTGCAGCTTCAATTTTCAATTGTTGCAATGCTGCAGTTGCTTGGGGAACGACCAGGTTGTTGGAGCGGCTACCGCTACCTTGGTTTTGACCTCCGTACATATGTGTCACCTCCTTATGGGTTGGTGATGTTAGTATGGTTAGAGAATAAGGAAATATACATGATATGGCGTAAGGGAATATATGGGTAATTCACATTAAACAGAACATAATAAAAGCCGACCCAATGCGGGTCGGCAAGTTGTATAAGAATATCAAAATAGTTGTTGAGATTCGTACAATGCGTAAAAGCAGTATAGAGGGTAATCAGCTCGTTTAGTCTGTAGGAGGTATAACCTCAATACGTGTAAATAGCTCAACAGGCTGTTCCGGTTCCAGGCGAATCAACCCGGTTTCCTCATCCGATAAAGCCAAATTCGGTGCATCCGGGAGCCAAGTGTATGGTTCAATGCACAAGAACTGATCGGACTCACCTTTGGTGAAGAGAACCCAGTGTTTGAAAAATGCTTCATCTGCTGAATACTTCAAGGTATATCCATCTCGTCTGCGTAGGTACGCCGTAGCAGGTTCACCTTCGGTAGCTTTCAACAAGGTATCCCAGTTACGTCCCTGCAAGTTGATGCCATCGTTAAGAGCAGACCATTCTCCCAGGGATTCCAGTTCACCTGTCGGTAGTTGTTCTTCATTCTGTCCGTATATGCCGGAAACAGGGAGCTGCAGTGTCCAGTCGGCAGGTTTGCCGTCTAACAAAAACCATGTATGATATCCCATCCCAAAAGGAGCAGGCGTTGAGCTCAGATTGGTAACTCGCAGACGCTGGCTGAATACAGCGTTTTGCAGGCTGAACGTCATCTCAAGTTTCAGGGGAATGGGGAATTGAGCCATCCAGTGTTCTTCATTTTCAGTCCGTAATTCGGTCGTGATTGCACAGCCGTCTTCATCTTCCTCAATGTCACTGACACACCAGGATTGGGTACGATGGAGGCCGTGAATATGGTTGTCATTCGCCGTGTTCTGATCGAACTGGTACCCAACACCTTCATATTCGAATTGTCCCCGATGAATGCGTCCTGGTGGAATCAGGAGAGGGACGCCAAAATGGTACGGCTTCTGCAGATAAAAGGCAAGATCGTCTTCATCCGGACGGCGGACGACATCTCGGTCCTGCACTAAATCGCGAATAGAAATAATATTATTCCCAAGACGCGGCAGCAGGGTGATTTCCAATTCACGGCTATGTAGGATATACGTGTCGTAACCATTCCATTGGCCTTTGGTCACTTGTTTCATATCGATGCTCCTTTTCCCACTTGAAATCTGTCTGCAAGCAGTGTTTGATAATTGTACTGATGCAGGCGTGTCATTGTGTACATGCCAGCTATTTCCTGCGCTGCTTCGTGTGAAGCAGGCTTTAGAATAAGCAATTCCATCATAACAGATTTTGATGTCTCGGGTAAAAAAGTTCAACTCATTTTGACATTCGCGCCTTTGCGCATTAAGATGGAACTCTGAAAGCATTTATTCAATCAAATGACATGAAATCGATGACAGGGATAAGTAGGCCAAGAGAATCCTCTTCAGAAAGCCGGTGGTAGATGCGAACCGGTGTGAGCTCTTTACCGAATGGACCCTTGAGTGTGGATTTGAACAGGCTAAGCCAGAGAAGGGCTTGCCCCATTAGAGTCTGCCGTATAATCCACGTTACGGAACAATGAAGGCATTTCTTCAGCTTGACTAGATTAAGGGTCAGGGCAGTAGGAGAAAAGCGAATAAGGGTGGCACCACGGTCTCACGTCCCTTGCGGATGTGAGGCCTTTTTGCGTTCGCAGAGAATGACAGGAGCTGCTTTATATATAATCAGGGAGGCGTTATGTGCAATGAAAACAGTACTTTCAGGTATTCAACCAAGCGGTAAGCTCACATTGGGCAACTATATTGGCGCAATCAAAAATTTTGTAAAACTCCAGCATGACTATCAATGTCATTTCATGGTAGTTGATCTTCATGCAATCACCGTGGCTCAGGAGCCAGCAGCATTGCGTGAGCAGTCGGAAGCGGTAGCTGCGCTATTCCTTGCAGCAGGTATTGATCCTTCGAAATCTAACGTATTTCTTCAATCCCATGTACCACAACACGCAGAATTGGGCTGGTTGATGACGACGCTGACCTCCATGGGTGAGCTTGAACGCATGACTCAGTTTAAGGATAAATCATCCGGTAAAGATTCCGTGGGTGCGGGACTATTCGTGTATCCATCATTAATGGCAGCTGATATTTTGTTATACAATGCTGATCTTGTACCGGTAGGTGAGGATCAGAAGCAGCATCTGGAACTGACACGTGATCTGGCAGGACGTTTTAACCACCGCTATGGGGAGTACTTTACGATTCCTGATCCGTATATCCCACAGGTAGGTGCACGGGTAATGTCGCTTGACGATGCCTCTTCGAAGATGAGCAAAAGTAACCCTAATGCTGGTAGCTATATTGCCCTGCTGGATCCGCCGGATGTTATCCGCAAAAAAATCAGCCGTGCCACTACAGATTCGGGACGTGAAGTCGTATATGATCCGGCAAACAAACCGGAAGTTAGCAACCTGATGAGTATTTACGCTGAGTGTGCGGGTATGACGCTGAAGGAAGTCGCTGAGCGTTATGAAGGCAAAATGTATGGTCCTTTTAAAAAGGAACTTGCTGAAGTGGTTGTGTCTGTTATTGAACCGCTGCAACAACGATATAATGAGATTCGTGAATCTGGCGAATTGGCTGAGGTTCTGGATACGTCCGCTCGTCGTGCCGAAGAAGTTGCTTCTCAGACGCTGAGTGCGGTGAAAGAACGTATGGGGTTTGTCCCGAGACGTACGCTGTCGTAGTCTTGGAAGACAAGAAGTCTATATGTAACGGCATGAATAGTTAATATGAAAAAAGAGGAGTCCATTGAAGGACTCCTCTTTTTCCTATGTTCTGACTTGAGTTAAATACTGCTCAAGAAATAGGCTCTGAAGCCGCCGAGCGAACTTCCTGACGTTCTTTTTTGGCGCGAATTACAAAACCCCAGCCAATGTTGGCAACAGACAGGACAAACATTAAAGCAGCGAACCAGCCGGAGTATGAGATCATAATGGCTGAAACCGTTAACAAAACAATCGAAGAGAATGCGAACCATACGGATAGACCTTTGCTCATTGGGAAAAACCTCCATCTACAAATTTAGTAAAACTCCGTATAACCTGTAGCCTGCGAGCCATAATAATCTTGCAAGCTTGCAATTACATTACAGACACAGATTGAAGGGAGATTATAAATATGGCTCAAGGATCTCGTTCTAACAACTTGGTGGTACCTCAGGCAAATTCAGCACTGCAACAATTGAAAATGGAAGCTGCACAGGAACTGGGTGTAACTATCCCTCAAGACGGGTACTATGGTAACTATACTTCCCGTGAAACAGGATCTTTGGGTGGATATATCACCAAACGTCTGGTACAAATCGCTGAGCAGTCTTTGGCTGGGTCTGGCAAATAATTCATCCTAACCAACAGCAGTAAAAAAAGGATAAACAGAAAGCCCGGGGCGGAAACGCTCCGGGCTTTCTCGCGTATCAGTTCCTATGTCTGATTGTGCCTTGCCGTGCTCACTTCGTCAAGGGCGTGCGGATAAAAGTTTTTTATCCATCTTCTCATCACTTAACCAGCCTACATACGTATCAATCGTTTCAAAATTCCGATCCATCACAATTACCGCGACAAATGGATATTGCTTCCGGTGTCGATAACGTACATCTGCCCAGCGGACCTTGTAACCGGCAGGCAGTTCTTCAACCTCTGCCACCGCATAGGAGGTGAAATAGAGGAAAGCACTGACTTCCGGTGATTTGCGTGAAGCGGCAACGGCCGCATGAGTAGAAGACGAGGCGTGCAGATTCCATGCCAGATTAGAACCATCCATTTTACCGATCACATAACTGCCGTCCTTCACTCGTTTAACCACATGCCAGCGGTTCCAGGAGATCGTTGGAATGACGATGTATTTTGCCTGTTCTGGGCTGTTATCAAGACGTCTAACTTTTCTGGCCGCTTGGGCACGAGCAATCGTTCGCCATATATAATATAGACTGGTCAAACTATACAACGTAACGAAGAGTGGCGCAGGGGCGATCAGATCAAAGGCCCATAACAGGATAGCTACGACATGCGTAGTGAATAGAAACGGATCAAAAATATGAATAATGTTCCAGGCGATCCAGCGTTCCGTAAAAGGCCGGGCGGCTTGGGTTCCATAGGTGTTGAACAGATCGGTGAATACATGGACACCTACGGCTACAGCGGTCCAGGTGGCAACGTGTCCAATGGGGACGCCAGGGAATATCAGTGCGATGACGCCGGTGATGAGCAGAACCCATAACAGGAGAAATGGCAGGGAGTGTGACAAGCCCCGATGATTTCGAATATAAAGCGAATTGCTTTTGAGACGTAACGCAGTATCGATGTCAGGGGCCTGGGAACCGGCAATCGTGCCAACCATTACCGCGGCTGCAAGCATAGGGTTGGATGCAACGACAGGATCGACATATGCCAGACCGGCTAAACCAATCCCCATGACAAAATGTGTAGAGGTATCCATAAACGTCTCCTTTGTGTGGTGTATCGTTCTAAGGCATATTACTTCTCTATCTAGGTGATACCCATATATAGTGTATAATATCCGTCTGTCCGGATGCAAAACATCCCCAATTTCAAAGTTATGACAATAACCTGGTCCACACCCAATAAATGTACGTAGTTTGTCAAACTATTTCGGCATTTCCTGTGATAAACTTTATATCGGATAGTGAGCGGAATTTCGTCAGAGCCTACGCGTTCAGGATGTTCCATAAATATGTATGGGCATTGGTACGTCAAACCGTTACAATAATATAGAATCTCATAAAAAGTAGGTTTCCTGGAGTACATATGTCACAGTAGATGGATGAAGTTAAACAAACGTGTTTTTAAGTTCAAATATGTATGCGTATTCACAAAAGGAAGATACAGAAGGGACGAGAAAGATGCTGAAAAAGTACAAATGGACATGGATATTGCTTGGGCTCGCACTTATTATGGCTGTGTATCTGATGTGGGGCACCGTATTCGCCAGTAAGGAGAAATTACCCGAGATTCGCGAGATCCAATCCTTTTCCATGGAAAATGTAGATGGCAGTACGGTATCCCTGGAGGATACTCAAGGGAAGGTCCGTTTGTTCTACTTTTATTTCACCAGCTGTCCGGATGTCTGCCCTATTACGACGTTTACGTTATCCCAGGTGCAGGATCTGTTGAAAGAGGACGACACCTTTGGTAAAGATGTCTCGTTTGTATCCATTTCATTCGACCCCAAAGTCGATACAAGAGAGAAGATCAAGACGTTTGCGGACCGCTTCCATGCGGATTATTCCGGTTGGTACTTCCTGCGGGGGGATATGGACAAAACAAAACAGTTCGCCAGGGATTCTTTTCAGATCCTGATTGAAGGGGAGAATAAGGACGATTTTGCCCATATGAATATGATTGGCTTGGTGGATCAGAATAATCAGCTGCGCAAAGTATATAATGCGTTCAATACAGAGGATGTTGTGCCTGCTGTCATTGCTGAGGATATTCGCAATCTGATCAAGGAATAATGATCGGATACTACTCTATTGTAAAGGCTGCCTTCAGGTTGGATATCAACCGAAAGGCAGCCTTTTGGCATTTCTTTTTAAAAGGAAGGATGCTCAGGGTATTGAATGTATGTCTCTAACCCGGCTTTCTCCAGCTGGGCAATGATATACTCATCAGGTGTTCCTTCCACACCTGCATATCCTCGGCGTGTATACATCTGTACAGCATCCGGGAAAGCATCCCGAAGCACACCTCTAATTTTTTTGCCGGAACTGTCGTTATCCATAAATAAAAAGACTTCATCATAACCGACTTGCTTGCGCAGGGTTTCCAGTTTGAGTGAATTAAGTGTTCCAAACGTACATAGAATGTTGATCTCGGGACCAACCAGACGTTTCAATTTGCTTCGGTCATTCTTACCTTCCACAATGACATGAATAGGCATGGTATTCACCTCTTGTTCGAGAGCTTATGTCGACATTCCCCGGGAAATGTTGCAGCGAAAATCGACTGATTATATAAAATGGACTCCTTTTCTTTACACTGTTCACCACGCGGACAGGAGCACGTCTGATTTCTGAATTCTTCTTCACATACATCATGAATTAATTCTGATCAGTAGTGGCCGTTACGGTTACGGATCGTTCCTTCGATCGCTGTTGTCTCCAAATTTCTGATTGATTTTATTTTTTAAGGTTGAAATATGGAGACAAAGGCGAACGCTACCGCTTCTTCAAAATCGATTCCGTCCCCTTCACTACTTCCAATGATCGTCCATACCTAATGATGATATTTAAGAAAAAGATGAAATCTTGAAGTAGCGCTCATGCCCCCTAGGCCGTTCAGTTCGTGTGTAAACCATCAGTCCATTTTATATAGTTTAGCTGTAAATGGGGGAATGATGCAAAGCTTATGAAAATACTGGCCTAATTGCTGTCATAACGTTAGGGACACAGTGACTGATCAAAATTTAATTCAGTATACTTTTTGGATCAGACAGGGAAGCTTCGCTTCTGGATGTATAGTATGGAAGGAGCAGCATGCCAATCATTAACAAAAGAAACGCAATGAAATAGGGCGATAACCCGACACGAAGTTGTCCGGCTGTGATGGGGCCGATAAAAGAGCCGATGGATGTGGCAATGGATTGCAGCGAGAAAATGCGGCCCAATCTGCTTCCTCCGCTCAGACGGATAAATAAGGTAGCCATAGCTGGAAAAATAATGCCTTTGGACATCCCGAGTACAAATAATACGGTAGACAACGGGATTTGCGGAATGGCTGCCATCACAAAAAAACATAAGGACATCAGCAGTACACCCGCAACCAGACGCAGTTTGGGTGAATAACGATTGAGAAATAACATGCTCAGTGTGAAGAGAGCTCCAATACTGATTACGGAGAATAACAGGCCGGTAGACATGATGGAAGAATGCCCTCCTCCTCGAAGGGGTAACTCGAAGAAGAGGATCCCTTGAGCACAAGAGATAACCAGAGGCAGGGCAAAGTATCGCCAGGACACGGGCAGGAATGCACTTGTGGCACCTGCTGGTGAAACGTCAGGTTTGGCAGGTTCAGTTACTCTCTCATGTTGCTTGATGATGCCACGGGGCATTGTCAGGAGAGCAATGATACCTGTGAGAATAAGCAGATAGCCCAAACCTGAGAATGTAGCAGAGAATCCCATGGAACCCACAATGATCGCGCCGGCTGCGGGGGACACCACAGACGCGAGGGTATGTACTACCCCGTGTCCCGACATATACTTCCCCTGTTTCACCGGATCGCTGGATAACTGTGCAAGCAAGGCGAGACATGCCGGAGACAGGAAGGCCAGTACAAAACCGCTGATGGAACGCAGCGCGAGCAGTTGCCATGGTGTCTGGACATAGGCTTGCAGGAGCAGGATGACTCCTGCCCCGAGCAGACTGAAGACAATGTAGCGGCGACTGCCATGTTTATCGATTTGTGTTCCGGCAATGAGATTGCCAGGAAGATGCGTTAAGGAATAAATGCCCATCATCCAGCCAATGAAAGTAGGGGCGGCTCCCAGCGAGATGGCAAAAGGGGTCAGAATGGGATACTGGGCGTGCAGATCAAATACAGCAAGGAACAAAAACAGGTATAGCCAGATGGCCGTTTTCACATAAGCCCCTCCTTGTTAAGCGATGCATGTGCAAACTTCAGGTCTTGAACGTATTCCGTTCGCCAGCAGAACCTTATGGTACTACTTGTACGCCTGGCGGGACGAACTTAGACCGTTTATTTTTAAGGGAGAGGGCTTAGCTGACAGCGGCTTCGGAAATCATGTATAATATTCGGGAGTGTTACGAATGAATTCAAATACGGAAGGTGTAGTCATGAACATAGAAGTAATCAAAGAGTTTCTGATGCAGAACTGGTTGGTGATCGTGGTTGCGCTGATCATATTGTTCTTTGTTCTGAATGTGGTCAAAACCGTATTGAAATGGTTGATTGCCATCATCATTATTGCGGCTCTACTGATATACAGCGGCATCTCCATTGATCAGATCAAACAGACAGTGACAGACGTGCAATCCAGTACGATGGACACCTTGAAGAAGGAAGCAACCAGCATGATGCTGAAGGAAGCTTCCAAAGCAACATACGTCAAAGGGGCGGATGGAGCATTCGCCATCACAAGTCCCAATGTGGAGATTAAGGGCAGAACTCAATCCGATAAAGTTGATGTGACCTTCCGCGGAATTTCACTAGGCGAATGGAAACTCGACAATGAAACGATACGTACATTTGTCGAACAGGCACAGGAGAACAAAACAGCACCAGCATCGAAGTAAAGGGGGAATCGGTACGTGCTGCAGAATTGGCTGGACAGCCTGAAGGAATTGAATGGCATCACGATTATGCTGTTGCTGATTGTGGCTGCTTCATTGTTACAGGGTTGGTCCAGAGGAGCTTCACGTTCAGCAGGCAGACTCTTTGGTTTCCTGATGGATGGCATTATGGCGGTTATTGGTATTCTGTTGTCGATCGGTTTAACACTGTGGCTTGCGCCATATGTACAGCAGTGGCTGTCGGAGTATGCTTCAGCCATGCCTAACCGTGAGCTGAACCGGTGGGAACAGATGTATTATACGTTAATTACGGCGATTGCAGATTTTCCGCTAATGCGGTTCGCTGTATTATTTGTGCTTAGCTATGGACTCATCCGACTGATCCTCGGGTTTCTCTCTTCATTTATTTTTAGCAGCCGGCAGGGGTCAGCTGAGGAAAGTGCGCCGAAAGGTATGCTTAGTCGGCTGACGGGTGCAATCATTGGCACAATCATAGGCTCCGTCCGTGGAATGATAGTCATTGCCGTTTTGTTCATGATCGTCAGTCTTTACCCCGGGAGCATGTTCAGCCGATATGTGGAGGCATCTCCCATCTATATGCAAGGGGCCAAATCGGTTATCGAACCGTTGTCGGGTACGTTTATCAAGGACAAGCTTCCCGTATTTACGCAGGCTGTGCAGAAGGAACTGGGCGGCATCCTGCAACGCAAATATGAAGTCATTGACCACAATATTCCGACGGATATTGAATCTGCTGCGAGAGAGGTTGTCAAAGGCCGATCGACAGATGAGGCAAAGGCAAGAGCACTATACGACTGGGTAGGTTCACGCATTCAGTATGACTATGATAAAGTGGATGACTATGAACAAAAAGGCATATGGCATGAACAGAATCCGCAGAATACATTTGATACACGCAAAGGCGTATGTATTGATTATGCCCGTCTCTATGCTGTGATGGCCCGTTCACAAGGACTTGAAGTCAAAGTCGTTACAGGACTTGGATATAACGGACAGGGAGGATATGGTCCCCATGCATGGAATGAAGTGTATCTGAGTGATTCGGAGAGCTGGGTTCCGCTTGATCCGACATGGGCGATCAGTGGAGACTGGTTCAATCCTCCGAATTTTGCCGATACCCATCTGAAGGATCAATCAGCTTAACCATACAATGGACATGGGTACGTAATATGACGACGTTGCCAGGTTATCATGCCGGGAAGAATCAGTTGTAGCGGTATGCATCAAGTCATGAAAGAGGTAGGATGGATGAAAAAGCATTCCAATGAGAAGGAGGAACTTACAGACAAACGGCGATTTAGCTACCGAATGAATGTATTTTTCTTCGCTTCCTTTGTTATTTTTAGCGTTATTATCGTACGTTTGGCGTTTTTGCAATTTGTCGAAGGCCCTGAACTTAGTCAGGAAGAAGCAAGTAACATTACGAAGGATGTACCGCTTCCCCCTGTGAGAGGCACGATCTACGATTCTACAGGTGAGGTGAAGCTGGCATACTCCAAGCCCATTCAGTCGCTATACCTGACGCTGTATAAAAACTATGGGGATGTTGATGGGAAACCGAGTCCTAACATAGGGGAAGTGCAGGATATTGCAACCCGCTTGCATGATGTGTTCGAACAGTACAAGCTGAAGGATTCGGAGTCACTTACAGTGGAGCAGATCATTGAAGAGATGGACTTGAATTCACGTAAGGCGAACGGCTTCATGCCGCGTCTGATCAAGAGCGATCTGTCCGAAGAAGAAGTAGCTTACTTCCTGCAGCATAAGGATGAGTTCAAGGGCATTCAGATTGTTGAGGAGAGTGTGCGATTCTATGATCCGGATACAGTGGCGGTTCAGACCATCGGATATCTCAAGAAGTTCAGAAGCTCGAAATCCCTGAACAAATACAAAGAAGTGGACGAGGCCAACAAAGCGCAAACAGATCCGGGTCTGGTGTATACAGAGAACGAATTCGTTGGTTTTGATGGACTTGAACTGCAATATCAGGATGTACTGCGTGGCAAAAGCGGATATACGTCCGTCGATGTCGATTTGCGTAACTTGCCTGAAGGTGTAGCTGGTTCTACCCCGCCGGAGAAAGGTTACGACCTGATATCCAGCATTAACAAGAACGTTCAGGTGAAAACAGAACAGGCCATTCTGGACCAGTTGAGCTGGCTTCATCGTAACCCGGTTTCTGGTCGATTGCATCCGAATGCAAAGACCGGATTTGCAGTTGCGATGGAAGTGGATACGGGGAAAATCGTATCTGCTGCCAGTATGCCGGATTATGATACCAATGTATGGAGAACCGGCGGTATAAGCAATGAAGACTACGATAAAATAAAATATATCTATCAAAATGGTACGATCCGGGGCTTCCCGCCAGACGATACAGGCAAGCGTGCTGAGTCTGTAGTCTTGCTCGGTTCCACGATCAAACCGCTTAGCGTATTGATTGGTTTGAAAGAGGGTTTCTTTACGACCAATACCGTTTATCAGGATAGAGGTTCAACGACCTTTGGTGGTGACAACCGTAGAGTACAGAACTCATCAGGGCATGTGTATGGTGCGATGCGTCCGCATGATGCGATTCGTCATTCCTCCAACGTGTTCATGATTGACGAGATCGGGAAGAAGCTGTATTCGAAGTATGGTGCAGAAGGTATTGGTGTATGGGATGATTACATGAAGCAGTTTGGTCTTGGCGTGAAGACGGAAGTTGATCTGCCGAATGAATATCCTGGTTATTTGGAATATATCCGAAGTGAAGAGAGCTCCCTCACTAAACTTGTGTATGCTTCCTTTGGTCAGCAAGGAAAATACACAGCCATGCAGTTAGCACAGTACACCACGATGCTTGCGAACAAAGGAAAACGGATGGAACCACAATTGGTTAACGAGTTCCGGGATTCGGAAGGTAATGTGGTTGAGAAAGTTAAACCGAAGGTACTCAGCACGGTAGAGTTTAACGATGCCTACTGGAACGAGGTGCAACGAGGCATGGCTACCGAAGTTTCGGCATTTAGCGGCTTCCCTTATGATTTTGCCAGAAAAACAGGTACATCGACGCAACTCGTCGGCGGTAAACTGGTGGATAACGGGGTGTTTATCGCTTACGCACCACGTAATAATCCGAAGCTTGCTGTCGCTGTGGTTATTCCCGAAGGGGGCTTTGGTTCGAGCAGTGCGGCTCCAGTTGCGCGTGCGATCTTCGATGCGTATGACGAAGAATTCGGACTCGACGGTGTACCGAAAAAGGACAAAAATAAAGATTCAGAATCGGAATCAGGCACACAGTGATGTGAGATATTGATTACAGAGAGGACCCTATGGGTCCTCTTTTTTTGTTTTTATGCGGAGAATGGCTCCTAAGAATGAGTTAATTAGTTGCATTAATATGTAACCATATGAGCTATGCGACGTTTATATAAGGGAAGGGTAAACGCTTTTTTAAAGAACATGTTAACGTTGATATGTCAGTGCTTACATGTAGAACAGTAGATTGAATAATCGAATGGTTCTGATTACGAAAATGTAACCAAAAATTGAAAGACGTGACAGCTAACCTTTGGTAGACTTGGATGAGTAAGGATTAAATATCGGATGGATTACGTGCGCAATATGGATAATTATTTTATTTTTATAGAGGAACGGGAGAGGCTTAAGACGATGTTTAACCGATTGAAAAAGAAACCCATGACCGAGGAAGATGCACCCGTCAATAAGCCTTCCACCGCAAGGCTGAATCTGTTTTTTTTCGCGGCATTTGTCATATTTAGTATCCTTATTTTCAGGTTGGCCTTTGTGCAGTTTGTGGAGGGGCCTGAACTGACGTATATGGAAACGAGTCGTAATACCAAAGATATTCCGCTGGCACCTGTTCGTGGTCCCATCTATGATGCGACGGGAGAAATTGCGCTTGCTTACTCGGAACCTGTACAGTCGCTCTATGTGCTCTTATATGAGGATTATCGGAACGATGAACGCAGGCAGGAAGCAGAGGAACTGGCACATGATCTGGCCGCTGTGTTTAAGCAGTTTAATCCAGGGGACAAGGAACAGCCGGATGCAGAAGAGATCATTAAACGACTGGATCTGGATTACCAGAAAACGTTCGGATATGTGCCGAGGCTGGTGAAGTCGGATCTGTCGACCAAAGAGATCGCTTTTTTCATGGAGAAAAAAGCGGAATATCCAGGCGTGATGGTGCTGGAAGAGAACATACGGAAATATGACCCGGATGGTGTAGCGGTTCAGGTTGTCGGTTACACAAGAGAGTTCAAGCGGGCACCAGACAGCCTTGCCAAATATAAGGCCATCCGCGAAGGGGGAAGTACCCAGCGTGATCCTGGTCTTGTATACCATGAGGAGGAGAAGGTTGGCTTCGATGGATTGGAGCTTCAATACCAGGAGGAACTTCGTGGACGAAGCGGCTACCAGTCCATTGATATTGATGCACGTAATCTGCCGGATGGAACGATGCTCCAGACTCCACCGGAGAAAGGCTACAGTCTGGTTTCCACCATCAACAAGGAAATTCAGATGGCTGCACAAGAGGCGATTACGGACGAACTGCGCAGACTCCCGAAGGCGATTACGGGGTATGCAGTAGCCATGGAAGTGGATACGGGAAATGTGGTGGCTATGGCGAGTATGCCGGATTATGATCCGAATGATTGGGATTATGACAAAATTAAATATGTATTCCGGAACGGCACCACTGAGTCGTTCCCGCCGAATGATGCCAAGCCTAGTCGAGCGGAATCCGTAGTACTTCTTGGATCGGTTATCAAACCACTAAGTGTGCTGATTGGATTGAAAGAGGGGTTATTTACAGCCGGACAGACTTATCATGATCAGGGATATGCCATTCTGGGGAAAGACGGACGACAAGTGAAGAACTCGCATTCGGCTTATAATGGTTCTATTACGGCGAGAAGAGCGATTGAGAAATCCTCCAATGCCTTCATGATTGATATGGTGGGTAAACGTTTGTTACGTAATTATGGCTCGGATAAAGGAATTGATATCTGGGACAAACACATGAAGGAATTTGGCTTGGGTGTGTCCACCGGTGTAGATCTGCCTAATGAATTTCTGGGTAGGCTAGAATATAATAATAAAGACGAATCAGCACTAACACGTTTGGCATTTGCCTCCTTTGGACAACAAGCCAAGTACACCACGATGCAACTCGCCCAATACACGACCATGCTTGCCAATAAAGGCAAACGGATGGAGCCTCACTTGGTGAAGGAAATTCGTGATGCGGATGGCAATGTGGTGAAAAAAATTAAGCCTAAGGTGCTCAACGAAGTTGATTTTGCCGATGCGCACTGGAATGAAGTTCATAAAGGTATGGTTACCAAAGTAAGTTCATTTGACGGTTTCCCTTACGATTATGCTCGGAAAACAGGAACATCAGAGCAGGGGACCGGACCGAACAAGAAAGAGAATGGTGTATTTATCGCCTTTGCACCACGGGATAATCCAAAGCTTGCTGTAGCTGTCGTTGTACCGGAAGGTGGGTTCGGGTCAGTGAGTGCCTCGCCAATCGCACGGAAAATTTTTGATGCATATGATGAAGTATATGGTCTCGATGGGACGCCGAAAGGGAAGAAAGACGAAGGCAAGGATAAAGAATAATGCAAAAGAAGCATTGCGGGAGTTAGCTCTTTTAACATCGTGACCAAAAGGTTCATGAAGTGAATTAAATGTATATTTGGACAGGCAGGGGAAATAATCCCTTGCCTTTTTTTTTAGCTTCGGATAAAATTTGCACAAGGGAAACATTATTAGTCTTGATTAAAACTTAATACCTTGTACAACAAAATTAGATGTGGACAATACTTTTAGGAGAGGGAAAGGGGACGATTGAATTGTTAAAGGTGAAGATGAGGAGCATTCAGAGGGGGTTCATAACACTAGCAGCTCTGGCTCTGGTTGTTGTTCTTGCGGCATGTTCAAGGGATGCAGAGACTGGCAGCGGCAAGCTACAAGTAACCGCTACAACAGGCATGATCGCTGACGTAGCACGTGAGGTAGGCGGAGCATATGTTGATGTTACCGGGCTCATGGGCCCGGGCGTTGACCCCCACTTGTACAAGGCATCCCAAGGTGATATTCGCAAGCTGGAACAAGCAAAAGTCATTTTCTATAATGGACTGCATCTCGAAGGCAAAATGACAGACATTTTGGAGAAAATGTCCTCAAGCAAGCTGGTTACAGCCGTTACAGAGAGCATTCCAGTCGAGGAATTACACTCAGGCAAAGATACAGGCGGCACGGAATATGACCCACACGTCTGGTTTAACGTCAGCCACTGGATGCATGCGGCAGAAGCCGTACGCGATACGCTCGTGAAGGCGGACCCGGACCATGCGGAAGAATACAAGGCTCAGGCAGAAGCCTACCTGGCGAAGCTTGAAGAGTTGGATGCCGAGGTACGTGAGAGGATTTTGCAGATTCCGGAAGGAAGCCGGGTATTGGTTACGGCACATGATGCATTTGGATATTTCGGTCAGGCTTATGGCATGAAAGTGATGGGGCTTCAGGGCATCAGTACAGCAGCCGAATATGGTGCAAAAGATGTTAGCGAACTGAGAGATTATCTCGTGGATAACCATATCAAAGCTGTGTTTGTTGAATCGAGTGTGCCTGCCAAAGCGATGGAAGCCATCATTGCCGGAGCAGCTCAAAAAGGGCATACGGTCAGCATTGGTGGAGAACTGTTCTCGGATGCCATGGGGGCTGAAGGAACGGAAGAAGGCACATATATCGGTATGATTCGCCACAATGTTGAGACGATTGTAGAAGCCCTGAAATAAAGAAATCCGATGAAGAGAGGAGTTACAGGATTATGAATGATACCATTTTATCGCAACAAACTCCTACGAATCTGAGCAACAGCCATTTGCAGGGAACGCAGCCTACGTCGGCTCCTCTTAGTGTGAGGGATTTGGCCGTTGCCTATCACAAAAAGCCGGTGCTTAGCAGCGTATCCTTCGATATCCCGGAAGGACAGCTCATCGGAATACTGGGACCGAATGGAGCAGGAAAATCGACCCTGATCAAAGCCATTCTGGGACTGGTACCGAAGATGCATGGCGAGGTACGGATCTTCGGACAATCGTACCGGGAACAACGTCGCCGCATCGGTTATGTACCCCAACGGGAATCGGTCGACTGGGATTTTCCTACGCATGCACTCGATGTGGTGATGATGGGACGGTATGGTCATCTGGGCTGGTTCCGTCGTCCGGGGAAAAAGGAGCGGGACCTGGCAGCACACTGCCTGGAGCAAGTCGGGATGGGCGATTATATGTACCGCCAGATCAGTCAGCTGTCCGGTGGACAACAGCAGCGTGTCTTTCTGGCACGGGCACTCGTGCAAGACGCAGATCTGTATTTCATGGATGAGCCATTTGCAGGTGTGGATGCTACCACGGAGAAAGCAATCATTTCCCTGTTGGAACAGTTGAAGAAACAAGGCAAGACGGTACTGGTTGTTCACCATGATCTGGCGACAGTTGAGGAGTACTTCGATCACGTGCTGTTGCTTAATGGACGATTGGTGGCAGGTGGGCCGACAAGTGAAGTATTTGTACCAGATACACTGCAAGAGACGTACGGAGGCCGGATTGCCATGATCGGAAGCCGGACGGAGAAAGGCAAGGTGTAGTGCATGTGGAACTGGATCGTTGCCATCTTGTCCGACCCCAATACACGCTGGATCTTGCTAGGCTGTCTATTGCTTGGATTCAGTAGTGGAATTATTGGCTCCTTCACCTTCCTTCGTAAGCAGAGTCTGATGGGGGACACCCTTGCCCATGCCGCTCTGCCTGGGATCTGTATTGCATTTATGTTGACGGAAACGAAGTCTGTAGGATTATTCCTGTTTGGTGCGCTGGTGGCTGGTATCGTTGCTACCTTCGGAATTTCGTGGATTACGCGCTACTCCCGGATCAAGCAAGATGCGGCGATGGGCATTGTGTTGACCGTATTTTTCGGGATTGGTGTAGTGATGCTGACACGTATCCAGCATGGAGCGAGCGGAAGCCAAAGCGGACTTGATAAATATTTGTTTGGGCAGGCGGCATCCATGGTCATGACGGATGTGTATGTCATGGGGGGCGTATGTCTCGTGCTACTGATCGCCTGTCTGGCTTGGTTCAAGGAATTCAAACTGGTCAGCTTTGACCCGGGATTTGCACGAGGTATGGGACTGCCAGTGGCCATGTTAGAGCAGCTCATCCTGCTCTTGACGGTGATCGCGGTGGTGGCCGGAATTCAGGCGGTGGGTGTCGTACTTGTTGCAGCCTTGCTGGTAACGCCTGCAGCAGCGGCACGTTGCTGGACCGACTCACTTGCACTGATGGTGGTGTTGGCAGGCATATTTGGTGCACTGAGCGGTGCAACAGGGACCATCTTCAGCACGCTTATCCCTAATCTGCCGACAGGACCTGTAACCGTTCTTGCGGCTACGCTACTCTTTGCCGGTTCGGCCCTGCTGGCTCCGCGTCGTGGATTATTAGCAAGGCGGTTGCGCAGTATTCAGGCCAAATCCGCGTATATGCGTGAAGAGCGGGCTACACTTCAGACTCTCGCCACACAGCGGAATCAGCAGGAACGGGGGGAGATGTAATGGCAACGTTTTGGATTATCTTAACGGCTGTATTGGTATCTTCTGCTTGTGCCATCCTCGGTTGTTTTCTGATTTTGCGGCGAATGGCTCTGGTCGGGGATGCGATAAGTCATGCGGTTCTCCCTGGTATTGCGATTGCTTTCCTGTGGAGCGGTTCCAGAGATTCTTTGTGGATGCTGCTCGGTGCCACCGTGTTTGGACTACTGACCGTGTTCTTCATACAGAGTTTGCAGGCAGGGGGACTCTCGTCTGATGCCTCCATCGGAATTGTGTTCACAGCACTCTTCGCCGTAGGGGTCATTCTCATTAGTTTGAACGCTCAGCACATTGATCTGGATCTGGACTGTGTCTTGTTCGGCGAGATCGCTTATGTACAGTGGGATACACTAACCCTTGGAGGTACGGATGTCGGGCCGAGAGCAGTCTGGATGCTGGGCATCACTTTGCTGGTCATCCTCGTCGTCATTGGGCTGTTCTACAAACAGTTCAAGCTATGTGCCTTCGATCCGGCGCTGGCTGCGGCCTGCGGTATTCCAGTAGTGTTGTTCCACTATCTACTCATGGGACTCGTTTCCATGACATCCGTAGCTTCATTTGAAAGCGTTGGTTCGATTCTCGTGGTGGGCATGTTGATTGTACCTGCGGCGACGGCTTACCTGCTCACAGATCGTCTGGGGAAAATGATTCTGTATGCCGTCCTGATCGGGGCAGCTTCCTCGGTTGGAGGTTACATCATGGCATACGCTCTGGATGCTTCCATCGCGGGCTGCATGGTGGCGGTTGCTGGAATTCTGTTTGTTCTCGCACTGCTGCTGTCTCCGAAACATGGTATCATATTCCGTTATGCTCGTCGCAAATTCGCAGCAAGGTAATTGAATTTCAAGTGAATTATAGGTGGGAAAAAGAAGATTATAACAAGCCGTCTGCAAGGCAGGCGGTTTTTTGCGTGTCTGGACGTATGACTTTTACAAAGGGCAACCGCATATAAGATATACAATATAAAAAGATATTGTAGCGTCATCCTGCCGATTACGGGTTATTTTGTTGCATACAGATGATCTGTGGTAAAATGTCGTTAGCTGTGACGTCCGGAGCGTCCGTTGTTACGGGTGCCGGGCGATCTTGTTGTGAAAGAATGTTTAAAATCAGATAAAGAGAACCTTTAAGTTGAAATGGAGAACCATTGTGGAACGGAGAGGGCAGAAAGGATCTAGAGAAGGGAAATTTGTTTATGAATTTCCTTCTTGATGGTAGGTGTTATGAGCTCTAAATACAAAGGTGATGTAGTGAAGGGGCGGAATCGATCTGAAGAAGCGATAGCGTTCGCCTGAAAGCTTTCTGCAAGAAAGCTGCTTCGAAAGCATACGCTGTCTCCGAATTTCTAACCCTTAAGAAGAGAGAATCTAGAAAATTTGCAGACAACAGCGATCGGAAGACGATCCGTACACGTAACGGTTACCTCGTATAATCTCAATACACTAAAGAAAAAGGTAATTCTAAAACAAAGATACTACGACTCGAAAGGTTTTCTGTCCGCGTAGTGCCTGAATGGATATCCATGAGTTCAATTTGGAGAGAGAGACAACCTAGGAGGAACTACTGTATGAGTGAACTGAAATACAAATTGCTTGCATTGGATATGGATGGAACATTGCTTAATGATAACCATGAAATTACGCAGGAGACCGCCAAGTGGATACAGATCGCCATTCGTCGGGGTGTACATGTGTGCCTTTCCACGGGAAGAGCAGTATTCCACGCGATGCCTTATGCGGTCCAACTTGGACTCGAGACACCGATGGTTACCGTTAACGGTAGTGAAGTCTGGAAAGCACCGCATGATCTGCATATGCGTCATCTGATGGACCCGGCATTGATTCGTCAAATGCAGGAGATTGGTGAGAAATATAACAGCTGGTACTGGGCATACTCCGTGGAAGAACTGTTCAATCGTGACCGTTGGACGGACAATATTGAAGGTCTGGAATGGTTGAAATTCGGCTTCAATACCGAAGTGGATGAAGTTCGTCACCAGATCATGATGGAACTGCAACAAATGGGTGGTCTGCAAATGACCAACTCCTCACCCGTTAATATTGAGATCAACCCTGCCGGGGTATCCAAAGCGAGTGGTGTAGCGGAAGTCTGCAAATTGCTGGGTATTGAGATGTCCGAAGTTGTTGCTGTTGGAGACAGTCTGAATGATCTGGCTGTCATTGAGGCGGTAGGTTTGGGTGTAGCTATGGGTAATGCGCAAGAGCAGGTGAAGGAAGCGGCTGATCTGATCGTAGCGAGTAACAATGAAGACGGCATCGTCGAAGTGATCCGTGAACATATTTTGAAGGGGGAGTAACCTTTGCTCGCAACCATTGCCTGGATTTTAATTGTGCTGCTGTTTGCAGTGGGGATGGCTGGAACGGTTTATCCTATACTGCCTGGTGCTGTAGCGATTTTCTTTGCGTTTCTGGTCTACGGCTGGTTCTTTAGTTTTGATCCGTTCGGTGTGTGGTTCTGGATCATCCAGATTCTGATTGTGGTTGTGTTGTTCGTGGCTGATTATGTCGTCAGCGCATGGGGCGTGAAGAAGTTTGGTGGCTCCAAGTTATCGACCACGCTCAGTACCATTGGTGTGATCATTGGCCCATTTGTCATTCCGGCATTCGGACTGGTATTGGGACCATTTATCGGTGCTTTTATCGGGGAACTAATCGGAGGGTCTTCACCTTCCAAAGCATCAAAAGTTGGATTTGGTTCCGTGGTGGGGCTATTTACGAGCACCGTGATGAAAATTATTTTGCAAATCGTCATGATTGTTCTCTTTATTATCTGGGTGGTAAGATTCGCCTAATTGTTCAGGATTAGCTTCAACGGGATGCATGTCCGGTGTGGAGGAAAGAAGGGGAATTCGTTTGTCTAAGAAAGAAACATTCATAAGGGGTACGCTCATTCTGGCGGCCGCTGCGCTGATCGCGAGAGTACTCGGATTGGTTCAACGGGTGCCGCTGGAGCATATCCTCGGAGACGTCGGTAACGCATCGTTTACGATCTCCAATACGGTATATTTAATGCTGTTAACCGTCGCAACGGCGGGCATACCGAGTACACTTAGCAAAATGGTATCGGAACGTTATGCGCTCGGACGCGCGGGTGAAGCCCAACAGATCTACCGTGCAGCCCTGATCTTTGCGGCTGTCGCCGGGGTAGTCATGTCTGCTTTATTGTGGTTCGCGGCTCCTTATTATGCCACGTATGTCTCCAAAGTACCGGCATCGGTCAGCGCCATTCGCGCATTGGCTCCAGCCTTGTTGCTGTTCCCGGCCATTGCGATGATGCGTGGATATTTCCAGGGACGCGGCAACATGACAGCAGGGGGTATTTCACAGATTGTGGAACAGTTTGCCCGTGTAGGTACAGCCATTATCGTGGCTTATGTCATGCTGCAATGGAATTACGATGATCAAACGATTGCTGCGGGTGCCTCATTTGGCGGGGTATTAGGAAGTGTGGGTGCCTTTGGTGTCATGTTGTACTTCACCTTAAAGCTGCGTCGTAGCGACCGGGCAGCCCAATTGAATTACGAACGTGCAGAGCAATTACCGATGCGCGGCATCTACAGTGATATCTTCAAGCTGTCTATTCCAATTGTGCTGTCCTCACTTGCGGTTCCTGCCATCAACTTCATTGATTCATCCCTTGTGGTACCACTGCTTAGTGGTCAGATCGGACTTGAAGAAGCAACAGGCGTTCTTGCGATCCTTGGGGCGAAGGCCCAAAGTATTGCGGGCATTCCTCCGATTCTCGCTATCGCTTTGAGTCAATCCTTGGTGCCTGTCATCTCGGCAGCATTTGCCCGCAAGGATGAGGCTCATCTGAAGAGTCAGGTTACGCTTGCCTTGCGTATTTCAATTCTGACAGGTATGCCGATTGTCATTGCACTATGTGCGGCGGCGTATTCGGTCAACGGATTGCTGTTTACCAATCTGGATGGAACGCCGATCATTGCCTTGCTGACATTCGGTACCATTTTCCAGATTACCATGATGACCACTAACTCCATTTTGCTTGGGGTAGGGAAACCGCGGATAACGATGGTCAGTGTCGCGGCAGGTGTTGTGATCAAATTGGTCGCAAGTCTGATTCTGGCGCCGATTTTTGGTATTTACGGCATCATTATTGCAACGGCACTGTGTTTCCTGGTTATCACATACCTGAATCTGCGTGTCCTGCGCAAAATCGTTGATTTCTCCATCATGGGAGATCGTTGGAAAGGGTTTATCATTACGGTCTTGCTTGCAGCAGGTGTAGGATTTGCAACGAACTGGATTGGAAATATGATTTTTGGACTGTTCCTGCCAGCGCGTGTATCCTTCTTGCTTACTTGCCTTGTGGTTGGTGTGCTTGTGGTGGTGGTGTATCTGGTTCTCATGGTTGTGCTGCGTGTACTGCGCAAGGACGAGCTGGGAAGTTACCCCCGTATTCTGCAAAAAATTCTCCGTCCACTTATGCGTCTCCAACGTGGAGCTGGGCAAAGAGCTTAAGAATGCGAGGAGCATCGTTCAACCTTTAAGATTTAGTGAGAATAGATACAAGCAAGCTCATAAAACAAGCTCTGTCTGCTATTGAAGCGGACAGGGCTTTTTGTATTTTTAGAGATCCTCAGCATTAGTGTATGATGGCTTTGGCATCATGAGCCAGTGCAGTTTTCAGCATGCCATAACGATGTTCGTGACTCATCTCAAACAGCCATGGCCGACGTGGTGCCGTCAGATAACCAAGACAATCCCGAGTCTGAAGCCAGTCATGTCTGGTGATCGGTTCATATGGTGTATCCCCCCATACAGCAAGCAGTTCCGGACTATATAATCGTTGCCCTTCTGGGAGCCACTCGTCATCTAATAACGCCTGAGCGTATAATGTATGATCACCCGCCTCATCTTCACGATCGGTAAACAGGCCAGGCCAATATTCAGCACGCGAGCCACGATGGGGAACCGAACGTGCGAACGCCAATACTTGTGTGTGTACTTGCTCCATGCCAAACAACAGAGCATATAGGCCTTTGCCAAACATGATTCGCTCATCCAACTTGCCAAAATGCTCAATGACACGTCCTGCAAGTCCTGCTCCCCGTCCAAGAGGAAAAACGATATGGTTCAGACCTGCCAGATTATGCAGATGGAATGCGGATTTGGAGAGTACTTCTTTTTGAAAATAAGGATGCTGCACGACCCGGCTCTCGATATAGTTCTGCTCATTAATAATTAACGCCACACTAAGCAGCGAACTGCACCGTTCCAGCCAAAAACGTTCCCAAAACGGCGTCATGAACGCCGAGACGTGAAAGTGCGACAAGAGATGGAAGCAGCTTCGTCCGATCCGGCGACTGTGCATATACAGCTGAAGCTGGGGATAGGCATCCTGGAAAATGAGTGCATTGCATCGCTCCAGCAGCCGATACATATGCTCGCGATCGCTCTGATTCTGCAGATTATGCATCAAATCACTCTGAAGATCTGTCATGTGATATCCACCGTTACGAGAGACCATATGGGCCAGCAGTGCCCAATGCAGTTCGGGACATTGCTCATAACATTCCAGATAGGCCGCCGTGCGAGTGATATTACTTCGATTATGCTCCTGGGTCAGTGTCTTAATCTCTTCCAGAATAATACAATCTTCTTCGCAGATGAGTGCGCTTTGGACCTGATCAGTGCGTGCAAAAGCCTTGTTGCTGGCAGGTAGCAAACGCTCCACTTCAGACTGAAGGGCAGCTGCCGTATCGGTATCCCACGCGATGTCACGCAAGGGGTGACGAAGCTGTGTTGAAGCTTGCCAAGCCGCTTGTTTCCCGCGCCAGATTTCCCGGGCGGCTCCAGGAAGGGAACGAACCATCTGCAGGAGGGACCCATGATGCTGTTCGCTGGAAGAATCGGTTCTGGTGGAAGTCATGATGTGACATCCTTTCATGATGTACTGCGTTTAAATGCACAGTCCATGTGGTTTATTCTAAGTATGCGCTGATTATTTGACTTCCACTCGCCAATTTGCTTCACTTAGGGTAAGACAAGGTACAGAAAGGGAGATGAATCGAATGGAACAGATTACTTCCAAACCGGCATTTGATGTAGCCATCCAATCCCCACGTTTGACAATTGCCGTATTCAAGGCAGACTGGTGTGGTGACTGCAAATACATCGATCCGTTTATGCCTGAGGTTGAAGAGAAATATGCACGTGAACTGACTTTAATTGAGGTCGACGTGGATCAGGTTGGAACGGTTAGTGAAGAGCAGAACATTCTTGGCATTCCAAGCTTTGTAGCGTATACCGATGGCCGCGAACTTGTACGGTATGTGAACAAGCTGCGCAAGTCGAGAGAAGAGATTGAGCAGTTCCTGGATCGCGCAGTTGAAGTGTACAACACGATTCATAAATGATGTTATATAAGTTCGATAAATGAATATTTACACAAACACTACGATGCCAGAATAACCTTCCGATCGCTGTTATCCCCAGATTTCTTTGATCCCTTTTATAAAGGGGAAATCCGGGGATAAAGGCGAACACTCCGCTTCTTCTGGTTATTTCTGTCCTCTCCGTTATTGTGTAAATGTTTCATTGAACTTATATAAAAGTATGACAGGTTCATGTTGTAAAAGGGTATAATAAAAAGAACGCCATTTCTCTTGAAATAGGGAAATGGCGTTTGTGTGTTCGCCATGTTCTAAGTCAGAAATATGTATGTACATATTCTCAATGACCTGCGGGTCATTATTTCACCAGACGTTAACATTTTGTCACAAAGCGCGGGCGTCAATGAACAATTTATCCGGTATAATGAATTTAGTTGTGAAATAAGTGTCAAAGTACCGAAACAAGCGGAGACTATTCTTCGCCATCTTAAACCAACAGCGGGTGAGAAAAATTTGAAACACTTAACTTTGTTTAAATGGTTAACCGTATTAACCTGTCTTGTCATGTTTCTGGCCACTTTCGGTGGAGGCATCGTAACCAAAACGGAGTCGGGCCTTGGCTGCGGAACAGAATGGCCTTTATGTAACGGAAAACTCGTTCCTGCACATACTGTGGCTTCACTCATTGAATATTCCCACCGTGCTGTAAGCGCACTGGCTGGATTGCTGTCCATTGCCTCGTTTGTTGCTTTTCTGCGGTTCGGCAAGTCACGCCGTGACCTGCAATTGTTTTCTTTCTTAACCTTGGTATTTGTGATCGTCCAGGGTATCATGGGGGCTTTTGCCGTCGTCTTCTCCCAATCGTCAGCAGTCATGGCACTGCATTTCGGCTTTGCACTGATTGCTTTTGCCAGTTCCCTAATGATGGCGCTGGGCATAAGGCAGGAGGCAAAAGATGGTGGGTTGGAGCGCCTGAATAAATACCCTCGGGTTAGTAAAAAATTCAGGAATCTGGTCTGGTTCTCCACCATTTACACCTATCTCGTGGTATACACAGGCGCATTTGTAAGCCATACGGATTCTGCCGGGGGATGTTCCGGATTTCCGCTCTGTAACGGGCAGATTATTCCTGAACTATCGGGTGGTGTAGCTGTTGCTTTTGCTCACCGTGCAGCTGCTGCGTCGCTCGTGATTGTTATTGCAATCTTGGGTCACTTCGCCTACCGTAATCATCCGGACAACAAGGAAATGCGTACCCTTGGCGTGGTATCCGTTGTTCTCATCCTGATGCAAGTCGTTATTGGTATTTTCATGATGGTGACAATGAACCGTCCGGAAGTATACATGTTCGTAGCTCTTGCTCATATGCTGGATATCGCCATATTGTTCGGAGTTTTGACGTATATGAGTTTCCTGGTGTACAAGCTGTATCGCCCGGTTAATCGGTTTTAGATATAGATTCATTCATTTTAAAAGTACTTGAACTAAATAGAAAGTCCACCATCCAGTGATGTACATCATTGGACAGGTGGACTTTGTTTGATGTCAGGGGGATCAGGGCAACCTATGGCAAGCAGCAATTACACGGAATGGATGAAGTGTTACGGTGATGAATTCTTGTTGAATTGGAAAAGAGGAGGTTGTATATGCTGCGAACGTTGCTGGGGGAAAAACCGCGTGTCAATGAAGGTAAATTGAAGGAAGCGATGGACGCAATGGCGCATACGCTTGAGCTATTTCAGCGACAAATGCATGTAGACCATGATCCCACGCACGACTATCGGAAATTGTATGTGTGGACTCAGGGACTCATCTCCTCACTGGATGAACTGGAGCAAAGCTGCTTCGCTGCTGCTCATTTTCGCAAAAAGGTCGTTGCAGGCTCAACGGACGACATGACGCCTGCTGAAAAAGCCGAGTATGCACGGTATGTGTATTTCTACAAAGATGGCTTCATTCGCTGCTTTGCCATTCTGGATAAAGTCGGCACCGTATTAAATGAAATATTCCAGTTGAATACCTCAAATACAAAAGCGCATTTTTCTTATTTTACGGTGTTAAGGCAGTTTGATTATGCAAGAGAGCATCATGAGCTTGCATTGCGATTGATTCAGATCAAGGATTCCTATCGGGAGCCGATGAGCAAGCTGCGTAAACGACGTAATATGGAGATTCACTACATGAACTCGGAAATGCACGATGACCTATGGCAGCTTCACCAGACGTTGCAGGGTAAAGTGAAGTTGGAGGATCTGAATCAGCATGTGCAGGAAATGCGTCAAGGCGTGGATATGGTCTGTGAAACGTTAACAACCTCTTATCGTTATATCAATGATATATGGAAAAGAAATAATTCCCTTTGACAAATCGGAATACTTGGAATATACTGAGTCTCAATTAGAAAGTTATAATTTTGACGAAGATTGAACCGATAACTCTAAAGATACGTTCACATTATAAAGCATAAACTACATGAACTTATAAAATCCTACAACAACATATTTCTTATCGAGAGCGGCGGAGGGACAGGCCCGATGAAGCCCGGCAACCGATTTGTAACCGACATGATACATGTATCATTCGTTATAGATGTTAGGTGCTAATTCCTACAAAATGGTGCAAGGCACGATTTTGGCAGATGAGAAGGTATATTCTTTCACGTGAAGAGCCCTCTTTGTATCTGCAAAGGGCTCTTTTTTGTACTTTAAGGGGAGTTTTCCTTTAGATCGGGTAAAGATACATGTAGGTGGTTGGAAAGGGGCAAGTGCGATTGATTGAATTAAAAGGTTTAACGAAAACGTACGGCAAAGGAAAAAAAGCTACAACTGCGTTATCCGAGCTGAATTTGAACATCCAAAAGGGTGAAATCTACGGCGTGATTGGCCATTCCGGAGCGGGTAAGAGTACATTGATTCGCTGTATTAATTTGCTGGAAAGGCCTACGGAGGGCGAAGTATGGGTTGATGGGATCAACCTGACAGAGCTGAGCAAAACCGAGTTGCAGCAACAGAGACGCAAAATCGGGATGATTTTCCAACATTTTAATCTGTTATCCTCGGCAACGGTATATGACAATGTGGCTTTTCCACTAAAGCTTGTGAATACGCCCAAGGATGCCATTGATCGCAAAGTGAAGGAAATGCTCAATCTGGTCGGTCTGGAGAATCACAGCAACAAATATCCAGCTCAACTATCGGGTGGACAAAAACAACGTGTAGGGATTGCGAGAGCACTTGCGAGTGATCCGAATGTACTTCTCTGTGATGAGGCTACTTCAGCACTTGATCCGCAGACGACAAATTCAATCCTGAAGTTATTGCTCGACATTAACGAAAAGTACAACCTTACGATTGTGCTGATTACACATGAAATGCATGTCATTCAGAACATCTGTGACAAGGTGGCTGTCATTCATCAAGGCGGCATTGTGGAGCAGGGACCTGTAACGGAAGTGTTCCTGAAGCCGCAGCATGCCATTACGCGGGACTTCATGATGCGTGACCATGAAGCAGGACTGGCTCTGGAAGAGACCGCTCTGGCGAATGCAGGCGTTGAACTGCAGATAGGGGTTGCTTCCAAACTTGTGAAGATATCCTTTCTGGGGAACAAAACGTATGAAGCGATTTTGTCCAGGACGGTTCGTAAGACGGGTGTGGATTTTGCCATCCTGCAAGGGACGATCTCTACGATTAAACAGGTTCCTTATGGTCAGCTGACCGTTCGGTTCGAGGGTGATTCCAAAGCAATTGATCGGACGATATCCGAATTAACCGCTGAGGGACTTGATGTGGAGGTGCTACGTTAGATGGATTTTTCAACCGTTCGTTGGGAAGAGGTTGGTAAAGCTTCCATTGAGACACTGCAAATTCTGGGTGTATCAGGCCTGTTCACCGTTATCTTTGGTTTACCGCTTGGAGTTCTGCTGTTCATGACAGCCCGATCTGCTTCGATCAAGGCACGGACATTCTACACGATACTATCCCTGATTGTTAATATTTTGCGCTCGGTACCATTTATCATATTGATTGTTGCTCTTATTCCATTCACTCGTATACTGGTCGGTACAGCTACGGGGGTTCTCGGCGTAATACCTCCTTTGGTTATTTCTGCAGCTCCTTACTTTGCTCGATTGGTGGAGACGACGTTGCGAGAAGTTGATCGGGGGGTAATTGAAGCGGCTCAATCGATGGGGGCATCCACCGGACAGATTGTAAGGCGGGTATTGCTGCCTGAGGCACTGCCTGGTTTGCTCGCCGGGATAACAATCACCATCGTTACGCTAGTCTCTTATACGGCAATGGCGGGCATGGTTGGTGGTGGAGGTCTGGGAACGCTGGCAATTAATTATGGGTATTATCGTTATCAAAATGAAATCATGATTATATCCGTAGTATCGATGATTATTCTCGTGCAAATTCTCCAGATGGCTGGAGATCGCTTGGTTACATTTTTCACCAGGAAATAACACATAGATAACATGATGGTTATGCATTGATGCGGATGCCACATGAAAAAATGATTAGAGAAGGGGTTTTACACATGAAAAAATGGTCTTTCGCTCTACTTAGCCTTATGCTGATTGCGGTTCTCGCAGCTTGCGGTAACAACAAGGACGCTGATAGCGGCGCAGATAATTCAGCAGGTGCACCGCGTACGGTTGAATTGAAAGTTGGAGCTTCACCTACACCACACGCAGAGATTCTGGAAAGCATCAAGCCTGAACTGGAAGCACAAGGGATTCGTTTGCAAGTTGTTACGTTTAATGACTATGTTCAACCCAACCAGCAACTTGCTGATAAAAAATTGGATGCAAACTTCTTCCAGCACCAGCCTTACCTGGATACAGAGAATAAGGAACGTGGATTCAACCTCGTTGCTGTAACTCCTGTTCATGTTGAACCTTTTGGCGGATACTCCAAAAAGATTAAGTCTTTGGATGAATTGGCTGACGGTGCAAAAGTAGCCATTCCAAATGACCCATCCAATGGGGGACGTGCTCTGTTGTTGCTGGCGAAGGAAGGCATCATTACGCTGAAAGACAACACGAATATCACATCTACGATTCAAGATATCACAGCCAATCCGAAGAACCTGGATATCATCGAGCTGGATGCAGCCATGATGCCTCGTCAATTGGATGAAGCGGATCTGGTATTCATCAACGCTAACTATGCGCTTGAAGCGAACCTGAATCCGGCGAATGATGCGTTGCTGATCGAAGATCTGCAAGGTAACCCATACGCGAACATCCTCGTTTCCCGTGAGGACAACAAAGATGCAGATGCAATTCAGAAATTGGCTGCTGCCTTGCACTCCGAAGAAGTGAAAACATTTATTAAAGAACGTTATAAAGGAGCGGTTGAACCTGCTACTGAATAATTCGAATGTTATGTATAATATGATGTGAAGCTTGTAAGAAGAGGATGTCCCCTAAGTCATGAATATGACGGAAGGACATCCTCTTTTTGCGTTATTTTGTTTAAGAACCTGATACACGCTAAGTCATAGTTTTTCTGATTTATCAGCGTTGGAGTGATGTCCAGATTCCCGGTAATAAGACAATTCATTCTGATCAGCATACTGCTGTTCATCCGCTTCCTGCAGGTACGTCCTCTCGGAGGGAGAGAGTTTTCTTCTTCTCCATTTGAGCTTTTGATTTTGTATCTAATCCAACCAATTAGTCCAAGGACGACAACCAGCATCAAGGCCCATCCTTTTTTGAGCAGAAGCAGAATACTGAATTTTTGGGAAGCTGTGAACCCGATCCCGCCAAGCAGTAGGCTGTTCAGCCCCACGGTAGATGTTTTGTCAGTCGAAGCATTGTATTCCTCGTAGGTGTACCCGGCATTGATGCTAAGCTGCTCCAGCACGGTTTCCTCGAAGGCTTGGCGGCTCTGTTGAAAGGTGGCCGTATCTGTGACCAGAATGGCTGTGATATATCCTTCGCGTGTCAGGAGTTTTACATTGTAATTGACCATGGCTTGCTGATCAGCATTTCTGAAACCAAGGGAGTAGACCAACTGATGTTTGGTATTGTCATATGTGGGTTCAATTTCCCAACCCGTTATGTACGTTCGATATTCAGGATCAAGATCTCTGTTTTCTTCTTCTGTGCCACGGATATAACTGCTTAATAGTTCTTCGGCACTCAGATTTTGATCCTCATCGTGGATATGACCCGTCTTCACGTATTCAAACACCACATACCACGAGCCGTATTCGCTATTGCTGGTTAGACTTCCGATCTCATTCCCATTAGGCTTGCCCCCACTGTTAAGTATCGAGCGTTGGGTGTTGGCCTTATCCAGGAAGGCATGGCTTTCCGGGACTTTCAGTGTGGCTTTACCGTCCAGAGAGACCGATGCTGGTCCACTAATCCAATCGTATTCATCAGGTGCCTGGTCCGTCTCACTTTCCGCTGATACCTGTAAGGCGCTAGTGACTGTGAATAAACTCAACATTAAAAGTGTAAGAAATGATATCCATCGTTTGTTCTTCATATTCATGTAGAGGTCCTTTCGGGTTATATCCTCGACAGTACCATAGGTATTTGATTGCAATCAAGATATATTTGGAATTAAAGGTGGATAATCCCTTGTGGATAAGCGAGTTGTAGGAGGACGATAAATCTTTTATACTGGATAGTGACTGCTCTTTGAAGAGGGGGATGAACGTGAAGGGAAAGATTGCCCTCATAACGGGAAGTGCCAAAGGTCTTGGTAAAATGACAGCCCTCAGTCTGGCAGATCAGGGATGTCATATTGCCCTCAACTATGTACACAGCAGAACAGAAGCTGAGGCTTTAAAGGCTCAGATCACAGCCAAGGGTGTGCGGTGCATCGCCATCCAGGCGGATATATCCAAGGTGGAAGATATCTCTTCATTGGTTGAACAGGTGGAAGACTACCTGGGCAGCATTGATATTTTGGTGAATAACGCGGGTCCATTTGTCCGTGAACGACGATTATTTGCGGAATACTCTGAAGCTGAGGTTCAGATGCTTGTGCAGGGAAATCTGCTGGGACCGATGTTGCTGGATCAGCGTGTATTGCCAGAGATGAGACGCAAGCAATGGGGGCGCATTATTCATTTTGGCTTCAGTCATGCTGGAGAAGCGAGATCATGGCCTCATCGCGCAGTATATGCGGCTGCCAAGGTAGGTCTGGTCTCCTTTACAAAGACACTCGCCGTTGAGGAAGCTCCTTATGGAATTACGGTCAACATGGTATGCCCGGGAGATATTCGTGGTGCCAACAAAGAGAAAACGATTGATGAAATGGCAGGCATCACCGACGAGGAAACGCCAAGAGGGCGTCCGGGTAGCGGTGAAGATATTGCACGAGTGATTACGTATCTGTGTCTGGATCATTCCGATTTTATAACAGGCAACATTATGGATGTATCTGGAGGACTTGATCCGATTCGTCCAACCATACAGCGCGAGGATAGCTAAGGTGAGTTGAAATGCACAATCTGCATATGCGCACAAAAAAAAGAGCCCTCCGCTTCATGCGAAGCGAAAGGCTCTTGAGGTTTATTTCGTGAAGGATTGATTAGAATACTTGTACGACTTCTTGTACACCCTCAACTTCTTCGAGAAGGGCGCGTTCAATCCCGGCTTTTAAGGTAATAGTGGAGCTTGGGCAACTGCCGCAGGCACCGACCAGTTTCAGCTTAATGATGCCGTCTTCCACGTCAACCAGTTCCACGTCACCGCCATCGCGTTGCAGGAACGGACGAAGTTTGTCAAGAACATCAGATACCTCATCATACATGGTGTCTTGTGCGTTTTCGCTCATATTTTTCAACTCCTTTCCTTCTTATATTATATTACAAATGGCCATAAATTAAAATGGTCAAACAAAGCAGGTGAACCTACATGAGACCGATTATTGAATTTTGTGCCAACAATATGCATTTTGGCACAGATGAAGTCATGGATCAACTGGAAGAAAATCCAGACTATGATGTGATTGAATACGGCTGCCTCACCAACTGCGGCCAATGTTCTATGACTCCATTTGCACTGGTGAATGGTGAAGTTGTCATCACGGACAAAGTGGAAGATCTATATAACGCCATTCTGGCCAAAATTGCCGAAGCCGATGTCTGGGACGAGCTCGATCTCGACTAACCGAGATGGCGCTTGGACATCCAGAGCACACCACTTTTCAAAATACGAGGTACACGTCCCATCATGGACGTTTTGCCCATCAGCCCAAACCCAGACTTCTTGCCGAGTGCACCGAGCGTGCCACGAAGCTTGAGTGGATGTGGATTGGGCTTTTCGCCTTTCCAGAGGGCATGCTGAATATGGGCGATCTGCTCACCCTGTACTTCCGCAGCTTGACCACTAGGTGCATAGGGTACACTCGCGCAGTCACCAACGACATAAACATCGGTATATTCCGGGATTTGGTAATATTCATTCAGGACGACACGACCTTGCGGGTCTTTGGTTACGTCCAGATCCTGTACGACTTTGACTGGCTGAATACCTGCAGTCCAGACGACAGCATCCGTTAGAATCTGTTCATCCCGGTTGTAGATGGCATTAGGTTCCACGCGTGAAATGGCAATATGCCCGCGTGTCTCTACCTGATGCTCGTTGAACCATTCATGCACATACACGGACAGGCGCTGTGGGAAAGAAGATAATACACGTTCACCACGATCCAGAATGCTGATGTTCAGATCTGGTCTGCTCTCACGAAGTTCGGCTGCCATCTCGACACCACTTAATCCGCCGCCGACGATATGCACATTACCATAAGCTTTCACTTCATTTAAGCGCAGGTAGGTCTCGCGTGTTTTGCTGAAGCTTTGAATGGTACAGCTGTAGTCTTCTGCGCCTGGCGTGTTGTGGAAACGGTCTGTACAACCAAGTCCAATGACAAGTTTATCGTAAACAAGCGGGTCTTGACCTTCAAATTCAATCTGACGCTGTTCCAGGTCAATCGAAGTAACTTCTCCATAACGGTAAGTGACTTTATCGTTCACTGGAAATTGGATGCGCAGGTCATAATCGGATACGGTTCCTGCTGCGAGTGCGTAATATTCTGTCTTTAATCCCTGAAAGGGGCTGCGGTCCACCAAAATAATTTGTGTATCGGATGGAATTTTGCCTTCCAGAAGTTCCTTAATGATGGTGAGGCCGCCATAACCGCCTCCAAGAATGACGAAATTTTTCATGACTCGGCTTCCTTTCTTCATCAGTCCCACTGAAATGGGGCTGTAAACTGTGGAGCAGCTATGCAATAACATAGCTGCTCCTTTTGTTGGGATTTGAATAATTGAAAAGCAGACATTGAAAATTAAAGATATCATTCAGCAGTTTGCACCACTCGAATTCAAACGTCTCTCTATCATGAAAGCTGCGTTCTGGAGTGGTGCTGGTGCGATCTTGATTTTAGATGGTGTGCTATTGATATCCTATTCGTACACTTGAATTTCATTGTAGAATGTATCACGTTCTACCGGAATACGTCCTGCGCCTTTAATAAGCCATATGAGCTCTTTACGTGTAAGGCCTTCAGGTGTGAGAGCACCAGCAGCATGACTAATCCGTTCGCGAACGATCGTACCGTGTGCATCCGAAGCACCGAATCCAAGGGCAACTTGAGCCAGCTGAGGACCGATGTTAATGAAGTATGCTTTGATATGATCGATGTTATCCAGCATCAGACGGCTGATCGCAATTGTTTTGAGATCTTCATAAGCCGAGTTACGACGCATAATGCTTGCGTTTTTGCTTTTTGGCTGCATGGAAAGCGGGATAAAGACCATGAATCCGTTGGTCTCGTCTTGCAGTTCACGAATCTGCACCATATGGTTGACTCGATCCTCATAGGACTCGATCGATCCATATAGCATCGTCGTATGTGTACGCATGCCGAGCTCATGAGCTGTGCGGTGCACCTCAAGATAACGATCCACGTTGGCTTTGTCTACACGCATTTTTTTACGATATTCATCCGAAAGAATCTCAGCGCCGCCACCAGTTAATGTTTTCAGACCGGCTTTTTGTAGCTCTTGCAGAACTTCTCTGATACCGAGTCCGCTAATGCGGGTGAAGAAATCAATCTCGGCTGCCGTGTAAGCTTTCAGTGTAACATCCGGATATTTCTCGTTTAAAGCACGCAGGGAATCGACATAATATTGAAAAGGAACATGATTGTTATGTCCGCCTACGATATGGAACTCACGTACGCCAGGATGAATATGCTGTTCCACATAATCAATCATTTCCTGACCGGATAATGTATAAGACCCTTCTTCACCCTGGTCTTTGCGGAAATTACAAAAAGCGCAGCGGGCTTCGCATACGTTTGTAAAATAAAGACTCATGTTCTCGATGAAATACACTTTCTTACCATTCTTCCGCAGGTTGGCCTCATTGGCCAGCTGGCCCAAAGTCAGCAGATCATCTGTTTCATACAGATATACGCCGTCTTCTACGTTCAGCCTTACGCCGTTCTGCACTTTCTCAACGATTTCAGCCATTCTTTTGTCTGTGAACGGTGTTACCAATGTAGACATACTGTTTCCTCCTGTTCTTGACCGGAATTGAGTTGTGTAGGACCTGACTTACAGAACTACATAGCAAAGATGCGGTCAACCGCCGCCTTCTTACATGGACTAACTCTTATTTACCCGGTGCAGCGTGTGCTGCTTATGAAAGCTAAATTTTTTCAGAAAATGGAGTCTGTTGACTCATATATGCATTGGGGACTGCGTTGCAGTCTCGAAATGTGAAAAAAATTACAACTCCAATTATGACCATCGTCTGAATAAGTCATGACAAAATATCGACATTTCAGTGCGACCACCTATTCATTATAAACCTCGTGTCCCGGGGGTTCAATACACTGGGAAGAAAAAGGAGTACAGGGGGAACGCGGAAAGAGGCAAACATGACTTGAGACCCTTGACGGGGTGGAGTATAATTTATAGTAGAGTTAATGAAAGGTTGTTCAAAAATTACGCTTTTGATTACGAAGGATGCCTAGCGGCATCTCAGCGTCGAAGATGGGATTCAGCCGAAATGTCCGTTGCTCACGTAGTTTTGCCTACGCTCCGCTACTTCATTTCTATCTTCATCCCATCTTCTTGGTACTGAAAAGCGCCCTACTTGAACATGATTTTATATGAAAAAGGAGAGTGACCTGGCATGATTAACATCAGCGAAACGGCTGCTGACAGATTGAAAGAGATGCTTGCACAGCAAGAGACACCTGGTATGTTCCTGCGTCTTGGCGTAGCACCGGGCGGTTGCACCGGATTTTCGTACGCCATGGGCTTTGACGATAAAGAGTCCGATGAGGACTTGTATATGGATATTCAGAACATGAAGGTTGTAGTCGAGAAGGAAAACCTGAAATATCTGAATGGACTTGAAATTGATTTTGAAGAGTCCGGCATGTCGGGCGGGTTCACCATCCATAACCCGAACGCGGTAGCCACTTGTGGCTGTGGATCTTCTTTCCGTACGAAGGAAGATGCGGGTGTGCCTGATAAGGATTGTTAATATAAAGGTGGCTGCAATGATAAGGCACAGTTCCAGCGAAGGTCATTCGCTTGGGATTGTGTTTTTTTTTGACTTTATGGCAGGGTTGGCTGAGTTCTTTAATTTAACGATTCCAAGAGATAAATAAGGTATAAAATCACGTTTTTTCAGTATTGACATTTTGTTCCAATGGAAAGTATATTATTTGTGCAAACGTTTGCAAAATTACGAGCGCAGTTTTCCTGTTAAACAAAGGGTTTTACGGGCCGTATGTTCCGGAAAAACTTCTAAGATGTCCCTTTTTGCGCAAACGTTTGTACAAGAATGGAGTTATGACATCCCACAACAGCCCAAAGGGACATCAAACTGAAACAGGACAGAAGAACACGAAACAACATGGAGGGAAGATTAGAGGAAAGGAGGAGGAGTTGTAGGGATTTAAAAAAAGTGTCTTGAGTCACGCCATGCTAAAACGTTAAACAGGTTAGAGAGCTTAGACAAATAACGAGAATTCTTGTTTCCCATAAGGGAGCCAATAAGGGAGGAAGAACATGAATTTTAAGCGCAAGCTCGGCGCATTAATGTTGGTATTATCGATTATTATTTCTACCCAAAATACAACAGCGGCTTATGCCGAAATTTCGGCTTCTCATGTGTATCATAACCATATGCCTAATTTTTGGGCATACTACGACACATCCAAGTATGCTTCTGCACCTGTAGGGTCTCCAATCCGGTACACATATGATGGGCAAGTCATTGATCTGAAAAATAACCCTCCGGCAGGTTATCCATACTTTTTACCCGGGGGAGCGCCCATGCCACATGATGATCTCGTGGCGTATTATAGTCACCATGCAAAGACAGGTGCTTATCTGAACTGGCCATGGCAAGTTGCTGGTGATCTGAGGAACAATCACCCTGCTGCAGGGATGCAGGTGACCATGTCAGGGTCGTTACTGAACAATGTGAACAGTTTTATGTATACCAATAATGTAAACGGTTACAATAATAAAGATTGGGGTGCGCCGTGGAAGAATGCTTACAATAACCTCAAAACAACGAATGGAGAACAGACGATGGATCTCATTCACTTCTCTGGACACCATTCCATGGGGCCATTGGCTGGCAACGATTATCTGTTGAAGGATTTGATCTACCAGAATGCTGTGCTGGCACAACCTTTTTTTCTGGGAGACAGCTTTAAATCGTCTAAAGGCTTTTTTCCTACCGAGCTGGGTTTCTCGGAACGGATTATCCCGGTTTTGGATCAACTCGGCATTGAGTGGTCCGTAATTGGAAATAATCATTTTTCACGAACTCTCCAGGACTATCCGCTACTGAACGATCCGGGCAAAGATACGATGGTTTCACCGCCAAACCGAGCAGATTTGCAGAATACGAGCAATGTGGGTTCGTGGGTATCTTCTCCCATGTTCAATGAGAAACAAGTGGTTCATAATAAATATCCATTTGCTTCTACGCCCCATTGGGTGCGTCATGTGAATCCTGAAACCGGTGCTGAGAAAAAAATTGTTGGTATCCCTGTGGCCCAGGCAGAGTCGTGGGAAGAAGGGTATCAGGGTTCAGTCAAGGCAGATGCGCTGAAGCCTTTTGAAGGAATGGTTGATCAGAAGCAGTTCTTCGTGATTGCCCATGATGGGGATAATTCTTCAGGACGTGCAGGATCAGAGGATACTTGGCGCAATGCAGGAAATGTGACTTATGCTCAGCCGGGTGTGAAGGGAGAGAGCATTAATGAATACTTGCGTACTAACACACCAAAAGCCGACGATGTAGTGCATGTTCAAGACGGTTCGTGGATTGATACGCGGGACTCCTCATCAGATCCGACATGGTATCACTGGCGTCTTCCATTTGGAATCTGGAAGGGGCAGTTTGAAGCGTTCAATAAGGCTACAGGCCTTAATCTTGAGCCTAAGAAAAACCTGGATGGTGTACAGGAAGGGATGACCGTATCGTTTGAATATGGTTACCATTATCTGGAACGTAATTTTGCGCTTGAGCAAGCTGCACTGAATTATGCCAAGACAGCTGAACAGATTTGGCTGGACAGCAATCCGAACCATTGGAAGCCAACGACGGCACTAGACCGTGAGATCACTTATGAGGGCAATCAGCTGAATCCTTGGATGATGGCTTACCCGGTAAAAGGAGACGCTGCTAATAATTATAAGGGAGGTGCGAACCCGGCAGAGTTAAGTTGGTATTTCCTCCTGCCTGCATTGGATTCCGGGTTTGGTTATTATGATGAAAATGTGGATGATGGGGTAAAGCCAACGTTATCTTTCAATCAGTCGCTTTTCTTTTCCAAGCCCTATGTAAGTAGTCAGCTCGCGAAGGACCGTACCGGACCATCGATATGGTGGCCGCAGCGTTATCCATATAACCCTGGAAGCGCCAATGTCAGCAAGGCGGAAGGATGGACACTTCATTATTTTGACAATACATTTGGCATTTATACCTATGCTTATGATGTTAACGGTGTGAATGATATTAAGGTGAAGGTACGGACACATCGGGATAAGCTGGCGGATGCCAAGGACAACACCTTTCGTGTGTACGACCCTGCTGCGCTCAAGGCCAAAGGGATATCCAACATTGATCCGACGAAAGTTAGTAGCTGGCAAGAATATCCCATGACGAAACGTGATCTTAAATCGGATATGAACGGTGTGGCCTGGCAGCCAAGCAGCACAGATATGTTCAAGCGTGTACCTGCTCAGGAGATCGGGGATATGTATTACACGTATTTCAACGATTTCCAAGATCAACTGGTCGATTATTATATTGAAGCTGTCGATGCGAATGGCAATGTTACACGCAGTGAGATACAGACGGTATATGTGGGTATGGGAAAATATAAAAAAGACACATCGGGCAAAATTGTGGAGGATGCGAATGGAACAATCCAGGGCACACATCCGTTCCTGGTGGTCGACGGGACACCGCCTTCAGTGCCATCAGAAGTCAATGCAAAACGTGTGACAGATCGCAGCATTACACTGCAATGGGCAGCATCCACTGATAATGTGGGTGTAGAGGGCTATGATATTTATCGGGACGGGGCCAAAGTTGGAAGTTCGCTGACAACGGAATATACGGATATCGGACTTGAGCCCAAGAAATCATATGCATACAGTATAAAGGCGAGAGACAAGGCGAATAATGTCTCTTCCGCCAGTTCAACTGTACAGATCCAAACGTTGGCAGCAGATACAGAGCCGCCAACAGCGCCTGCAAATGTAGCTGTACAGAATGCTACCTCATCCGCTGTGACAATTGACTGGTCAGCCAGCGAGGATAATTACGGAGTAGCAAAATATGAAATCTACCGAGACGGTTCAAAAGTAGGGGAATCAACCAAACTAAACTATACGGATGAGTCCCTTGCACCGGCAACAGAATACGTATATACGGTTAAAGCGATAGATGCAGCAGGCAACGTTTCACCTGCCAGTGTGGCTCTTTCGGTACGTACCAAAGAAGGTAATACGGTAACCATATATTATAAAATGGGCTATCCGAACCCGTATATTCACTATCGTCCAACAGGTGGGACATGGACGACTGCTCCGGGTGTGAAAATGATGGCAGCCGAGATGCCCGGATACACCAAGATGACAGTCAATGTGGGTACAGCGACGGGGCTGGAGGCTGTGTTTAACAATGGTAGTGGCACATGGGATAATAATGGAGGAAAAAATTATCAGTTTCCATTAGGGGTTAGTACCTATAATTCCGGAGTCATTACACAAGGAGCGCCTCATGTGGATATAACTCCTCCAAGCGTACCAACCGGTCTGACCGTAACTGCAAAAGCGGCTGATCGTGTAACATTGGCTTGGAATCCGTCGACCGATCATGTAGGCGTAACCGGGTATGAAGTGTTCCGTGACGGTGTCAAAATCGGCACGAGTACGACACCTGCATATACCGATAATAGCCTGAAGGCATCAACGAGTTATGTTTATACAGTCACGGCCTATGATGCAGCACAGAACAAATCGGATGCAAGTGCTGAGTTAAGCGTAACGACCGATGCTGCCCCGAAAAGTAACAGTGTAACCATCTATTACAAGCAGGGGTTTGCCCAGCCCAATATTCATTACCGTCCTGCAGGAGGTAATTGGACGACACCACCAGGCGTTGCCATTCCAGCATCCGAGCTCACCGGATATAACAAAATTATTATTGATGTAGGAACTGCTACGGGACTGGAAGCGGTATTTAACAACGGTAGCGGCACTTGGGATAACAATGCGGGAAGGAACTATTTCTTTCCTCTCGGAGTAAGCACATACAATGCAGGTGTTATAACTCCAGGAATACCTGGAAATGCAACGAGTACGAATCTCATCGGGAACCCATCAGCTTTCCTATCTGTTGGATCGAATCGACTGCATTTAAAACGGGAACAACAAATCGCATGACGTAAAAAATGCATGGATGCATTAAATCTAAGCAATATGACGGTTAACGAACCACCTGGTCAGGCTACAATGTTAGCCCATTGCTTATACATTATTATAGTTAAGAGGCCTTGTACATCTATGGATGACAGGGCCTTTCTGATTCGGAATGAAGAACGATAAAAGATAGAAATCCAACTCCAATTTTTTTCTTTTTACGAGGTTTTAAAGAGGGAAAAGATTACGGGTTGACAAGCTTAGTTGTAACAATTATAGTTACAATATGAGTTTCAAACATAAACAATATTGATAATTTAAAGGAGAGATTACGATGAATATTGCAATTATTGGTGCAACAGGCAAAGCAGGAAGTGTGATTTTGAAAGAAGCAGCAGACAGAGGGCATGACGTGACGGCGATCGTTCGTAATGCATCCAAATTGGAAGATAAAAGCCTGAATACGCTGGAGAAAGATGTATTCGATCTTACAGCTGAAGATCTTAAGGCGTTCGATGTGGTTGTAAATGCATTTGGTGCTCCAGCGGGGAAAGAGAACCTGCATGTGGAAGTAGGACAAGCGTTGATCAACATCCTGAAAGATGCACCAAACACTCGTCTGATCGTCGTGGGTGGAGCAGGAAGCCTGTTCACGGATGAGTCCAAAACATTGCGTGTCTTTGAATCCCCGGGGTTCCCTGATGCTTACAAAGCAACTGCAACGAACCAAGGCCAGAACTTGCAGGATCTGCAAGCATCCTCTGGCATTCAATGGACATTCCTGAGCCCGGCTGGATTCTTTAATCCAGAAGGTGTACGCACAGGAAAATATCAAGCTGGTAACGATGTTATCCTCGCAAACAGCGAAGGCAACAGTTACATCAGCTATGCAGACTATGCGATTGCTTTGGTGGATGAGATTGAGAACCCGCAGCACCAAAACGAGCGCTTTACCGTTGTTGGCGAAGCGAAGTAACAGTTTTAAATGATAATATGGAACATATAAACGGACGCTGATCTTCACAGATCGGTGTCTGTTTTTTTTGCGTTATGAAAGAGGGATGTTCTGCAATCAAGTTATGAATCAAATTCACATCACTTCTGTTTGTCCGAAAAAACGGTCATAACATTCCACTACAGCAAAAGGAAAATGCAACATTTTTCCTGTTAAACAGGTCAATAAAGATGTACAAAAACGTTATGAGAAGAAGGTGGGAAAACTGAAGCTACGTATAGTCACGTTGATGCTTTTAATCTCTACTGTGTTTTTTGGTTTTAATGTGCAAGATGTTAAAGCTTTGTCATGTGCCGAATCGGAAAGTCCCCAAGCAGAGTTAGAAAGAAATACTGGAGCTGTCTATGGAGAAGTAAAGCAAATAAAGGTGGACATAAAGCAAGAGGGGTTTACGGGCACAAAAGAGAAATTCAGATATATTTTAGTGGAAGCTGAGAGGAGTTGGAATACTGAAGTTGACTCTCAACTAATTATCGCGACGAACTACACTTGGGGGTTTGATTTCAAGGAAGGCAACAAATACTTAATCTACTTTAGTGAAGCAACTGGGGAGTTAATCAGTAGTCCGTGCAGTTCGACCATCGAAATGAACAATGTTGATCAAGCAACTGAACTATTCGGGGAAGGATTTCCACCCAAACAACAAGTAAACTTAGAACACAAAATGTGGTTTATGTTTGAGCAAGATATGGATATGTATATCGTAGGTATAGTCGTATTAGCGGCGATTTTTATCCTATTTATAATTGTAAGAAAGAAAAAGGGCAAAGCATAATTTCGCTGCGCTAAAGTGAGACTTTTGCTCATAGAAAAGTCACTTGAACATGAGCGTGGCTTCCAGCATGACCTATTACCCCTTTACTAAAACGAGGATTGAGGCGTATAATCCGTTGAGACATCAGAGCGTTAAGAGGGGAAAAAGTTATGAACAATGGGTTAATCAACGCAATCATTGCGTATATCATGTGGGGGGTTCTCCCGCTGTATTGGAAGTTGTTTGAAAATGTACCGGCAGGCGAGATTTTATCGCACCGGGTCGTCTGGTCATTTGTCTTTATGGGGATTTTCGTTGCTGTTCAACGTCGTTGGGGTGACATGAAGCGTATCCTGACCAGTCGTTCGACCCTTCTGTCCCTTACCGCAAGTGGACTGCTAATTGCTATCAATTGGCTGATCTTCATCTGGGCAGTTAACAATGGTCATGTCGTTGAGACAAGTCTGGGCTATTATTTGAACCCGTTACTGAATGTGCTGCTGGCGGTTGTCTTCCTTCATGAAAAGCCAAACCGTGGACAATGGCTCGCGATTGCCATCGCTGGTGTCGCGGTGCTTATTATCGCCATCGACTACGGACGTTTCCCATGGGTCGCGATCTCGCTGGCTGTGTCGTTCGGCTTGTACGGTCTGGCGAAGAAGAAGATTAAGCAAGACGCTTCTGTAGGCTTATTTTCGGAGACCGCTGTAGTTCTGCCCATCGCACTCGGCTACTGGATCTACTTGGCCATAGTGGGAAAAGCAACGGCATGGACGCTGCCTGCACCCATGTTCATCGAATTACTTCTAGCCGGCGTGGTGACTGCGCTGCCGCTGTTGTTCTTTGCACGGGCGGCAGCTCGGATGTCGTTGTCCACACTCGGATTTGTACAGTATATTGGGCCGACAATCATGCTGATTCTGAGCGTGTTCGTGTTCAAGGAAACGGTCTCGCCAGTTCTGCTCGTCGGTTTCGCGCTCATCTGGACAGCGCTCATCGTGTACGCTGCTGCATCGATGCGTGCTACGAGACTTGCCAAGGTCAGCTGAACGTAGAGGTAGAGGTAGGTATCATCATAGGTTGCCCTGTCTGCCGATCAGGTGGACAGGGCCATTTTTTTGTTTGAGGGGAACGATAGCTCGACAAAAACTAAAAAGTAGCTGGATCAATGTTATGGTAAAATACAGGAGTATTACTAAAAAAGAGTAATTAAAAAACGAGGAGGCAACAGATATATTATGGTCAATGAGCTGTACGGTAAACGTGGTCTGTTCTTTACAGAGAACAATGTAGTTCGGACAGTATTTCAGTTTTCTATTTCAGCGATCATTGGTGTTATATATGGGTTTATGATGCTCAACGAGACGATAGGTGAATATATTAATAAATTATTACCGAGTACGGATGGTCCTGATCTTCACTTATATCTGCCCGTTGTGGTGACAGTGTTTGTCTATTCGTGCTTTATTCAGAAGAAACAGCGAATTGTTCTTGAAAAAATCTCATTTAGTTGTCTCCATATTTTTGTTGCCCTGCTAAGTTGTGTTTCTGCAGTTGTCGTGTTATTGATGATCTGATCCACATTCCTACGTATCCATACCTTCAGGCCCATCCACTGCATCAATGACACCGACAGCGAGTGTTGTTACCGCAGCAGCAGCTAAAAGATTCTTGGCACCAAGCTTGACTCTGTCCTTATCTTCCTCTTGCATGCCCACAACAACATCTTTACCGCTGTTATATACATACTTGGCTGATATGGCTACACCTTTTGCAGTACTAGTTACGGCACTTCCAATATCGGCAAGTCCCGCGTCTATGGCGGTATCATCTTTTCGAATTGCACCACTGGCCAGATCATATGTTCCGCTAGCCAGTTGTCCAACGGTTTTGCCTGTATTAATTGTAGCTTTCTCTACACCATTCCCGATTTCTTTGATAAAAGGACTTCCCGCGAGTTCACCGACCACCCGCACACTGCCACCCAATACTTTCCCTGTAACTTCCCCAGCCAATTGACCCATCCCTTTTAAAAAACTCATCCATACTCCCCCGCTCCAATAAGAAGTTGATTCTATGTGTTATCTCAATAAACTTATTATATTCAAATGTAAGCCAAAGAACATCAGTCTCCAGCCCGAGTGGTGCACCCCTCCTCCATTGATCGCGACACGATTTTAGAAGTGTCCGATCCGCCACCGGAACGCACCCTTAGCGCACCTCATCACAAAAAGGCGCTACTCCCACCAGGGATAGCGCCTTCTGCCCTTGCTTTACCTTACTACTAAATCCA
>NZ_JBQCJX010000004.1:85364-284537 GCF_051967555.1 Paenibacillus sp. SAF-068
GCACCTCATCACAAAAAGGCGCTACTCCCACCAGGGATAGCGCCTTCTGCCCTTGCTTTACCTTACTACTAAATCCATTTGCCTACATACGATTTTAGAAGTGTCCCAAGGAGCAGCAACGTAGTGGAGGGGGCGGAATCGATTCTGAAGAAGCGAAGCGTTCGCCTTTGTATCCTAATTTCAACTTATGAAAAGTTGTTCAAGAAATTAGGATACAACAGCGATCATAAGAACGATCCGCCACCGGAACGCCATCACTGCTCCCATCCAAACTTCTACCCGCCGTACCTAGTCAATAAATCCTTCCATGACAGCCGTTGGCATCATATTGGACTGCCATGCGCCTTTGCCATAGCCGCCGTTGTATCCAGGTGTAGCTTGAGGCTCCCAGTAGAATACACCTTTACCTTTGCCATTCGGCAAATTGCGGATTTGGTTTTTCATCGCCGCAACAAAACTTTTACCTGCCGCAGCCTGATTGTTGTCCATGCCAATTTCGGAGATGATGATCTCTTTACCATAACGGTTGATCAGATCCTTGGCGTTGTTTACCGTATTCGTGACAGCGGTGTTCCAGCCGGAAGCGGAAGGATAGAGGGACATGGCGATCATGTCAAAGTTAGCTCCGTTATTGATCAGACCACCAATATTCCATACATAAAGGGCATTATCATCTCCACCGGCCAGATGCACAATGGTTTTGGTGCCGCTGCTTAGGGATTTCACTGCGTTATGGCCTGTGTTCACCAGCCACGCATAGTTTTTCATGTTGGTGGATGCTTTGCCATCTTCCCATAACATGCCGTTGCTTGTTTCATTACCGATCTGTACCCAGTCAGGGGTAACGCCTTTGCTTTGCATCGCCGTCATCACATCACGAGTATGGTTCCATACCGCATCCATGAGCTGTTGGAACGTGTAATTTTTCCAGGCAGCAGGTTTGGTTTGTTGACCCGGGTCTGCCCAGGAATCGCTGTAGTGCAGGGTAAGCATTACGCTCATGCCAGCATTCTTGGCACGTTGGGCGAGTGTAGCTGCACGATCCTTATTCATGTAACCGTTCCCATAATCATTCGAAGGATTAACGAATACCCGAATACGAACGGAGTTAATTTGATAGTCTTTTTTCAAAATATCAATGATGTCGCGCTGAACCCCGTTTTTATCTTTCCATTTGTAACCTTGCGCTTCCATGCCGGGTACCCAACTGATGTCGGCTCCTTTGGCGAAACTTGGTGCTGCGCTGGCATGCTGACCTGCGGGCAACATGATGGAGGTGAATAACAAAACAAAAGCCAACATGATCGATGTCTTGAAACCCCTTACATTTTTGAACATTACAAGATGCCTCCTCGGATTTTGGTTGAGTTGCATCTTCATTATAGTCATCTTGGTTTGCGCTACTAAAGGGTCTATTTCCAATATTTTGGGTGTTTTCTCAACCTCTCTACAGAAAAAAAGACAAAACAAAAAGCCGTCCGAAGACGGCTTTTCTACCCGTGGCGCTTTTTGAAACAGTGATCCGTATCCCGCGCCTCCACCAGACTCTTTTAATTTGAGCTAGTGGATCGGGTAAGGGACACGTTCAACATGACATTAGAAATGTTGACGCACCTCCTTTCCTTGTGGCAAGAGTATACAACACCTTGTTTCGGAAAGCTAGTCTTTTTTACGTATTTATGCAAAATTATTTTTCAGTCTGGAACATCGTGATATCTCGTGCATAATGGCTCTTTGTTCCGTCATTATTTCGGATGCGTACACTGTCTTCACTGATCCGTTCCACAATGCCACAACCGACTTCGCAATAGACGCCTGCCGGGTCTTCCTGCCATGCGCTTACCATACATTGCGATAGTGCAGCCGTGAAAAACTCTATATTTTTTTGTAACGTTCTAGGTTTGTTGGATTTCATTATATACTCCTTTAATTCAATATATTTGGATTGAGAACAAGCAACCGGACCAAATCACACTGTACTTCACTTTACTCTGTCTATTGACCTTTGTAAAGGGATGGAAAAAGTTGCGGCCATGAGGTATCATTTACATAAATTTTACGTAGCGTTTACACTGCGCTGACGCTTGATGTTGATTACGAATAGTACAATTATAGGAGAACTTCTAACGAAGAATAGATATGCAACACATTCGGAGGCCATACATGCATAGAGACGTAAAAACAGGCAACTACGTTAATCGTGATTTGAGTTGGGTTGAATTTAATCGGCGCGTACTTCAGGAGGCCCAGGATCCAACAACGCCTCTGCTGGAACGCATGAGATTTCTCGGCATTGTCGCTAGTAATCTGGACGAGTTCGTCAGTGTCAGGGTGGCGGAGACCAAAGAGAAGATCAAGGCCGGATTCACGCAAAAAGATTTTACAGGATACACGCCTTCGGGATTGTATCGCAGACTGATCAAACGAACCGGGGCCATGGTCGCCGAACAGTATAAAACGTATCGTGAACTCATTCGTTTACTCGCCAAAAAAGGCGTGAACATTCAGGAATATACCGATCTCAATGTGACACAGCAGCGTGCAATGGACCAGTACTTTCATGAGATTATTTTTCCGGTACTCACACCGATGGCGATTGACCAGAGTCGTCCGTTCCCGTTAGTACACAACAAGTCTGTCTATTTGTCCGTGATGCTTCAGAAGGAAGGGGAGCAGGAGGGCGAACCGTTTATGGCTATTGTGCAGGTGCCTTCCAATCTGCCGCGAGTCGTGCAGGCTCCCATTCGGGCGAATAGCAAAAAGAAAACATTCATCCTGATTGAAGACCTCATCAAACATCATATTCATACGCTTTTCAGTGGATATGTCTCACTTGCTGCGCAGGAATTCCGGGTGACCCGCAATGCGGATCTGTTCATTAATGAGGAAGAAGCGGAAGACCTGCTTGAGGCCATTGAAAAAGAATTGCGACGCAGACGCCGAGGGGCACCTGTACGACTGGAAGTCTGCAAGGATTTTCGTCCGGATGCCTTATTGGAATTGCAGGAGGAATTCGATATCCAGGACCCGGTGTACGAAATTGATGGACCGCTCGATCTGAGTTTTCTGGCTGGATTCGTGGATAGTCTGGAAGGTTTCTCGCATCTGAAATACAGTCCGGTGAAGCCGGTGTATCCACTTGAATTTTTGCCACGAGAAAGTCATTTCGAATTACTGCGCAAACGAGATGTATTGGTGCATCATCCATACGAATCATTTGAACCGGTCACCGATTTTATATTGGAGGCTTCGGAAGATCCCAGAGTGCTGGCCATCAAGATGACATTATATCGGGTTAATGGCGATTCACGCCTTATCCCGGCACTTGCACATGCGGCTGAGAGTGGCAAGCAGGTCACGGTGGTGGTGGAACTGAAAGCCCGGTTTGATGAAGAGCGTAACATTGCTTGGGCCCGTAAGCTGGAGAAGGCGGGCTGCCACGTGGTTTATGGTTTGGTCGGGCTCAAGACCCATGCCAAGATTATTCTTGTCGTACGCAGGGAACAGCAGGGGTTGAGACGTTATGTTCATGTAGGAACCGGCAACTATAATGAGAGTACAGCCAAAGTGTACACGGACGTGGGACTGTTCACCTCCAATCCGGTTATCGGGGAAGACGCATCCGAGTTGTTCAATGAGATTACCGGATATTCCGGGCCGAAGGCATTGCAGGCGTTCCGCGTAGCTCCAGATGGTATGAAGGATGAACTGTTTGCCCTGATTCGTCGAGAAACGGAGCATGCGCTGAAAGGCAAACCTTCCAGAATCATTGCCAAGATCAACTCCTTATCCCATCAGGATATGATTGACGAGTTGTACGAGGCTTCTCAAGCCGGCGTGCAGATCGACCTGATTGTGCGAGGCGTATGCTGCCTGCGTCCGGGGGTAGAGGGGCTGAGTGAGAATATTCGGGTCATTAGCATTGTGGATCGTTTTCTGGAGCATTCACGGTTGTTTTATTTTGAAAATAGCGGCAACCCGGATGTATTCATCTCCAGTGCAGACTGGATGACACGTAACCTGAATCGAAGAATTGAACTGATGTGTCCCGTATTTGATCCAGAGCTGAAGAAGATGCTGGTCGATATTCTTAATCTGTCCCTGATGGATAATGTCAAAGCCAGAGAGCTCATGCCTGGTGGCAATTATGTATTTGTAAAAAATGAAAAGCCCCCGCTGAGAAGTCAGACGGAGGCCATGGGAATTATCCCTTGGAAGCCTGCTGAATGGAGTACGATAACGTAACTCCCCAGGCTTCCTGCAGATCCTTGACGGCCTCTTCCAGGCCGTCAAGTTCCAGTAACGGCTCGGCTGTACAGGTGAATAGCACCTGCAGCGAGTCGTTTTCTTTTGTTGCTTCGATCGCAGCGATGCTCTCGGATCGATTCATGGCTTCGGCTACGCGCAGCAGAGAGCCGATACGATGAGCATGTCGCTCATCCGAGTTTTTTAGAATGTCCCGATGCTTATTCAGCAGTTGGGGCGTTCTTTTTTTCGGATGATAATCGGCCGCACTGGCACTAAGGATCGTCTCCCGGTGAGAAAGTCCATAGATGCTTGCATTCATAATCCAATAGGCCGAGTGTTGCGTATAACGGAAATAGTTAATCTGCTTGCCTGCCATATGCAGCATGGAGGACGCATACAGGATTCGGGCATCTGCTTGATCAGGCGCAGTACCTTGCAGTGCAGTGTACAGGATAACCGCATCCTGATGAATCCGTTGCAGACGTTTCTCTGGAATAGGCGGACCAAAATGGATAAAGTTGCGGATACTGTCCTTCAGTGCGTCTGGAACGACCGGCTGCCCTCCAGCCAAGTAATCACGCAACAACCCGTCTCGCAGACCCGCACCACTAACCACATATCGATCTCCCTGTATTAACTGGAAGACGGTTCGCAGGATCAGTACGCCGGGCACAATGATGTCTGCGCGATCTTTGGCGAGCCCAGGTACCTTTTTACGCTGTGCGGAGGTGAGATGTGGCAAGGAACGAGCGATGTTCTCCATCGCTTCTTTACTGATCTCGTAATGATGAGTGACGGGCAGCGAATACTGGGTACGTTTCTGTTCCACTTTGGCGAGTGTACGCATTGTGCCGCCAAGTCCGATGAGTGGCAGGTCAGGATGCTCACGAATCCAATCCTGTCCACGGAGAGCTTCGATGACTTCGTTGCACAGCGCATTTGCATTCGCCTCAGTCCACTGATCTTCACCCCCATAACGGGCGTGTGAATTCACTGCACCAATAGGAAGGGAAATGCTATGTAACCTCTTCCGATCCCGAAAGACGGTGATTTCCGTGCTGCCGCCTCCGATATCTACGACGTAACCGTCTGCCAGATCAATGGATTGAGTGACACCAAGGAAACCATAATAGGCCTCCAGATCGCCGGATACACATTCAATGGTAAGCCCCGTCTCTGTCTCCAGCCATTCTATAATTTGCGAGACATTGCTTGCATTGCGAATGGCCGCCGTAGCTGCTGCACGGATCAGTTTGGTCTGATACGCTTCACAGGTCGCTTTGAATTGACGCAAGATGGTGATGGCTTTATCCAGAGAATGACGAAGGATGGTTCCATCCGGTTCAACAACGCTGCTCAGACGAGCGGCGTATTTGTCTTCATGAATGATACGATAGGCTGCGTCCTGATCCAGTTGATAGATAACCAGACGAATGGAGTTTGAGCCGATATCAATAATTCCTATGGTTTCATTAGTACGTGTCATAAGCATCTCCTTCTACAGAGGTTCAACTACCCGAAGTGAAGAAGGGCAGCCATGGCTTCCGGTGAACCCGGCGGTGTGGCAGAGAAGGGCGTAGTTAACATAACAACAATGATAAAAACGATGAAACAGGCAAATATAAGACAACTCACGGCAAAGCCGCGATTGCGCTTTTGAATAAACAGTCGAATACCTGTGACAAAGAGAAGTACCGTAACGGCTACCAGAACGATCGACATTGCAAAATAGGCTACGCCATACAGTGATTTGAAAAATGCTTCCATTTCTTCTGAACGCTCCTTAGATCCTCATATTTAAAACCCTTCCAAGCCATTCCTTAGTAGCATACGACAGATTGACTTGTTTGAAAAGCAAACTGGGCGCTTGTTCCCGTTTCCGCCGTCACCCTGGGACAGGTTACATGGAAAAGGGGCCCCTGCCGCGGACAAACATCCAAGAAAGCAAGGCTTCTGTTGAGTATGTATAAGGAAGGACTATTGTTTCAAGGAAGGAGATCAACCCATGTCGAGACAACTTGCAAGCAAATGGCGGAAGACAGCGGCACTGATGAAGTACCCGGTAGCGGCTGTCCATATTCCACAAACCAAAGCATTCAACTCGGGTAATCTGCTGCACATGCTCAGTCGTTATGGAATGGTGTATGTCAAACCTATTGTAGGAGGCGGAGGTTACGGTGTCATCCGGGTATCGGCGAGCGGTGGGGCTTATCGATACACCCATATGAAAACGACACGTTCTTTCGCCAGTTTCAGCCAGATGTATCGCTCTCTGGTGCGTGTGAAGGCTAGACGTAAATATTTGATCCAGCAAGGCATTCATCTGGCAACGATTCAAGGCAGACCTGTTGATTACAGAGTCAAGGTCGTCAAAACCGAACGAGGCTGGGTATTCCGTTCCTTGGTTGGACGACTCGCTCGTCCCGGATTATGTGTGACCAATCTGAGCAAGGGTGGCACCATGTTATCGGGAAGGCAAGCTCTTGGTTTATCCCTGCCCCATATATCCGGTCGGCACAAACGCAGGGAGATGCGTTCACTTACACTGACATGCACGCACATTATGGAACGTCAGTTCCCTGGTGTAGGCCAGCTTGGTTTTGATTATGGACTGGATTATTCAGGAAAGATCTGGATTTTGGAAGTGAATACCAGACCGCAATAGAAAATGAATGGGAAAGCTCAAGGAAATCCAAGAAAAACCGATAATATATAGAAGAAAACGTTATGAAAAACGTTTGAAATTTTACATTACTGGGTAATTTACTCGCAACAAGTCTTGAAACTATGAATTTATTCCAAAAAAAATATGCTGATAAACGTTCTGTACGTAGTACAACAATCCTGTGCATAAATATTGTCCACACTATACACGTTGGTTACTCAACATTTTTTCCATTTATCAACAAACTATGCACAGGATTTCCACATATCATTGTGGATAACAAGAACGCTTGTTCTCTATATGAATCTCTGATATGATAGTTTTGAGGAAAAAAAAGGAAAGGTTGTGGCGGGAAATGGCTATGTTATCCGATGAGATGTTGTTGGATTCCTACCATAAAGCGATTGAGTTGAATCTCGAACGAGATTTCATCGCACTGCTGTTGGCAGAAATCCATAAGCGCAAACTGGGTACCGACGTATCTGCCATTCTTCACTAGAGATCCTCATTGCAGGCAATGTTACAGGTTTCCGGACAAGTCCCACAGTGAGACAGGCCATGGCGTGCTCGTCTGACAATGGGAACAATACATCACATGATTGCAAACGTTTTCGGCTTCGTCTGCCGTGTCAGAGGAAGATTGGAATACGTAGGGGCTGTATGGTCCGGTGTAGTCGTCCAATTTGCCGCATTCTAACAGTCCCTGAAGGCAGTGGGGGCAAGCCTGCTCCGGTACAACCAGACCGTTACACAGCGGGCATATATAAGACAAGGGTATCCCTCCTGATATGGATTCACTCAGGAGTAAGATACCCTTTTTTGTATCAATATATGTTAAATCAGCGAAACTAGCGTTTCATGTTACTGCTGTGTCCTGGGGACAACTTGGCGTCTGGATCGAAGTATACCTTCGCATTGTTGACGGCTGTTGGAGCTTCGCCGAATCCGACAGCGATCAGCTTCAATTTACCCGGGTATGTTGTGATATCCCCAGCAGCGAAGATTCCTGGAATGGATGTTTCCATGCGGGAATCAACAACGATGGAGTTGCTGTCAATTTCGATGCCCCACTCGGCAATGGGTCCGAGAGAAGAGACGAATCCGAAGTTAACGATCACGTCATCTACTTCGATTTCCTGAGTTTCTTTCGTTTTCACATGGGAAAGGGTTACCTTGGTAATGGTATCATCCCCATGAAGTTCGGTAATTTCGGTTGGTGTAACGACATTCACCTTGGAATTCATCAGGTTTTCGACACTGTGTTCATGCGCACGGAACTTGTCCCGGCGATGGATCAGCGTCACTTGCTCAGCGATAGGCTCCAGCATGAGTGCCCAGTCTACCGCAGAGTCACCGCCGCCACTGATCAGTACTTTTTTGCCAGCGAAGGCATTCAGATCACTGATGAAATAATGCAGGTTGCTCTTCTCGAACTTGGCAGCACCTTCAAGCTCCAGGCGACGTGGTTCGAATGCACCTACACCAGCTGTAATAATGACAGCTTTGGCATGATATTCATTCTCATCCGTCTTTACGATGAAATGTTGTTCATCCTTTTTCTCAACCGATACAACCTTTTCTTCAAGACGGATGTTCGGGTTAAAATGACTCATTTGCTCAACCAGGTTATTCACCAGTTCCTGAGCGGTTACTTTCGGGAATCCGGCTACATCATAGATGTATTTCTCCGGGTAAAGAGCGGCAAGTTGTCCGCCAAGCTGAGGCATGCTTTCGACCAGTGTAACGGATGCCTGACGCATCCCACCGTAAAACGCGGCGAACAGACCCGCAGGGCCTCCACCGATAATAAGCAAATCAGTCATATCATGACTGGAATTCTGTGCAGTCAAGAATCAACAACACCTTTCATATTTTAATAGGTAGTTAACAGGAAGAATGTGCAGGCTACGGATCATAACCGGCATGGGTGCTGAACTGTCTTTCCTATTATAAACGGTGTATTCGGGGTTGCAAAGTTAGCTGCATCACGAATCTGAGAATAATTGATGAAGATCAGATGAGAATAGGATGAAATTGGAAATGAAAGGTTATGAAAAATAACAAAAAAAACCTTGATCTTTGCTAGAAATACAGATATCCTTGACCTGTACTATGTGTTTTTTTTGTCTAATTTAGAGTCAATATGTAATCTGAAGGCAGATCCCGTATTTTGTATAATCTTGTGGTTAATTTCACAACTTGAAACGATAACTTGCGTGGCAAACGAATCAATGGAATGAGCTATGAAATTGATGCAAACGTTTAAATAAATTCGCGAAGTTAACATTTGTCGTCATAATGGGCAAGACCTCATCAATATTTGTAAGTATGTGCATTTTGCATCTCACCCAGGATCGGACTGATGCAAGTGAAACCGGAAGGGGTATAGACATGAGCAGTATTCCCAAAATCGTCATCCTCGGCGCGGGCTATGGCGGGATTCTGACAGCCCAGCGGCTGCAGAAGGAATTGAACTATAACGAGGCCGACGTCACACTGGTGAATCGGCATGATTATCATTATATTACAACACATCTACATATGCCGGCAGCCGGCACGGATACCATTGAGCATGCAAGAGTTCCCATATCGAAGCTGATTGATGAGTTCAAGATTGATCTGGTCAAGTCTTCCGTGAAAGAGATTCGTCTGCAGGATCGGAAGATCATTCTGGAGGACGGCACGTTATCCTATGATTACCTGATTATTGGACTGGGCGGCGAGCCTGAGACCTTCGGTATTCCGGGTATGCTTGATCACGCCATGACAATTCGCAGTATTAACTCGGTCAGACTGATTCGGGAGCACATCGAATATCAATTTGCGATGTACAAAAACGATAACAAACGAAATCGTATTCGCTTTGTCGTAGGTGGAGCGGGTTTCAGCGGTGTTGAATTCGTAGCTGAACTTGCAGATCGTATTCCACAACTGTGCAAGGAATTCGACGTGAATCCAAAACATGTACACATCTACAATGTAGAAGCAGCGCCTTCGGCCTTGCCTGGATTTGACCCGGAACTGGTAGAACATGCGATGAACGTGCTGAAGAAGAAGGGCGTTACTTTCAAAATTGGTGTTCCGATCAAACAATGTCTCCCGGACGGGGTTATTGTGGGTGAGGGTGAAAAGCTTGATGCTGCCACAGTGGTGTGGACCGGCGGTATTCGTGGTAACTCCCTGCTGGAACAGGCAGGTCTAGAAGTAATGCGTGGACGTGTGAAGGTAGATGACTATCTGCGTGCTCCTGGACATGAGCATGTTTATGTCATTGGTGATAATTCACTTGTCTTCAACGCGGAAGGACGACCTTATCCGCCAACAGCCCAGATTGCGATGCAACAGGGTGTGAACTGCGCCAAGAACGTCGTGGCATCCATACGCAAAAAACAGCCGCAACCTTTTGTATTTACGAGTAAAGGCACGGTTGCCTCATTGGGTAAAGGTGAAGCAATTGGCATTGTTGGCGGCAAGAAATACAAGGGATGGAAAGCGGCTCAATTGAAGAAGCTGGTTGATCTGCGTTATCTGTTCATCATTGGTGGTATTCCGCTAGTCCTGAAGAAAGGGCGGTTTTTCGGATGAGACATTGCAGTGTGCAGGTCCGGGGATTATTAACGCGTGACGAACTGGATCGATACAACGCCCTGATGCAGGTCGGTGGTTATCTGGAGGAACAGGATCAATATGATCTGGCCTACATCGTGCAGAAAGAAGTGGATATTCTCATTATGCCAGCCATTGAGCGGCTTAAAGAGAAAGGTCGTGACCGTGACCGGGCCACAGCCGAATTCCTCGAATCACTGAAAGCGGTTGATGAAGAGCAAGATTAGAGACATAACCTTCCAATCGCTGTTATCCCCAGATTTTTTTGATTCCCTTTTGTTAAAGGGAAAATCCGGTGATAGCATATGCTTCCGATGCTGCTTTCTTGCAGAAAGCTTGTAGCTTCGCTTTTTCAGGTTTTTTCTGTCCTTTCCGTTTTTGTGTAAATAAATAGTTCAAACTATATAGATCTAAATCAAGCTTGAGGTAGTAGAATATTGATAAATAATAAAGCACCGCTGACAATATCCCTTACAGGAGATGTCGCGGTGCTTTTTTGTGCGGTGTACTATTTTACAGCTTGAGCATGTCTTCCAAAGTTTCTTCGTTCAACAGACTTCCCACGTAGAAGGACCCAAATTCACCGTATCGTGCACTTACTTCATCAAAACGCATCTCATAGACGAGTTTCTTGAACTGGAGTGCATCATCTGCAAACAGCGTAACGCCCCATTCCCAATCGTCGAAACCGACAGAGCCGGTAATAATCTGTTTCACTTTACCCGCATAGCTGCGACCAATCATGCCGTGACTGCGCATCATGGTACGACGCTCATCCATGGACAGCATGTACCAGTTGTCATTCAGCTCACGCTTTTTGTTCATTGGATAGAAGCAGATGTATTGCCGTTGTGGCAGAACAGGTTTCAGGCGAGCGATAATCTCCGGATTTTGCATCGGGTCTTCGCCTTCTTTGCCAAGGTAGTTACTCAGTTCCACTACACTGACGTAGGAATACGATTTGGTTGTATATTGAGCAAACATCGTTTTGTTAAACGCGTTCTCAACAGCCTTCAGATCTTCCAGCGTTTCACGCAGGTGCATCATGACAAGATCTGCTTTTTGACCTACAACCGTATACACGACCGTACTTCCTTTGGAAGAATTCTCGACTTCTTTCCATTCCTTCCAGAATTCCTCCAACTCGTCCAGTGCTACAGCTCGTTCTTCATCATCTGCTGCTTTCCAGGCGGCCCAGTTAATCGAGCGAAAATCATGCAGGGCATACCAGCCCTCCAGTGTTGATGCGGCTTCGTTCATTGGTTTTGTTCCTCCTGCAAGGTATATTTCCAAATCCCTATAAGAGGTTGTTCAAAAAGCTAACTTTTTGAACATGCATTATAAGGGACGGGTGAGTGCTTTATCGTTTACATTGTATCCCAACATGAAGCAGAAGGGCAAATGAACAGTGCATGAATATAGGGGAATTTGTCCAGAAAGTTCGTTGCTTCGCCACATTTTTTGCGGTACACTAACTACTATCCAGAAGTGAAACCCGAAAGTGTGAAAGAAGAGGTGAATGTCGCCCGATGCAATTTATACCTGTGTTGGTATTAATGGTATTATTTTTTGTTATGATGTTTGGTATCGGTTTCATTCTGAACATGTTGATGAAGACCACCTGGTTTCCTTCCTATCTGTTCATCATTGTAATTCTGCCTGTTGTTGTATACTCTCTATGGGATCATTCGTCGTCTCTGATGTCACATCTGGGTTCTTTCCAGCTTGTGGATTATATGACAGGCGTAGCGGGACTGGCTGGTGCGGTAATTAGTGGCTGGACGATCCAGAAGTTACGTTTGGGTGGGTACAGAATGTTTTAGATTGTTGGAACGAGGTAACACATGCCATGTAATCGCGTGAAAGTCTTGTCTTTGTCGTAAACGCTTACGAGTACAAAGGGAAGGCTTTTTTGCTATTCTTTTATATTGGAAGGATTATTGTACACTTGTACTTCATATACATCTGGAGAACATTCTCTTCAGATATTCCCTTGTATTCTGGGGCTATAGCTTTTATAGTATTCTAGCGGCTCTCGACATTTTTTTTTTACAAATTTGCTGAATTCGGCGAAAACGTGAATGATGTCGACCTAGGACGAAACGGAGCGAGAACGGGCCATCTTTTTACCTGTTTTTGAGCATTTGAGGATCAGACATTTATGATAGAATAGATAAACATACTTTTGGGGAGAAGGAGATCAGGCTATGCGCATGAAGAATCTGCACCATTATACTGAACATCATCGCTACTGCGTATACAGGGAGTTTGGACTTAGCGCCCTGGATGACCGCATGCTTACAGGAGCATATCAGCCCATGGTAGGTGCTTTTGCGGTTGGCTTGTATCGGCTGTTGTTTCAGCATCTTCCCGGTGAACAGGTCGGTTATTCGCCGCTTGAACAGCAACGGAGGTTGTTCATGACGCTTGGCTTGGAGCCAAGCGAAAAAGGGCGTAAATATCTGGTAGAGCAGGCATCCAAGCTTGAGGCAGTGGGGCTTCTTCAGACTTCACGGCTATATATACCGGAGAATGATGATTACATCTACGAATATGAGCTGCAGCCGCCGCTCTCTCCGGCAGAATTTTTCCGGACACAGCATTTGACACTGCTGCTTCGTGACAAGATAGGCAAATTCGCCGTGCTTTCCCTGCGTTCCGGTTTCTCGGCAGTGGAGAATGGGGATGCACCTTATCCGGCAGCCAATAAAGAAAATATTTCCGTTCCATTTTACGATATATTTGAATTGAATACCCATGTCATTGATTACGAGTTGGAGCAAGCTTTGTCGGAAGTATCCACTACGGCCCAGCGGACAGGCACGAACGATGCAGCGGAAGAAAACAGTTTGAACTATGCCGACATTATTTTGCGTTTCCCGCGTGAGTCGGTCAATCGCCGTCATGTAGAGCAGCTTCGGTTCGATCATGAACAACTGGGCATTGTGAATTATGTCGTGAACAAGTTTAACCTCAGTGTGCAGGATGTATGCCGTCTTCTGGATGAAGATGATATCTTCAGTCCACAGGGTCAGCTGATTCTGGATGATCTCCAGCATAAAGCGAGTATGCAGTTCAGACAGACGAAGAAGCGTCATGAGCAACAGACCGTACAGGCGGCAAAAGTCGTGGCACTGAGACAGCATATGGAGGAGCCTGAACGGAAAGAGAAAGAGGACTCGGGTGAACCACCTCTTGAACATGGGGTGCAGATGGAATACTACGTCGAAGTACCTCCACAATTTATGACCAAATGTGATATTCATCAATACAACATGATGTTGCGTAATGAGCCATATACGCGTCTGCTGCAGACGTTCTTCCCTGGTGCAGTACCGGACAATCTGATCGATATATTTGAGAAAATTGATCTGAGCTACAAGTTGCCTGGTGAAGTCATCAATGTATTGATTCATTATTTGATGGCATTGCTTGTATCCGGCGGGGAGCAGCGTATTAACCGTAACTTCGTTGAGGCCATTGCCTCCAACATGTTACTCAAGCAGGTAAATTCCTACGAGAAAGCCGTCCAATATATTCGTGATCAGGCCAAGGTCAAAGGCAAACAGGCTGCTGGTGCAGCTGGAACCCGTACCCGTACATACGGCAAAGGAACCAAAGCCAAGCCCGAAATTCCGATTGTACAAGACATAAGCACCGATGGAGATGCCGTATCTGAGGAAGAGTTCGAAGAGATGATGCGATTTGCCCAGCAGATGCAGGCGAGTAAACAAAAAGGAACTTCGTAACTTCCTGACAAAGAAGAAGGACAAGTCTACCTTTTACCGAAAAAATAAGATCCATTCGCCTAATTACTTTGCGAATGGATCTTATTTTTGAATCATGCATTTTATGTTGTGGCATTCTTACACTCCAAACAGAGAATGTTTTTTCCGATGGATCTATTCACGGGTTAGTGGATGTTCTAATTCTGCATGACCCATTAAACTGTCGGTTGCTTCTCCGTCCACAAGCAAGTCAATACTGGTTACTTCATCAAACTGAAAAAAGGTTCCTTTCAAAGCATCAATTGCTAAAATCTCTCCGCCAGACCCCAATCTGGCTTCATCCGGAATATGCACATCCAGCGTTAATTTCCCTTGATCAAAAGTAGCAGAAAGTAGTTCAATATTACTCCACAATGGAATTAGTTCGGTTTGATCACTACTTTGAAGGGCTGCATACGTCTTACTGTATTTTTCGGAGTCATCTATGAATGTAATTTCCTTCTGATGTCGCTCTATTTTTAACAGTTGATCATCCGCGTAAAAAACCCCAATGTCTTGAGATTCTTCATTTTCTTCGCTCGGATTAACGATTGGCGCTGGTGTCGTACTTGCCGGATCGGAACCCTGCAATGGACTGGTAGAAGCAGGTTTGGTACCACAACCTACCGCTAGTATGCTTATGGCACAAATGGTGATAGCCCAATAGATTCTTTTTTTCATAGAAGCACATCCTCTTAAATTATTCTCTAACCTATAGCTGCAAATACTCTTTTATCCCATCCACAATGGCTTGTGCCGCTTTATTTAGATTGGTTTCCGACATCATGGCCTCTTCTTCAATCTGGTTACTTAGGAATCCGATTTCTAGAAGAACGGCAGACATCGTGGTTTCTCTGATGACCTGGTAGTTTCCGTTCTTAACGCCACGATCTTTAAATCCCAAGGCATCGATCAGATTTTTATGAATGAGGGTCGCTAGTGCTTTGCTGCTCTCCCGTTGATAATAATATGTTTCCGTTCCCGATATCTGAGGAGCAGCAGGGACACTATTACCGTGTATAGATACAAACACATCTGCATTGAGATCGTTGGCGAGTTTAACACGTTCCGGTCTTGTAGGGTAGATGTCCGTTTCCCGAGTCATCATTAGTTCTATGTCAGGTTCCTTTTCCAAAAGAGCTTGCACTTTTAGGCCTAGAGCAAGGGCAAAATGCTTCTCTTGTTTTTTGGTAAAACTTATTGTACCTGGATCACTTCCTCCATGTCCCGGATCAATAACAACTATTTTTTTGCCGCTGTTCACAGGGATTGCAGGCGCAGGTTCATTGGCCATACTTAGATCAAGGATAAATTTGCCGGCGATATTCTGTTGTTTGTAATTCACCGAACTTATATTGTTTAATTCGATTACGATTCGAACTTGAGGAGGATTATTTTTGAAAAGAGAATACCGTATCTCAGTCACACTTGGAAATTCGTTAACATCCAATCTTCCCATGGATCCTCCAGAGGGGACTTGTCCCATATTTCCGAAATTGGTGGATGGGAAATCCACGATAATTCGTTCTGGATTTTTAAGGGTAGATATGACTGGAGCAACTTCACGGTCTAATGAGACGACGAGTTGATTATTGGCATAACTTATATCATGAACCAGGTTAGTGGCTACATCATTCCCATTCGAGGGGAGAGTTGGTTGCGAACCATTATTGCTGGTTAGCGTAACAATCTTGTCTTTGTTATTCCAGCCGACGCTCAGACCCATTTCTTCACTAACAAAACGCAGAGGAACAACAACCGTATTCTTGATCATTTGTGGAGCGATATTAAGTTGTACGGTGTTGTTTTGAACGGTAGCTTGATCTTTCCCAACGGTCAAAGAAATTGCATTGGAAGCTTGTTCGATATTTACATTTTGTGTCTTTTGGTCCCATTTCACGTTGAATTTTAAATTCTCGGCGACGACTCGAATAGGAATCATAATATTGCTTCTTACATTGACGACTTCAACATCATTAGGTAAAACTAGCTCCTGGCCATCTAAAATAATTTTAGTTTGATGACTAGCTGCATGGGTATGCATGGGAATTAGCATGAGTAGCAGCGTACTGAAAAGTAACAGGATTATGGATTTCTTCATTTTACACCTCGGTTTTAATTTGCGTAGTACTAAACTTCTAACAGGGAAAGACCATTCACCTCCTGTTTTTTTTATGAAAACCCAAATCTACAATAATATTCTGTTCATTAATATGAACGCTGCAAACGACATGAAAGTCGTAAAGAAAATGTGTTTTTTATTTATCTAACCTAAACCACTGCTGGAATTCTTTCTGGCCCATTTTTTTAACCGGTTTAACTTTGCTGCTTGCTGTATTGTATCTAAAAAATGCCCAAGGGAGATGAACAAAACGGTCTTTCTTAGTATGTATATTGCTAAAATGCTCTTCTCCGTATTTCCATAAGCAAATGCAATGATGTCTTCTTTTGGTGACCAATTATATTTAGCAGTCCCAACGTTCGAACAATTAGATAATGATACGCGGGATTTCGGTACGATGAAAGGTTTTGGTTCTCGTTCCTATTCGTGGAGTTTGTTGTTCAACAATATGGAATAGATTCGTTAAATCAATTGATCCGTAACTCTCAGGAGTTTAATGGTATCTTTCATGTTCAGAGGAGGAATTGCATCAGAAGATGGTAGAGTTTATAAGTAAGTGATCTATACAAAAGTGTATGTTTGCCCGGGTTTGAACCGGGCTTTTTTTACATGATTAGATATGTGTTTTTCTAATGTTTTTCAATACTCCAATTCATTCAGCTAACTAACTTCAATCTTTAACTTTAGAAAACGGAGAATTGATTTTAAAGAATTCCTTATATGACATTGGTTTTCGGCCAATCAGACGTTCAAGATCTCCAGACGTTTCCGAGAATTCTCCAGTGTTGATTGCTCGCATCCAACCTAATAAGAAATCATTCGTACCAGTAGGCCAGCCCATGACTTCAAGATAATCATCTTCGCTAATGGTCGCATAAGTGATGTTTTCCTCACTAATCTCCGAGAGGGTTTCAGCGATGTCTGCAAAAGAACTTGCCTCGCTGCCACTAAGATGATACGTATTATTTTCGTGCCCGTTTTGGGTGAGAACAGCCACGTTGGCTGCCGCCAAATCATCCAGAGATGCAGCGGCTACTTTACCGGAACCCTCGGGTACTCTCACACCTCCAAATTTAAGTGCATCTCCAGAGAACGAATTGAGGACTTCAAGATATGGTGGATTCCGCAGGATGGTATAGTCTAATCCGGATGCTTTAAGCGTTTGTTCAGCAAACAAGTCTGACATCGTTACTTCGGGCAAAATAAGATTTGAATTTTCTTTTCGTATGATCGACGTGAAGATCACTTGCTTAACCCCAGCTTGCTTTGCAGCAGCGATAACGTTGAAATGTTGTGTATTGCGATCGGTAAATGCTACCGCGGAAATGAGCATCACTTTTTCAACACCATCAAAAGCTCGTAGAAGAGAGTTATAATCAAAATAGTCACCCTGATGCGCTTCCACACCTTCTTTAATAAATCTTGCCACTTTATCAGATTCCGGATCACGGACTAATATAGCGACCTGACTTGACGGAACTTTTTTGAGAAGAAGTTCTAGCGTTCTGCTACCGAGATTACCTGTTGCTCCAGTAATAAGTATTTTCCCCATATTAACAACTCCTTTGAACGTCTATAAATACATGAAAATAGTTGTTTTACATTCTCATCTTGAAAAATTACCGTCTTACATTCGTCAGTGTACTACCCCATTCACCGACTGATTCACGCCAGCTTACGATTCTTACACACTCCTATTCTCAATTCTTTAGATTTTCTTTATATTACAAGGCTCATTATGTACCATGTAGCACTTTTAAAATAGTACGTACTTTTTGGTTATATAGTAACCAAAAAGTGATAATTGTGATGAATCAGATCATAAATTGATTTTTGAAATTACTCTATTCTACATTTAATCTCTGATATTCATCCTTGCTCAACGTCTTCTCTGCATAGATCTGACCCCAATCACAAAGAGTTCGCAAAGCGGGTTCAAGTGACATCCCCATTTCTGATATGGAATATTCCACTTTTGGTGGTACCTGATTGTACATTTTTCTTATGATTAAATTATTGCTCTCCAACTCCCGCAACGACTGGACTAGCATTTTCTGAGAAATGGTTGGTATGAGCCTTTTCAATTCACCCGTCCGTTTAGGACCTTTTATTAAGTAATACAGAATAAGAGGTCTCCACTTTCCGCCAATAACATCTAAGGTAATTTCAAGATCACAATAAAAAGTTTTCAATTAAGAAACACCATCCCTCATTTAATTCCCATTATTATAGTACATCTGTTATGAAGGCATCAAAATGCCTAATTATGCTACCAAGTAGGTAACGGTAAGGATCTTCTGTTGGCAGAAATGTAGTATCAGGAAAATTTATGGTTTTAATAGGGGATAGTGATTACTTATTATTCCAGATATATGCTACTCTCTCTTTATTCCATAGTTTTCTTAATGGAAAAAGTGGGAATTTAAATGTGGGGGTAATTTACTTGCTTCTATCCGAACGATTGCCGATTGCAGCAAGTCTATACCCTGAGGAACCTGCGTTAATACGACACGGCCAAACAATGAGTTATGGAGAACTTTACGGTCTAGTCGAAAGACTGGGTCACGCCCTGTATGTTGAAGGTCTCCGAGCGGGCGATCGGTTTGCCCTTTTAGGTGATCCAGATCCCCAACTTGTTATTGCGTTTTATGCAGCAATTGGAATCGGTGCTATACCGCTCGTGCCTTCTCCTTTGTTAACAGTGCATGAACTCACCGCCATATTTCAGGATGCAGAACCCCGAATGGTTATTCATGATGACCAACATGCTGAAGCCGCGTTAGCCACGGTAAAGCTTCTTGGGTATTGTCCAAAACTGTTCACGACAGACGGAAAAGGGACTAATGCCAGTTCGCTCGCTACTCTTTTACAGCAGGAATCCGCGTTCTCTCCAAAAGATCATCCCAAACGAAGTGTAGACGATACGGCAGTCCTGATTTATACGGGTGGGACAACCGGTCGGCCAAAAGGGGTGATGCATTCGCATCGTGGTATGGCTGCCTGGAATCAACTTACGCCTTCTGCAGGCTTCGGTCATGATCTCAAGCGTCGTGTGTTAGTGCTCAACCTATCCCATCTGGTGGGTCAGTTCCAGTTGTGGGCGACCATGGCTGCCGGAGGCTGTCTTGTATTCCTAGACGAATACCCGGCGGATGTACACCGCATTATGGAAGCTGTTGAACGTGATCAGATTACGCAACTCAGCACAGTAGGTCAACTGCTTCGTGATCTTACTCGTGAGGCATCCGTAGGGGAGAGAAACTTGAAGAGCCTAACACTTATTGGCTGCGGAGGGTCCATTATTTCTCCGGATACACTACTGGAGGTTGTATCGCAATTCCCTGAAGTTTTAATTGTTAACAACTACTCACAAGCAGAATGTGGAATGTCCATAAGCCGCCTATTTCCTGCTCAGCATGTGGGCAATCCTCATCGCCTTCGATCTGTAGGTCGTCCCGCCGACCTGGCTGCCCAGGGTGAGCAGGCCTTTGAAGTTCGGATATTAAATACGGACGGAAGTGAGACAATGACGGGTGAGGCTGGAGAAATCGTTGTTCGAGGTGCACAGATCATGATGGGGTATTGGCGCCAGTTGGAGGCTTCTGCCGAGACCATGCAGGATGGCTGGATCCGCACTGGGGATGTCGGTTGCCTGGATGTCGAAGGTTATCTTTATGTGTTTGATCGCTTGAAGGATATGGTTATTGTGGGCGGTTCCAATGTATTTTGTGCCGAAGTGGAGCATGTCATTATGAGCCATGAGACGGTAAGCGAAGCGGCTGTAATTGGACATTCTCTGCCCGACGAAGGAGAGGAACTCGTCGCTTTCATAGTGTTACGGGAGGGTGAAAGTTTAGATCTGACACAGGTGCGGGCGTTTTGTGAGCCAAGCCTTGCTCCGTACAAATGGCCGACTCAACTGTTCATTGTGGATGCTTTGCCCAGAACAACTGTGGATAAAATAGACAAAAAGCAGTTGCGGAAGTATCTATCCTCAATGTTATCCAACGGGGGAGAAATACGTTAGTTCAAAAAGCAATGAATGTTCAGCAGGTGGATGCGTTCCTATAAGAACAAACAGCCCTTCAACTTCCTTTGGGAAGTGAAGGGCTGTACATATCTCAACTAGCATACAGGCGTGCACGAAAATTAGAATTACCTCAGAATTGTCGTGGCTTGATTGCCTGCATAATCTTCAATGACCAATTTCAATGAGCTGTTGCTGGACGCAGGTGTGAAGGTCAGTTCACTCAGCTTCGTTCTTCCCCGAATGATATACGGGAATTTCTGCGAAACGTAAGTGACGCCGAATTCACGTGCTACCCCATTTTCATAAACATAGATCTTATACCAGTCCTCCAGATCAGGCAGGGCAAGGGTATATTTCCCATCTTTTTCCGTGACCTTTTCCTTGGCGTATGGTGTAATCTGAAGATCTGCGAGCTGTCCGGTATGGGTTACCGGATTCTGCGCGCCAATGGCAATGTTCAGTACGTAATGCTCACCATTGGTCGGAAGTCCGGTCAGAACGGCAGATGTTTTTCCTTTTTTGACCTGAAGCGACTTGGTGAAGGGCTCTTTCGTATATTCGGTTTCCAGTGTGAGCTGAATAGACTCATTGCCCTTACCCTTGTCTTTATCTTTACCGGTATTCTTATCTTTGTCTTTGCCCGTATCTTTCGCTTTCTTCGGGTTTTGCCAGCTTACGATAGCATCGCCATTCTTTTTGAATTTCACATCAATATTCTGAACGGCTGCATTCAGATCATAAGGCAGGACGGTTGCTTCGCTCTCGGTACCATCTGCACCAACAGCACGGATGGACAGTTCACCAGACGGCTGTTTCAGCGATTTGATATAAAAAGTGGAATCATACACACCGCCAACATAGGCACCATTTTCATATAAATTGTATTGCTTGACCTCTGAATAGTCCTTCATGTCCCATGCGACAACCAGTTCATTGGTGTTGGTCAGTGCTTTGGCAATATGGAACCCTGTCGGTGCATCCGGCACAGCCGCTGAACCATCGAACATGCGGATCTCACCAATATTCATCTGATAGTTCTCAATTTCCGCACCATTCGGGTCAAAGGATAATCCCATGGCGGCAATGGTCTTGCCTTGATAGGCACTCAAATCCAGTGTAGCTGTCTTCCAGCCTTCCGTATGCTGACCTGACTGAGGTACTTCTACGTTGACCACGTTAGATGGATCATTTTCAAAGATTAACCCAACATGCAGGGAGGAAGCATCGCTGGTGGACGGTTTGTTATACGTCAGTTCCATTTTGGAATGTCCATTGACGGACAGGTCGGTCTTGTACAGGCGCAGGAAGTTGTCCGCGTTCAATGTACCGTTGACCACGAGTGAGCTGCCGCCATTGAACGCACCAATGGAATCGTAGCTGTATCTTGCGCCTTTCTCATAAGAGGGGCCATAATCAAAATCAACACTTAATTTGTCGCCTTCGCTATCCATCCACCATTGCCAGGTGACAGGGATGTCCTGAATGTTGATATTGGACCATTCCTTGTCGTTCGAGACGGCGCCGTCTTCGTAATATTTCAGACCGTGGCCGGTATTGAAACTTGTCGCAAAATTGGAGCCGTTGATGACGGATCGCTCGGTAAGATATGCGGCAATCCCATCCCAGTTTGCACCGGAAGCATACACATCCGACAGATCGGCAGAAGCATTACGACGTGCATCTGTCGGGTCTTGATTCGGTCCAGACCACCAGGCACGATCGCGCACAAAGGTCATCCATTGGTACTTATCCTCGGCTCGGTGATTGGTGCTGCCATCGCCCATCTCTTCATCCAGTGCGTTGTGGGTGAAATCAGCACCCAGTGTTGCGATACTATTCATGGGCTGACCGTTCTCATCCAGGTTATGGCGCAGGTCGTAGGATTGCTTCCAGCGGCCGAATTTGTCATGACCACCTTCAACACCAGCAAATACGGTTTCCAGCGGATCAAGTCCCAAGCTAAGGGCATGGTCGCGGGAATCGCGGAGCATCTTGTGGTTCCATACATAGTTCAGGAAGATGGAATCCGAGACTCTGCCGAGAATGGAATCCTGAACAAAGGGGCTATTAAGGCCGTTAAACTGGTTCTGGTATTGAATCTTGCCTGTTGTATTGATGGTGGAATCATACCACTGAACGTACAGGCCTTTATCTCTTAGATATTTCATGAATTTTTTGTAGGAAGCGATATCCTCAGGGGCTACACCCCGGGTAACCTCTTCCTGATTGAAGAAGTATCCATCGTAGTTGTAGTATTCTGCCATCTCGGCAAGTTTCTCGGCTACAGGGAAATTGCCGTTTTCATCCTGAATCAGCATTTGTTTATAGGTTTGAGGCCCACGGTCATTGTCCGAGAAAAAGATGTTGGCAATGGACTTGACGCCATTTTTGTGGGCTGCATTGGTGTAGGCCGGATTCGGAATGTTGAGAATGCCGAACTCGAAGTATTTCTCCGTCCATTCCTTACTCGGGTCATACAGCTTCTCGGGTACTCCAGCAGAAGCCATGCCATGCCAATAGCTGTAGTAGTCCGTATACTGCCAATAATTGAACAGATACTGACTGAATTCATTGGTATATGGTGTGCTATCAAAGAATGCATTGCCGTAATCACCACTCATCGTGAACAGTTGGGTGTCCGGACTAAGCTCAGGATAAGCCTGTGTTGCAGCGAACGCTTCATTACGGGGCTGCAAGGGAACATGGGCACGAAGCAGATCGCCATGAATATCACTTTCGGGTGTCCAGTTCAGAATCTGTGCAGAGGTGTACCCGTGTTGATAGGGCTGATTCACCCCTTTGGCACTTTCACCAGTGTAAGGGAGTGTGTCTCCGGCATAAACGGATGATGCAACAACTTGTCCAAGCAGTGCCGCAGTCAGAACCATGGCAGTAGCCTTGGGAATGATGCCTTTCGGTTTGAGTTTGCGTGTCATGCTGTTCCTCCTTCAAGTGGAATGAATGGTTGGTATTCTTTTACACAAAGATAAAACTTATGGTTAACGATAGTGGATGAAAGCGTTTTTAAATAGGGTGAAATTAAAGAATCACGAGTACAAACTAAAGAAAAGTTACAAGTGACAAGTTAATGTCAGAAGCCTGATGGTATAATTCAAGTCAGGAAAACAGCATCGGAGGGAACATGCGACTTGAAAATTGTTAGCGTTTACAATAATTTCTTCAAAAATAATATGTTTATGAAAATGCTCCTGACCTTCTCGATGATATCGATTGTCACGATCATTACGCTGTCTTATATCATCTTTCTGTCGGTGTCCGACTCCACGATTCGCCGGGAACTGGCAATCCAGAAAGCAGCGATGGAACATGTGGACCGATATATGCATCAGCAGTATGAATCGGTGCAAAACATGGTGAGGGACATGCATCAGAATGAGGCACTGTCTGCCAATATTACGTATCTGATGAATCACTCCTACGCCGAATATGTACAGCACATGACGAATGGATATTACGCCAATCAGGACGACTATTCGGCCGATGTGTTGAAACATTTTCAGAACATTATGGATCGCAATTCGCAGATTAACCAACTCATGTTATATAGCGCTGAGCAGCAGGATCTGTCTACCTTTAACCAACACAAGCAGTTCCGCAAGCTGGACACCAATGTGGCTCATTCCTATATACCGGACGTAATGGCGATGGAAACGCCCAATATCAGTGCACCCAACTACTGGATTCGCAAAGAGATCAATCAATGGGACCCTGCGCTCTATTCCATCCGCGTACCGATTAACAATACACAGACCCTTCGTAATCTGGGGCAGTTTCTTGTGTTTTTCGACTCGCAGGGAATCGGTAATGCGCTGGATAACTACGATAGTAACTTGAAGGGAGAAATCGTGGTGTTATCGGCGAAAGGCACAGTGTTGTTTGACTCCAACAATCATTATTACGGGAAGAAATACCCCTACGTGAATGTGGCCGATTCCCTGTTTGATCAGACGGATATGGATGCGATGAAAAAGGAGCAGAACATGTATGTGAACAAGTTTGTCTCCGCGGATCAGGGTTATGTGGTTATCGGCACCGTTCCGGTGGAAGAGATGGCTGAAACCTATGCAGGCATTCGTAATACCATCATCTCGATCAGTATCGTATGTATTTTGTTTGCCGTGTTGGTCCCCGCGTTTTTCATTATTAATTTTGCCAAACGAACCCGTCGGATCATTCGATTCACGCAGAAAGTGAAATACGGCAACCTGACGGCTCGCATCGACGATCCGCGTGATGATGAACTGGGGCAGATCTCACACAGCTTCAACGATATGCTGGACGAGTTGAACCTGTATATTGAACGCGTCTACAAAGCCGAGATCAAACAGAAGGAGACCGAACTGGTTGCGTTACAGGCGCGGATCAACCCTCACTTTCTCTACAATACGCTTGAAGTGATTCGGATGAGGGCCATATCCCAGGGGGCGAGAGATGTCGGTGAGATGATCTATAGCTTATCTGTATTGTTCAAGAGCCTGGTGCAACAGAAGAAAAACTATACGTTGAAGGATGAGATGGAAGCTTGCCGGTTATATCTGGAGTTATTCCGAATCCGCTACAAGGATATTTTCATATATACGATCCAGATCGATGCTGCCTATTATCAACACCCTGTGGTGAAACTTTCGTTGCAACCCATCATTGAGAACTATGTGGTGCATGGCATTCAGACGGAACGTTCGGATAACCGCTTATCCATCATTGTAGAAGAGACCGATGATGTAGTGCAGGTGGAGGTCAGAGATAATGGCAAAGGCATTGAGCCGGCACGTCTGAGTGAAATCCTTGAAGAGCTCGAACGTCCCGAAGAGTCTGGTCAGATGTTCGGGCTGCGCAGTGTTCATAGTCGATTGCGCTTCCTGTATGGGCCAGAGTTCGGCATCACCATAGAAAGCACTCTCGGAGAAGGAACACGGATCAGGGTGCGTTATCCACATACAGAAGGGGCAGGTGTTTAATATGTACAAAGTGTTTATTGTGGACGATGAGCCGTTCATCATAGAAGGCTTATACGATATTGTGGATTGGTCTTCATTTGGTATGGAAATTGTGAACCATGCAGGTAATGGGCAGGCGGCTTTACAAGCGCTCTCCTCTCAGCCTGTGGATATCCTGATCACGGATATATCCATGCCACTCATGAATGGTCTGGACCTGATTCGGGAAGCAAGGCAATTGCAACCTGAGGTTAAGGTCATTATCCTGAGTGGTTTCAATGAGTTCGAATATCTGAAGGAAGGCATGCAGCTGGGGATCGAAAACTATTTGCTCAAACCGATTAATGTGGAGGAACTGGAATCCACGCTGAGTAACACGGCATCCAAGCTGGATCATACGGTGTCACCTCAAGCCGATGATGCCTATGGCATTCAGATTCTGAAAGATAACATTCTTCATCGATGGCTTACGGGACAGATTGCAGCTACAGAATTCGAAGAACGTGCCCAGTTTATGAACCTCTCGTTGGATGCACCCGACGTTGCTGTGGCCGTCTTGCGTGACAAAGAGCAGACAGCTGGCATGTTTGAACGCGTAGAAGAGATGCTGAGCGACAGACGCCATCTGAACGTATTTCATGATATCGATGGAGACATCGTCATTATTGCCAATATTCATGGTTCACGCGACGAAGAACAGGAGTTAATGGATGGCCTTCAGGCGTTATCTGATGCGATAACAGTAACTCATCCTATGGCACGCATTGGAGCAGGCAGGTTGATGAAAGGGCTGTACCAAGCGCCGACGAGTTATGCTGAGGCCAAAAAAGCACTCCAGTATGTGATGATTTATCCTGATCTTAAAGTCATCGACCATGCCATACTGGATAAGTGTGGAAGTTCAACGGCGACCTTTTTTATTGATTGGAGGGAATACGCCAAACTCATTCTGTCCCGCAATCCAGAACAACTTGCTGACCGGATTCGCATGGATTTTGAACAGCATCGGGATGGGCTTACGCCTGCAGAGCTGCAGAATACCGCATTGGAAGTTGTGATTCGCTTCAAGATGGAACTGGAGAGCATCAAACATTCGGATGAGTCTGCCATATACCAACAAGGGCTTCAACTTGTCCTGGACAGTGGCACTTTTGATGAACTCGTACAGGCACTTCAGCAAGTGGGGGCGCAGACGATCCAATCCTTATTGCAGGATCTGAAGAATCCGATTGTGAACCAGGTGCTCCAACATATCGACAACCATTACGCAGAAGAACTTTCCCTGAAGCTGCTTGGTGCTCACTATCATCTGCATCCGGTGTATTTGGGACAATTGTTCCATAAGGAGACTGGGGAGACGTTTGCCGAATATATCAACAAATACCGGATTGAACGTGCGAAGGAGCAACTGCGCAATACCAATCTGAAGGTACATGAGATCGCCCGAAATGTGGGGTATTGGGAGACAGGGTATTTCTATAAGCAGTTCCGCAAATATGTGGGGATTTCGCCGACCGATTTCAAGGTGTTTGGTTAATGCGGTGACGGGGAGATCCAACTGTGCGGTCGGAAATCCATGAGACATATCGGGAACAGGAAGGCATGGATGAAGATCATGCCATACGTTACCCGGCATGTCTCTTTCATGTAAGCGATTTATTTAAACAGGTACAAAATAGATGCTGAAGGATGATTTCTCTTTAATTTGTACCTCGAAAACTTAAGTTTATCTTCTTTTTGTAAATGCTTTCATTCGATAAGGTTAAAGCAGTTAGTAAGTAGAGCCTAAGGGAACACGAAAAGGGAGGATCAAAGAAATGAGTAAACAAAGAAAACGCTTCTCACTCGTTCTTGCATTGTTAATGGCCGTTACACTTGTACTTAGTGCCTGTGGAGGAAGCAAAAATGCTTCGGAATCCGGAGGAACAGGAGATGACGCGGTAGAGTTGATCTGGTATACCATCGGTACCCCTCAGAAAGACGTCAACAAAGTGATGGAAGAAGTCAGCAAGTATACCAAAGAGAAAATCAATGCCACTGTGACCATGAAGATGGTGGACTGGGGTGACTACCCGCAGAAGATGCAGGTTAACGTAGCCTCCGGTGAGCCAATGGACATTCTGTTCACTTCTTCTGGTGGATTCGATTATGTACAAAATGCCAGAAAAGGCGCATTCCTTGAACTGGATGACCTGCTTGCTGAATACGGTCAGGATCTTACCAAGACCATTGACCCTGCATTCCTCAGTGGTTCGAAGGTAGACGGACACAATTACGGAATTCCAGCCAACAAAGAGCTACCTCAACAAGAGGTATGGCGCTTTAACCAAATGCTGGTTGATAAATACAAGCTGGATATCTCTGGCGTTCGTACGTTAGACAGTCTGGAGCCTTTACTGAAAACTATCAAGGAAAACGAGGCAAGTGTAACACCTTTTGCCATGGATAAGAACTATGTTCCTTACGTGCCGTATGACTATGTCATTCAGAACCTGCCCATGGCAATCAAGCTGGATACAACGGACTACAAACTCGTAAACATCCTGGAAACACCTGAAATGAAAGAAGCACTTACGACGATGCACAAATACTACAAAGCCGGTTATGTATCGGCAGAAGCAGCTACAACAGGTTCCACGAACGACCTGACTACATCGGGCAACTGGTTCCTGGATCGTGCACAGACACAGCCGCTCGCGGACAACCAATGGTCTGCAAGTTACGGTTATCAAGTTGTTTCAACACCTGCAAGTGAAGCCATTATAACGAATACATCGGTACAAGGTTCCATTATGGCCATCTCGGCCAACTCGGAATATCCAGAGAAAGCGATGGAGTTCCTGAACCTGCTGAATACAGACCCGGTGCTGCGCAATATGGTGGACTCCGGTATTGAGGGCACACACTACAAAAAAGTGGATGACACGCATATGGAAAATCTGCCTGAATCGAAAAACTACGATATGCCTTCATACTCCCTTGGGAACAACATGCTGCTCTATCTGAACAGCAATGACCCGGATAACAAATGGGATGAGTTCAAGAAGTTTAACGCTGAAGGTATCAATTCCCCGATCCTGAGCTTTAACTTTGATGCAAGCAATGTATCTGCCGAACTGACGGCGGTACAGAACGTGAAAGAGCAGTATTGGGCAGCACTGATGACAGGTACACTGGACCCGGCAGCCAATCTGGATCAAGTGATTGAGAAATTCAATCAAGCCGGACTGGAGAAAGTAATGGCTGAAGCCCAAAGCCAGCTGGATGCCTGGAGAGCGGAAAACAAGTAACAGTACATCGTAAGGATCGGGCGGCTGCTTATCGCGTCCGGTCCTTTTTCATTCAAGCCTGAAGGAGGAACTCCACAATGACTACATTTTTGAAAAACCTGCTTAGAAACCGGGTCATGCTGCTCATGGTGCTGCCAGGCGCCATCTGGTTCTTCTTCTTCTCCTACTTGCCACTTGTGGGTACAGTGGCTGCCTTTAAGGAATATCGCTTCAGCCGTGAAGGGTTCTGGGCAAGTCTGATGAAGAGCGAATGGGTTGGCTGGGACAATTTCAAATTCCTGTTCAGCACAAGTGACGCTTGGCTCATTACACGCAACACCCTCTTTTATAACATCGCCATTATCTTCCTGGGACTGGTATTCGCTGTAGCATTGGCAATCCTGCTCTCGGAACTCGTGAATAAACGACTCGCCAAACTGTATCAAACCGGTATGTTTCTGCCTTATTTTCTATCCTGGGTTATCGTTGGTTACTTTGCTTTCAGCTTCCTGAGCATGGACCGCGGGATGTTGAATCAGATTATTGGCTGGTTTGGGGTAGAACCGATTCAGTGGTACTCCGAGGCAAAATATTGGCCGTATATTCTGGTGTTTGTAGCCTTATGGAAAACGATTGGTTATAGCAGCGTTGTCTATCTTGCTTCCATTCTGGGGATTGATAAATCGCTGTATGAAGCAGCCATGATCGATGGGGCAAGCAAATGGCAGCAGATTCGCAATATTACGATTCCGTTGTTATCACCCATCATTACAATCATGACCTTGCTGGCTGTAGGCCGTATTTTCTATGCCGACTTTGGACTGTTCTATCAGGTGCCAAGGGATTCGGGTACGCTCTATTCCGTTACCAATGTTATTGATACGTACGTATATCGTGGATTGAAAACAAGTGGTGAGATTGGCATGAGTACAGCTGCGGGATTGTATCAATCCGTCGTAGGCTTTGTACTTGTTATCATCTCCAACTATGTTGTGCGCAAAGTAGATAAAGACAGCAGCCTATTCTAGGACAGGGAAAGGAGTGAACCACCATGGCTCAAGCAGGGCTTGTTAAAAAACGCGACTTCCACCACGTATCCAGCGGTTGGAACGTAATCATGAACATCATTGCAGGTCTATTCGCTCTGATCTGTGTATTTCCTTTTATATTTGTAGTTATCATCTCGTTTACGGACGAGAAAGCACTGGCTCGTGATGGATACCGTCTGATTCCGGCAGAATGGAGTCTGGCGGCATATCAGTTTGTCTGGCAGAGTGGGGACACGCTGTTACGTGCGTACGGGGTTACCATCCTGGTAACGGTACTCGGAACCATCATCAGTCTGATTCTCATGTCGCTGTACGCGTATGCGATTTCCCGCAAGAGCTTCAGATATCGGAGATTTTTCTCCATCTTTGCAATTCTGACCATGTTATTCAACGGCGGAATGATTCCGACCTATATGGTTGTATCCCAGCTGCTTGGATTGAAAGATACGTTATGGGCACTGATTCTGCCGCTGGCGATGAATGCCTTCTACATTATGATCCTGCGTACATTCTACTCCACCAGTGTACCGGATGCAGTCATCGAATCCGCGAAGATTGATGGCGCCGGGGAGTTCTATACCTTTATGAAAATCGTTATTCCACTTTCCTTACCGGGACTGGCAACCATCGGGTTGTTCAGCACACTCGGTTACTGGAATGATTGGTTCAATGCGCTATTATACATCGATAATCCCAATCTGGTGCCTCTGCAATCCATGCTGATGCGGATTGAGTCGAGCATCCAGTTTATCCAGCAGAACTCCGCGAACAGTTCGATGAGTCTGGCAGCCATGCAGTCCATTCCGCAGGATACGTCCCGAATGGCGATGGTTGTGCTTGCCACGTTGCCGATTATATTCGCTTATCCGTTCTTCCAGCGTTATTTTGTACAGGGTCTGACGGTAGGCGCGGTCAAAGAATAGCCTGATCATGCTATAGGATTGGAGAGATGCAGATTGATGACTTACAAGGACCAGAGCAAATCCGTAGAGGAACGGGTACAACACCTGCTGAGTCTGATGACTACAGAAGAAAAGGTAGGTCAACTCACTCAGCCATTTGGCTGGCAGACCTATACGAATGATCAAGGGAACATCACGTTAAATGAATCCTTTAAGCAGCAAGTGGAAAAAGGGGGCATTGGCTCCCTATACGGGGCGCTTCGTGCAGATCCCTGGACTGGCGTTACGCTGGAAAATGGACTATCCGCCAGAGAAGGCGCGGAGGCGGTCAATCTCATTCAACGCTATGCAGTCGAGCATTCCAGACTGGGCATTCCCATCCTGATCGGGGAAGAGTGCTTGCATGGTCACATGGCGATTGACGGAACGGTCTATCCCGTTCCCCTTTTACTGGGGAGTACGTGGAATGTGGATCTATACCGGGAGATGTGCCAGGCAGTAGCAAGGGAGACACGTGCCCAAGGCGGTGCAGTCACCTATTCTCCGGTATTGGATGTTGTGCGTGATCCGCGCTGGGGACGTACGGAGGAATGTTTCGGAGAAGATCCGTATCTCATTGGGGAACTGGCAGTTGCCTCCGTGGAAGGACTTCAGGGTGAAAGTCTGGATCAGGACGTTGCAGTTGCAGCTACGCTGAAGCATTTTGTTGGTTACGGCAGCTCGGAAGGCGGACGCAATGCGGGACCTGTGCATATGGGCTGGCGTGAATTGCTGGAAGTGGATCTGTATCCTTTCCGTAAAGCGGTTGAAGCTGGCGCGGCGTCGATCATGCCAGCGTACAACGAAATTGATGGCACGCCTTGTACGGTAAATACGGAATTGCTGGAAGATGTTTTGCGTAAGGATTGGGGCTTTGACGGTCTGGTCATCACGGATTGCGGTGCAATCAATATGCTGGCAAGTGGGCACGATGTCGCGGCGAATGGACTGGATGCATCGGTGCAGGCGATTGAGGCAGGCATTGATATGGAAATGTCTGGTGAGATGTTTGGGCAATATCTGGTGAAGGCGGTGGCAGAAGGCAAGCTTGATGTGCAGGTTTTGGATCAGGCTGTCTCTCGCGTGCTGACGTTGAAATTGAGACTGGGATTATTCGAACAGCCTTATGTGGACGCTGATCGGGCAGCAGAAGTGATTGGCAGTGAAGCGCACGTTCAGCTGGCACGTCAGTTGGCGGCAGAAGGCGTTGTACTTCTCAAAAATGAGGCTGATACGCTACCTCTATCGATAGCAAATGTGGGCAGGATTGCCGTCATTGGGCCAAATGCGGATCAGGCCTACAATCAACTGGGTGACTACACGTCTCCGCAACCGAAGTCGAAAGTGGCGACGGTACTGGACGGGATTCGCAGTAAACTCGCTAGTCATGTGGATGGTCATACGGAGAAGAGTTCGGTTGGTCCTTTGACTGGTGACCGCAGTACAGATCAGGTACTCTATGCTCCAGGCTGCCGGATCAAAGGTGATTCGAAGGAAGGATTCGAACGTGCAATTGAAGTTGCCAGCCAGGCAGATACCCTCATTATGGTGGTTGGCGGCTCCAGTGCGCGTGACTTTGGAGAAGGAACGATCGATCTGAAGACGGGTGCTTCCAATGTGTCGGATAACTCTTGGAACGATATGGAGTGCGGCGAAGGCATCGACCGGATGACATTGGGTCTTGCCGGAGTGCAGCTGGAACTCATTCAGGAGATTCACAAGCTCGGCAAGAAGCTTGTCGTTGTCTACATCAATGGTCGTCCCATCACGGAACCTTGGGTGGATGAACATGCCGATGCGATTTTGGAGGCGTGGTATCCGGGCCAAGAGGGCGGGCATGCCATTGCAGATATTCTATTCGGTGATGTGAATCCGTCAGGCAAATTGACGATCTCCATTCCGAAGCATGTCGGACAATTACCGATCTATTACAACGGCAAACGTTCCCGCGGCAAACGTTACCTCGAAGAGGATCTGGAGCCACGTTATGCATTTGGATATGGACTGAGTTATACCACATTTGAGTACAGTGAACCGCAGCTGAGTGATGCGTCCATGACATCCGGTCAATCAGTTACGGTATCGGTGAATGTGACCAACACCGGCCGTTATGCAGGTGCAGAAGTAGTACAGATGTACATCTCTGACGTGGTCAGCTCACTGACTCGTCCCGCCAAGGAACTAAAAGGATTTGAGAAAGTGCATCTGGGGCCTGGAGAGACACAGACCGTCGAATTCCGAATTGGAGCGGAGCAGTTGCAGTATATTGGGCGTGATTTGAAGCCTGTCGTTGAACCAGGACAATTCCATATCCATATCGGCAGTAGCGTAAACGATACGCAAATGGCCGAACTGACTGTAAGGGAGGCGTAAAATTTTGGAACGTATCAGACGATTTATTCGCGAGTTGTCCGAACACCAGTGGCTGGAGCAATTGCAGCTGCGCAGCTGGGACATTACCCGTGCTTATTATAACGTACCAGGACAGTATGAGGATCAGGGTGAATACCCGGAAGGACAGGAATTTGAGCGTTTTCCGAGCAAACAGGGAACGACTTATTTCTTCAGAACACGTCTGGAGATCCCTGCGACGTGGCAGCAAGCACCATATGGGCTTGTATTTGAAACCGGCGGAGAAGGCTTGCTGCGGGTGAACGGGCACTCTTATCAGGGTCTGGACCGCAATCACACCTACGTCACGCTTGATCCGTCCAAAGTCGGGACCAATCCGGAACTGGAGATCGAGATGTTCGATCCGGTTCCTGAACCCGTGGACCCCTTGAATCAACAAGCGGTTATTCAGCCGCCAATCACTTCAATTACGAGCTTGCTGGTAAGACCAAATGAAGCCGTTCGCAGTCTCATGTACACGGTTATCATTGTGCGTGATTCGACTGTATTGTTGCCGGAAAGTGATTTCAGACGGGTACGCCTCGTAGAACTGGTGTATCGTGCAATGGATCAATTTGTAGGCATGTCAGCAGAAGAGATCCAGCAGGGAGAAGGTATTCGACAGATTGAGCATAATCTGAAGCATCATGTACGTGAGATTGGCGGTAACACGGAGGGTCTGGAGCATATGGTGGGACAGTCCCACATTGATATTGCGTGGCTGTGGCCTGTGCGCGAGACAGTGCGCAAGACGAGCCGTACCTTCTCCACCGTGGATGCACTCATGAATGAATATCCGGACTATGTTTATTCCCAGAGCCAGCCTTTGTTATATGCATTTCTGAAGGAACATGATCCCGAGTTGTATGCACGAGTGAAGCAGCGGATTACAGAAGGACGTTGGGAACTGGTTGGCGGCATGTGGGTAGAGCCGGATCTGAACATCCCAAGCGGCGAGTCTCTGATTCGACAGATGTTATATGGCCAGCGTTTCTATATGGAGGAGTTCGGGAAAACATCACAGATTGAATGGTTGCCGGATACATTCGGGTACTGTGCCTCCCTGCCGCAGATTTTGAAGCATGGCAACGTAGCGTATTTCATGACGACGAAGCTCGGCTGGAATGATACGAATGTGTTTCCATATGATCTGTTTCACTGGGTGGGCATTGACGGCACGCCAATTCTGTCTTATCTCAATCATGGTGTTAACGAGCACACGCTGCCGAAGGACATCCATGATCACTGGCAATCCTACCGTGAGAAAGCAGCGCATCCGGAGCACATGCTTCTGTACGGACACGGAGATGGCGGCGGTGGAGTAACACGCGAAATGCTGGAGTATGTGGATCGCGCTGACCTGATGGTGGGGCAGCCAGCCAGTCGATACAGCACAGCCGGAGCTTTCTTTGCCGGAGTTGAAAAGGAGCAACCTGTACTTCCGAAGTGGCATGGTGATCTGTATCTGGAGTTACATCGGGGAACCTACACGACACATGCGCGCAATAAGCGCAACAATCGGAAAGCCGAGGTTCTGTATCGTGAGGCTGAGCTGTGGAACACACTCGCTCTGCCAGCTATGGAGGCGAGTACCGAAGCTGAAGTGCGCGCAACACTGCATGACGGCTGGAAATTAATTTTGCTGAATCAATTCCACGATATTATACCGGGATCGGCGATTACGGAGTCCTACGTGACTTCGAATGAGGAATATGTAGAGGTATTTGAATTAGGGAAGAACGGATTGAACCAGGGTGTTACAGCATTGACAACGGGTATCAACACAGAGGGCCCGGAAGGTTCGGTAGCATATGTTGTATTCAATAGCCTGGGCTGGAAACGGATTGCAGTCGTTCAGTTGTCTGTGCAGGATGGTTTGGATCGCTATGCGATTGATGAAGAAGGCCAGCGTCTTCGGATGGATCGGGAGGAGGGCAACATGTCTGTTCTCGTGACAGACATTCCGGCGTTTGGATATAAGACCATTTGGCTGATTCCGGAAAATACAAGGGAAACGAATGTACGGGAAATGAAGAATCTTGCTGCACAACCAATCTTTAATGATACATGGGATACCGCCTTTTATCATGTGCAATTCAACGAACGCGGGGAGATCACCCGTCTATGGGATAAAACTGCGGAGCGTGAGATGCTGAAGCCGGGTGAACGTGGCAATCAACTTCATTTCTTCCACGATCGTCCAACGCTCTGGGATGCATGGGATATCGACAGTCGTTATGAGGAACAGATGGCTGGCGAAGTGGAACTGGTGGAGAAAAAGCTGGTGTTGGCGGGTACAACGAAGGATGTCCTCCGCTTCTACTGGAAGCTTCATCAATCGGTGATTACACAAGATATCGTCTTTTATCACGACTCACGGCGAATTGACTTCCAGACACAGGTGAACTGGAATGAAGATCACAAGCTTCTGAAAGTTGGCTTCCCGATGGATGTGGTGACCTCCAAGGCCACATTCGAGATTCCATTTGGCGCACTGGAACGTCCGACGCATCGCAACACAAGCTGGGAGCAAGCCCAGTATGAAGTCTGTGGACATCGGTTCGTGGATGTATCCGAATATGGATACGGCGTGAGCTTGCTCAATGATTGCAAATACGGGTATGACGTGCAAGGCAGCACGATTCGTTTGTCCTTGTTGCGTGCCCCGAAATGGCCTGACCGCACTGCCGATCTGGGAGAGCATGAATTCACGTATTCATTGTACCCACACGACGGAGACTGGAGAGCAGCACACACCGTACGTCAGGCAGCTGAATTGAACACGGAAGTGGTCGTGCAACAAGTAGAGCAGATGCAACAGTCGCAACAAGTTGAACAGATGGATCAATCACAACAAAGCGCAGGGGCTGAAGTGCATCCAACTGCAGATGCAACGGCAACTGCCGCACAATCTCGTCCAGCAACAGGCTCCTGGATTAACTTGAACAGCAATCACGTCATTCTGGATACCATCAAAATGGCAGAGGATGGACAAGGCACCGTGCTGCGTTTCTATGAATCCTCAGGCAAACGCGAAAGCATCACATTGCAATGGCCACATGCCTTTGAGCAAGCGTACCATTCCAACGCACTGGAAGAACCGATCAAACCACTGGCCCACACGAACGGCCAGATTACACTATCTTTTAAACCTTACCAAATTCAAACCGTGCTACTGCGGTAAACCTTTTTGAAATACTTTTGAGCTATATATGTCCAGCTCTTTATTCACACGTTAACGGAGAGGACAGAAATAACCAGAAGAAGCGAAGCGTTCGCCTCAAAGCTTTCTGAAAGAAAGCTACATCGGAAGCATACGCTATCCCCAGATTTTACCCTTTAGAAAAGGGAAACAAAAAAATCTGGGGATAACAGCGATCAGAAGGTTATTCTGTCATCGTAGTGGACTGGTGTGAATGTTCTCAGCTTGATCTTGTATAGCTACACCATTCAATTTGTTTAAGGAGTTGCACTCATCCATGGAACAGTTCAGATTACCCAAAATACCCATGCCATCGGTTGCTTTGCCGCAATCCATTCAGGCCGTGCTTGAAGAAGCGGAACAAAAGCTGGCTCACCGTCCAAAACTGCTTCAATTATTTAAAAATTGCTTCCCCAATACCATTGAAACAACAACCAAGTTGATGGAGGATGGTACCACTTTTGTCATCACAGGAGATATTCCGGCTTCCTGGCTGCGCGATTCTGTGGAGCAGGTGGTACATTACATTCCGTTTGCGAAGGAAGACGAGGACCTGCAACGCATTATTGGTGGGCTGATCAAACGTCATATCCAGTATGTTCATATCGATCCATATGCCAATGCCTTCAATGAGACGGCCAACGACTGGCACTGGAACACCACGGACGAGACCGACATGTCACCTTGGGTGTGGGAACGCAAATTCGAGATCGATTCATTATGTTTTGTTGTGCGGTTGGCCTATTTATATTGGAAGGAAACCGAGCTGACCGATATTTTCGATTCAAGCTTCAAGGCAGCGATGCGTAAAATCGTGGACCTGTTCAAAGTCGAACAGCATCACATGGAACAATCTCCGTATCGCTTCACTCGCAATAACGGTATACCGACAGATTCCCTGCGCAATCACGGGAAAGGCATGCCAGTCAATTACACAGGAATGATCTGGTCCGGCTTCCGTTCCAGTGATGATGCCTGTGATTTCCACTACAACATTCCAGGCAACATGTTCGCGGTGGTCGCTCTGCGTCAGATGCAGGAGTTTGCCGAGTGGGTGTTCCGGGACATGGAATTTTTGCAGGAATTGAAGGATCTGGAGCAGGACGTGGATCACGGCATTCAGCTGTACGGTATTTATCGCCATCCGGAATTTGGACCGATCTATGCGTACGAGACGGACGGCTATGGCAACCACTGTCTTATGGACGATGCGGGCACACCAGGACTGATGTCCATTCCATATCTGGGTTACGTCACAGCGGATGATCCAATCTACCAGAATACGCGTCGCTTCGCTTTGAGCAAAGAAAACCCGTTCTATTATGAGGGCAAGGTTGCCAAAGGGATCGGTAGCCCGCACACACCGCCGAATTACATCTGGCATATGGGATTGTCCATGCAAGGACTGACTGCGCAGTCTGCCGAGGAGAAACTGGAGATTATTCGCATGCTTGAAGCGACAGATGCAGATACAGGTTATATGCATGAAGGCTTCCACGCCGATGATCCGACGATTTTTACACGAAAATGGTTTGCATGGTCCAACAGCCTGTTCTCCCAGTTGGTCTACAAATCCATGAAGGATGGCCTGTTATGAGTATCCAACCTAATGATAAAAGGCTGATTATCTTCGCTGACCCTGCGTTTCCAGTGGAGGGAGCTTTTCCAACTCATGAGGCTCTAAGTGCATGGAAAGCAGTCGAAGAGATTCGGGTTGTAAACGCGGATGAACTTGCAGAGGCGCTGAAAGCGACGGCTGGCGAAGGATGTTTCATCAATCTGCATGCTCCGTATTTTCCCAAATCGGCTTGGATGGAAATTGCAGCTTATCTGCATCAGGGAGGGAGCCTGATCAGTGTTGGTGGTGCGCCTTTCAAGCGTCCGGTTCGATGTGAGCATGGGGCATGGGTTGTAGAGTCCGAGCAGACCGCATATCACCAGGAGCTCTATATTCATGAGGCGTTATACGTATCTTCTGCCGGGGTGCAATCATACACTTCATCTGAACAGATCCCGCTTCTGGCCGGCAAAGAAGGACTTTTTGAGATTTCAGATACATGGAATCTGGTCCCGCATACGACCAAAAACAGTGATTTGCCGCACCAGATGGGTTCAGCAGGCACGATGAGTACACAGATTCACTCTTTGCTTCGCGGAATCAGCAAAGACGATCGAAGCATTGCCGCTCCAATCGTCCTATGGGAGAACTCCCGCGGGACTTTCGTTGGTTCGCGTTGGATGTTCGTACATCTGCCGTTGACACCTGCATTCTGGAAGCAGGATGGTGCTGCTGAGATTGTGAAGTGGGCACTATTCTGTGCGCAAGGTGTAACCGAGTTATCCCTGAAAACGAATTATGCTTCGTATGAGCCAGATGAGCGGGCAGTACTCACACTTCAAGGTCAGATTGTACAGCGAGCAGGCAACAGGTGTACAGCGTCTGAACTGTGGACATTCGACGTAACAGTGGAGCATGAGGATCGCACAAGTGGCACGGCGGAGAAGGTATGGACCCATCGACTGGAGATGGAACTTTCCGGTGAACAGCGTTTCGAACGAATCCTTCTCCCGGTTTCCATTGAAAGTGGATTGTATCGGATCGTATGCCGCGCACAGGCACCTGACGGGGAAGTTCGGACCTTGCGCCAAGGCTTCTGGGGACAGGATGCCGTATTGCTGGCAGAAGGGGAAGTGATTACCCGCAGCAGAGATTATTTTGTTAAAGATGGACGACCTCTCCCTGTTGTGGGCATGACCTACATGACCTCGGATGTGGCACGGAAATTTCTGTTTCTGCCGAATGCAGATGTCTGGGATCGAGACATGGCTCAGATGGCGAAAGCCGGAATTAACTGGATTCGGACGGGAATCTGGACGGCCTATCGCAACATGATGCAGGTGGACGGACATATGGCAGAGGATGTACTCCGTGCCATTGATGCATTTATTCTAACGGCGAAGCGTCATGGGTTACAGGTCACGTTCACCTTTTTCTCCTTTACACCGGAGACATGGGAAGGAACGAATCCGTATCTGGACCCGCAGAGTGTGGAAGCGCAGAAACGTTTCATCCGCAGCATCGTCAGTCGTCACACGCATACAACACATGTGGATTGGGACCTGATTAATGAGCCGTCGATGTTCGATCCAGTGCGTATTTTCTCGGCTGGCCCACGCTCCGCGAGGGATTCGTATGAACAGCAAGCTTTTGTCGAGTGGCTTCAGCAGCGTCATGAGACGATTGAAGCATTGCAGGAGGCATGGAACATGTCACCGAAGCAGCTTCCCGACTTTGCAGCCGCGGTCATTCCGGAGGCGGAAGAGATTAATTTTGATGTACAGGATATGCACAAGGCCAAAAAAGGAACACGCTGGCTCGATTACTGTCTCTTCTCTATGGAGATGCACAATGTTTGGGCGAGAGAACTTGTAGGTACGATCAAGGATCTGGTTCCCGATCATCTGGTCACCGTGGGTCAGGATGAAGCCCTTGGGGCGCAGCGCCCTTCGCCGTTCTTCTATGAACGTGAAGTGGATTATACAACGGTGCATTCCTGGTGGTTGAACGATGATCTGATCTGGGACGGTATTTTTGCCAAAACGCCACATAAGCCCAATCTCATCCAGGAGACGGGTATCATGTATGTGGAAACCCCGGATGGACGAGCCAAACGTACGGAAGAAGAGCTGCGCGGCATTCTCGAACGTAAATACGCCTATGCCTTCTCGACAGGCGGTGCAGGTGCTGTGCAATGGATCTGGAACACCAACTTCTATATGGATAATGCCAATGAGTCTCATATCGGAGCTCTTCGTGCAGATGGTACGGAGAAGCCAGAGGCGGATGTATCTTATGATTTTGGCCGATTCATGCATGGCATTCGTGATCTTTTTGAAGACCGCGAGCTGGAGGATATTGCAGTGGTATTCCCGTATTCCAATGATTTCTCCAACCGTGCGCTTGCCTATGATGCCACAACGAGGCTGACTCGCGTGATGTCCTATGATCTGAAACTGCCATTCCGTGCATTATCCGAATATCATCTGGAAGCGCTGGAGCAGCAACCACCCAAGCTGATTATCGTGCCGAGTCCACATAATATGGACAGCGACGCACTGCATCAATTGCTCACGTTTGCAGAGAAGGAAGGCACGAGCCTGCTCATTACAGGGCCGCTAGGGCTGGACGCATATTGGAAAGCAACTGACCGAGCTGATCATCTCGTAGGCCAACGCAGTTTGGGTAACGTGCAGCGGGAAGAACTGCTGAATATTAATGGCGTGAATCACCGGGTGACCTATGGACGGCGTCGGATCGCCGAGGTGGCGAAGGAGACGTTGCTTCACAAGGATAAAGATACACCAGATGAAGTAACTGTTTTGCCTTTGGGTAAAGGGAAATTGATCTGGACCCCACTGCCGCTCGAGTTAAACGGACGGGATGAACCACTTGCTGAATTGTATCGTTATGCCACTGAAATTTCGGGCGTCGAACAGGAGCTGGAATGGCTATCCGGTGGGGATATCGCAGGGATTTATGGCCGGAAGTTGAGTTTTCCAAAAGGCAATCTGTATGTATTTGTATCGGAATTTGCCTTGAACCATGAGGTTCATGTGAGAGATCAACGTACAGGTGTATCGTATGCGTTCCAATTGGAGAAAAATCGTTCGGTGCTGTTTGCGACAGATGCTTCCGGAAAGCTAAATGGCGTGTATCGCCCGGATGAGGTTGAGATTGTACAACATGAGGAAAGAGGTGGCGTAAAACGATGACCAAACGGACAAACAAGTCGAAGAGAGCGCACATTATTTCGCATACCCACTGGGATCGGGAATGGTACTTGCCGTATGAGAAGCATCATATGCGGCTCGTTCAGCTCGTCGATTCACTGTTGGATCAGCTGGATGAAGGATCAGACTATAAAAGCTTTTATCTGGATGGACAAACGATTATCATCGATGACTATCTTCAGGTCCGCCCGGAACAGAAGGAACGACTGGAGAAGCATATCCGCAATGGCCGGATTGTGATTGGACCATGGTACATTCTGCAGGATGCCTTTCTGACGAGTGGAGAAGCCAATGTGCGCAACATGCAGGTTGGACATAAGGATGCCAAACGTTACGGCACCCCTTCGAAAATCGGTTATTTTCCCGATACATTCGGATTGGTCGGACAGACTCCGCAGTTGATGCAGCAATCCGGCATTGATAATGTGTTCTTTGGACGGGGTGTGAAGCCCACGGGATTCAACAATACGGTATCGGATGCCGGATATGAATCGAGTTTCTCGGAGCTGATGTGGGAAGGGCCAGATGGGTCGAAAGTGCTCGGCGTCTTGTTCGCGAACTGGTATTCCAACGGAAATGAAGTTCCGGTAGATGAGGCTCCAGCCCGCAAGTTCTGGGAAACCAAACTTGCCGACGCGGAGAAATATGCATCCACGAATGAGTTGCTGTATATGAACGGATGTGATCACCAGCCGATTCAGCGAGACCTGCCAGAAGCGATTCGTATGGCTGAGCAATTATATCCTGATGTGGAGTTCATTCACTCGAATTTTCCGGATTATTTGACCGCCCTGAGAGCATCGGCTGAACATGAGCTGTCCACGGTCAAAGGCGAACTGCGCAGCCAACGTACCGATGGGTGGGGAACTCTGGTGAACACCGCCTCGGCTCGTGTGTATCTGAAACAGATGAACCAGTTAGGCCAGACCATGCTGGAAAAAGTGGCTGAACCCCTGGCATCCTACGCCTATCTGCTTGGACATGCCTATCCACATGATCAACTGACATATGCCTGGAAAACGCTAATGCAGAATCACCCCCATGACAGCATCTGTGGATGCAGTGTGGATGAGGTGCATCGCGAGATGGTAACACGATTTGATAAGAGCCGTCATGTGGCAGAGGCCCTGATTGAAGAGAGTACAAGCCAGATTGCCACAGCCGTCGATACCTCCATATTCGAGCGTTACGGCGAAAGTGCCCGGCCTGTTGTGGTGTTTAATACAACGGGCTGGGAACGTAGTGGTGTGGTTCAGATAGAACTGGACGCGGCTCGGTTGTATTTCCGCGAAGGATATACGCTGGAAGAGATGGCGGCGCAGATGAACGCTGTTAACCTGTCAGGTCGCATACTGGTTGATGAAGAAGGTACGCAGATTCCATGTACGGTGGAGGATCTGGGCCTGCAATTTGGCTATGATCTGCCGGATGATCGCTTCCGTCAGCCGTATAGCTGTCGGCGAGTGCGTATTCGTTTTGAAACAGAGCATGTAGCTGCATTTGGTCTGAAAACCTATGCCTGGGTCAAGTTTATGGATGCGGCTACGAGCACTAATGCATCGAAAAAGACTACGCTATTGCGTGGTGAACGTGGTATGGAAAATCAACATATGATCGTTACGATTGCAGACAATGGTTCATTCACCCTCACGGATAAACGGACAGGCCGGACTTACAAGGACCTTGGCGTGTACGAAAATGTGGGCGATATCGGCAATGAATACATGTTCAAGCAACCAGAGAACGAAGTGGCACGGACAACTGAAGCGCTTCAGGCTGAGATTCGGGTCCTTGAGGACACATCATACTTGGCTTCGTTCGAAGTGGTTCACCATTGGGAGATACCGGAGTCAGCGGATGAGATGCTGGATCGGGAACAACGGGAGCTGATTTATTATCCACACCGCAAAGCCCAGCGTTCAGCGAAAATGATTCCGCTGCAGATTCGTACCGTGATATCACTCAGTCGTAGTGGAAAAGGCGTCCACTTGAAAACGACCTTCAACAATCAGGCGAAGGATCATCGGGTGCGAACACTCTTCCCAACGGATATTGTATCTGCAGTTCATCATGTGGATTCCATGTTCGAAATTGCAACGCGTGATAACACACCTGCACCAGAGTGGCAGAATCCAAGCAATACACAGCATCAACAGAGTTTTGTGGATGTGAATGAACAAGATGCGGGACTGGTCGTAGCCAATCTGGGTCTGAATGAATATGAAGTTCTTCAGGATGAACGCAACACCATAGCCGTTACGTTGCTTCGTGCTGTGGGTGAACTCGGAGACTGGGGATTGTTCCCGACACCGGAAGCACAATGCCTTGGTGAACATACATTTCAGATCGAGATTATCCCTCACGATGGCAATGGTGCAACGTCTGGTGCGTATATTGAAGCCTATCAGTTCCAGGTTCCTTGGACGCTGGCACAGACCGAAGTACACCCGGGTTATCTGACACCTAGCAACACACCGTTTGCATGGCAAGGGGACGGCTTGGCTTTTTCTTCACTCAAGGTGAATGAAGATTCCGGTGATGTGATGCTCCGCTGGTTCAATATGACTACCGACTCTGCGCCGTTGATGCTTGCAACATCGCAAGCAAATCCACAGCCATTCGAAACGGCATATAAGAGCAACATCCTCGAGGAAGAGGGTGAGGTGCTTCAAACCAACAGCATAGAAGAGGCATCGACATTATCATTTGCCAGCAAGGAATGGAACATACCAACAGGTTCATGTGAGATTATTACTGTGGGGTTGCGTCGCGAATAGAGGTTGAAGAACAGACTTTTGAACACGCACTAAAAGGTACAGGACTGTAAGTGTACTTTGCACGAGGCATTATGTACGGCGGTGGAAAGGTTACGCTATTTACCAGATGTATCTGTTGAGTTATTGGTTGTTTTTCTATAGAATGGACAGTAGAATTGCTAATGATCGAAAGTACCTATGCCATCAAGATGGCCATGGGTACACTTCAATTGTTCATTCTATATTGAAACATAAGGGGGCTTGAAGCCATGGAATCCTTGGGAGGACTGCTTCAGCAGCTGAACCCTGCCTTTCGTGAGCAATCGCGGCGGATTGCGGCGGAATTGATGGAAAATCCGTACGTACGCGAATTCCGTGCAGGTCATCCTGAACTGCAAGATGCACAGCTCATGACCGATCTGAGCAAGCTGTTTCAGTATGCCAAAGACTCTAAGAATTGTGCGAATTGTCCGGGACTCGACAACTGTCCTAACGATTTTCAGGGCCACTTTTGCAAACTGGAAGTAGAACATTTTAACGGTAAACCCGAAATTATAGATATAAAAGCACCTTGTTCCAAACATGTCGCCCGGCAAAATGAACATATCATTAAGCAACGCATTCGCAGTTTCTATGTGGATGAGCGTGCGCTCAGTGCCGGATACAACGATGTGGAGATCATGGGCAAGGATCGCATGCGTGCTCCGGCAGTGAATCAGGTGCTTCGTTATATTAGGGAGACCAAGGAGAACGGATTATCTCCGCAAGGACTGTTTCTGGAAGGGACATTCGGGACAGGCAAGACGTTTCTGATGTGTTACCTGCTGCATGAACTGGCGGTTGCAGGCCACACGGGTGTCATTATTTATATGCCTGACTTTGTGGAGGATCTGAAATCCATGATCAGTGAAGGGCAGAAGCTGAAAGAAATGACAGATGTTTTGAAAAGTTGTGATCTGCTTATCTTTGACGATATCGGGGCAGAAAATCTGAACCCCTGGGTTCGGGATCATGTGATGGGGTCCATTCTGAACTATCGGATGAATCGCAAACCCACGTTCTACACGTCCAATTACAATCTGGAGGGGCTTGAAAAACATCTTAGCTTCACCAATCGGGACGGCGAGGAAATGAACAAAGGCCAGCGTCTCATGGACCGGATTCGTCCATTCGTGGATGTCATCTCCGTTCGGGGTGAGAATCAGCGCGGCAAACGTTAATCGGTTCGTCTAGGGTCTGATCGTCAACATGTACTTTTTTTCAATCATTAAGTAGTCCCAAAAAAAGCCTGGCTTTCGCATTGTCGCGAAAACCGGGCTTTTCTGGTCCTGCGTGAGACCTGTGAGTGTCCTATTCGGTGATGAATTTGAAGATAACCATACCGAAAAAGATCACAGTCATCAGGCCGCCCATGCCGGCAACACCCGCGATCAGATCAAACAGATCGTTGCGGGGTTCCTCGTTCACATGTTCACGCGGGTCGCTGATCCGCACATTTGCATCCATGTTATTGCCTCCTTATAAGGAATGACAGCTTGCCCGTATGGGGGCTGAAACCCGGAGTAATTTTAGTATACTTGGAAAAGAAAGCGTTTGTAAAGATTTTGAAGTGGGCATGCCACATCCTGTAATTGTGAAGATTTGATGTTGGGAAGATGAACATTGCAGCGTTCAATTCACAAGTTTGACCTACCTGTGTTATACTGGAAGTGTCGTTCACGACGTTACAGGTTAAAATAAACCGTAAGTATATATAAGGAGGACAATTTCATGGCTATTGTTAACGTATCCGATCAATCCTTCAACGCTGAAGTAGAAAGCGAAGGAACGGTTCTTGTTGATTTCTGGGCGCCTTGGTGTGGTCCTTGTAAAATGCTCGCTCCAATCCTGGAAGAGCTGTCCACAGAAGTTGGCGATGCAGTGAAAATTGCTAAAGTTAACGTGGATGAAAATCCGGAATCTGCTTCCCGCTTTGGCGTAATGAGCATTCCAACTTTGATCTTCTTCAAAGATGGTCAACCGGTAGATAAAGTGGTTGGTCTGAACTCGAAAGATGCGCTCAAAGGAATTATCGCAAAACACCAATAATCTACAGGCTTACACATACGCCTCCGGTTTACATGCCGGGGGCGTTTTGCGTCGAATACCTTTATATAGGACAATATAAAGTGAAAATATTTTTTACACTTAAATGTAGAGTGCGGAACCGATTTGGAGAAGCGCTGTGCTCGCGTTTATCTATTTACACAGTAACGGAGAGGACAGAAAAAACCTGAAAAAGCAAAGCGTTCCCCTAAAAGCTTTCTGAAAGAAAGCTGCATCGGAAGCATACGCTATCAACAGATTTTTCCCTTGAGAAAAGGGAATAAAAAAAATCTGAGGATAACAGGGATTGGAAGGTTGTTCTGGCATCGTAGTGTCGGTGTGAATTGTTTAACGGATCGGAAGACGGTACTGTAATCGGAATGGCTTAGTGTAACCTTTTATTTATACTTTTTTCGGAAAGGAGGATTCACTGAAATATGGATCAATTCATGAATGAATTGCAGGATCAGGAGAAGGCATTGGAGCAGATTCGCCACAAGCTCGCTCTGTTGCCAGACATGTCTGGTTGTTACCTGATGAAGAACAGTGAAGGCACGATTATCTATGTAGGTAAGGCCAAAGTGCTAAAGAACCGCGTACGCTCTTATTTTATCGGCAGTCATAACGGAAAGACCCAGCGTCTGGTGTCCGAAATCCGTGATTTTGAATACATCGTGACAGGCAGTAACATGGAAGCACTCATTCTGGAATGTAACTTGATCAAGAAACATATGCCACGTTACAACGTGTTGCTCAAAGATGACAAGACATTTCCGTATCTAAAAATTACAAATGAAAAGCACCCCCGGTTGGAAGTAACCCGGCGAGTGCTGAAAGATAAAGCCAAATACTTCGGACCTTATCCGAACTCGTATGCGGCACACCAAACCAAAAAGCTGCTTGACCGGATGTATCCCCTGCGCAAATGCGGTGTAATGCCCAAAGAAGTGTGCCTGTATTACCATATGGGACAGTGTCTTGCCCCTTGCGTGAAGGAAGTGGGGAAGGAGCAGTACGACGAGATCTCACAAGAGATTGGTTCCTTTCTGAGTGGTGGTCACGAAGAGATCAAGAAGGATTTGCAGCGTAAGATGCAAGAGGCTGCGGAGGATCTTTATTTTGAACGTGCCAAGGAACTGCGTGACCAGGTTATCGCCATCGATGCGATGATGGAAAAACAGAAAATTACGATGGCCGATGCCAGAGACCGGGATGTATTTGGTTTTGCCATTGATAAAGGCTGGATGTGTGTCCAGATTCTATATATGCGTCAGGGTAAAATGATTGAACGTCACGTATCAACCTTCCCGTTTTATGGTGAGGCGTATAGTGATTTTATGTCCTACGTAACACAGTATTACAGTGATAATCCGGCATTGCCACAAGAGATTTTGTTGCCGGAAATGCCCAAGGAACTTGCAACGGATAACGACAGCTTGGATACGGGTTCTGATGCTGATGGAACAATATCTGCTGCGGTCACGGTGGAGTTCGAACAGACAGGGCAGGTAGAGCATGGCATCGCTTCCCAGCCACTGGTTGCGGAGTCACGTGCAGCATATGGAAGTTCCACTGAGGCAGTTGGTGAACAATCTGAGCGTATGCAGGAGGATGCTCCAGCAACGGATACAACTGCATCGGCTGAGAAACTCCCTACAGGTCTGGAAGACCCAACTCAGGTTGCGGCTGCTCTACAGGAGTGGCTGGAGATCAAAGTGCTCATCCCGCAACGTGGATTGAAACGCCAGATGATCACCATGGCCGTGGATAATGCACGTGTGGCATTGGAAGAGAAGTTCCGCCTAATTGAGCGAAATGAAGAACGTACATCCAAAGCTGCCGAAGGGTTAGGCCGATATATTGGACTGGATCAGCTTCACCGTATTGAAGCATTCGATAACTCGAACATCCAGGGGACGAACCCGGTATCTGCCATGATCGTATTTACGGATGGTAAACCGGATAAGAAGGAATATCGGAAATACAAGGTCCGTTCAGTTGAAGGACCGGATGATTATGAAACGATGCGAGAAGTCATCCGTCGCCGTTATGAGCGGGTGCTGAAAGAAAACCTGACCCAGCCTGACCTGATCGTAGTGGATGGTGGTAAAGGACAGATTTCGGCTGCGGTAGATATTTTGGAAAATGAGCTGGGGCTGTTTATCCCGGTATGCGGCTTGGTGAAGGATGCGAAGCATAAGACTTCACAGTTGATGATCGGTAATCCACCGGAAGTCATCTCCCTGCCTCGGGATAGTCAGGAATTCTACCTGTTGCAGCGGATACAGGAAGAGGTCCACCGTTTTGCCATCTCGTTCCACCGCGAGCAGCGCGGCAAATCGATGGTGACGTCACGTTTGGATGCCATTCCTGGGATCGGAGAGAAGCGGCGTAAGCTGCTGCTGAAGCATTTTGGCTCTTTGCGCAAAATAAAAGAGGCCAGCGTCGAAGACTTCCGGCCTCTATCTATTGGTGACAAACTGGCAAATCAGATTATTGCAGCACTTCGTGATGAGGAGTCGTAACATACGGCTTCTCTTTTTGTTTTGGATTGAATTTGTAGACCAGATAACCAACAATGGCCGGCAGTATAATCCAGAAGAGTCCGGCAGCCATATTCAGGGCATCCCCCATAAAGACCAGGCTGAGTCCCATCAGCAAGCTGTCGAAGATCACATGCGCGAATACAACGGCAATGAAGCCGTGACGCAGCATGATCAGACTGAACAGCAATCCAATCACCATTAACTCAATGGGACGGGTGATCACTGGATAGATTGGATACAATGTGTGTCCAAGTGCCCAAATGATGGTTGGGATCAGACAGGCAATAAACGTGTTCCGTACAATCTTCTGCATCATGCGAATGCCGAACAGTCGATAGACCGTTTCTTCACCAATACCGGCCATCCAGGCCATGATCGGGAAGAGCCAGGCATAGGTCATATTAAATGTAGATTGATCTGCTGACGTTGTTGACCATGTACCGATGCTGCGCTCCAGAATGAAGAACAGGATGGATTGCACACCCAGTAGAATGAATGCCCACAGGTAACCAGCAACCATGCTGTGAAGTACATATTTTCCGTATCCCGGTTCTTTGGCACGAGGCCACGGGTTCAGACCTATTTTACGCCACATGCCGTCACCTGCAACGAGGGACAGATAGATGGTTGCACTCATAACCAGTGTTATACCCGCCTGCATTAACATCAGGAATGCTAACATGAAGCTGGAGAGCCCTTGTGCCTGGAAAAGTGGAATCATGTTCAGTGTACCAATGACCGAAGCTGCGAAATACACCAAGGAGAGAATAATCCCTCGTTTGAAAGACGTATGTGCCCGGGTCAGGATGCTATAGATGATGGCCAGTACGCCCAGAACAAAGGTCAGGAATGCGTAGCCGCCATAAGTCATCCAGTTGGCTTGGCGTGTTTGAGCTTTCACATAGTCGGTATGGGATTCAGGGACCGAAAAGCCAGGATCGAACGATCGTACCGCGCCCTCTTCAAACGTGAAATTCAGTTCAAGCTTGGAGTCTCCGATGGCTTTTGCAGAATCTGTATACTTCAGTCCCGCTTCACCATCGCGAGTATCCAGTTGAAGTGTTGGCACGTCATAACCGAATTCGGTCAGAACGCCAGCCGCCAGCCGTTCTTTCTCTTCTAGGGACATATTGCCTTCGGCAAGCACTTGTGATGTGGTCGCTTTCCCCGTGCTTTGTTCCGCCTCAATGGCGGTATATAGAGAAGAAGGCAGTTCCCGTTTGAAGCCAACCACTTTTCCTGTTTTCATATGTACGTCAACGTTAAAGTAACCGCCCTTGTCCTGATCAGGCAAACGGACGCGGAATACATCGTAAGGATAGCTTGTTTCCCATTTCTGGTTATAGGTGTCCAATTGTTTGGTTTTGGCCATATATCCGTAGATATCGGAATGTGTCTGGTAGGTTACCAGGGGTTTTCCGCCATCATTTGGCAGTGTATAGTCATCCACAGACGCTGCGAATGATCGTGCGGATTGCGTCGCTTCTTCCTTGCTTATGAAGGACGTGGACGAAATTTCTGTCGTTTGCGATGAGGTAGCAGGAAAGATCTGAAATACAAAAAATAGAATCAGGCCAATCGCCGCAAGCAACCCCAGACGCTTGAAGTTAGCCTTGAGTAGCAAAGGCTGCCCTAAGGGATTCATATAATGGTGTTCCTCCTTATTAAATATGGATATTAAAATTAACATAGCACAGGGTAAGTATGGAATGCCAATTATGTAACGAAAACGGGTGTAAATCCTTGAAAATGAATGAAAAGGAACGAAAGAATCTGATCCATCCGTCGCCATATCTGAGTTTTTCCCTATTTGGCTGAATTCGATGCTTTTTACACAAAAAACGTTTTGTTTGTAAACGCCGTAACGCTTATAATTTTGAAGCAAATGTGCAATGATTCGCATGTCTTTCGCCCAACAAGGGAACGAATAGAATATATTCCAACTTCATTATATATGTCGTTTTGATCTGGATCATACATGTTTAACCGTTTGGTAACAGCATTTCAAATGAAGAAGGCTCCACGGGGTGTGGAGTTATTTTCATTTTAGAAGAGGTGGAAGATACTCAAGTGAAACTGAATGTTCAATGGATGCGATTATCGCCACCCCGTATTCTAGTGTTAGGGTTCGCTGGCATCATATTGGTAGGCACACTGCTCTTAATGCTTCCGGCATCCAGCCGTAACGGCGACAGTCTTGCATTTATTGATGCGCTCTTTACAGCAACTTCGGCTGTTTGTGTCACCGGTTTGGTTGTGGTGGATACAGGGACTCATTTCTCGGTACTGGGTCAGATTGTGATTGCGATTCTGATTCAGATCGGCGGACTGGGCTTCATGACGATGTCCACATTGGTTGCCATTGCGTTCAAACGGCGTATCTCGCTTAGAGAACGGTTGATTCTACAGGAAGCGATGAACCAGAGCACGATGGAGGGCATCGTCCGGCTGATTCGTAAAGTGGTGATCTACTCACTCATTATCGAAGGCATATGTGGCACGTTGTTTGCCATTCGCTGGTCATTCGACATGCCAGTCGGACAGGCGATTTATTATGGGTATTGGCATGCGATCTCCATGTTCAACAATGCGGGCTTTGATATGTTTGGGGATTTCCGCAGTCTGACCGGTTATGTGTATGACCCGTTGGTTAATTTTACAGCGATGTTCCTGATTGTCTCTGGCGGTATCGGTTTTGTGGTGTTGTCAGACCTGGTGGATTACCGCAAAACGCGGAAGCTGTCTCTGCACTCCAAAGTGGTATTATTGATGACCGGATTGTTAATTGTGTTTGGTGCACTCGTTATTTTCGTATTCGAATTCAGCAATCCCCGTACACTGGGTGGCCTAAACTGGGGTGGCAAAATTCTCGGTTCATTCTTCCAGTCTGTTACGCCCAGAACAGCAGGAGCCAATACGGTAGATATTGCCGGGCTTAGACAGGCAACACAGTTCTTTATGATCATCCTGATGTTCATTGGCGCATCACCAGGCTCTACCGGAGGCGGAATCAAAACAACGACATTTATGATTATGGCAGGAGCGGTCATCGCCATGATGCGTGGACGGGAAGACATCGTGTTTTTCCGCTATCGGCTTGTACAGGAACGGATTTTCAAGGCACTAACCATTACATTGCTGGCCCTCTTATTCATCATAGCCGTAACGATGGCGCTGAGTACCACAGAAGAAGCCAGTTTTATGATGATTTTATTTGAAACGACATCGGCCTTTGGCACCGTGGGATTATCGCTCGGACTGACGTTGAAGCTGACCACCATCGGGAAGCTCCTGATTTGTTTTACCATGTTTGCAGGAAGGCTTGGACCCATTACGTTAGCGTATGCACTTGGGCAGAAAAAGGGTAAAGAATTATACAGGTATCCGGAAGGCAAAATGATTATTGGATAAAATGTAGTGAGATATGAATTTGATTTGGATAAGGGGTTCGTGAAGAACAATGAAAACACAGCAGTTTGCGGTGATTGGACTTGGGCGGTTTGGCTCCAGTTTGGCACAGGAATTAATGGAACTCGGCTACGAGGTGCTTGGGATCGATAAAAATGAAGAAGTCGTCGAAGACATGAGTGAATTGGTCACCCATGCTGTTGTCGCCGATGCCACAGATGAGGAAGTGTTGCGCTCTCTGGGGATTCGCAATTTCGATTGTGGGATCGTAGCCATCGGGGATGATATCCAGACGAGCATTCTCACCGCGATTCTGTTAAAAGAGCTGGGCGTTAAGACGGTCGTGGCCAAGGCCATATCTGTCCTTCACGGACGAGCATTGGATAAACTGGGGATCGATCGTGTCGTTTATCCGGAGCGGGATATGGGCATTCGCGTTGCCCACCAATTGGTAACCCCGAACTTGCTGGATTACATTGAATTATCCAACGATTACAGTATTGTCGAGATGAAGGTTCCCGCCTGTCTGCACAACAAAACACTCTCAACCCTCAATGCACGTGTACGCTTTGGGTGCAGCATTGTGGCGTTACAGAAAGAAGCCGGGGTCATTATCGCTCCGACAGCGCTGGACTCGCTTCAGATGGGGGATATCATGGTCATTATTGGTAATAATGCAGATATCGACCGGTTTGAAGAAGAGGTTATCAGCCAGGAGAGCTGATCATTACAAGAAGTGAAAATGGAAGCCAGACGTTGTAGCCTGGCCGATTCAGATCAATGCTAAGGCGTCGTAGTCCTCCGTGAGGGCAATGGCGCCTTTGCTGTAAACAGCGCAGCCGTCTCCTTGATCCATTGTCTCGAGGTCTCGCTGAGGTCTTCCTTTTCCCCATAGATCATGCAGGTTGTTCTTCGGGTCTGCTGCAGTTGCGGCAAATGAACAGAAACAAGATCATTGTCTGCAAGCAATTGTGGACGAAGGTATGACTTGGGCAACAGTGCAGCAGCTTTGGCGGAAGGCAGAAGGCGGATGATTGCTTCAAAGGAATCGATCTCCATGCGAATATCCGGCATTACGGCACAGCGCTGGAAGAGGTCGTCCGTTAATTTGCGGTACCAGGTGCCTTTGGAGAACGTGATCATCGGCAGATCCTGCAAATGCTCCATTCCGGCTTCCTTGCCAGACAAGGGATGTGTGAGCGGCACAACCAGTTCCAGGTGATCGTCAAAGAGCGGTACACAGTTAAGCCCTACTTCGCTTATGGAGGAGGCGACAATGCCCACATCTGCTTTTTTGTCCCGCACAAACGAGACAATCTCATGTGTTTTTCCGGTCAACAGTTTCAGTTCGGCATTTGGATGTTTCTCCATAAAAGCATTGACGAGCGGTGGTAATGTGGTTTGAAGCGTCGTCAAACTGGCTCCAAGTGTAATGGTGCTCTGTTCTTCATCTTTATACTGGGCGAGCATGGTGAGGAATTTCTGTTGCTGCTGCTTCTGTTCTATCGCAAAGGTATAGGCGAACTGGCCCACGCTCGTCAGCTCCAGCCGTTTGCCACGGCGGTGGAACAGGGCAACCCCAAGTTCATCCTCCAATTTGGCAATTTTGCGTGAGAGTGCAGGTTGGGACAAGTTCAATAACTTGGATGCACGGTTCAAGCTGGACTGCTCCACAATCGCTGCAAATGCATTTAACTCCTCAAACATGAACAATGACCTCTTTTCCATGAATGTGATTCTTGCCCTTGCTTAATCGTTTTCCATGTTGTATAGCCTGTAAACCCAATGTTTCACTGCTTATACCTATAGGTTATAACATTTAATAATTATATTGCAATTCCATTATAAGAAAAAAAGGAGTAACATGAATCGTGACACAAGTTGTTCACACCTGGGGAAAACGGAACAATTTGTCGAACCTTTTCATGGAAAAGGATTCGTGTCATGATAAGTGAAATTATTTATGAAAACGTTGTATTTAGCGAAAGGGGATCGACATTTTATGAAAGGGTTTTACTCCAGAAAGCTGCACTCCTTGCTTGGCGTCATTCCGCTCAGTCTGTTCTTTGCTGAGCATTTGGTGACAAACTTCACAGCAGTTGAAGGCGGCAAAGAAGCTTTTTACGGTGCCGTTGCATTTCTGAACGGTTTGCCTCTTGTTATTGTGATTGAGGCGTTACTTATCTGGCTGCCGTTGTTCTATCACGGTGTTTATGGTCTTTATATTGCCTATCAGGCCAAGCCTAACGTGGGCCGTTTTGGCAATGAGCGCAACTGGCGTTACACGCTGCAGAGGATAAGCGGTATCATTACGTTTGTATTCGTCATCTGGCACGTATGGGAAACGCGTGTACAGATTGCGCTGGGTAATGTATCACATGAAGAGATTGGCGGCGTCATACATGATGCGGTGACGAATCCGATAACCTTTGCGATATATATGATCAGTGTGGTTGCGGCGTCATATCACTTTGCCAATGGTCTGTGGTCGTTCCTCGTTAGCTGGGGAATTACAGTTGGTCCGCGTGCGCAGCGTATATCCTCTTACGTATGTATGAGCTTGTTCGCGATTGTTTCCATCATGTTTATTGCTTCACTATTTGCTTTCCGGAGCATTGATTTCCAGGTAGCAACTTCAATGATTGACGCAGTAAAAACAGTTCTAATTTAAGCATTTAGTGTATAAATGCTGACTTATAAGGGAGTGAACAGCAATGGCATCATCGAATGTAATTATTGTGGGCGGCGGTCTCGCAGGATTGATGGCGGCGATCAAATCGGCTGAAGCCGGAGTCCATGTTCATTTATTTTCACTGGTTCCGGTTAAACGATCCCACTCTGTATGCGCACAAGGCGGCATTAACGGAGCGGTGAATACCAAGGGTGAGGGCGACTCCCCATGGGTACACTTTGACGATACGGTATATGGCGGTGACTTCCTCGCGAACCAACCTCCCGTTAAAGCGATGTGCGAAGCAGCACCTGGCATCATTCACCTGATGGACCGTATGGGTGTCATGTTCAACCGGACACCGGAAGGTTTGCTTGATTTCCGTCGTTTCGGGGGAACAAAGCATCACCGTACGGCGTTTGCCGGAGCAACAACAGGACAACAACTGCTCTATGCATTAGACGAGCAGGTACGTCGCTGGGAAGCAGCGGGCCTGGTTACGAAATATGAGAACTGGGAGTTCCTGCAGGCCGTTTTGGATGATGAAGGCGTATGTCGCGGGATCGTGGCTCAGGATTTGAAAACGATGAAGGTACAGACCTTCCCCGCAGAAGCAGTTATTCTGGCGAGCGGTGGTCCGGGGATCATCTTCGGTAAAACGACCAACTCGGTCATTAACACAGGTACAGCGGCAAGTGCGGTGTATCAGCAAGGTGTAAATTACGCCAACGGCGAGTTCATTCAGATTCACCCGACAGCGATTCCGGGGGATGACAAGCTACGTCTGATGTCCGAATCCGCGCGTGGTGAAGGTGGACGGATCTGGACGTACAAAGACGGCAAGCCGTGGTACTTCCTTGAAGAAAAATATCCTTCCTACGGAAACCTGGTTCCACGTGATATTGCAACACGTGAGATCTTCAGCGTCTGCGTGGATATGGGACTTGGCGTGAACGGCGAGAACATGGTTTATCTCGACTTGTCTCATAAAGATCCGAAGGAACTGGACGTTAAACTGGGCGGAATCATTGAGATCTATGAGAAGTTCATGGGCGATGATCCGCGTAAAATCCCAATGAAAATCTTCCCGGCAGTCCATTATTCCATGGGCGGCATGTGGGTAGATTACAATCAAATGACTAACATTCCGGGGCTGTTCGCAGCTGGTGAATGTGAATATCAATACCATGGTGCGAACCGTCTGGGTGCCAACTCATTGGTATCCGCGATCTATGGTGGGATGGTGGCTGGACCAAAAGCGGCTGAATATATCAAAGGACTCAAAAAGTCGTCCGCAGATATTCCTTCTTCCGTATTTGAGAAACACACCAAACAACAAAGCGACAAATACGAAGGCATCATGAAAATGCAGGGTACAGAAAATGCCTATGTTATTCATAAAGAGCTTGGAGAGTGGATGACAGCCAACATGACGGTTGTACGTTACAACGACAAGCTTGAAGCCACGATTGGCAAGATCAAGGAATTGAAAGAGCGTTATGGCAAAATCAACATGTACGACAGCTCTGGCTGGAATAATCCGGGTGCAGCGTTCACTCGCCAACTCTGGAACATGATTGAACTGGCAGAAGCAATGACTCTCGGCGCTCTGCTCCGTAACGAAAGCCGCGGCGCGCATTACAAACCGGAATTCACGGAACGTAATGACGAAGAGTTCCTGAAAACGACCATCGCAAGCTGGTCGAAGGAAGGCCCGAAAATCTCGTACGAGCCAGTAGACGTATCCCTGATCCCACCACGTATCCGGGATTACTCCAAGGATTAAGAAGTATCACACGATTCATGCAATGAATCGTTAAACACCTGAACGGAGAGGCAGGAGAACTTTGGAGAAGCAAAGCTTCTTCAAAGTTACTGCCATCAGAAATTGATCACAGTTTGAAGCAAAGTGACCACGTGCACAACGTAGCGGATAAAACAGAAATGCGCAGAAGAAGCAAAGCGCCTAGCGATGCTTCAGAACTTGAATACTGCCATCCAGCATGAATGGAGTGCAGTTTCCAGCAAAGTTACCTTGTGTGCACGACGTAGCGTAGGAAGTGGAAATGACCTGAAGAAGCGAAGCGCCCGCCTTTGATACCCCATTTTATTCAATACAGATTCATTCCTTAAAATGGGGGAGCAACAGCGGTCAGAAGGTCATTCCACTAACGAAACGTCTCCCGTGCACCCAAACAGTAACTTCGCGCATCAGCAACACCAATCATCGTCACCAGAGGAGGGGACAACGATATGGCGGAACAAGCTACAGCCAACAAAACCGTCAAGTTTATCATCACCCGTCAGGATAGCCCGGAGTCATCTTCGTACAATGAAGAATTTGAGCTTCCGTACCGTCCCAACATGAATGTGATCAGCGCCCTGATGGAGATTCAGCGTAACCCGGTCAATACAGATGGCAAAGCCATTGCTCCCGTGTGCTGGGATTCCAACTGTCTCGAAGAAGTCTGCGGTGCCTGCTCAATGGTCATCAACGGCAAACCACGTCAAGCATGTGCAGCCCTGATCGACAAGCTCGAACAGCCTGTTCGTATCGAACCAATGAAGACCTTCCCGGTGGTTCGTGACTTGGTCATCGACCGTAGCCGGATGTTTAGCGCCCTGAAACGCGTAAAAGCATGGATTCCGATCGATGGTACTTATGACCTCGGTCCAGGTCCACGGATGCCTGAGAAGAAGCGTCAGTGGGCATATGAGCTGTCCAAATGCATGACATGTGGTGTGTGTCTGGAAGCATGCCCGAACGTCAATGAGAAAACAGACTTTATCGGTCCGGCAGCACTCTCCCAAGTGCGCTTGTTCAATGCTCACCCAACTGGGGAGATGAATGCCGAAGATCGTCTGGAAGCGTTGATGGAAGATGGAGGCATTGAGGGTTGTGGTAACTCACAGAACTGTGTGCAATCCTGTCCAAAAGGTATTCCACTGACAACATCCATTGCCGAAATGAACAAACAAACGACCAAGCATATGTTCAAACGCTGGTTGGGTGTATAATCTCGTCATAATATGCGCAGAAGTGTAATCTGCAACTTAGAAGAAGTCGTGATCCCGTGCAGCAACAAGCCGGAGATCCCGGCTTTTTTTAATGAAGAAGCAGAGGAACCGGGCTACCCATGCAGAATATGGTATACTAAGGGGATGGATTAAGAGCGCAGAAGGAGGGGGAGAGATGGCAGAGACACCGCGGCAGGGCAGCAATAACTCGCCGTCCGAGCGCAAGCACAAGAGACCAGGTGCAGCAGAGTCTGTGTTTCCTGGAGAAGAAAAGGATCATGATCCCTCTCGCCGAAGTTTCCTATTGCGCATGATTTTGATGACGGCGGGTGCCAGTCTGCTCACAGGAGGTTATGCCTGGCTCTGGGAGCCGCGTCGTTTGGAAATCAAGCAAGTGGAGCTGAACCTTCCGAAGTTCCCAACGGCATTCGACGGTCTGCGTGTAGTTCAATTTAGCGATGCCCATCTTGGTTTTCATACCGGGGTGAAAGAGATGAAGAAGCTGGCAGCAACGATTGAGGAACAGCAACCGGACTTGATCTGTTTTACCGGAGATATCGTCGAGAGGGAAGCAGAGCCGATGCGCGAATGTATTCCGGTACTCGCCTCCATGCAAGCCAAGTTTGGCAAATTTGCAGTTTTGGGGAATCATGATTATCGGGGCGGACAGCAGAATGAAGTAGCAACCATGTTCCGTGAAGCTGGATTCACTTTGTTACGAAACGAACATGTCGTAATTGAACATGGGGGCGAACGTCTGGCCATAGCTGGTCTGGATGACGCACTTACAGGCAGCCCTGATCCTGCTCAAGCCATCAAGGGACTGGATCATGATGTGTGGAAATTACTGCTCATGCATGAACCGGATTATGCAGACATTGCCACTCCTTATGGTTTCGGATTGCAACTTTCCGGTCATAGCCATGGAGGACAGGTACGTTTCCCCTGGATCGGGGCAGTAACAACTCCGCGAGGCTCACACAAGTATGTGCAGGGATTGTATTACACGGATGTCCAGGGGGTATATTACACCACCCAGACACAGATGCCCGTGTATGTGAATCGTGGTTTTGGCATGACCCAACTGCCCATTCGATTTCTGTGCAGACCAGAACTAACAGTTTTAGAGCTTAAAGGATCAACCACATAAAAGTATAAGAGAAGAATGCAAAACATAAAGGATACAACATGAATGGAGGTTGTCCAGATGGAACGAATTGCGATTGTATCCGACATTCATGGCAACATGACTGCCTGGGAAGCAGTGCTGGAAGATATTCGAAATCGTGGTGTGGAGCGAATCTTTTGTCTTGGTGACCTCGTTGGCAAGGGGCCAGATCCGGTACAGGTTGTGGATCAGGTAAGAGCGACGTGCGAACTTGTCATACGGGGGAACTGGGATGAACTGGTTGCGGTTAACCAGGATAACGAGAACTTTACGTGGCAAGCAGAACGTCTGGGTGAGGAACGATTGGCATACTTGGCGAACCTGCCCTTCAGTCATCAATTTCAACTGAGTGGTCGCACCATCCGTCTGGTCCATGCTTCTCCTCAAAGTGTATACCATCGTGTGCAGCCATGGGACGGGATGGAAAAGAGGTTGGCGATGTTTGATCCGCCGGCGGATCAACCTGAACAAGGTGTTGCGGATGTTGTAGGTTATGGAGATGTGCATAATGCATACCTGCAGTACATGAATGGCAAGTTGCTGTTTAATGCGGGCAGTGTTGGTAATCCACTGGATCTTCCCCAGGCTTCCTACTGTATTCTGGAGGGTGAAGACAGCAACGATAACGATACCCCGTTCAATGTTCAATTTGTGCGGGTGCCGTATGATATTGAACAGGAAGTAAAGGTTGCACAGTCCGCGAATGTTCCTGCATTGGATTTGTATATCCGTGAGATTCGTACGGGCATTTATCGCGGGTTGCAGGAATAGTCAGCATCCAGGTTTTTAGCGTCAGGAATGGAATGATGCAATATATACACACTAAAATGCGAATACTACATTTCGTGGTTCAATTCAAATGGTATTACGCCGGATCACCTTCAGAGCATGCTTGTCTTACCGGACACAAGCCCGTTAGGCAAAAGGAGCGATTGTCATGCTTACCCGAAAAATGCTGGGTCAAGGTCTGCCAGCTTTGTGGACAGAGCGTCTAGTCCTGCGATCCTTGCGTCAAAGTGATTACAGCACATTATCGGAACTCTTTTCCGATCCTCAAGTCATACGATATGTGAACAGGGGCAGCCATCCAACGCCGATTAGGGCGAGACGGTTATTGAACCAGATTCGGAGCAGCAGTGCCAAGCTGGATTCGTTACATTATGGTATCTGCTGGAGAGGTAAGGAGCAGGTCATTGGGATAACCTCATTCCAGCACTGGAATGATCAGAGTGGTACCGCACAGATCGGTTATATTCTGAACAGGGCCTGTTGGGGCATGGGTGTGGCTACCGAGGCGGTACAGCGGCTGCTGCAGTTTGGATTTGACGATCTTCATCTGTGTAGGGTGGAAGCGCGTTGTTATGAGGCCAATGTTTCTTCAGAACGGGTGCTAAGCAAGATAGGAATGTCCTATGAGCGGAGTCTTCCCTCATTCGGACTGCATGACGAGGGTGACGAGGGATCAGAATCTCTGATGGATGTTAAGGTGTATAGCATGTATCGGGAGCAATACGTACGCCCGCTTCAGGAGAAAGACTTGCAAACAATGGTATCTGACAAGCCGCAATAACATAGAGTAAGAATAGGAAGACGTGAATGAATCGAACTTCAATCATTTGTTACACAATTGAAATATAGCTGCAATTGAACTCTAACAGACAGGGGGTAAACTTATCTCATGACCCCCTTTTTGATAATAGATAATGCTGTTGGGACCCGCGCGAGCGGGTTCATTTTTTTGCCTAAAAGGCCCCCACGGCGTGAACAAGCGCGCTGTGAGGGCCTTTGTGTTGCTCTATTTTACAGTGACACAATCTGCATCTGTTTCTGCTTGAAATACACCCAGTCGGTGAATCCGATCTCCAGCAGGCGTGTACGAACGTCATCCAGCTCATCTGCAACCCGCTGTGGTTTATGAGCGTCCGATCCAAATGTCACCTTCACTCCATAATGATGGGCGCGTTCCAGGATGGCATCCGAGGGATACCAGCCACCACTGAGTTTGGTTTTGCCAGATGTGTTAATTTCGATCGCTATGTTGGCTTCTGCAATGACCTGCAACGTTTCATCAATGGCCTGATCAGCGATAATTTCGGAGAACGGTGGATAATTTCCTTTCATCGCATCAATGTGTCCAAGAATTTGGAACATACCGCTGCGAGCCGATTGCCGGATTAATGAATAGTAGCTTTCTTTCACTTCAACTTTGCGAGCATCGCTCAATCCGTTCCACCGGGTTTTGTTGAAGATGCTTACATCCTCGGTATGATGAACGGAACCAATAATATAGTCAAAAGGATACTGTCCCAGCGTGGTACGGTACAATTCCGCATGAGCAGGGAAGTAGTCCGATTCAATGCCGAGCAGCACATCGATTTTACCAGCGTACTCCTCTTTCAGAGCAAGGACCTCTTCCACATAATGCTGCAATTCAGACTTGCCCATTGCGATCCGTGGAAATGCCTGTTCAAGTTCACTGCCAAAGTATGGCGTATGATCCGAGATACCGATGGCCTGAAGCCCTGCCTTCATACCTGCCTCTATATAATCGCGGATGTTGCCGTCTGCGTGACCACAACGAAAATGATGTGTATGAAGATCAAATTTCATATGGAATCCTTCCTTTCTCATGGCTCATTGTCATTCTGAACTGATGAATTGGGTTTCCGGCATGCCTTTGAGGTCACTTATGAATTGCTGCATCGCTGAGTTGAGGTACCGACTCGACTTATAGATGACACCAACAGGGTGACTGACCTCCAGCTCACTTAAGGGTATCATTCGCAATGTACCTTGACGCAACTCATGCGCAACCGATTGTTTGGAAATTACAGCTGCCCCGAGATCAATCTCGACCATCCGTTTCACTTCTTCGCTGCTCGACAACTCCATTACAATATTAGGTTCAATATTATGTTTCTTGAATATGGTTTCCGTAAACCGTCTCCCTACGGTATCAGGGGACAGCAGAATCAATGGGGTGCTCCGGAGCACATCCACTGCAGCATGTTTTTTCTTCGCCAGTGGATGGGAAGGCGATACCACGAGTTCAAATGTGTCATAGTACAGCACCGAAGTATTCAGGTTGGGATTACGCTCCGTGAGATAACCGATACCAATATCAACCAGACCATTTTCGACTTGGGTATAGATCTGTGATGACGGAAGGGATTGAATACTGGTTTTGATCAGCGGGAATTGATCCTGGAAATAGGATAACACCCTTGGCAGGATCTGAATAGCAATGGAAGTCGTTGTACCCAGCACGATCCGTCCCTGAGGCGTTTCATCGAGATCGGACAATTTTTGTTTCAGTTCATCGACGATGTCGAGCATGCGTTCGGCGTGCTCCAGAAATACCTGTCCACGATCTGTCAGGGTAACGGGTTGGTTACGATCTACAAGAACAGTGCTGAATTCGTCCTCCAGACTTTTGATCTGGGCCGAGACGGCAGGCTGAGTCAAGTTTAGAAGTTCACCCGCTTTGCGGAAGCTCATCGTTTTGGAAATGGTAATTAGTGTCTCCAGTTGGCTTATGTTCATAGGTGACCTCCTTGCAGGAAAAGTATCTTCGATATGTAGATGTGATGCGATGAACTCCCGTAACTGGTTATTGTTCCTTTATCTTAAATTATAGGTGATTCAGGACAGCAGAGCAATGAAGGTAATTGTCTGGAGTAAAAGTAGTTCAAGAGACTGTGAAAAAAATGCGAACACAAGAATTTGATTTTTTTAACAGTTGTGAGAAAGCAGTAATAAAGTCCTAAATAACTTTTGTCACGCACAATGATCGAAATCCGTTCTTCAAAAGAAGTGAAAAGCTCTGTTTATTCGCTAGAATCAGCTATAAACATTTGCCCCATGGATGACGATAAATTATAGTACACATGATTTAACGAATTCTTAATGAATTCTTGTACGTGATAAAGTATAATAAATTTAATGAATATGGGACTTTTGGTGTGTGACCAATAACCCAGTGTGAGGGGGACATAGACAGTGAAAGCGGAAGTGATTAATCCTTTCCTGGAATCGGCACGGAACGTATTCGAACAGCTCATCCAGGTTTCGCCTTCCACCGGGAGTCTTGGCGTGAAAAATGTAGAGTTCATTGCAGACCATGTCTGGATCGTGATTGGAATGACTGGACAACTTAGCGGAAACATTGTATTTGGAATCAATGAACAAGTTGCATTGAAAATTGTGTCTGCGATGATGGGTGGTTTTGTCATTACAGAAATGGATGAAATGAGCAAAAGCGCGATTTCTGAACTGGGTAACATGATCAGTGGTAATGCCAGTACTATCCTGTCGAACCAGGGTGTTGTAGTTGATATTACACCTCCACAAGTGATGAAGTCCGAACATCTGACTACATTCAGTGCAACGAAAGCATTAAGCATTCCTTTGCTGATGGACGGCATTGGTGAGATGGATATTCAGGTCATGATCTCGTAGAATAGAGCCATACGCCTCAAGAGGCAATATGTGTTCAATACGGGAGGACATCGGGTATGCTGAAAGATCAGGTAGTGTTTATCACAGGTGCATCGAGTGGTATCGGTGCGCTGTGTGCGCAGATGCTGATAGAAGAAGGAGCCATCCCAATTCTGGCTGCCCGTTCACGGGACAAGCTGGAAGAGATTGGTGCCTCGCTGAAAGGGCCGCATGAATTACTCACGCTTGATGTTACGGATAGTGAGCAGGTTCAGGCAGCTGTGGAGGCAATATTGCATAAATACGGACGAATCGATATCTTGTTGAACAACGCAGGTTATGGAAAATTCGCAGCGATGACAGAGATGTCTGTGCAGGAATTCGATGAGATGATGGACGTGAATTACATGGGCATTGTCCGCTGCACCAAAGCAGTGCTTCCGCAAATGCTGGAACGTGGCAAAGGCCAGATTGTAAACGTGGCCTCCATGGCAGGCAAAATCGGGACAGCCAAATCCGCTTCCTATACAGCTACCAAACATGCTGTACTCGGATTTAGTAATGCGCTGCGTCAAGAGCTTCGTAAGACCGGAGTCATGGTGACTACGATTAATCCAGGTCCGATTGATACACCATTTTTCCATCGGGCTGACCCATCTGGCAATTATGTGAATAATGTACGTTGGATGATGTTGAAACCGGAAGACGTTGCGGGTCATATGATTCGGGCGATGAAAAAGCGCAAGGAAGAAGTAAATCTACCGAGACTTGCTTCTGCTGGCATATGGCTGTATCAGCTATTCCCGCGTCTTGCAGATCGATTGTCGCACGGTGTCATGAATCAGAAGTAAATGTGATACGAGGCATCATATACGGATGAAAGAAAGGCTCCGCCGAGGGGCTTTTCTTTTTTTTGGCGTGTATACATACAATTCTGGAATAAGATTTGGTACGTGGGCTTTTTTCGCATATAATGAAAGGTAATGTGATGACAGGCTTCGGTTATATTAAGTGCAAGCAGGGCTAGCATCAAAATGAATAAACTAAAAGGATGGACATACATGACGAATCAAACATTTGCTTCAATTGGCGTGGAACAGGATCTGGAGGCCGTTTTGGCGAAACATGGCATTAACGAACCTTCACCTGTACAGGCTCAGACGATCCCGGTTATTTTGGAAGGCCGGGATGTTGTATCCAAATCCCAGACGGGAACAGGGAAAACCCTGGCATATCTGCTGCCAATGCTACAATCCATCAAAATGGATGTCAAAGGTACGCAGAAACTCGTTATTGCACCTACACAAGAACTGGCGATGCAGATTGTACGTGAGGCACAGCGCTACGGGGAAGAACGCAAGATCGGCGTATTGGGTCTGATTGGTGGCGCAGCAGCTAAACGTCAGATCGAAAAATTGCGTGAGCATCCACAATTGGTTGTGGGCACACCGGGACGACTGAAGGAATTAATTACACTAAAAAAATTGAAAATGCACAATGTTTCCACTATCGTCATTGATGAAGCGGATCAGGTATTCCAGCTTGGCGGTGTAAGTGACGTGAACTTTGTACTCAAGAGCGCATTGCGTGATCGTCAGCTGATCTTCCTGTCAGCAACAATTGATGAGCATACGGCTGGACTCGCGAAGCGTGAGATGAAAGAGCCTGTTCAGATCGGAATTGAGCCGGATCGAGCTACGGCTGCGGGCTTGGAGCATTATTACTTTGTGGAAGAAAACCGTAATAAAATTGACATGCTGCGTCGTCTGGTCAGACAGTACAATCCGGACCGGGCAATCGTATTTGTGAATGCAACTGAAGATATTGGTGAAGTGGAAGCCAAAATGAATCATCTGGGATTGTCCGCTGCTGCATTGTATGGGGATGCTGACAAAGTGACCCGCAGTAACGTATTGTCTGCCTTCCGTAACGGCAAACTGCAATTGCTGATCGCCAGCGAAGTTGCTGCCAGAGGACTGGATATCGAAGGACTTCCAATGGTTATTAACTATGACCCTGCCTTTGACTCGGAGCACTATGTTCACCGCGCAGGCCGTACAGGCCGCATGGGACGTTCCGGTATTGTACTGTCCATTGTGGATGAGACGCAGATCTTCATTATGCGCAAATTCGCGCGTGAACTCGGCATCGAGTTGCAGGAACGTGTACTCTTCGGCGGTAAAGTATTGGAAGCAGATCCGCGTCCGGACACGCGCCCGGAGGGGCATTCTTTCTCCAGAAAACCGGGACAAAACAGAGATCGAAAACCAGGTCAGGGCAGCCGCAATGGCGGTACCCGAGCTACCATCTCCAATTCGCGTCCAGGGGGTAGCAAACCAACTGGCAATACAGGCCGCACGGAGCGTGATCAGGATCGTAAGAACAAGGGAGCACCCAAGTGGAGTAAAGACAAAACGCCACGCTCCGAAGAATAGAATCTGACGAAAGGGGTGCAGGGATAGATGGAAAACGTTCAATCACCTGTTCTGCAAATCAGCGGACTAAGCGGAGGTTATAGTGCCAAACGACCGGTCCTTCACGGCATCGATCTGGAAGTCGGACGTGGGGAGATGGTCGGACTAATCGGCTTAAACGGTGCTGGCAAAAGTACAACGATGAAACATATTCTCGGCCTGATGACTCCTCAACAGGGCGAAGTGAGGGTAATGGGCAAGAAGCGTGACGAGGATGCACAGACCTACCAATCGGCCATGGCATTCGTGCCGGAATCACCAGAACTGTATGATGAGATGACGGTGATGGAACATCTGGAGTTTACGGCAAGAGCGTACAATGTGTCGGAAGCTGATTTCAAGCAACGGACGGAGAAACTGCTGGAACTGTTCCGTATGAATGAGAAAAGTACAAGTCTGTCGACTCACCTGTCCAAGGGGATGCGGCAAAAGGTCATGATCATGTGTGCTTTTGTGGCAGGACCGCCACTGTACATCATTGATGAGCCTTTCCTGGGGCTGGACCCGCTGGGTATCCGCTCTTTGCTTGATTTTATGCTCGAGATGAAAGCTTCGGGATCATCCATCCTGCTCAGTTCACACATCCTGTCCACGATTGAAAATTACTGTGACCGTTTTATCGTTCTGCACCGCGGGCAGGTTATTGCTCAAGGGACGCTGAATGAATTGCGCTCCCAATTTGGGGAATCGGATGCCACGCTGGAGCACATGTTCTATTCCCTCGTACAAGGCAGGGATTGAGCATGGATCTCAAGCTGCTATGGAAGCAAAGACGCACAGGATTCTGGAACGAAATCCTTCCTTATCTGGGATATGTAATCCAGAGCGGTGTAGCTATGGTCTTTTTATTTCTCGTCATTGCGTTCTCCGCCTGGTATACATCGTTTGTTCAGAACATTCCCGCCGAATTCCCGATTCGCTGGATTGCATTGTTACTGCTCGCGCCACTGGTGATGTTTAGCAGTTATCGTACATATCTGCTTCCGGCGGATATTGTATTTCTGCGACCTCAGGAATACCGGATGCAGGAATATTTGAAGAACAGCTTTGCCCGGGGCATCGTTTATAAAAGTCTGGGTTTGCTGCTTGTGTTTGTGACACTGTGGCCCCTGTATGTCAGAGCAGATCTGGATGCACGGCCGTTTGGCGGGTTCATCGTATTCCTGCTGCTGTGGAAAGGACTGTCCAGTTATGGAGCATGGCAAGAGCTAAGAATGGTTCAGGTCGGGGCAGCGAGAGGATATCGTCTCTTGCGATGGGCACTGGCTGTGCTGGCGGTTGGTGCATGGCTATGGCAGCCACCTCAGCGCAGCGTATGGTTCCTGCTGTTACTGGCTGTAGTATACATCGTCGCTTTGCGTGTACCAGTGAAACATCGGGTGGCGTGGGAGCGTCTGATTCAGGTGGAGCAGGGACAGGCTGGCAGGGTTATGCGCACGCTCGGCTGGTTCGTGGACGTACCTTCATCCGGACAGAAAGTAAGTTCGCGTCGTTGGCTTAGCAAATGGGGGAGCGGTCTCCCATGGAATGCGGGGAAAGCTTACCGTTATTTGATAACCAAAACGTTTATTCGAACCGAAGTGTTCTCCATCGTGTTACGCCTAGTTGTACTGGGCATGTTACTATCCTGGTGGACAGCAGGCAGCTACTTTGGTGTTGGTGTGTATCTGTTCTTCCTGTTGCTTGCAGGTGTTCAGCTTGGTGCGCTGCGTCGCAGTCATAGTGAATCGTTCTGGATTATGATCTATCCGATCTCGGGAGAGAGTCGTCGTTCTCAGGTGTTGGGATTCATATTCCATCTGCATGCGCTGGCTGCGTTGCTTATGTGGCTGCCTATGCTGGCTGCAGGGGCAAGTGGACTGACTGTCACAGGAGTAGCGCTTATTTTGGGCATACTGGTGATTGTGATCATGCGCCGTTCGCAAGGCAACAAGTGGTTGAAGGAAGAAGAAGACGAGTAAACGAGTGATTGAACTTGCGTAACTCTCTCCAGCCCGGATGGTCGTTCGAGTTGGACGGTGATCATTGTTATACAAACAACAAGAAGGGTATTCCGGGCTGTGTCCCGGAATACCCTTCTTCATGTTGCAATCAGATCACTTGGTACCCCGCGCATGTGTGTGCATTTAGTACTAACAGAGGAATGATTTCGTGATAATGACGAGCAAGATGAACAAAACGAGAATGGCACCTGTGTTAGTAAATCCTCCGTAACCGCCGCATCCATAACCGCCTCTTGTATCTTCAACTCCAGACATGGTCATTCCCCTTTCAAGTGGTTGTTTGGCACGCCCTTGCGTACATCGTATACTATGTGCGATGGGGGTGGGCTGATTGGGCCGATGCCCGGTAAAGCAGGATTTTGGAGGTTTTGGGCAGCTGTCCCGGTGAGGTGCGGGGTATCAGGCGTGTTGTGGAATACAAAAGAACCCTCTGTATAATCGGAGACATGTAACGTCGCCGGTAATACAAAGGGTTCTTATATCATTCAGGCTTCAAGTCTGTTTTAATTAAGTCGTCCGCAGATCCTGAACCCCACGATAGATGGTTTCATACAGATCTTCCAATCCGGCTTCTTCGATACAGGAGAAGGCGATCCGCAGATCCGATTCACCCAGCGCGATGGTACCCACACCATATTGGTGCAGCAAATGGCTTCGAAGTTCTTCAGCGCCAACTTCCTTCAGCTTCAGGCACATGAAGTAACCGGAGTTAAACGGATAATAGTCCCATGCATCTTCATACTTGCCACTATCGAGAATGGCCTTCACTTTGTTGGCGCGGCCTTTCATAATCTCGAACTTCTCCAGTTTCTGTGCTTCAAACTCCGGTGCTTTGAGCGCATCCAGTACAAAAGTCTGGGAAGGATGCGGGCCACTGGAGATCGTTGCCCGGATGATACCAAGAGTTTTCTGTTCCAAAGCGTGCAGAACAGCTGCATCTTCATGGGCATACGTAATGAAGCCAACGCGGAAGCCCCATACGAACTCTTCCTTCGTTGCACCATCCACTTTTACGGTCAATACACGTGGATGAATATTGGCAAGCTTGCCAAACAGGGATTCATGAATGGAATCTTCGAAGAACAGCCCGAAGTATGCATCATCTGTTACAGCAACCACGTTAACGCCTGCTTCAGCAGCCTGACGAATCGTGTTTACAATGGCATCTGCTTCTTCGGCTCCAGGCGTATAACCGGTAGGGTTATTCGGGAAGTTGAGCAGCACGATGGCTTTACCTTTGTCCTTTTGATCAAGCAACGCCTGAAGCAGACCGTCACTGTTAAAGTTCAACTGATCATCGAACAGGGGATAATGAACCAACTGGCCATGACGACGGATTCCGAAGGTCAGCTCGTAATTTTCCCAGTTTTTATCCGGATATATGACAGCGTCCCCTTCATCGGCGAACAGGTCGGCTACGATACTTAGTCCATGGGTTAATGCATTGGTTACAATCGGATTGCCGAACGTTTTGCCTTCCAGGGAAGGCGTTTCCTTCAGCATCTTGTCTCTCCAGACGGTCCGCAATTCTGGTTTGCCTGCAGGTGGAGCGTAAGGATACAGATCCTTTGGCTGGAATGCAGACAGCTTCTCCTGAATAACCTGAAGATGCATCGGCACACCGCCCTCCAGGGCGATACCAATTGTGGCATTATGGGTCTTGGCCAAGCTTGCTGCTTCAGCAGATTGACTCAAAATCCCCTCTTTAGGAAAATAAATTTCTTTGCCAAGCTGTGACAGCATGGAGTAGACGTGACTGCTGCCTGTCTGAATACTTTCGTTCAACTGTTCAGCCAGTGGATTCATTCTTTTCATCCTTCCAAGTCTTTGTGATTCAACTGCCTAACATTATATCACCTTGACATGCCCCCGTCACGGAAATTACGCAATATGACAGTTATATCGCTTTACCGCGTTGTTGCAGAGGGTTTTCAGGTAGGAATTAGCTGAATTTATCCTTGGCTGAATCCTCTGAAAATGAAATTTATTGCTGATGAAATGGACAATATTTCCGCATCATCTCAGCGGTTTCAGCATCTCGTCCCTCATTGCGCTGTTCCAACTGCCCACTGAGATGATCGAATCGTTCACTGGAGAGGTTTTGTCCAAATTTGAACTTGGCGCTGACCCGTTCTGGAATAATACGGACTACGGCTACAGCTTTGAGGTTGCCTATGTAACGCGAGTCAGTAGCATCAATGGGTACATATCCGCCTTGCGGCTGGAGTTTTTCCATAAATCGCTGCAGTACCTTGCCTTTTGTGTCCGGATCTTTAACCGGTTCAGCCTGACCGAAGGCCATAACACTCTTGAAGAATGAAGTCGCCGGACAAGCAAGCTCGGGATCACTGAAATAGGAGGGAATCAGGGAGAACTCTTCAGCTACCGTGAAACTAACCGAGGAATCCTGTTTGATCTGTTTCATCTTCTCTCCAGCCAGACTGCCGTGGAAGTAAAAGCAACCATCCATATAAACGAAATTCAGCGGTGTAACCCGTGGCTGTCCATCCGGGCTGACCGTTCCCAGAAACCCGAAGGAGCACTGATCCAGAAATGCCGTAATCTCTTGTTCTTCATCTACTGTGAATTCTTTCCGTCTCATGTGTATTCCCCCATCATTGAATGTATAATAGAACGCCATATCTTATGCATAACAATAGTTCATACATTGACAATGAAATAGATCCAATTTAGATTCACTTTAGTAGGCCAATTTGTCAGGATCACATAATGAAGACGAATGAAGAAGAGAGGTGCATGATGGAATTGTGGCTACCGATGGATACCTATGAACTTCAGCATCGATACAAGTATGAGGCATTGTACCATGCGTTACGTGATGCCATTCATGCAGGAACATTGGTGGGAGGCACGAGACTTCCTTCCACCCGTGAGTTGGCAAGACAATATGAGATGTCACGTGGTTCGGTAGCTCAGGTATACGACATGCTGCTTGCGGATGGTTATGTTCATGCACATCGGGGAAGAGGTACCTTTGTAACCGAAACATTATCCACTCATGAAAATGAGAAACAGGAAGCCATTCTCAGGCTGTCTCCCTGGGGCGAGCGGGTGCAGAGGTTGAACACGCAACATGATGTCCTGCGGACCCAGATGTCTTCACCGAACCCGTCTGTCATTAATTTTCAGATGCAGCGCATGCCTGCAGAACATTTCCCGCTGGGGGAGTGGAAGAGTGCACTCGCTGCGGTTCATCGCAGTGGTTGGCGAGAATCGAGCGGTGCAGCGGGGGATCCGGAGCTGCGGGAGGCCATCGCCTCCCATCTCAGATGGACACGCGGCATCCAGGCAGAAGCATCCCAGATTGTATTGTTCAGTGGTTCCATGCAAGGCATCACTCTCCTATCTCAATTGCTGATTACGGAGAATACAGCAGTTGTATTGGAGAATCCGGGTTATCCGGGTATTGCCCATGCCGTCAAGTCCTGTGGTGGGCATATCATCCCGGCAGAGGTGGATACTGCAGGCATTATACCTCAGCCTTGGGAGGCACAGACGTTATTTGTCACGCCTACCCGTCAGTTTCCAACAGGTGCCGTATTGGGATTGGACAGAAGACGAGCCTTGCTTGCGTGGGCCTCAAAGCGGAATGCGGTCATTATTGAAGATGATTATGACAGTGAATTCCGATGGGGCGGAAGACCAATTGAACCCCTCAAAGTGCTTGATCGTGAGCAGCGTGTCATCTATGTCGGTTCATTCTCACAAACGATGGTTGCTTCGTTCCGACTTGGTTATGCTGTACTGCCACCTGGTCTGGTGGAACCTCTGCTTGCAGCCAAAGCGCTGTATGAACCGGTACCTCCTGCGCTGTTGGAACAGCGCGCACTGGCCAAATTCATGACCAGAGGAGGTTACCTGAGGCACTTGCGGCGGTTAACCCGGTTATACGGGGAACGGCATGATTTTTTTGTCCGAGAGATGGAGTTACAGTTGCCGGAAGCATTCACCATGCAGATTGGTGATGCAGGACTGCATATCTATGCTACCTGGAATGGCGATGCAGACAGCTACCAGCGGTTTAAAACGCTCGCTCAGGCGGATGGCGTACTGTTTCGAGATGCAGAGCGATATTGGCTGACTTCAGCTCATCCGGCGGTCTGTTTTGGGTTTGCACATCTGGAGAAAGAAGAGATGACAGAGGGAATCCGGCGAATGCGGCTAGCCTGGGAGAAGTGCACATTTTCGTTTCGGTGAATTCCGCTGTATAATAGGATAAGACCATTTCGCTCCTATTGGAGCAGAGATCATATATGAGCAAGTTGTATTGAATGATGCTAGATGCTGAAATACATATGGCTTTGATTGAAGATGTGAGATTCAGATCAGAATGATGCCATATGCAGAGAGATTAACTATCAAGGGGGAGTGGCGACATGCTGCAGGCATCGCCGTCATCATTTGTTATTTTGCCCGCTGTCGCCAAAATTGTCTGTGAACCGGGCTGGAAGTGGCAGAAGCGGGAAAAACCGATGCAAAACTATGATTTATTTTATGTATGGAGTGGTGAAGGAACGCTTGTATTGAATGACCAGTCGTATGAGGTTGGCAAGGGTAGTTGTTTTCTATTCAGGCCGGGAGATCATCCTACTGCAACACATAATAAGCAAAAGCCGTTGGTACTTACGTATATTCATTTTGATGTGGACGTGCCTGTTACTGACGTTCCCCAGTCCTATCGCGAGGTACAGGAAACAGTGGAGTTTGAGCACTTACTGGCACGTTATGTAAGACTGTTCTTATCGGATGTGTACGGACGTGACGAAGAGAGTCGATTGATTCTGAAGCAATTGATGATTCATTTGCTGCGCGCCGATACGGAAGAACCTGTGGAGAAAAAGGTAAGCAACCAGTTGTCCGATGTCATCCAGGAGGTCGCCAATTATGTGCGTCAGCATCCGGGGATTACACATCGGGTGGAAGATCTGGCTGCCCGGGCTGGCTTGTCGCCCCGATATTTCTCGATCAAGTTCAAGGAACTGGTCGGATCATCGGTGCAATCTTATATTATCCGCATGCGTATTGAACGGGCAGAACATCTGCTGGTACATACCGGCATGAATGTGACCGAAGTGGCTGATGCCCTGGGGTACCGGGATATTTTTTTCTTCAGTCGTCAGTTCAAGCAGTATACAGGCAAAAGCCCGTCCGAGATTCGTTAACATTCGGATGGGAAGAACATGACAACGTTTCAAGTCTGGAACGCAAGGGTAAATATCTAGCATTCCAGATGACCAAAAGGGGGAACTTGTGATGAACGGAAAACGTCGGGTCCGCAACCGGGGATGCTCTACGAAGGGATGCAATATTTTCCGGAACCGTCTCCGCCGATTCAAACCGGCAGAGGACTTGCAGGATGTATGGTTTTGAGGAGAACTCAGCAGACCACTAACGACGAAGCGAAGCTTCGTATTGCATGTATACATGGATGAATATGAATGCATAAAGAGGATGGCGCAATACCTGGTTACAGGTGCTGCGCCATCCTCTTTATTTGCGTATGAGCCCTATTTCTTCGGTTTCAAACGACCCAGCAAAGCGCCCATTTTGACCGAATCGCCTGGCTGCAAGCCTGGTGTTGGTTCGAATGTACCGCTCTGTGTCAGTAGAACAACAGTGGAACCGAATTCAAAATAGGCCAGATCATCGCCTTGTGCCCAGCTACTTGTGTCTGCGTTAGCATATTGTATGCTACTCACGTTCATCGCACCTACTTTGACAACCGCCACTTCACCGTAATCGTGTGCGATATAGGTAATGAGTCGTTCGTTTCGACTAAGCACGGATTTCATATGGGTCAGCCCAAAGTCATTCACGGGATAAACTTTGCCCTTGATGTGCTCACTTTCTATTTTGCGGCCGCTAACAGGTGCATGAATGCGGTGATAGTCGCGAGGGCTGAGATAGAGAACGAACCCGTACCCGTGCTTGTACTTCTCCAGATGGGGAGAATGGTTTAATAATTCAGCAAGTGTATAATTTTGTCCCTTAACATTCAGGAGTGTCCCTGCAGATATTGGACCGGCTGCCGTAATCTTGGCATCTACCGGGCTGATCAGTGCATGCTCTGAAAGTTCCAACGGGCGCATGCCCGGCTTTAATTTGCGGGTAAAGAAGTCGTTCAGTGAACGGTACTCTTTCCAATCTTTCTCGGCCTCCTGAACAGGGATGTCGTAGGTCCGGACAAAATAAGGGATAAATGCCTTGCTTCCTCGGCTTTTGGAGAAGGCTCCCACAGTCCGGGAGATCCATTTGCGCGAAGAAAGCTCGGTCATTAATCGCAACAGCGTTTTTGCCATGAATATCCCCCTTAGGGTTAATGCGAACTTCAAGGCCGGCAAGACCGGCCGTTCTGCATAATATTGACACAGAATGCACACGAAATCAATATGATCTCCTATCGTATGTCTGCGGTTGTCTCGGAATTCTCGAATTCTGTTCCAGCAGCAGCCGTCCATAAGCCATGGGTTTGCTGTACGTTGACTTCCAGTGTTCCGACATTCCTGCCTTGCGAAAACCGTAACGCTGATCGCGTCCATTGCATTCAATGAAATAGATCTGGCCGCTGCGCGTTATCCCGAGATCAAGGCCCAGATCAGCCAGATGTGGCAGACTGGCCGCTAAGATCTGGGCAATTCGAAGAGCAACGAGTCCGATTCTGTGTTCCAGTCGAGCCAGATCGAAGCCAGATTCTCCTGATCCAAGGGCCTCCTCGAGCTTCATGACTTTACCACCCTGGGCGATGTTGGTGACAAACGTATGGGCAGGAGCTGCTTTGGCAAACATGCCTGTAATTCCCCAAAGACCATCGCTGCCACGTTGTACAGATACCCGCAGATCTACGGGTCTGCCCTCATAACGCAGCAGTGGGATACGCTCTTCAATAAGGTAGGCATGGCGAAAAATCCGCCTCAGGGTGGAGGAAGGAAGCTGTCCTTTGCTCAATCGGAAGGTTGCCCACCCTCTGCGTGCAGCCTTTGTCTCACAAGTCAGTTTCCACTGTCCATCTCGCTGAAAGACTCGCATTATGCCATGACCGATACTTCCACTGCACGGTTTGATGACGAGGTCATCATAATGTTCCATCATATAGGCCAGAGATTCTGGCGTAGCTTTAACGGCATGGGGCAGGTGTTCTCTTAAGATGAGATCCTGATGAAGCATGTCATGAATATGATCTTTACGGTACCGATTGCGAACGTTGAATACTTGGATACCCTGCAACATCAGCTTGGTGATCTGATGCTGTTCCGTCCGGCGAAGCTGAAGTGATCGGTTATGAATGACGGATGGCAACTTCATACGCTCGCGAACATATGAGCCTTCTTTCTTTACATAGGCAAGACATGTTTTTTGATCCGAATCAATATCTTCCAGCCGCAAAAAGCAGGGGGTTAATCCATAACTGGCCGCTGCCTGTTCATAATTCGCGAGTGATTCCTGACCGGTCCTTCCGGCCGGTATCCCCCGGTACATGCGTGAATCGAACATAATGCCGATCGTTTCTTGGAGCATGACCGTTCCTCCTTCGATGTTATCGCGACCATGGATCGTCCATTCATGGAATGCCGGCCTGTCACCGCATGGCTCAGACATCGCGACAACGCAGACCGGTGTGTACAATGCATCGCTATGCACGACCTAGACATCATATCCTATGACATGACTGGGACGGGGGCGTGGACAGCCGCCTTTCCTCTGCTGCCCTGACACGCCTATTTCCACGAAGATCATGGAACCTTCCTGTCCTAATGACTATACATTCGTGCTCTGGAATCCGTGAAAGTCATAAATGAAGTGGCAGATGCCCATATGGAAGCATATGATGCCGGAGACGAACGTTTGAGGAAGGAGCAAGCTGCATGAGTAAAAATGGCAAAAAGAAGGTCCCAACGCCGAAACTGCGGCATGTGAGCCCGAAATTCAAGGAATTGGAACTGACTGATCGCCGGGCAGACAAGATGAATTCAGGTTTCACTACGAATAGGGACGAACGCTTGAATACGAATAAAAGGGATTCGAAGGCTGTTCCGGCATCGGAAGAATTCCTATTGGAATCAACAGAACTACCTGCTTCAACGAACGAACTGGAAGAGCTGGAGAGCACAGCCAAAATCAAGCCGGAACCTGTAGAGTCTGATGGTAAGGAAGCGGAGACGCAAGATAGCTTGGAAAAGCAGATTCAGGTTAGCAGCGTGGCTCCGCCTGCTCTGGTAGAAGAGCAGGACATCAACAAGCAGGAGATCGCAAGCAGGGATCGACTGCAGATCCTGAACCAGAACCAGATGCCGGGTCACACCGGACATTACATCTACACGGATGACTTGAGTGAATTTGCTGTTACAGAGAGCAAACTGGCTCCTTTCTCCGTGGATGCCTCCAAGCTGAAACCGGATGCGGTCGGCAGTGAAGCGTTGCAGGATTATGCGGTGACCAGCATTCACATTGCAGACGGGGCCATTGTTTCCGCGAAACTTGCAGAAGCGTCTGTATCGGAAGAGCACCTGATTGACGGCTCTGTGTCTGGTCACAAAATACGAAATGCTTCCATCGCCGGTGAGAAAATTAGAGATGGCAGTATTACCTCTCAGAAGCTTGGCAACCAGGTCATCGATTCAAGCAAAATTGCCGATGGTTCCATCGGTACAAGGCATCTCAGCCGGATGCTGGTAACGGAAGAGTTAATCAAGAATCATGCCGTTACTGGAGACAAGATTGCGATTAGCGGCGTGGATACAAGGCACCTCACCGGAGGAGCTGTGCATACTTCCAAACTGGCTGACGATGCAGTGACTACCTCCAAAATTCGTGAAGCTGCTGTCACAGGCAGCAAAATCGATGAACTATCCATCGAATCTCACCATATTCAGGCAGGTGCTGTTAAACAGACACATCTGGCAGAAGGGGTTGTCGGTCGTTCACACCTGTCCAATGGCAGTATTGGAAGTGACCAGATTGAGGATGGGTCCATACAAACAAGACATTTGGCCGAGGGTTCACTAAGTGGAAGACATCTATTGGACGGTTCGATCGGTTCAAGCCAGATTCGCGCTCATGCCGTTGGCAAGGAGCAGATTGGCAATGGAGAAGTGGGCAGTGAGCATTTGACGGAAGGTGCAGTAACCAGCAGCAAGCTGGCAGACCAGTCTGTTGGAACAGCAAAATTGCTGGAGCAGTCCATTACAGCCTCCAAGATTGCTGATCAGAGTGTCATTTCTTCCAAAATTGCGGATGAAGCCGTACAGGGTAAACATCTTGCCAAAGGCTCCATTCGTGCGGAGCACATTGCAAATCGGGGAATCACGCCAGTACATGTGGATAATGCTGCAATTCACTCCATTCACATTGCAAGTGGAAGCATCGAGGCAACACATCTGTCTACCGGAAGTGTGTCCGGAGATGCACTCGCAGATAATGTGGTGTCTGAGCGGCATCTTGCAGAGTCCGCCGTAGGTACGTATGAACTGCAGGATGCTGCCGTTACAGATGTTAAGCTCGCAGATGAAAGTGTGACAGCAGAGAAGCTTGGAACGGCATCGGTGAGCAGCAGAGCGCTTGCCCCGGGAAGTGTCATATCCTCGCATCTTGCGAATGGTGGAGTCACGGGTACACATCTGGCTCCAGGGAGTGTGGGTTCCGAGGCCCTGAGACCTTATGCAGTGAAATCAGATCACCTGACAGAACATGCCGTAGGCACACCTCATCTTCAACCAGGCAGTGTTGAAACGGATGCTATTGCACGGGCCGCGGTCACAACAGACAAATTGGCTCCGGGTAGTATCACTTCAGCCCAGCTGGCTGGCGGGTCCATTTTTCCGCCTCATCTAACAGATCATGCGGTTACCTCCCCGAAGCTCTCACCAGAAAGTGTTGCCACAGATAAACTGGCGGATTCTGCTGTTACGTCAGCTAAACTGGCAGACGGGAGCGTGACTTCTTCCAAAATTATGGCAGAAAGTATTAACGCCAAACATATTCCAGCAGGAACGATTCGCGGGTATCACTTGAAGCAGCATGCTGTTTCCCTGGAACATTTGTCGGAAGAAATACGCTCACCGGAATTATTTGCTGATGGCAGTATTTCGGGCAACAAACTTCGGCACGGGTCTGTAAGCGCGGACCATTTGACAGCGGACTCGGTATCCGGGACAGAACTTCAACAGGCTGCTGTAGGTAGCGAGCACTTGCAACCATCCGTTGTACAATCCGTGCATCTGGCTGAAGGCAGTGTGAAATCCGAACACTTGGGAACGCAAGTAGTAAACTCACAGCATCTGAAGGCAGACATCATTCATGAGGAGCATATCGCTGAACAGGTGGTTACATCACATCACTTGGCACCTGGAGCTGTCGGAACAGATAATCTGGCCCCTTTATCCATTACTGCGGCTCATCTTCAGCCGGGGTTGATCAGTGGTTTGCATCTTCAGGCAGAGTCGACAAGTGCTGTTCACTTACAGCAAGGAGCCGTGCATTCCCGTCATATTCAGGATGGTGAAATTCTTCCTCATCATATCCATGAACGCAGCATCGGAACGTCTCATCTGGAAGAAGAAGCGGTAAGTACAATTATTTTGCAGGATGAATCCGTAACACGCTCCAAACTAGCGAGTGGTAGTGTTGATGGCAGCAAATTGGCCGCTGGGGCAGTATCAGCTACTCACATTGCCAACGAAAGTGTGCAAAGCCGTCATATCCAGGAAGGAGCGATCCTTGCTGATCATATTCAAGAGTACAGTATTGGCTCAATGCATCTGGATGAGGACTCCGTAAGTGCGGTTCATTTGCAAAATGGATCTGTAACGAGTGCCAAACTGGCGGACGGCAGTATAAATGGCAACAAGTTACTCGAAGGTACGGTCTCGGGGATTCATCTTGCATCCGAAAGCGTGCAATCCGAACATATTCAGGCAGACGCTATTCATGCTGACCATATTCAGGAGCGAAGCATAGGCACAATCCATCTGGAAGAGGAAGCAGTAAGTGCCATTCATCTGCAAAATGGGTCCGTCATCAGTGCCAAACTGGCAGACGGCAGTGTAACCGGCAGCAAGTTGCTTGAAGATGCGGTGTCGGGAATTCATATCGCGTCCGAAAGTGTGCAATCCCGCCATATCCAGGAAGGAGCAATCCTTGCTGACCATATTCAGGAGCACAGCATCGGCATGTTTCACTTGGAAGAGGAAGCGGTAAGTGCCATTCATCTGCAAAATGGATCCGTAACAAGTACCAAGTTGGCCGACGGCAGTGTAACCGGCAGCAAGTTGCTTGAAGGAGCGGTATCGGATATCCACTTGGCAGACGATAGTGTGCAATCCCGTCAGATTCAGGCAGGAGCCATTCATGCTGATCATATTCAGGAACGGAGTGTCGGCACAGCACATTTGGAAGAGGAAGCAGTAAGTGCAGTTCATCTGCAGAATGGATCTGTAACGAGTGCCAAACTGGCGGATAGCAGTATAACCGGCAGCAAGTTACTCGAAGGTACGGTATCCGGGATTCATATCGCATCGGAAAGTGTGCAATCCGGGCATATTCAGGCAGGAGCCATTCAAGCTGATCATATTCAGGAGCGAAGCATCGGCACAGCACATTTGGAAGAGGAAGCAGTAAGTGCAGTTCATCTGCAAAATGGGTCTGTCACAAGTGCCAAGCTGGCTGACGGTAGCATTAACGGCAGCAAATTGCTCGAAGACACTGTACTGGGGAGCCATATCGCATCTGAAAGTGTGCAAACTCGCCATATCCAGGCAGGAGCGATCCTTGCTGATCATATTCAGGAGCATAGTATTGGTACGTCCCATCTGGAAGAGGAAGCAATAAGTGAGGTTCATCTGCAAAATGGGTCCGTAACAGAGGCTAAACTGGCCGATGGTAGCGTGAGCAGCAGCAAACTGCTTGAAGACGCGGTGTCGGATGTGCATATTGCCAATGGAAGTGTGCAATCCCGTCATATCCAAGAGAGAGCCATACAGGCTGACCACATTCAGGAACGCAGCATTGGAATCTCCCACCTCAAAGCGGAATCGGTAAGTGCGATTCACCTGCACAATGGTTCCATAACAAGCGCCAAAATGGCGGACGGCAGTGTGAACGGTAATAAATTGCTTGAAGGTGCGGTATCGGCTATCCACATGGCAGATAAAAGTGTGCAGTCCCGGCATATTCAGGATGGAACGATTCATGCGGATCATATTCAAGAACGCAGTATTCGCACAACCCACCTGGAAGAGGAATCAGTAAGCGGGGTTCATCTGCAAAATGGGTCCGTCACAAGTGCCAAATTGGCCGATGGCAGCGTGAACGGCAGCAAACTGAGTGCGCAGAGTATTACCTCTAATCACTTGAATGCGGGGATTGTAGGTCCGGCGCATTTGAGCGAAGAGATATGGAATGCAATTCGTCAGTTCAGTGGAGAAACGTTGGAGCAACTGGCAGCGATCCGAAGACAAGAGGGATTAATTCAAACAGAAAATGAGGTTGTACAGCAATCAGGGCATACAATTGTCGAGGTATTACCGAGTGCTGGTCAGGAGCAACAGCAAGAGCTGATATCCCAAACAGATCAGATTGGCGGACCAGAGGCAGCTTTGTTCACGACAGAACAGGCAGATCAGGCTCAGCAACCGCAGCTTGAACAATCACAGGAGAACGCTGAAACAACGGAGTTTGTGTTAAGCGAACAATCGGTTACACAGGAGCATCTTGGTAATGATGCCGTAGGCAGCAGCCAGTTGCAATCGGGTGCAGTTCAGGCCAAACATCTGGCGTTCCAACCCGTTCGCAGCGTAAGCAAGCAACCGGTTGTACAGCAATTCGGCATGGAAGCTTTTGTCCTGCCAGAGAGTGAAGCAAGCACAGAGGTAACCGTTGTTTTTGAAGAGTCATTTGCTTCAGAACATTATGTGATTGTGGGTATGAGCAATGATCGGGGCTTCCAGATTTCCCTGCTCTCGCAAAGTGAGGATGAAGCAGTACTTGAGGTGTCGCGTACGGCAGATTGCAAGCACACGTACGGATTGTTATCATGGATTGCTGCGGGGCCTTCGCAAGAATAGTGCAGGTTGTTGCATGGGTAATACACAAATGACAAAAGCGGTGTCCAGAGTTGTCCGGGACACCGCTTTTGGTTGAACCAAGCTTATTCCGTTCGGACAGTGTGAGGGATGTCTGAACGTTTAATGCAATTAGGATGTGGGATGATTACATGATAAGTTCAATCACGGTAAAGTAAGATGTTACAGGCCTACAGCTTGATATGCTTTGGTAATCGCAGTAGCTTCAGCAGAATTCGCTCCGTACAGATCTTTGGCTGCTTGAATGGTAGCTGTTTTGGCAGCGGCAAATTTGGACGTTGGGGTCAGGTAGTTCACCAGTGTGCTGTAGAAAATCTGAATTGCTTTATCCCGACCGATTCCGGTAACGGTCACACCATTATGCGTTCCGCCTTGAGCAGCAAGGTAATAGGCTTTGTTGATGATACCACTATTGATATGAACACCGCCGTTGTCTTGTGTGCCTGTGTAACGATCGCTGTATTTGTCAGGTTGACCATACAAGGTAGGGTTAGAAAGGGAGCGCAGCGCATCTCCTGGAATGTTGGGTGTGTAGATATCATCACCGAGCAGCCAGTTTTTGCTCTGGATCGTATTGCCGAAAATATCGGCAAAGGCTTCGTTAAGTGCACCTGGTTCATTACGATATTCCAGATTGGCTGTATATTCAATGACACCATGCGTCAATTCATGACCGACAACATCCAGATCACCAGACAGGGATCGGAACGTCGTTCCGTCTCCGTCACCAAAGACAATCTGTGCGCCGTTCCAGAAGGCATTATTGTAATTGGAGCCGTAGTGCACGGTGGATCTGATCAACAATCCGTTACCGTTAATACCGTTACGATTGAATTTGTTTTTGTAAAAATCATACGTAGCAGCAGCATGGGCATGAGCATCTACACCTGCACGATCGGTCCATACATTATCCGAATCCGTGAGCAAGGTACCAGGCAGCGATGAGCCATTGTTCGCTGTGTACGTTTGGATGCCATTACCGCGAGTGGTGTCTTTCAGTTGGAAGGTACTGCCGGATTGAGTGGTTGTCAGGGTCTTGGTATCACCGAGTACACCTGTACCTGTTCCAGTGGCAAAGTTAATGAGGTCAAACTGGGATACGATACTGCCGTCCACTGCGTTGATGAAATATTTGGTCCGTAGAGGGGCAGGTTCAAGTACGTTTACTTCCGTAATGTAAACCAGATATGTCTGACCATCTTCTTCATGATGATAGATGTTCAATTCAGCTTGAGGTGTGATTTCCGCGGCACCAAGTTCTCCGATCCGTGAGGTTGCTTCTTCGGTTGCAATACGGATTGCGTCTTCTCCGCTGATCTCGGCTACACCATCATTCGGAATGGCCTGCTCTTCAATCGGTGGAAGATCGCCAAGTGCGGAGCTCACGGCTCCGGTCTTGTCCAGGTGGACCGTCTGTTCTGCGCCATATACCGGGATAGCTTTAATATATTGTTTCAGGCGGAAGTGTCTTACACCGGATGTATCTGTGTTTCTTTTGACAATTTTGAGCTGGGATTTCACATCGGAATTCAGGAATTGTTCCTGCTGTCCAAGGTAGTTGTAGATGGTGTCATCTGTTCCATTGTTCAATGGAATACCCTCCTCGGAGGCATAAGGGGCCTGAAGTGGAATGGATTGATCGGACAATGGAGCTGCAGCAGCAGAGGATACGGAAGCGAGCAAAAGAGCTCCTCCAAGAATTGTTGGCATAACTTTGGCGAATTTCATAGTAAACTCTCCCATTCATAAATTATTTTTGGTTGGAAAATGATCATGCCAATCTCGGTTGGAATTCCGTCTGCAACTTGGGCAGCGCGGAGCGTGGGGCTGAACCTGAAGCGTGGAATGAGACAAGAAACGATTGGAATAAAATCGGCTTGGGCTTTAGCTCGGGAAGTGTTAAACACGACACCAAACGAAAGGATAACCGTATATTCAGTTCAGCCCGAAGGTTTAATCGTCTATTGTGTTCCTCTTTCAGAAAGCCGGGGGTTGTCCAATTGCGCGGGTAGAAGATTTGTTCACGAAAAACTGGGGTGTTCAATCCGGGTTTGCGTAAATGACGAAGGCAGGTGTTATGAACGGCATCACCCCTCTCAAGAGTAAAATGAATCTGTTTAACAGGATCTGTGAATGAGGTCATAATTTAATCAACCTAAGGTCAATAAATGAATCCAGAAAGATGAATGGGAACTCATGTTCATCACTAGGTTATTTTTGTAAATAAAACTGCTTGGAACGTATATTATCACAGTGTAAAACTTTGGAAAAGATGCAATTTTAAAATTTTTCTAAAATTGTGTCTGAAGTAGGGGAGAGGTAGCGTTTTTCACATATTTTGACGTATTTTGTCTAAAATCAAGGCCTGTACCCTCGTGTTCACAGGGAGAACCTGCTTTGTGCAAGGACATACGCCGTTTCCACTGCTCCACGAATACATAGAATAACGTGTACTCCCTTGGCATGCCGATGATTGAATGCGGGAGGTGAAACTGTTGCGCAAAACCCGTACTACAGCACGTTATGCAACCCAGTCAAATGGGACACGCAGAAAAACAGTGCTGAAGAAACGAAGAGGGAAGTCTGGAAACAAAAAGGGTACAAAGGCCTATTCATTCGTTATTCCATCCAGACAGCTGATGTCACAGGTTAAAGATGGAGTAGAGAATGGAGCGGTAAATGGCATGAGTGATGCTCCTGTACACAAGGAGGGTTCTCAGGGACCGGTGCTCTCGGTCATTATCCCTGCCATGAATGAGGAGAAAACGATTGGTGCAGTTGTACGTGAAGCGCTGCGGATATGTCATGATGCTGAAGTGCTTGTCATTGTGAATGGTTCAACAGACGGTACGGCTAACGCTGCCAAACGGGCTGGAGCACGCGTGCTCACGTATGCCGAAGCGCTGGGACATGATGGAGGACGAAAAGTAGGCGCAGAGGCGGCCTGTGGTCAGGTATTGCTGTTTACTGATGCAGATATCGCCATTCCTGCAGAGCACTTTGCACCTTACGTGAAGGCCGTGCTGAAGGGAACGGATGTGGCGCTTAACGACTACCATGGGCCTGTCACGCATCGTCCCGTTCATCCGGTTGTGGAGGCCAAACACATGTTGAACAGCATACTCGCGAGATCTGATCTCCGGGGGGCATCCATGACAGCTATTCCACATGCAATAAGCCGAAAAGCACTTGAGGTCATGGGGATATCCTCGCTGGAAGTTCCGCCACTCGCACAAGCCAAGGCCGTGATCGGCGGACTTCGGGTACGCGCTGTTCATCACGTACCTGTAGGCAGAATGAATGCAGTACGAATCAAGAAGCGAAACGGACCTGATCCGCTAAGTCAAGTGGTGCTGAATGATCATATGGCAGCGATCAAGTGGATTACGGATACGCTCGGTCCCCGCGGAGGTTATACCGATCTGAAACGTGTTCGCAATCTGGCGAGGTAAGCATGTCGCGTCTGATGATGCAGCATGCTGGAGGTGAGGAAATGAAGGGACGTTCAGGGGTTGTACGCCGCAGGCGGACAACAAATAGACGAACGACAACAGGAAGAACAGTGATTAACAAGCGTCATGGGAACAAAAAGCATGTAGAACTTCAAAAAAAAAGAAAAAGCCGCTCAACGTCTGACCAAGTGGATCTGCACTCGATGTGGAGAGCAGGGCAAGTTGCAGGAAGCGAGGCGAAGGCGCACAACACAGTCTCGGAAGAACACGCACGTCTCGTGTGGAATGCACACGCGTCGAACGCTGCGGAGCTAAGCAGCTTCGAGCTGACCCTGAAGGCAGGTAAGGCATTTATGCTGGGTTATGCTCATGCTTCGGGACATTCTTTCCAGATCGTGCCGCTCCCCCTTCGTCATTCGGCTGCTGCCGTAGTCTGTGCCTGTAATGAGGAACACACACTGGGGCAGGTGTTACTGCAACTTAAGCGGTTGCCTCTGACGGATATTATTGTCGTACTGAATGGAACGACAGATGACAGTTTGAAACAGGTACTCAGGCAGCCGGGACTTACCCTAGTTTATGAACCGGATCGGGCAGGACATGATGTGGGCCGGGCACTTGGAGCCAAGATGACGGATGCGGAGACAGTGCTTTTTGTGGATGGAGACATGGTCATCTCGGCTGAAGAACTTGCACCATTTCTGTTTGCGGTTGATCGCGGACAGGATGTGGCGTTGAATAATCTGACGTCTTTGCTTCCTTCGTTTGCAGGGCAGGATGAGGTGAGCCGAATCAAGGCATATCTGAACCGAACATTAGGCAGGGCAGATCTTGGTTCCAATTCCATGACAGCCGTGCCTCATGCCTTGTCTCGTCGTATGATTCAGACCGTGAAGCCGGCATCACTGGCCGTTCCGCCCAAGGCACAAAGTCTGGCTATTCAGCATGGAATGAGCGTATCGGCACCAAGTCAAGTGGATGTTATTCGTTCCAATCGTTTGCGTCCTGGTAACACGGGAAGTGGGAATGATGTCGCCAGATTAATCATTGGTGACCATCTGGAGGCCCTGGCTACATTGCTGGGTACGGGTTGGAGTTCAGCTCAGGCACATACACTCTCCCGTGCAGAAGTGGCTTACAGGAGGAACGCCAGATGACACTGACGAGTATCATTATCCCAACGTACAACGGTCTGGATCTGATCAGGCCCTGCATCGATGCCATACGTCAATACTCAGGCGATCCTTCGTCCTATGAAATTATCGTTGTAGATAACGGTTCAACAGACGGAACAGCTGAATATTGCGCGCTGGAGCGAATTCGATTTGTCAGGTTCCCGGACAATCGGGGGTTTCCGGCAGCGTGTAACGCTGGACTTCGTGCCGCTTGCGGGGATGAGCTACTGCTGTTGAACAATGATGTTACGGTCACGCACCATTGGCTGGAGAACCTGCGAACGGCTCTGTACAGTGACGCAAGTATTGGCATCACGGGTCCTGTTACGAATTATGCAAGCGGCATCCAGCAGGTTGAACTGGCGTTTCGGAATATGGAACATTTTCAAGAGTTGGCCCAATCCAATAATGTAGCGGATTCTTCAAGGTGGAAGGAAGTACGCCGAATCGTCGGTCTGTGCATGCTGATGAAACGAAATGTAGTGGAATCGGTTGGACTGCTTGACGAGGCATATTCTCCGGGACACTATGAGGATGACGATTATTGTTATAGAGCAAGGTTGCAGGGATATCGCTTGCTGGTATGCGGAGATGTTCTTGTGCATCATCAGGGAAGTGCCAGCTTCCAGAAGACCGATCCGGTAGCATGGAAACAGCTGCTTGAGCGTAATCGTTCGATTTTTATGAACAAATGGCATGTCGATCCGCTTGAATATATGGACATATCCGATGAAGGAGGGAACGTGGAATGAAAGGTGTAATTCTTGCCGGCGGAACAGGAACTAGACTGTATCCGCTGACCCGGCTCATTAATAAACATCTGCTTCCAGTCGGTAAACATCCGATGATTATGTATGGCATCGACAGGCTCCGCCAGGCAGGCATTGATGAACTATTGATTGTCATTAACAAACATTCCGCCGGTCTGTATACAGAGTATCTTGGTGGCGGAGCGGATCATGGGGTCAAGTTGACGTATCGCATTCAGGAAAAGGCAGGCGGGATTGCGGAAGCATTGGATCTGGCAACCTCCTTTATTCTTCCCGGCGAAAGATTTGTTGTGCTTCTCGGGGATAATCTCTTCAGCGACGATCTGAAGCCTTATGTGGACCGCTACATGCAGCAACCTGCGGGTACAGCGCGAGTGCTGCTCAAAGAGGTGGATGATGCACGACGTTATGGGGTGCCTGTCTTCGATCCCAATCATCCAGAGCGAATCTCGTACATTGAGGAGAAACCAAGCCAGCCGAAAACCTCTTATTGTGTAACGGGAATATATATGTATGATGATCATGTATTTAACCTGATTCGCAACATCGCACCGTCTGCACGGGGAGAATTGGAAATTACGGATGTAAATAATCACTATGCGTCTGCTGGCGGACTGGAATACGACATTTTGCAGAAATACTGGAGTGATGCAGGTACATTTGATTCGCTCCAGGAAGCAGCTGTCCGCATGAAAGGACAATTGCCCTAAAATATATGCGCCTGATGCTGCCGCTGTGCGGTGCCCCACGGGAGCAGAACACTCTGCGCCGGAGCTGGAAGGATGCTCCGGCGCTTTGCGCAGCGACAATCCTCGTGCATGCCAAAGGAGGGAATGGCGTGAGAGTAGTGACACGCACCGGGTCGGCAGTGGCCACCGTGTCAGGTAAGCCCCGGGGCATCCACCCGGCCGTATATATGGGCAGTGGCACTCCGGCAGAAGCAGGTGCAGAACCTGCTGGCGTCAGAGCTGTGAAGTCAGGGAAACGCAGTACCCCGACCAAAGCAGGTACATCTGCCGGCGCAGCGCATAAGGCCCGTGCAGGTAAAGCGAGCAGTACACGCAGTGGTGTGGGCAGAGCAGGCAAAGCTGGCCGTGCGAGCGCGAGCCAAGCGGCAAGAGCCAGCCGTCCCGGCAAAGACAAAGCCGGCCTGCGCCAGGCTACTGCTGGGCGCAGGTCTGCACCCGCGCGGGGCGGGCGTGCCGCTGCCCGCGCCAAGCAGCGCACGGCGATGCGCCGTGCGCCCATGCCAGCACCGCAAGCCAGCACGCCACAGGCGATGCCTGCCAGCGGTGCTGGCCCCGCCCCGCGCCAGGCGACACTCCCGAAGGGTGTCGCCCCCGCGGGGCGGGGAGGCGCTGCCGCCGCGCATGCGGGCAGCGCGAAGGGCTTGCCTGCGCCTGCCCCGCTCGCGGAGCAAGCAGTGCAGGCGCAGGCCGTGCCCGGCGGCTACGCCGAGGGCTACCGCGACGGCGTATTCGCCGGCGGGGAGGCGCTGGTGGCGCAGCACATCCCGCCGGATCATATCCTGCCAGCCGTGGCGGCAGCAGATCTGATCGCGGCGGGCTTCCGCCAATACGCGCCCAGCCTGACCAGGCTGTCCAGCCCCCATGAGATGGCTGGACACATCGTGGCGGCGCTGGATGCGCAGCGCCCCTTGTCTGTCGTTCGCCTCGGAGATGGCGAACTGCTTACCCTGGCAGCCGATACGGTGCTGCCCGGCCAGGAAGTGCAGGAGCTGGCACCGTTTCTGCCTTATGCAGGGGTGCCATGCTCCACGCCAGACATCCGCGCGATGCTTGCGGAAGCCATACAGGCCGCCGACTGGGTTGGCGTCCCGATCTCACGGGCGCCCACATTCCAGGGGCTGCTCTTCCCTGTACTGCGCCACTTCGGGATCGACTGGTCCCGGCTGAAGTTGACCAGCTCCACGATCAATTACAGTCTGCACCAGTCCGGGTTGTTGCTGCCGGTGCTGCAAGGACGGCGGGTTCTGCTTATCGGCAGTCAGGCTGCCGAGCTTGGGGCACTGCTGCATAACCGGGGGATTCATGTCACAGGCATCATTGGTTCTATGGCGGGAGTGATGGACATTCCGAGAGTGATGCAGCTCACCGCAGAACATGCCTTTGATATCGCATTGGTGGCAGCGGGTATTCCGGCGGTCATTCTGTGTCGGCGAATCGCAGGTGAACTCGGCAAAGTCGCTCTTGATTTTGGACATTTGGCTGACAAACTGGTAACAGGAGAGCTTCAACTCTAGTGGACCGTCCGGGGGCTGGTCATGTGCCGTGATGGCCTCGCGGACGAGTGGAAATGGAGGGAGCAATATGAGCACACCCGATCAACAGCGTGGGGAAGAACGTCATGGCCGCAGCAACAACAGCCGCAGTGAAAAAAATCGGAATGGCAGTATAGGCAGCGAAAAAAAATCAGCCCGCCGTACCACACAGCGCGATAACTCGCGACCTGTCATGGCAGTCCTGCATGCAGCAGGTCGTCGCTCAACGCGGAAATCCAGACGCAAAGGCAAAAGTAGCCGTGCCAGAGCCAGGCTGTACAAACAGGGATATCATAGAGGATATGACGAAGGTGTCCGCCAAGGACAGAGTTCGTTTGGACTTGTATTTGAAGGAGTCAGCATCATTATTCCCACGTACAATCAGCGGGAGTATGTGCTGCAATGTGTGTCCAGTATCGAAAAGCATACACCCGCTCCCTTCGAAATCATTGTCGTGGATAATGCCTCCAAGGATGGAACTGCCAAGGCATTGCTCCGTAAAGGCGGCATGGTGAGGGTTGCTGCCCTGGATCAGAATCGGGGGTTTGCCGGAGGTGTCAACCATGGGCTGATGATGGCGAGAGGGCGACATATCGTTGTACTGAACAACGATACACTGGTTACCCCGGGCTGGCTGGATAACATGATGACTTGTCTTGCCAGCGATCCGAAGATTGGTGTGGTGGGTCCGGTGACCAACTATATTGGCGGGGATCAGCAGATTGAGGTTCCGTATCGTGAGGTAGAAGAGATGTGGCCTTTTGCCGCCACACATAATCGCCCGGATGCAGACAAACATCGAATAACCGATCGCCTGGTCGGATTTTGCTGGCTATTCTCACGGGAACTGCTTGAACGGGTAGGTTATCTGGACGAAGGCTATGCGGTGGGCAATTTCGAAGATGATGACTGGATCATCCGGGTGAAACTGGCAGGATACCAGCTTGCGGTAGCCGGGGATGCCTTCATCCATCACTTCGGAAGTGTCAGCATGAAAGCGTTGGGAGAACAGGATTTTGCTATAGTGAACAAGGATAACGAGCAGTTTTATAGTCAAAAGTGGGGCGATCCCCATTCACTGGTTGCCGTAACCTCCCGCTTGGCAAGACAACAAACCTCTGACACCTCTTCGGGCCAACCAGAGGATAGAGACACAAGCCCAATCGATCCCCGTCAGCGAATCTCAGCGCAGGGTAGCCAAGATCCGACACTTCAGTTCAGACACAGCAGTGAATTCTACCCGGAAGGCTCGTTCGTGTCCGATGCCAACGGTGATGTATATACGTTAACTGGCGGTCGGCGCCGTAAACTGAACATCCCTGTACCGCGTGGAATATCGCCTGTTCAGGTTGCCAAACCTGATCTGCTCGCCATTCCCTCAGGAGAAGCACTGATAATAGCGGGTGAAGTGCACGGCTGGCCGATGGAGGCACATCAGGTGCAGCATAAAGGGGTTCAGGGTTCTTCCGATGCCTGGGCAGAGGGAAGTATTGTTGCCGCCGTGGATGCACCCGAGACACGATATCAGATCAGTGGAGGCAAACGGAGACGATTTGTATCGGTCTATGCCGCAGAACGTTGGGGTGTACATTCCGGGCATATTATCAGCGTGTCTGCGGACCAACTGAATTCGATCGAAGAAGGCTGGCCGATTATCGCCCCACCACAGCTCTTGAATCCGGATCTGTAATGTCAGGCGATCTGTATATGCGAAACAGCAGCATGATGCGGAATGAAAGATGCAGCGGTATCCTGTGGAATCGCTCTAACTCATTCCGCATCCGAATCATTGAAAGATCAGCGATTTCCTTTTACACTATGTCCAACAACAACGATCACCAAGCATAACTTGGAATCATGAGATAGGTATAGGGAGGAAGCACGGTGAAAAATTCTGTAGTCAACCAAGCCGAACAGATTGCCAGTAATTTTTTGCTGGAAAAAGTAACAAGCTCACATCATATCATCGGTAAAGGTTTTGTTAATCAGGTCTGCCTCGTGGAGACGGCAAGTCATAAAGTGGTTGTACGCATGAACGATCCAGATACATATTCCACCTTTGTAAAAGAAAAATGGTGCATCGAACAAGCGGCGAGTGTCGGTATTCCTAGTCCACAGACATTGTCCGTGGGGCGTACCGCTGGACATGCGTATATGATTCAAACGTATATCGAAGGAGACAACGGATTAGATACGACCGTGCCTGCCTCCGTAATCTGGAGGAAACTTGGAGAGTACACAAAACAGTTTCAATCCATCCCGGTGAATGGTTTTGGAAGGGAAATGCACGATGTGGTACAAAATCAATTTTATTCTCCTCCTCATGCGGGGTCGGATGGCAGTTGGCACGGATATGTGCAATACAATATCAATAGTCTCACGGAACAAGATCCATTGATTGAGCTTGGTGTCATTACGATGAAGCAATCACAAGTCGTAAGGCAATGGTTCGAACAATTGAAATTGCAAAAGTTCCGATTTGGCTTATGTCACGGCGATCTCTCTTTGAAGAATACAATCGTAAGTTCAACAGGTGAGATTACCCTTCTGGACTGGGGGAATGCAGAGGTCACCGTCGTACCGTATGGCGATATCATTCAACTCATACAATGCCAGGGGCGAGGCGAGGGACCTGACAAGGAAGAATTGAAAGCGTTCTTAAGAGGCAGTGGGACAAGTATACAAGAGCAAGAGCGTGAACTGAATCAAGCGAGTCATATATTGCTTTTAAAAGCTTTTGACACCCTGAGGTGGGCCATAGATCGAAGTCCGGATCAGATTGAGCTCTACACCGGATTAGCGAAGCAAGCTTTGGACCAGGTTTGGAGGTATCAATAGAGAGTAAAATCATGCATCTTTCAAATTTAAAATTTAATCTTTCTATTTGGTTATAGGTTTATTCTATTAGCAGATCCATTGACTCAGGAAAGGCACAGGAGTACATTTAGAGCCATAATTCTTATTTAACAGATGGGAATTGAGGGTCTAGGGCGTTCATAGTTACGCGTTCAGACCTTGATCTTAAAACCAATCAGGAGGTATGTCGATGTCATCATCAACCAAAAAAGTCGTGCTGTGGAGCAAAACAGGCTGTCATTTCTGCGGAGAAGTAAAAGCATTTCTGACAGAGCGAAACCAGCCTTTTGAGAACATTGAAGTGCAGGGTAATGACGTGCTCCGAGATGTGCTTGAAGCAAAATATGGCATTCGGCATGTACCCGTTATTGAAGTGGGCGGGGACGGCAAGTTTGAAGCTTTGCTGGAACCTGATCTGGAGAAGCTGGCTGAACTTCTGGCACGAGCGGACGAAGCGGCAGCGGTCTGACTGGAGTCGATATGTCCTTTTGGAACAACTCGTTCCGGCTGCTGTATGTTGCAAGATCGCATTAGTACAGCAGTTTGGAACGTTCATAACTGAGCACTCGATGAGATGTAAAAGCTTCTGATTCACATCTTCAATACTCATATAGAAAAAATCTATTAGTCGCGCTGTTGACCCTTTTACGGGGCAGTGATAAGATTTGTGAAATTAAAACAAACCAAACTCATAGGAATAGTTAACTTTTAAGTTATTTCGCATATGTAATCAGTTCAGAATGTCCCTTGATCATTCATTTGAAGATTATAATCCAAGGAAGGCGGAATGCACATGACAGCGAAACGCAGTTTGAAATTCGGAGCGATTGTACACGGCGTTGGAGGCAGCAATACCACATGGAGACACCCGGAGGTTCAGGCAGATGCCAGTGTTAACTTTGAGTTCTACAAGCGACAGACACTGAAAGCGGAAGAAGGCAAGTTCGATCTTGTATTTATCGCAGACGGTCTGTATATTACCGAGAAATCCATTCCCCATTTCCTGAATCGCTTCGAACCGATCAGTATCCTGTCCGCTTTGGCTGCCGTTACTTCACGGATTGGACTGGTGGGTACTCTATCGACATCCTATAGTGATCCGTTCACCGTAGCCAGACAGTTCGGTTCCCTTGATCAGATCAGTGATGGCCGTGCAGGCTGGAACGTTGTGACTTCCCCGCTGGAAGGTACGGCGAAGAACTACAGCAAGAGTCATCATCCAACGCATCCGGAACGTTATCGCATCGCCACGGAATATCTGCAGGTAACCAAAGGGTTGTGGGACTCGTGGGAAGATGATGCCTTTGTAAGAGACAAGGAGAGCGGTGTATTCTTCGACCCATCCAAGCTGCACACGCTTAATCATGAAGGGGAGTTTTTCTCCGTACAAGGTCCGCTCAATATTGCCCGTTCACGGCAAGGACAGCCGGTGATTTTCCAGGCAGGTTCTTCGGAAGATGGCAAAAACCTGGCTGCACAAGAAGCGGATGCTGTCTTTACCGGACACGATACAATTGAAGATGCTCAGGCATTCTATAAGGATGTCAAAACACGGGCAGCTTCCTATGGACGCTCTTCACAGGATATTGTCATTCTGCCGGGCATCAATCCTATTGTTGGACGGACAGAGGAAGAAGCTGAACAGAAATATCAGGAGATTGCAAGTCTGGTTACCATTGATAAAGCGCTGGATTATCTGGGACGTTTCTTCGAACATCATGATTTCTCCCAATATCCGCTGGATGAACCGTTCCCGGAGCTGAACGGAATTGGAAGCAACAGTTTCCGCAGTGGCACGGACAAAATCAAGAAGGATGCCAAGGAGCAGGGATTGACCTTGCGTGAAGTGGCTCTGCGGGCAGCAACACCACGCAGCAAATTTCTGGGCACACCTGAGCAGGTCGCTGACAAAATTCAGGAATGGTTTGAGACGGAGGCGGCAGATGGCTTCATTATTGCTTCCGAGCTGCCAAGTGGATTGTCTGATTTCGTGGAACTGGTAGTTCCGATTCTGCAAGAGCGGGGCCTGTATCGTACGGAATATGAACACGATACATTGCGAGGTAACCTTGGGGTGCAAATTCCGGTTAACCGTTATACGGCTGCCAGGGAGCAAGTGGTATCTGATTTGGCATAACAGATCGGGAACGAACGCGCATCTGATTATGAATGACTTTTTCCCTAACGAGTCTCAATTCATGTTCCAAATCAATGACAACGTTTCGTACTATCTTAAAACCGACTTAACTCATAGGATATATCAAGTATTGGGTATAAACATCAATTAAATGACACCTGTATACACAGAGGGGGAAGCGATATGAACAGGTCTATCTCATGGATGAAATATATGGCATTGGCAGCATTATTGGTGATGGTATTATCCGGTTGCGGAGCAGCGGGAGGCAGCACGAACGGTGCAGCACAGGCGTCAGGCGGGAATCAGGCCGGGCAAGCGGAAGGTGGCAACCTGACTTTTGCACTCGCGACTTCCCCGGATACGCTGGACCCTCATCGCAGTGGGCTTGCCGTAACGGTACGTGCCATCCGGACGATTTACGACAATCTGGTCGTACAGCTGCCGGACGGTTCCATCAAACCTTGGCTTGCCACAGAATGGAGCGTGTCCGAGGACGGCAAGAGTTATACGTTCAAGCTGCGTGAGGGCGTGAAATTCCATGATGGCACACCGTTTAATGCGGAAGCCGTGAAATACAACCTGGACCGGGTGATCGACCCAGCCACCAAAGCTGCCAATTCTCTGGCCCTGATTAGACCCTATAGCTCCTCAGAAGTCATTGATGAATATACCATCAAGGTAAATCTGGATTCACCATCGCAAGCTTTTCTCGGCAACTTGAGTCAGGCACTTCTGGGGATCGTATCCCCTGCAGCTGCCAAAAAATATGGTGATCAACTGGGTAAAAATCCGGTGGGTACAGGTCCGTATACCTTTGTGAAATGGGATGAAAATGCGGATATCGTCGTTGCCAAAAACAAGGATTACAACTGGGGACCTGAGACGGTTGAAAATAAAGCCGCACCCCATGTGGATACGATCACATTCAAAATTGTACCGGAAGAAGCGACGCGCATCGGAAGTGTACAGAGTAGTCAGGTACTCGCTGCGGAGACCGTTCCGCCGCAAAATATCGCTGCATTGAAAAACGATCCGAACCAGCAATTGTTGCAGGCCAATACAGTTGGACTGCCGTACACACTCTTTTTCAATTTGCGCAAAGCGCCTTGGGATGATGTGAAAGTAAGACAGGCGGTACAATCTGCCGTAGATGTGGAATCGATTGTGAAAACATTGTATCTGGGCAACTACGAACGCGCGTGGTCTGCACTGTCTCCTGGAATCCTGGGTTATGATGCATCGCTGGAAGGAAGCATTAACCCGGACATCAACAAAGCTAATCAGTTGCTGGACGAACAAGGCTGGGTGAAAGGTGCTGACGGTATTCGTGCCAAAGACGGCCAGAATCTGACCCTGCGTTATGTCGATGGTTCGCCCAATCGGGAGAAACGCAATGACATTGCTGCAATTATCCAGCAACAGCTTAAGCAGGTGGGCATCGCCGTTGAAGTGGAGATTACCAAAGATGTAGCAACGGTCATCTATCAGAACTGGGATTATGATCTCTATGGCAACAGTCAGGTCAACTCCGACCCGAATGCATTGTATGCCTTCTATCATACAAGTGCAGAGGGGCAGCGTCCGACCTTATCCGGGTTGTCTGATCCGAAGATCGATGAACTGCTGGAGCAGGGGGCCGTTGAGAGTGACGCGGATAAACGTGTCGAGATCTACAACCAGATTCAACAATACCTGATTGAGCAAGCGGTCATTCTGCCGATCTATGTATTCCCGTATACTGTCGCAGCATCCAAAAAGGTCGAAGGCATCAAGTTCGATTCACTGGGTTATCCACTTTTTAACGACGTCCGCATTCAGCCCTGACATGAAGGGTCAATCCAGATACAGGAAGGAGATATCCCGGTATGGTTCAAACGATACTGTCGAGACTTGCAACATCGCTGCTGGTTATATTCGGAGCTTCGGTGCTGGTGTACTGCATCATGTATCTCCTGCCGGGTGATCCGGTTCTGCTCATGCTGGACCCATCCTCGGCTACCCCGGAGATGATCGAGAATCTGCGGGCGCAGCTTGGATTGGATCAGCCGTTTTACATCCAGTTTGCGAACTATTTCGGTGATATGCTGCGTGGAGATTTTGGCAAATCCATGATCAATTCGGATCCGGTTTTGCCGAAAATACTGGAACATTTTCCAGCTACACTGGCTTTGACTGCACTCAGCTCCATCATTGCCATTACGATTGGAATTACACTTGGTGTATTGTCTGCGATTCACCGCAATGGCGTGATTGATTTCGTCGCACGGCTCGTTGGACTATTCGGTATCTCCATGCCAACCTTCTGGACGGGGATCCTGCTCATCCTGTTATTCTCGGTACAGCTTGGATGGTTCCCGGCCATGGGTTCCGACGGTTTCAGTTCACTGGTTCTTCCCGCGGCTACACTGGGTCTCGTGGGTGCAGGATTTATTGTACGGATGGTAAGGAACAGTATGCTGGAAGTCATCAACGAACCGTTTATCGTGGCCTTACGGGCCAAAGGCCTTTCGGAACGAGCTATCATGTATGGGCATGCACTTCGTAATGCACTGATCCCTGCCGTAACAGTAATCGGCATGCTGATCGGTGATCTGCTTGCTGGAACCGTTGTGGTGGAGACCGTCTTCTCCAGACAAGGAATCGGCCGAATTATTGCAGATGCACTAATGGCCAAGGATTTGCCCGTGGTACAAGGCGTTGTTTTCTTTACATCCATTATCTATGTGGTCCTGAACCTGCTGGTGGATATCTCGTATTCGTATATTGATCCCCGGGTTCGGCGTGCAGTCCGAACATGATGACGGATGGAACAGTCGAAATATCCTGACACGGAGTATGGAAGGAGGAGTTGTTGCTCATGAGCATGAAACCTTTGGTTAGTGACAAAAAAGCATGGGCAGGCGGTGCAGGACGTATACGTCTGTGGAATCGCCGCCCTTGGCGCTATCGGGTCTCATTCGCGGTATCCCGATTATTCTTTTATGCAGCATTGCTGGTGGTGGTATTCACCGTGGCATGTGCGATTGTACCAGGCTGGATTGCACCCTATGATCCAACTCAGATGGTGACGGATGCCATTCTGCAGGCTCCCTCTGCTGCGCACCTGTTCGGGACGGACTATTTTGGCAGGGATATCTTCAGTGTGGTTGTGCATGGAAGCAGGGATTCGTTGCTCATTGGATTCGCTTCGGTTCTTGTGGGCGGTATTGTCGGTAGTGCGCTTGGAATTATCTCCGGTTATGCCGGAGGCCTTGTTGATACGATCACCATGCGGGCTGTTGATATTCTGATGGCTGTACCCGGCGTGCTCCTGGCATTGTCTGTTGCAGCTGCTCTCGGGCCAGGACTGATGAATATTGCACTGGCTGTTGCCGTTTCCTCCATTCCGGGGTACGCACGGGTCATGCGGGGGCAGGTCATATCGGTTAAAGGGTTGCCTTTCATTACAGCGACACGTTCACTGGGCGGTTCCAATACCCGTATTTTCTGGAAACATGTACTTCCATATTCATTGTCACCGTTGCTGGTTATGGCTACGCTTGGCGTAGGTACATCGATCTTGACAGGCTCCGGGCTGAGTTTTCTTGGACTTGGGGTATTGAAAGAAATTCCAGACTGGGGTGCATTGCTCTCACAAGGTAGAGGTTATCTGACGGTTGCCTGGTGGATTTGTACGTTCCCGGGGCTGGCAATCACGTTGTTTGTACTGGCGGTTAATCTGATTGGAGACGATATTCGCGATCGGTTGGACCCCAAAGTAAAAGGAGCGGCCTGACCGCCATACCAAAATATAAAAATTTATAAGTTTCACCCTATCCATTTTTATATTTCACTGCGAAACGGTAGCTGTGCCACCAGAGGACGGCGACAGCCGTTTACGCTTGAGGAGGAATATTTGATGTCACATGTTGTCATTATTGCCGGATCACCGTCCAAACGTTCGCGTTTGACAGGTCTGACAGATTACAGTAGTCAGAAATTAACGGAAGCAGGCATCACCGTTGAAGTCATTCATGTTGCGGATCTACCCGCTGAGGATCTGGTGCAAGCCCGGTTCGACAGCTCATTCATTCGTGATGCACTGGCTGTCGTGGAAGCCGCGGATGCAGTCATTGTAGGTACACCGGTATACAAGGCATCGTACTCGGGAGTGCTTAAACTGTTCCTGGATCTGATTCCGCAAGAAGGTCTGCGGGGCAAGTTGACACTTCCACTCGTTATCGGTGGCTCCATTGCTCATCTGCTCGCCATTGATTATGCATTGAAGCCTGTACTGGCAGCCCTTGGTGGAAGACATATCCTGGGTGGTGTGTATGCTGTGGATCAGGGAATCGAACGACTGGATGATGGACAATTCGTACTCTCGGCGGATGTTACTACACGTCTGGAACGCTCGCTGGATGAATTGATATTGACACTGGAAAAGGATGGGATTACGATATCATAAAACCAAGTAAGTATATTGGATAAATTAGTATAAGATCAAACGTCTGCGGACGTGGATACGGAGGCGCTCATGAATATCGAGAATATTGAAGCATTTGTATATATCAATCATTATGGAAGCTTCAATAAGGCTGCCGAAGTACTCTTCTTGTCCCAACCTTCGGTCACAGCTCGCATTCAGTCACTGGAAAGGGAGCTGGGCTGCAAGTTGTTTGATCGGCTTGGCAAGCAAATCGTGCTGACAGAAGAAGGTCGGAAATTCCTGCCGTATGCGCAGCAGGTGCTGCAGGTCATTCAGAAAGGCAAGCAGAAGATTCAGCAACGCCGGACAACACCGGATGCGCTTCGACTGGGTAGTACAGTATCGGTATCGAATTATGTCATTCCCGATTTTCTACCCAAGATCAAGGAAGCTTACCCCGAAATTAATATCAAACTGACGACTGCAACGACGGATCAGCTGATTGCCAAATTGCTTGGTCAGGAGATCGATCTTGCTTTTGTACGCAAGGTGATGCATCCTGCGATCCGTACGGTTGCTTTTTATGAAGATCCGATCCAGCTCTATGTGTACAAAGGACATCCATTCATTGAGAGCGGGCATGTCAGCATGGAAGCGATCCGGCATGAGCAACTGGTCTTTTTCGAATGTGGTTCGCTGGACTGGCTTCGCATTCACCGGGCTTTCGACTCGCTGGAACATCCGCCGAATATTACATATCATGTCGATAATTCGGAGACAGCGAAGAAACTGGTTATGCAAGGGGCAGGCATTGCCTTTCTCCCGGGACTTACCGTGAAGAAGGAAGTGCAGAATCAGGAGTTATTCCCCATTCAGGTACATGAGGTGGCAGGTGTATCGTTGCAGATCAGCGTTGTCACGTTAAAGGAAGAATATTCGCCATTGGCAGAGCCCTTCGGGGAACTGCTGCGACAATTATAGAGCATCTAGAGTGCAGAGAGCGATCGGAAGATGGTACTGCAATCGGAGTGATAACGTGTAACCTCTCTAGTTCAACTTAATAGTGATCAAGAACAGCGGTTCAGCACAATCAAGGAGGAGAAGGATATGAGTATTCGTGTTGGCATTTTGGATCAGACCCCCATCTATGAAGGGGAAACGGCAGTGGATGCTTTTCGGCATACGATTGAGCTGGCACAGCGGGCAGAGCAGCTTGGATTCCATCGGTTCTGGGTATCGGAGCACCATGATTCCGGGCATGTTGCAGGTTCCTCCCCGGAGGTACTCATCTCCCACTTGCTTGCACATACGAAGCGGATTCGTCTGGGGTCTGGCGGAGTGATGCTCCAGCATTACAGTCCATACAAAGTCGCCGAGAATTTCAATATCCTCGCAGCACTCGGACCGGGAAGAGTTGACCTGGGAATTGGTCGTGCTCCAGGTGGATTACCGCGTTCGACTCAGGCGTTACAGGAAGGTATTCAGGATGCGGCATCTCTTCAAGAGAAAATCGTTCAGGTGAAGCGATACATCCACAATGAACCACATGCAGATTCATCCCATGCACTTGCGGGGCTCACTGCTTCGCCTGTGTCCGACATTCCAGCGGAGCTGTACGTACTTGGAGCCAGTGTTGACAGTGCAGGTATGGCTGCGGAACTGGGACTTCCATATGTCTTTTCACTGTTCATTAACAGTAATATCGAGGTAGCGCTTGAGGCCATCCGTGTATATCGTGAACAATTCGATCGTTCCCAGGGACGAGAGCCCTACGCTGCACTGGCTTTATCCCTGATTGTGGCTGAGAGTGAGGAAGAAGCGGAAGGGCTTGCGAGTGAACATAAGCTGGTGAAAATTCACATGGAGAGTGGCAAAGTGTTAACGGTCGGTTCTGTGGAGCAGGCGGAAGAATTCGGACGTCAATCCAACGAAAAATACCGACTTGAAATTCTTGAACCAAGCGTGACCCGGGGCACGAAAGAGACCGTAGGTCAGGCGCTGTTGAAGTTCCAGCAGGATTTTGCCGTGGAAGAGTTCATTGTGACTACAGCGACACGGGACTTTGCCAAGCGAATTCGTTCATTCGAATTATTGCGTGAAATTCTGGCAGAGCAGGGACTAAGCGAATTTGCACTGGAATCCAAGGAACAGGAAGCAGCAATTGGATAGAAGCAGGACAGTGAATATATACGAATGGGGGGCCATGGGATGAAAAGTGATCTGGAACAGCCCAAACAGCAGGCTGAAGAGCAACTACAGGGACGCGAGTATGAGCTTCACGGTGCACAGGCGGAAGCATTCGAGGAACGTTTAATCACCATTCGGCGACACCTGCATAGTAACCCGGAATTGTCCGGCGAGGAAAGGGAGACGACGGCTGCCATTCGCAGTTGGCTGGAAGAGGAAGGCGTTCGTATTGCAGACGAATATGTGTTGCGGACAGGGCTTGTCGCTGAAGTTGGCCAAGGAGACGGTCCTGTTGTTGCCCTAAGAGCGGATATTGATGCGCTGCCCATTCAGGAAGAGACGAAGCTGGATTTTGCCTCCCAGGTGGATGGAAAGATGCATGCTTGTGGACACGACGCACATACCGCTATTCTGATTGGTGCCGCACGATTACTTAAACAGCGCGAGTCCACACTCCCGGGGAAAGTACGCTTGTTGTTCCAGCCATCGGAGGAAAAAGCAACGGGTGCACGGCAAGTGATTCAGAGCGGTGCATTATCCGATGTTCGGGCCGTATTTGGGCTGCATAACAAACCGGATCTTCAGGTGGGCACGGTAGGCATTCGGGAGGGCGCATTGATGGCAGCAGCGGACGGTTTTGTGGTCAAAGTGGAAGGGGTAGGCACCCATGCAGCCGTGCCTGAAGCCGGCATTGATCCGATTGTGGTAGCCGCACATATCGTCACGGCTCTACAGGCGATTGTGAGTCGTAATGTGGGCGCACAGGAGAGTGCCGTCATCAGCGTCACCAAGCTCCACAGCGGCACAGCCTGGAACGTCATTCCGGATGAAGCCATACTCGATGGCACAGTGCGGACCTTTGATGAGAAAGTGCGTGCCCGGATTCGCGAGCGTTTCAATCAGGTGGTCGCCGGTGTGGCGGCGGCCTATGGCACACGGGCTACGGTTCGCTGGATTCAGGGACCACCTGCCGTGGTCAACGATGCGTCTCTCGCATCTGCGGCGGAGCAGGTTGCAAGTGAGATTGGGCTGAATAGTGTAAGACCGCTACCTTCTCCGGCAGGGGAGGACTTCTCTTTTTATCAAAAAGAAGTTCCGGGCCTGTTCCTCTTCCTGGGCACCTCTGGCCCGAACGAGTGGCATCATCCTGGCTTTGATGTGGATGAACGAGCGCTGCCGCTGGGCGCATATCTTCTGGCTGCATTGGCTGAACAGGCACTGCATAATGTCCAAGCACAACAGGAGGGATAGGTTCAGTGAGTCTCTGGATCATATCCATTATCGGAACGGTTCCGTTCTGCGGCAATCGTTATTCGTATTCCTTTCCAGCAAGAGCATGGTAGGACAAAGAGTCGTTGAATATTATCCGATGGTGTAGTTATGGCTAGGGCTGGCGCAGAAGCGTCAGCCCTGTTTGGGTTTTCTTACAGGAGTGGAATGAAGGCGCGAATGAGGTTCATTTTTTTGAAATGGAAATATTTGTTGACGCTACTCAAACGGATGTGCTATATTTTTCTCGACCTTTAATCGTAATAATTACTATTAGTAAAAAAGAAGAACAGGAGTAGTCGCTGCGATGAAACAGGAGATCGAATTTATCAAGTTCAGTCCCACCCAAAACATGACGATTCTGGTTAAAACGGATCATGCAGCCGAGCATTACAGTCATATTGCTACCCGGCTAATGTCGTATGACAACGTTTATGCTGAACAAGTGGGATTCATTGAACCAACGAGTAGACCGGAAGCTGTGGCTCGTCTAGAAATGGCCGGAGGCGAGTTCTGTGGCAATGCCTGTATGGCACTTGCAGCACACCACGCATTTGAAGCAGGACTGGCACAAGAGGAATCTATGGACATCGTGCTGGAAGTTTCCGGAACAGATCAACTGATCATGTGCCATGTGAAGAAGCAGCAGAATGAATATGACTGCAAGGTAACCATGCCGGTTCCGAAGCAGATTGAGCAACGAACAATCCGGTACGAAGGTATTGAGCTGGATATGGTGATCATCCGGTACGCTGAGTTCATCCATATCGTAATTGAAGTCGATGACTTCGACGATCCGATGAAGAAGAGGGCACAGAGCCTTGCAAGGTTACTGGGACTAACACTGGGAGATAAGCTGATCGGCATCTTGTTATATCAGCCGCACTTGGCTGAAATGGCCCCGCTCATCTATGTTCCGGAGCTGGATAGTCTGATCTGGGAGAGAGGGTGTGGTTCGGGCACAGCCTCCGTGGGAGCCTATCTCGCATGGAGTCAGCAGAGGCAGATTACGCAGTACATCAAGCAACCGGGTGGTGCGATTAAAGTGGAAGCGCAGTGGAATGGCGCAGAACTTGGGGACATTGCGATTGAGGGATTGGTTGGCATCGTGGCACAGGGCAAAGCCTTTATTAATGCTCCAGCAGAATGGAGCTTTGTAAACGCATGAGGTACATGAACCATGATCGAGACAAGTATGGAGGGACAAAGAAATGATCACATTGGTCCATTTTCAGAAATGTATGAGTGAATTTGAAGAGAAATTTGACCAGCTCGCGAGCAAGTATGATCATACGATTCAACATAGTGCGGAGCTGGAGGCTGCAATCAATGACTATTCCCGCTTTGTAACCGATCAGGAGAATAAGGCAGCCTGGGAACAGTTGAAGCCTTCGGAGCTGGAAGAACTGGATTCGCTTATAAGGCAGTTACGAAATAGATCCGCCCAGTGTGTGGCGATCATGGAGAAATATCGTGCATTGAAGTTGGAGAACGGGGATGTGCAGATTGCTGATTACTTCAAAAATATCGAAGAGTGTATCGATAAAGAATTCGGCAGCTTCCATGTCACCTCCGATTCCAAAGTATTGTTGGTAGGTTCCGGTTCCTTCCCCATGACACCATTACTCATTGCCAAGCGAACAGGTGCAGATGTCGTCGGGATCGATATTGATGAAGAATCCATCACACTCGGGCGAAAAGTGGTGGAGTTACTGGGCACGGGTTTGAAGATTCGTTTGGAGTCAACATTGCTGGAGAATCTGGATTATACCAGGGAAGCAACCCATATCATTTTCAGCTCTACCGTGGCTCCTAAATATGAGTTGCTCGATCAACTGCATGCACTGACGAATAAACAGGTCGTTGTAGCCATGAGATATGGGGACCAGTTGAAGTCCTTATTCAATTATCCCATGGAAGAGACGGACCGTAGCAAATGGAAGCTGGTGGACCAGATTCTGCGTCCGGATGATGTGTTCGATATTGCGTTGTACCAGAAAGCATAGGATGCAAGTGCATCCAAGTACGTCCCAAATACATCCAAATGGATTCCAGGTTGAACTCTGAATATAGGAGGTTAATATGAACAATCTTCAGCGAATTCTGATCCTCGGAACCGGACCTGCATCCATTCAGCTTGCGGTAACGCTCAAAAATCATCTTAACTGCTGCATAGGCATTGCGGGGAGACAAACGGTTCGATCAGCGTCCGTATTCGCAGCCCTCGAACAGAGCAATGGGCATGTTCAGGTCAGCATTCAAAATGAGAAACATCAGCCACTCGCAGGTGAGTGTTTCATTGATCATGTGTTCAAGGGATATGACACCACCCAGGGGGAATGGGATACACTCATTTTGGCGGTTACCACCGATGCGTATATCGATGTTTTGGAACACATGAATGAACAATTCATCAAACAACTAAAATGTATCATTTTGGTTTCGCCAACGTTCGGTTCGAATCGTCTAGTGAGCCATTATATGAGAGAGCGGAATGCTGCGCCGGAAGTGATCAGTTTCTCTACCTACCTCGGAGATACCCGTTGGATGCACGAATATCCGTCCAATCATGTGCTCACAACAGGGGTTAAGAAAAAGGTCTATATCGGTTCCACTCAATACCAATCTAAACAGGTTAGCAGGCTATGCCAAGTGTATGAGCGTTTGGAGGTTGCGCTGGAAGTAATGCGATCTCCACTGGAGGCGGAAACGAGAAATATTTCGTTGTACGTGCACCCGCCTTTGTTTCTGAACGACTTCTCATTAGAAGCCATCTTTGGAGCATCGAATATTCAGAAATATGTATACAAGATGTATCCTGAAGGTCCGATTACACAGGAGTTAATACGTGAAATGCGGGCGCAGTGGCAGGAGATTATGCATATTACGGACCGACTCCACATCCAGGGAGTAAACCTGCTTCAATTCATGACGGATGACAATTATCCGGTTCGATTAGAGAGTATATCACGCCAGGATATCGATAATTTTAATCATTTGCAGGTCATTCATCAAGAGTATCTATTATACATACGGTACACCTCGCTGTTGATTGATCCATTCTCGGAACCCGATTCGGAAGGCAAATATTTTGATTTTTCAGCGGTGCCATTTCGTAAAACATTCATGAACAGAGAAGGAGAGCTGGACATCCCGCGGATGCCCAAGGAAGATTACTATCGCATCAAAATTATTCAAGGCATCGCCAGACACCTGGATGTGAGCTGTCCAACGATTAATCTATTCATCGCCAGATATGAGGCGAAGCTTCAGGAAGTGGCTGACGCACATCCGCATCAACACTTGTCCGAAGCCTTTGTCATCCAATCCTTTGAAGAGGATATCCGCATGATCTGCACCGGACTTTTAAGTTGACGGGTCTAGTTATATTAATTTAAGTAAGTTGAATTTAGTTTTACACAATAACGAAGAGGACAGAAAAAACCTGAAGAAGCGAAGCGCTCGCCTTTATCCCCGAAATGCTACCTTTAGGAGATAGATTCAAGAAATTCGGGGATAACAGCGATCGGAAGGTTGTTCTGTCATCGAAGTGGCAAGTGTAAATTTTTAGTTTTGCTTACTAGTCGGGAGGAAATGTTGTGAGAAAAGGTCTTACTTTTACATCTATATTATTGCTGGTATCTGCCATTACGGTGCTGGCAGGATGCGCTCAGAGCACAAAAGAGAAAGAGAGCACCCAAACGGAGCCTGTCAATAGCCAGGTACAAACGGAGCTTATCTATGCTTCTGCCAAAGATATCAATGATATGAACCCCCATCTATACACAGGCTCCATGCCTGCACAAGGAATGGTATATGAGTCACTGGTGGAAAACACGCCCGACGGCATCAAGCCATTGCTGGCTGAATCATGGGATATCTCGGAGGATGGCAAGACCTACACCTTTCATCTGCGACAAGATGTGAAATTTCATGATGGTGAGCCGTTCAACGCTGAGGCTGTCAAACAAAATATCGATGCAGTACAAGCCAATGCAGCAAAACACGCCTGGATCAAGCTGTCTACCAAAATCACGAGTGTAAAGGTAATCGATGAGCATACAGTGGAGCTAGTGCTGTCGGAAGCCTACTATCCCGCACTGGTGGAATTGTCCATGACAAGACCTTACGTCTTCATATCACCCAAAGATTTCAAGGATGGTGGAACCAAAGACGGGGTGAGTGGTTTCCACGGCACAGGACCTTACAAGCTAATTGCTCATAAAGTTGAAGAGAATGCCACATTTGAAGCCAATGAAGACTATTGGGGCGGTGCACCTGCAATTAAGTCAATCACATCCAAGGTTCTTCCGGCAGGGGAAACGACATTCCTGGCATTACAAAAGGGAGAAATCAACTTTGTGTTCACGGATGACCGGGGGGCAGACAGTATTGATGTCGAGGCCATGGACCAACTGGCTGAATCCGGGAATTATCAAGTGGTGCGAAGTGAAGCAATGAATACGAATATGATCGTAGCCAATAGCAGTCACGAGAGTAGTCCGGTTCAGGAAACGGCAGTGCGGGAAGCGCTATGGGTTGGCATTGATCGGGAAACGATCAGTAAAGATATTTTCAATGGTACACAAACCGTAGCTGACACGCTATTTTCGGCCAATGTCAATTACGCCAAGGTGGACCTGAAGAAACGGGAGTATGATCCGGAAATGGCTAAAAAGCTTCTGGACCAAGCTGGCTGGACATTGGCAGACGGTGATGTGGTGAGAACGAAGAGCGGTCAGCCTTTAGCTATGAAACTATACTATGACAGCAACTCGTCTTCACAGAAAATACAGGCCGAATTGATCCAGTATTCCATGAAAGAACTGGGTGTTCAACTGGAGATTGTAGGCGAAGAGTCCACTTCCATCGCGAATCGGAGAGCAACCGGGGAATATGATCTGCTCTTTAATCAAACCTGGGGACTGGCCTACGATCCACAGAGTACCATCGCTGCATTTACGTCAGATTCAGCATACAAGCATACGACAAGTGGAATTACAGAAGCAGATGAACTATATCAGAAAATTGATGCGGTCATGGTCTCCACGGATGAGGCTTCCCGCCAATCCCTGTATGCCGACATTATGAAGATCGTCCATGATGAGGCGGTATTCATCCCCATTACCAACGGACGTGTCACCGTAGTCGCTCCTGATAATCTCGATGGAATCTCATTCAAGCAGACCCAATATGAACTACCTTTTGAACAAATGAATTTTAAATAGAGCGGAGATGGATATGGGAAGTTATATCGTCAAAAGGATTCTGTTAACCATCCCTTTACTGATTATCATTTCATTTATAACGTTTGTTCTGATTAATCTATCTCCCTTGGACCCGGCGGTTGTTGTGTTACAGGCACAGGAAGTTCCGCAAATTACGGATGAACTGATCACCCAGACCAACAAGGCATTAGGGTTCGATCAGCCGTTCATGATCCAGTATGCGAAATGGGTCATGGCTGTTGTGCAGTTGGATTTCGGCAACTCATATGTATCAGGTGAACCCGTGTGGTCATTGATGGGGCCTGCCTTTATGAACACATTAAAGTTAACGCTCGTCTCATCTGTATTCATTATTTCGCTATCCATCCTGCTCGGTGTGATCTGTGCGATGAGAGAGGGCAAGCTGCTGGATCGATCGGTCAGAGGTATTTCCTTTTTCCTCACAGCTATGCCATCCTACTGGCTTGCAGCCATAATGATCTGGTATTTTTCCGTCAAGCTGGATCTGCTGCCTACCAGTGGTATGGACTCATATCGAAGCTACATTCTACCAGTGATTGTGATCACTGTGAGCTATACAGGTATTTATTTTCGAACGGTTCGAAGTTCCATGCTGAGTAATATGAATGAAGACTATGTGTTATATGCACGGGCAAGCGGTCTGAGCGAGAAGAAAGTTACCCTGCATATTCTAAGAAATTCATTACAGGTGGCGGTGTCCATCTTTTGCATGGCGATCCCGATTGTGCTTGGCAGTACGGTAGTCATCGAAAATGTATTTGCCTGGCCGGGGCTCGGGAGGCTCAGCGTGAAATCCATTTTAAGCAGGGATTTCCCAATTATTCAGGCGTATGTTCTGATGCTGGCTGTCACTTTTGTATTGTTTAACACATTATCCGACATCATTAACGCGGCGATGAATCCCCGGTTGAGAAAGGAATTCTGATGCGAATACTGAAAAATTGGAGCAAAGACAAGCTGGCCATGACCTCTTTGGTGGTGATTATCACCACGCTTATGGCGGGAATTCTCGCCCCTCTTATTGCGCCGCATGACCCTGGGCAAGTGAATATGAAGCTTCGTTATGCCTCCTCGTCCTGGGAGTATCTATTAGGCAATGATCATCTGGGCAGATGTGTATTATCCCGTCTTATTTATGGCATCCGTCCAAGTGTATTATGGGTTCTGGTTGCGCTCAGTCTGTCTGTTCTGATCGGAGCTGTTGTCGGATTCGTCGCAGGTTACTTCAAGGGGAAAGTGGATGCGTGGATCATGAGGGTCTGTGACATGATGCTGTCTTTTCCCGGATACGTGATGACACTGGCAGTGGTGGGCATATTGGGCGCAGGACTGGAGAATATTTTGATTGCCTTTGTATGGATGAAATGGGCCTGGTTTGCCCGCGTTATCCGCACATCTGTGATGCAGTTCTCTGATATGGATTATGTGAAATTCGCCAAAGCCTCCGGCACGCCCAATCTGAGAATCATAACCAAACATATTGTTCCGGTTACCTTTGCCGATATTGCCGTCATTGCCAGTGGTTCCATGTGTTCAATGATGTTGCAGATCTCCGGTCTCTCCTTCCTGGGGCTTGGCATTCAGGCTCCGCATGCGGAGTGGGGGATGATGCTCAATGAGGCGAGGGAAGTCATGTTCTCCAGACCTGAATTGATGTTGGCACCGGGACTGGCTATTGTGGTGGTCGTGTCTGCTTTTAATTTTCTATCGGATGCCCTTCAAGTGGCTCTGGACCCCAAATTGATGACCTCTCAAGGGAAGTCTGACAAGTCTTACGAAAGTGAGGTGAGAAAGACCGCTTATGAATATAGTCGAGGTTGAACATCTGAAAGTATGGGACACCAACACAGATAAAGTGATTATTCATAACAGTTCATTCGAAGTCAGGCAGGGAAGCTGCATGGCCATCGTGGGGGAAAGTGGAAGCGGGAAGTCTGTCACGTGCAGAGCCATCATGCGACTGAACAAGCCATGGATTCGTCAATCGGGCACGATGTTATTCCAGGGCGAAGACCTGAACCAGCTTTCGGAACCGGCGATGCGGCGTAAGCGGGGCAAGCAGCTCTGTATGATTTTGCAAAATGGCATGAGTGCATTTGATCCTTCCTGTGTTATGGGTGTGCATATCCGGGAGACACTTCGGCAGCATTTTGGCTGGAACACCCGCGAGATTGAACGAAAAATCATCCATGCCATGGAAAGTGTCATGCTCAGACATCCACGCGAGATTCTGAATCAATACCCGTATCAACTGTCCGGTGGCATGCTGCAACGAATCATGATTGCACTGGCATTGGTGCTTGAGCCCGATCTGATCATTGCGGATGAGCCAACAACGGCGCTGGATACGATCTCCCAATATGAAGTGGTGGAGCAATTGATTCAATTACGTGAACGCATGGGCTGTTCCATGATGTTCATCTCCCATGATCTCGGTGTCGTTCAGAAAATTGCAGATGACGTGATGGTCATGAAGGAAGGAAGCATTGTGGAGCGCGGCAGCATGCATTCTGTTTTGACAGAGCCGAAGCATGCCTATACGCAGTATCTGGTCTCTACCCGACTGGAGCTGAGCAATCATTTTAAGGCGTTGATGCAGGGGGACGTATAGATGCTAAAGGTGGAAGGTATCGAAAAATCATACAACCAAGGCGGACTGTTCTCCAAGCGCAGACAACAGGTACTGAAACAGGTAACCTTTAAATGCCACCAGGGCGAATGTCTGGGTATCATCGGCGAAAGTGGAAGCGGTAAATCCACATTGGCTCGTCTGATGCTGGGCATTGAACGACCGGATCGTGGAACAATCTCGCTGGATGGTAAAGACGTACAGGATCGTCGTATACGGATGGGTAATCTCAGCGCCGTTTTTCAAAATTATACATCCTCCATCAATCCGTTTCTTACGGTGGAAGCTGCCATTATGGAACCTATGCAAACGCAGCAAAAGCTGCGAAACAAGGATCAAGGAAACGTAGAAAAGGTGGATTTGTTGTTGCAGCAAGTAGGACTGAACCCTGCTTATAGATCCAAATATCCGCATGAACTATCCGGCGGCGAGGCTCAGAGAGTGTGCATTGCAAGAGCAATCTCCACCGCCCCTAAACTCATCGTGTTTGATGAAGCGATTAGCTCACTGGATGTATCTGTTCAGATTCAGGTGCTGCGATTGTTGAAAGAGCTGAAGGAATTGTACAAACTGAGCTATGTCTTCATCACACATGATATACAGGCTGCAGCCTATATTTGCGACAGGCTTATCATTTTCAGAGAGGGTCAGATTGAAGAGATTGTTGCTATTGAGCAGTTAAAGGATGTTCAATCCGACTATGCAAAGAAATTATTGAAGCATTTAATACCATTTTAGGGGGAGTACCCATTGTGAGTGGAGCGATGTCTTGGCCTTTTCTGCGCTTGTACATATTGGTTCTTCTATATTTCAGTGCCAATGCCATTCTTAACGTGATCATCCCATTGCAAGGGGAGTCCTTGGGTGCGAGTAGTACCACCATTGGTCTGATCATGGGCGCTTATATGTTCACAACGATGTTTTTCAGACCATGGGCAGGTCGAATTATTCAAAAGCACGGGCCGATTAAAATATTACGTCTGATCTTGATTATCAATGGATTTGCGCTGATCTTATATCCCTTTACGGGACTCGGTGGTTATTTGCTTGCTCGTATTTTGCAGGGGGTATCGACAGCGTTCTTCTCCATGGCTTTACAGATTGGCATTATTGACGCCCTTCCAGAGAAGGATCGCTCTCAGGGGATTTCCTATTATTCGCTATTCAGTTATATACCAGGCATCATGGGGCCAGTGCTCGCATTAGGGATATGGCAGGCGGGAGGCATGGATTATTTTACAGTGGTTCTGATCGGTATTGCCGTCTGTACGGGTATCTTCGGATACACCGCCAAAATGGAACCAAACAAGGAGCAACCTGCTGAGAACCTTTCGGAGCAGAACGTGAGTATGTGGGAATCCTTTGCTCAGTTGGTGAAGAATCCATATTTATTTCGTTGCAGTGTGTTAATGCTTGCTGCTTCCGTTGTATTTGGCGCGATTACCACCTTTATTCCGCTGTATGCAAGCCAAGTACCAAGCGGGAATGCCGGCGTCTATCTGATGCTTCAGGCAGGAACGGTGGTGCTGGCTCGAATTATGCTCCGAAAAAGAATTCCTTCCGATGGCAGTTGGCATTCTCCTTTTATCATGGGTACCATGTGTCTGCTCGCCGTGGCCGCGCAATGTGTCAGTTATGCCGTGACAGGCGGGGTGGTCTTTTTCTATGTGGGCGCTGTACTCATGGGAATCGGTCAGGCCATCCTGTATCCAACACTCACGACCTATTTATCTTTTGTGTTGCCTAAGTTGAATCGAAACGTCCTGATCGGGTTATTTATCGCAATGGCGGATCTGGGTATTTCTCTGGGTGGTGTAATTATGGGACCCGTCGCTGACTTCTCTTCCTATTCATTTATGTACATGATATGTGCTATCCTAGGAGCGGTAATGATCGTTTTTGCCTATGAACGGCGAAGACCCGTGACAGGTACATCTGTGAGTTGACTGCCAGAAGAGAAAGTGGTGACGAACGTTTGAAGTCTTCGATGACGGCAACATCCAATGGGAAATTAAATCCGGTATCCTTTTCGTTTATCCGGTTTTATATGCTGGCCTTTTTATTTTTTGCGGCGAATTCGGCTTTGACGATTATTCTGCCTTTGCGAAGCGAGGCTGCCGGATTGAACCAGGCTGAGATCGGTCTGATGATGGGGGCATATATGTTCACCTGCATGCTCTTGAGACCTTTCGCAGCGCAGCTGCTGGGTAAGCATGGCCCACTTCGTGTGATGCAATGGCTGTTGCTTTTGCATGCCGGAACGCTGTTGCTATTTGTTGTTTTTGGTGTGGAGACGTATCTGTGGTTGCGAGCCCTGCAAGGGGTGGCTACGGCTTTTTTCTCCATGACCATGCAGGCAGGCATTGTGGAAAAGCTGGAGGACAAAGACCGGGCACAAGGGCTGTCCATGTACACCCTGTTTACGATGGTTCCTTCTCTCGTCATTCCGATCCTTGCCATACAGATCTGGGAAAATGCCAGTGATCTGGCGTTTACGCTGCTGATGATCGGACTGGCGGCTTTGCCACTTCTGATCGGGTACAGCGTGGATCTGCCACGGAGTACCGTGCAGAACAAATCGTTCACCTTGGGTGACATGCTGCGTTCATTCGGCGGCATCTGGCGCAGTACGCCACTACTGATCAGCAGTGTGGTGATGCTATTTGCTTCATGCGTTTTTGGGGCAACAGCGACCTTTCTTCCCCTGTATATGGTATCTACCGGAATGGCGAGTGCAGGCGTATTTCTGACGATTCAGGGATTGGTTGTCATTCTGTGCAGGTTTATTTTGCGTAAAAAAATTCCGTCTGACGGCAGCTGGAATACCTGGCTGATGGCAGGACTGATGCTGTGTGCAGCACTGGGAACCCAGTTGCTCAGTCTAATGGATATTATCGGGCCACTGGTTTATCTTTCTGCGGTGTTCAGCGGCTTTGCCCTGGCATTGTTGTACCCTACATTAACCACATATCTGTCTTTTGTGCTGCCTGCGGATTCCAGATATGTACTCATGGGGATCTTCATGTCCTCGTATGACCTCGGATTCTCTATGGGTGGACTGGCAATGGGGCTTATTGTGCAGGTGAGTTCGTATTCGACCATGTTTATGATCTGCACGCTCTTCTCTATTGCAGCGATGATTCTGGTGCTGGTGTTCAGGCAACGGATGGAAGCGGGGAATAAGGCCAGATCTGAGGTTTCTGTATAGATTGAGCGAAAGAACATTTACACGGATCACTCCGATGACAGAACAACCTTCCGATCGCTGTTATCCCCAGATTTTTTTGATTCCTTTTTATAAAGGTTAAATCCGGGGGATAGCGTATGCTTCCGATGTAGCTTTCTTGCAGAAAGCTTGTAGGCGAACGCTCCGCTTCTTCAGGTTCTTTCTGTCCTCTCCGTTTCGTGTAAATGTTCAGTTCAATTTATATAGCTTTGTTGAATATGTCGCGGTACAGGCGTATTTCTAATGTATATTGATATAGTCTGCTTTCTAGCCTATCGCGCATGTAATGCAAACATTTACAGAGAAGGTTGATGACTCACTTCTTGCCAGAGCGCATCCTTAGGATGCGAAAGAGCGGGGGAAGTCATCGGCCTTTTATTGTTTTTTTACAGGCTGAATCAAAAAAAAGTTTGACAACGACCGTCCAACAGGATTATAGTCATTGTTGTTAATCGTAATAATTACTATTAAAGTCTGAATCTCACAGACTGCATATACAAGGAGTAGAGAAATATGACACAAAAGCAAGTTCCGGTAACCGTACTGAGTGGTTACCTCGGTTCAGGGAAAACGACGGTTTTAAATCATGTGTTGAACAACAGACAGGGGCTCAAAGTTGCTGTGATCGTCAACGACATGAGTGAGGTGAACATTGATGCTGCACTGGTTAAGGGGGAGGCAACCTTGTCTCGAACTGAAGAGAAGCTGGTGGAGTTGTCGAACGGCTGTATCTGCTGCACCTTGCGGGATGATCTGATGCAGGAGATTGAGAAGCTGGTGAACGAAGGCAAGTACGACTATATTTTGATCGAATCCACCGGGATCAGTGAACCTGTTCCCGTTGCACAGACCTTTACATACGCCGATGAGGAGTCGGGGATTGACCTGACTAACCTGGCCAGACTGGACTGTCTGGTAACGGTAGTGGATGCCAATCGTTTCTGGCATGATTTTGGATCAGGGCAGAGTCTATTGGATCGTAACCAGGCGACTGGAGATGAGGACACTCGTGATGTCGTAGATTTGTTGATCGATCAGATTGAGACGTGTGATGTGTTGTTGCTCAACAAGTGTGATCTGGTTGATGAAACCGAGCTGAACAAGCTCGAAGGGGTCATCCGTAAGCTACAGCCTAATGCCAAAATCATTCGGACTGAGAATGGTCAGGTGAATCCGTCTGAGATTCTGAATACAGGCCGCTTTGATTTCGAGAAAGTGAGCATGTCTGCTGGCTGGATTCAGGAGCTGGAGAAGGAGTCGCATACACCGGAAACTGAGGAATATGGTATTGGTTCCTTCGTCTATCGCCGCAGAAAGCCATTCCATCCTTCCCGTCTGGCTGAGTTCATGAGTTACTGGCCGGAAGAAGTAGTGCGTGCCAAAGGATTGGTATGGCTCGCGGCTGAAGGAGATGTTGCTGCAAGTCTCAGTCAGGCAGGGCCATCCATTCAGTTCGGTCCTGCGGGACATTGGGTTGCGGCGTTGCCGGAAGCGGACAAGGAAGAGATTTTACGTAACGAGCCGGATGTGCTGGAGAAATGGGATGCCCAGTGGGGAGATCGCCAGACGGAGCTGGTCATGATTGGGATCGAAATGGAACGTGCGAGCATTGAAGACGAGCTGGACCAGTGCCTGCTTAGTGATGAAGAGATGTTGGCCGACTGGGGCCATTTCGACAACCCGCTGCCATGGCCTGTGGAGGCCGTATAAGTCGGAAGATGATGTTCTGTATTTGGAGTAGAGCGGTATAACCACGTAAACATAAATTCAAGGGATAAAGGAGCTGGATTTCATGGCTAAAAAATCAAAAGTGGTACGTGAGAAGCAACGCCAAGCGATCGTGGCGAAATATGCGGATCTGCGCCGGGAATTGAAGGAAAAAGGGGATTACGAAGCCTTGCAGAAATTGCCGCGTAATGCATCTCCGACCAGACTGAAGAACCGTTGCGAAGTGACGGGCCGCCCGCGGGGTTATCTACGCAAGTTCAAAGTGTCACGGATTAAGTTCAGAGAATTGGCACATCAAGGGCAGATTCCAGGTGTAACTAAATCCAGTTGGTAAATGGGATCAAGGCGTGTATTTTGCTGAAAGGATGTGCATCTTCATGCTGGACTTGTTTACACTCAAAAGAATTCAGTCGGTGATGAACGGCTATATTCAGGAGAAAGTACCTGCGCCACTGCGTACGATGGTGAAGTTAACATATGAGATGAATGACAATGAATTGATCCTGACCGAAGAAAGACCTGCCGAAGAACGGTATCACTGGGACAAGATGCATATTGCCCGATTTTACTGGGAAGAAAATCATTGGAAAGTGTATGCCAGAGATGAACAGAGCAGCTGGAATCCGGTAGATGTGATTATCCCTTGTTCTGATTTTGAGGATGTACTCGAACAGGTTGAACGGGATGATGCCGGTCTGTTCTGGCGTACTTGAGTGAGATCAAACCGAGTCCAAAGAAAACCACATTCAGTGGCTATCTTTGGGCTTTTTTTGTGTGCAAGAAGAACTGAAGCAAGGAGGGGACGATCTTTTGGTTAACCTTTTTTTAAAAAGAAAGAAACTGTTTTACAATAAAAATTTATTGTAAAACGATAAAATATATGATAAATTCATATCACTTAAAACAAGTGAGGTGCTTTTTGTGAAGCGAGGTACAACCATCTTTTTGAAATTGGCTGTGTTGCTTATTGGAGTTCCCATTCTTGCCTTATGTCTATTCGGCATACCCTGGTTAGCGAACAATCCGGTGAATCCGAAATATGCAGGTGCGCTGTATCCCATAGTGATTATAATGTATGTATCAGTGATTCCGTTTATCGTTGCACTGTACCAGGCATTCCGTCTCCTGAGCTACATCGACAAGAATGAAGCGTTCTCTCTAATATCCGTGATATCCTTAAAAACCATAAAATATTGTGCTATTGTTATCAGTAGTCTCTATTTCGTGATGTTGCCATTCGTTTATGTTGTAGCAGAGAAAGATGATGCCCCAGGCCTTATTCTTATGGGAATGGTTCCCGTTTTTGCTTCATTGGTCATTGCCGTGTTCTCCGCAGTGCTCCAAAGATTGTTACAGGAAGCGATTGATATTAAATCAGAAAATGACCTAGTGGTCTGAGGTGAATATATGGCCATTATAATCAATATTGATGTGATGTTGGCAAAGCGGAAAATGACAGTCACCGAGCTTGCAGAGAGAGTTGAGATCACGATCGCTAATATTTCCATATTAAAAACAGGAAAAGCGAAAGCGATCCGTTTATCCACTCTCGATGCCATCTGTAAAGCACTGGATTGTCAGCCTGGAGATATATTGGAATATAAGGCTGACGAGGGCGAAGAATTGAATGAGTATTCATGAAAAATGAGTGAAGAAGACTCTGCATGTTGTATGCAGAGTCTTCTTTTTGCGTCAGCATAATGAAGTAACTTGTGCCTATAACGAATGATTGTGCATCATTCGAAATTGCATGGGCGTTATGTTTTCCTGGGTTTTAAAACATCGGATAAAGTAGCTTGACTGTGAAAATCCCGTTTCCAGCGTAATTTGCTTAATGGAAAGGTTGGTTGTCGCGAGCAGCTGCTTCGCATGCAATAACCTGGACTCCATCAGGAATTCAGGGAAGGAGATGCCGAACGTTTGACTGAACTTGCGGCTAAAGTAGGTTGTACTGTATCCGGCTATCCCGGCAACATGTTCCAGAGTAATATGCTTGTTACTATGGGAACGAATATAATTCCCTGCCTCACGAATTCGCTCTGAATTGTGATTGAGCGAAACATTGATTCGACTCGCGGCGGATTGCAATCGGGTCAGGAGTTCGTATAGCGTTGCCGCCATGCTATGCTCGTCTTCCACTTGATAGCTTCTTCCCAGCTCCAGTAGTCTGTCCATCAGCGCAGTAACCACCGGGAAGTTGGAACATTGGAACAGCCAAGGCTCGTCCACTCCTTTTCCATTTAGCAGTTCTTCGAGACGAATGCCGTAGAAGTGAATCCAGCGAATACTCCAAGGGTCATCCGAATCTGAGTAATAGGTTTGTCTGAGACCGGGACCATAGAGGAATCCTTGTCCTTGCATTAACTCATATCGTGTGGTTCCAGTGTCCAGGAACCCTTTGCCGCTCAGTACAAGGTGCAAATTATAACATCGATCCAAGTTAATTTCAGTCGTGCCATATTCTCGGTGCACACGATGCTTCGGAAAGTCACTATACCCTCCAATAAAATCGGGAAAGCACACATGTCTGGGGAAAATCGGCTTGGGAAGAAAGATATGCTCTTTCATGTGCATCCTCCATTGAACGCAATATTTTTATGTAATGAACGGAAATGGATTCAACCAACCGTTATTTGAATCTTAGACAATGACAATATTTTATTATAAGTCGCATAATCTTGTCATTTATTATATGTGAAGGTTCCAATAGAATGGAGGCAATATGGCAGGTTAAGGGGGCAATTGAAGGTGGCAAAGTCTATACATATGGATGAATTGAAACTGGGGGTCTGTTATTACCCTGAGCATTGGTCGGAAGCGTTGTGGGAGGACGATTTCCGTAGGATGAAAGAGATGAATATTACGGTTATTCGCATGGCTGAATTCGCATGGGCCATTTTTGAACCGGAAGAAGACCAGTATGATTTTATTTTTTTCCAGAAGGCACTGGATCTGGCGCATCAATATGGTTTAAGTGTTATTTTGGGAACACCTACTGCAACGCCACCAGCGTGGTTAACATCTAAATATCCTGAAGTATTAAACGCAAATAAGGACGGGGTGTTGTATCAACACGGCATGCGACGCCATACCAACTACAGCAGCCCAATCTACAGAGAGCAATGTGAAAAAATCGTGAGTAATATGGTAATTGCCTATAAAGATCATCCGGCTCTCATCGGCTGGCAGATCGATAACGAATTCAATTGTCATATGGATGTGTTTTACGCTGAGGCAGATCATGTCGCTTTCCGTAAGTGGTTAAAAAATCGTTATGAGTCATTGGAGAATCTGAACCAGGCATGGGGAACCGTTTTCTGGAGTCAGACCTATACCGACTGGGAGCAAGTTCACCTTACCCGCAATATGGTCAGTCCATCGCCCAATCCTCACCTGGCATTGGATGAAAAGCGATTCATCTCAGCCAATACTATCTCATTTGCCAAGCTTCAGGTGGACATCATTCGGAAACTGGACCCGAAACATTGGATCACAACGAACGGTACGTTTGGACACCTGGATAATCATGAAATGACAGAGGAGCTGCTCGATTTCTTCTCCTATGATTCGTATCCGCAGTTTGCCACGATCTTCCCGGGGACAGACGACAATTCGTTACAGGACCGGGCCTGGAGCATGAAACTGTCCAATGTACGCAATATGTCACCGAACTTTTGCGTCATGGAACAGCAGTCTGGACCAGGAGGCTGGGTCGACAGTATAGGGATGGGTACGCCAAGACCGGGACAGATTCGGTTATGGTCGTATCAGTCTGTTCTTCACGGAACAGACCTGCTCGTCTATTTCCGCTGGCGAACGGCAACATTTGGCACCGAGATGTACTGGCATGGCATCAATGATTACCATAATCAACCCAATAGGAGGGTACGTGAGGTTACGCAAGTAGGGGAAGAGTTTGCCAAGATTGGGCGCGTTATTGCGGGCACTACCTATCAAGCCGACGTTGCGATCCTGCAGGATTACGATAACATCTGGGACGGAGAGTTGGATGAGTGGCACGGACCGCTTCATCAACAGAGCGTACGCTCCTGGTATAAGCAGCTGCAATATCGTCATATTCCGACGGATCTGGTTACAATGCAGTCAACGACAACACTGGAGGATTTATCTGAATATAAGGTAATCATCGATGCTCACCCGGCCATCATGACAGATGAGACAGCAGAACTTCTGCAAGCCTATGTCCGTCAAGGGGGCACCCTGTTTTTTGGTGCGCGCACCGCTTATAAGGACCTCAAGGGACATTGTTATATGAGACCATTCCCAGGGGCTGTTGCGGAGTTGTGTGGTATAACCGTAGAGGACTTCACCTTAATCAAAGGTACCGTTCCCGCAGCCACGTTGCAATGGAGTGGAGCGAGTAAGCGCCTTGAGGAGGGAACGTCAACGGCCGGATTTAACGAAGTTCTTCATGTGGAGTATCCTGACGTGCAGGTCGTAGCTGAGTATACATCCGAATACTATGCAGGTAGTCCTGCATTGACCAAACGTGAGGTGGGACAGGGGCAGGTATGGTATTATGGTGCGGCTTATAATGAACCGGTCGTAGATGCTCTTCTTGATGAAATCGGGTTAGTCTCGCCTGTGGTTGACTTGGTAGAGGTGCCGTCCGAAGTGGAGCTTGGGATCCGTTCTGATATGGATAACGCTTATGTATTTTTACTCAACTACTCGGACCGCGAAGCGGCCATCCAGCTTAAAAAGGAAGCAAGAGAGTTGTTATCGGGTACAACACTTCAGGGTGAGATCAACATACCTGCGTATGGTGTATTCATCTTTGAAATTGATCGCAATGAGCAGCCTATCCTTCCATCTGAAGAGTAATCATATATAGAAAGAACCCAAAAACGCCTTGCAGCCATTGCAAGGCGTTTGGTGTATGCATCATGTGTGCCATACACTTGGCATGGATGGACATGAGGGCTGTACATCGTAAGACTAAGCTTCGTACAAAATTTCGCCTGTTCGGGACACATCATATCCCTCGAATGATTGCAGTTCCTGTCTGAACTCAGGCGATTGGAGAATTCGCAGTACCGATTCGGTCCAGGCTTCATTCCCTTGTTTCCTCAGCATGACCAGATCATAGCGTTCCTGAACGAGCGGGATAAAATCAACCTGGCCCACAAGTCGTGCAGCTTTTTCAATGCCAACTCCGACATCCGCTTCACCTGAACTGACTTTGGCAGCCACGCCCATGTGACTTGTTTCTTCGGCTTCATATCCGATTAGATTTGCGGCAGGGATTCCATGTAGCCGAAGCTGCTCATCCAGCAATACTCGTGCGCCAGAACCTTTCTCCCGGTTAGCCAGACGTAATTCAGGCTTGCTCAGATCGGTCCAATTCTGCAAATGAAGCGGGTTGCCACGCTGTACATACAGACCAGCAGGACGTAGCAGCAGGTTCACCACAACATAAGACCGTCCCGTCAGGATTTTGCGAATATACGGCAGATTATACTCACCCGTATCTCCGTCGAGCAGATGGGTGCTGACCAGATCGGATTCACCGCGATACATCGAGATAAGCCCGTCCAGACTACCCATGAACGAGCGGAGCGGGCGAATGTCCCGGGTTTGTTTTTCCATATGGCGCATGAGGATATCCAGACTGACATCCTGACCTGTGATGACCAGATGCCGTGGTGCAGCCGTCATGGTATAGGTGGAACTCGCTGGAGGAATCGCATGCGCGGACCCGGCGGGGTTGGCTGACAATAAGGGAGTTCCCTGAGAATCACCATGACCAGGCTGACTGCCTGATGCCGAGGTTTGATCCGAAGTCGAGATACGTTGACCTGAAGATTGAAGTTGCTTGGAGCGACGTTTATATGCCTCCAGATCTGTTGCATCAATCCGCATTTGTTTACCCACGCGGTATGCGACGAGGTCTCCCTTCTTGATCAGATCATAGACCGTCAGTTTCGATATTTTGAGCAGCTTGGATATTTCTTCGGTTGTGTAGGATTGCTCCTCCGTCATAAGTGAAGATCCTCCTTCAAAGGTAGAGAGCAGCTATGGTTTGATTACATCAGAGTAATATCATGTTATTGATGTTATTGATGTTATTGATGTGAAAAGATCATTCATCGTAATGGAATGTTTCTTGTACTATACCATTAATTGAGGGATGGCATAAACCTGAGAACACGGAAGAAACGCTTAGAACAGGTAACAAAAATCAAATGTGATTGAAATCACCTTCCTATTTTTTTGGTCTTGTGTATAATTAGATATAATTAATTATAACTAGTTATATCTAGATATAACGTTGGGGGAGAACTGAATGAGAAAGAGAATCGGATATGTATTGGGAAGCATGTCTCTGGGGCTGGCTCTTGTACTGGCTGGTTGTGGCGCAAGTACGGGCACTACGGATACGTCCACGGGTGCAGAGCAAACGACATCAACGCTAGCGGCATCAGGTGAGAGTTCATCAGCAGGCAATAGTGATCCTCAGGAAACGGTAGATCTGACGATCTCTGCGGCTGCAAGTCTTACGGATGCCATGAAAGAGATAGAAACGAAGTTTGAAACAGCGAATCCGTATATAGAACTTAATTTTAACTTTGGCGCATCAGGTGCTTTGCAACAGCAAATTGAACAAGGTGCACCAGCTGATATCTTTGTATCGGCGGCAACGAAAAATATGAATGCGCTGGTGGATGAGAACCTGATCGCCTCGGGCGACCAAAAGAATTTGCTACAGAATTCACTGGTGGCAATTGTGCCAGCAGATGGGCCCAATACCGTAACCGGCGAAGCGGATCTCACCAGCGATTCCATCAAGACGGTAGCGATCGGCATTCCGGAAAGTGTGCCTGCGGGAACCTATGCCAAGGAAGCTTTGACGAATGCCAAGCTGTGGGATCAACTGGAGAGCAAACTTGTGCAAGGGAAAGATGTTAGACAGGTTCTCCAATATGTAGAGACAGGAAATGCAGATGCAGGATTTGTATATAAAACGGATGCTCTTACTTCAGATCAGGTGAAGATTGCGTTTGAGGTGGACAAGAAGAGCTACACACCCGCCAATTATTCGATAGGCATCATTGAAGGAACGAAACACCGTACAGAGGCCGAACAATTCTATGTGTATTTGCAAACCCCTGAAGTACTGGATATCTTTGCGAAATACGGCTTCACTATTCCGGAATGAATGTGAACACCATAGACTGGTCCGTATTCTGGTCACCGGTGCGCCTGTCGCTTCAGGTTGCGTTGTTATCCAGCGTGGTGGCCACTGTGCTGGGAATCGCGATAGCCTGGAAGATGTCACGTACTTCATTTCGGGGAAAGACGCTGCTGGAAACGGCATTTATGCTGCCGCTAGTACTGCCTCCGACGGTGGTTGGATTTTTGTTGCTTGTCATACTGGGACGTAAAAGTCTGTTTGGACAATGGATTGAGGCCATATTCTCCGCACCGGTTATTTTCACCTGGTGGGCTGCGGTGATTGCTGCGGTGGTGGTTGCTTTTCCACTCGTGTATCAGACCATGAAATCAGGATTCGGCGGTGTGGATCGGGATCTGGAAGATGCGGGACGTTCGATTGGGGCGAATGAATGGCAGGTCTTTCGTTACATTTCCTTGCCGCTCGCGGGTAGAGCCTTGATGACCGCCTTCATCCTGGGCTTTGCCCGGGCACTTGGGGAATTCGGAGCCACCTTGATGATTGCAGGCAATATTCCGGGCAAAACGCAAACGGTACCCACGGCAATCTATGTCGCTGTGGATTCAGGCAATCAGACCATGGCCTGGGCATGGACGGTATCCATTATCATCATCTCGTTTATCATGTTATTGATGACCAGACAGCAACGCGATGGCAAGAACGAATGAGATATTAATGTATCCACATATATCAAGACGTAAAACCCGTATTAAGGGAAAAACTCCTTCCTTAATGCGGGTTTTTATTACCAATTTCATATGCACCAATATCAAATGTTAAGCGAATTGGCCCTAATGGAAATGTAAAGCTGTTTTAACATAAAAAAATAAAAAAAATACCCAAATTTAATCATTCAGTACTCGCTTTCAGTGGGCTTGTTCCTGTAAGATAGAAGTAATTGATTCCAGCCAAGTACTGAAATAAGGAGAGACGACGATGAACACTAAACCTGATTGCGGCGTTTCGTTGCAAATCGATGACTATCTGGATCTTTTGCATTTTGCCATCCAAATTCAAGATCAGGAATGGCAGCAATCCTTAATCCAACAACTCAAAATATTTCAGACGGCAACGGAGCAGCAGCGCACACCTGAAGAGGAATTATGGACACGCTTTGATTATATTAACAGCAAATTAACAGGTCTGTGCCATCAGATTCATGCCGCTCATTCCATGGATGAACGCAAGAAATTTGAGGAACGGATCGGTCTCTTGCAATTACAGCGAGTGGAAGTTGCACGTAAAATTAAATGGGCAAGTCGCAGATAGATGAGAGAAAGCAGAGCACGATGTAGTGTAACGCCAAAAGGATATAATCGAACGGGATTCATACATGAAGAAGCCATCCGCCAATGGATATTGGGGATGGCTTTTTCGTGTACTATAGAGAAGTCCTATAACCATATCAGGATGTCCTATTAGTTAAGTTATTGCTCAAAGATGACTTGTAATGATATTCTTTGTTCAACCTAATTCCGACTATACAAGTAAGAATGGTTTGTTAATGAGAAGAGGAATGGGAGTACACATCATATTTGCTGTGATAACAGCCTGTGGAGGAGATTGGGAATGGTTAAAAAACGGGGGATTCAAAAATTCCGGACAGCACTGCTGTTTATTACAATGTTGGCGGTTCTGGCTGGATGCAGCACAGGTAATGCAAGCAATGAGTCAGAATCTGCTTCAGCAGCAGGCGATACAAAAGTGAAAAAAATCATTGTAGGAACAGGTACACAGTTCCCGAATGTCTGCTTCATTGATGAGAATGGCAAGTTAACAGGTTATGATGTGGAATTGATTCGGGAGATCGACAAACGTTTACCCGAATATGAATTCGAATTCAGCACCATGGATTTCAAAAACCTGCTGCTGAGTCTGGAAACGAAAAAAATTGACTTGATCGCTCACCAGATGGAAGTGAATGAAGAGAGACAGGCCAAGTTCCTGTTTAATGATGAAGCCTATAATATTTTTCCAAATAAAATTGTCGTAAGTCAGAAAAATGAGGAAGTAAAATCGATTGAGGACCTGAAGGGTAAAAAACTGATTGTCGGCGCTACGAGTAATGCGGCTGTACTTGCTGAGAAATGGAATGCAGCGAACGGCAACGGGATTGATATCGTTTATTCCGGAGCAGGTGAGGATACCATTACCCAGATCAAAACAGGACGGGTGGATGCCACCATCAGCACTCAGTTTGCCATTGATTATCAGAATAAAGCAGTGGATGCCCAGTTGAAAACGGTGGGAGATGCCCTCTCCAACTCCAAAGTGTACTTCATTCTGAACAAAGATGAGCAGGAGCTCAAAACCAAAGTGGACGAAGCGCTCAAATCGATCAAAGAAGATGGGACATTAGGCAAATTGAGCACAGAGTGGCTTGGGGCTGACTATACGGTTGAAGAGTAGTCTGAGAAAGGTGTGCAGCGGTAATGGGAAAATCATTTGATCTGTCATTGGTTCTGGATTTCATCCCGGAACTGCTACGATATTTGCATATAACACTGATTGTACTGGGTGGCTCCATCGTGCTCGGACTGGTGGGCGGCGTGCTTCTGGCCGTTCCCCGGCTGTATCGGATTCCAGTACTAAGCCAGTTGGCCACCCTGTACGTCTCATTCATGCGGGGCACACCGATCCTGATCAAATTGTTCCTGGTGTATTACGGACTTCCCGAGTTACTCAAGCCGATTGGCATCGACCTGTCGAGAACCGACCCGTTGTTATTTGTCATTGTGACCTATGCGCTTAGTGACGCGGCATCCTTTGCCGAGATCTTTCGCGGAGCGGTGCGCAGTGTGGATAAAGGTCAGACGGAAGCAGCCTATGCTGCGGGGATGACGACATTCCAGTCTTTTCGGCGGATTGTCGTTCCGCAGGCACTGATTGTTGCTTTTCCGAACATGGCCAATACGTTAATCGGTTCATTAAAGGATACATCTCTGGCCTTCTCCATCGGTGTAATGGATATGGTGGGCAGAGGGCAGACGCTAATCTCCGCCACGTCCCACGCACTTGAGGTATATATCAGTCTGTCCGTGGTCTATTATGTCATTGTCATTGTACTTGAAAAAGGATTTGCCGTTGCAGAACGCAGACTCCAGCGTCATGAACGCAAGAGAGTTGTACACAAACCGGCAATTCGAACCAAACGCCTGAAACGAATAGCGGGGTGAGCATATGTCGATTGATCTCCAGTTTATCTATACCTCTTTTTTTCAAATTCTGAAGGCATTGCCACTGACACTCGTCATTACGATTGTTCCGTTGATTGCAGGCTTCGGAATCGGTCTGGCCACGGCTCTGATTCGTATTTATCGTGTACGATGGATTCATCGCATTGCTGACTTCTACGTTTCATTCCTGCGTGGAACACCGATGCTGATGCATCTATTCCTCATCTATTACGGGATTCCGATGATCATCGACAAGCTGGCGGAACGTTACGGCTGGGCTTTCCAATCCTCGTCGATCCCGATTCTCGTATTTGTACTGATTGCCTTCTCGCTCACTGCGGGTGCCTATATGTCCGAGATTATCCGTTCAGGCATTCTTGCCGTGGATATCGGCCAGATGGAAGCCGCTCACGCTGTGGGTATGAGCACATTCCAGGCTTTAAGGCGCATCATCATCCCTCAAGCGATCGGGGCGGTATTGCCTAATCTGTGCAGCATGTTTGTCGGATTCCTGCATGGATCAACCCTCGCGTTTACCGTGTCGCAGATGGACATTCTCGGTAAAGCGGATGTGGTGGCATCCGTCAGTCTGAAATTTCTGGAGGCCTTTATCGCTGCAGCGTTCATCTACTGGGGGCTGACCATCATTGCCGAGCGGATCACCGCCCTGCTTGAGCGTCGGGTTGCCGTGTACAGTAAAGGAGGTGTGTCATGATTACACTAACGAACATACACAAAACATTTGGCAAGCAGGAAGTATTGAAAGGGATTGATCTGACCGTCGAGCAGGGTGATGTCGTTGCGATCCTTGGACCGAGTGGATCAGGTAAAACAACGCTGCTGCGCTGCATCAATTTTCTGGAACGTGCCGATGAAGGCGAGGTTCAGATTAGTGGATTGACCGTGGATTGCAAGCATGCGCGCAAACATGACATTGTGCAATTGAGGCGGAAAACGGCGATGGTCTTCCAGCATTATAATCTGTTCAAACATAAGACTGTGCTGGATAACGTCACGGAAGGTTTAATTATTGCCCAGAAAATGTCCAAAGCCGATGCCCGCACTCGCGCCTTGCGTGTGCTTGAACAAGTCGGACTGTCTGCCAAAATCAATGAGTATCCGAGTATGTTGTCCGGTGGACAACAGCAACGGGTGGGGATCGCCAGAGCACTGGCACTGAATCCCGAAGTGATTTTGTTTGATGAACCGACCTCGGCACTGGACCCCGAGCTTGTGGGTGAGGTGTTGTCTGTCATCCGTTCCATTGCTCAGGAGGGGATTACCATGATTGTTGTCACCCATGAAATGGGGTTTGCCCGTGAGGTGGCCAATCGGGTTGTTTTCATGGATGGAGGTTCCGTAGTAGAGGAAGGAACGCCTGATGAGGTATTTGTGCGTCCAAAGCAGGAACGTACTCGGCAATTCCTCAGTCGATATTCTTCCGACTGGAGTTATGTCATCTAACGATATAGGCGCAAGCTGTAGTAACTGACGATCCCGGCCCGGCATATGCTGTAACAGGCAAATGCTGATAGGCCGGGTTTTTCTATGGGTGAAGCAGGCCGTGACGGTAAGGAGGAGGACCATGCAGAGCAAAATCGATGAAATCATTACACATATTGCACACTCTCACCAGCAGATCGCACGTGTGCTGGATGCCAAACGCCAAGTCGCTGTGCGCATGTCTGAAATCATCAATCATTTGCCAGATATCGAACCGGAGTTGGATGGCGTTGACGGTCTGCTGGATAGCTCTGGGCAAATCAACAAAAGCATTATCTCTTACTTGGGAGGCCTTGCAGATCTGGAAGAGGCCGTAGCCGAAACGCTGACCCAAGTCATGCGGGAGATCGCGGTTCAAGAGGAAGAATAAGCCCGGAAGGCGGGTGAAGGAACATGAGTAGAGAACAGAGCCTCATTCTGATGCTGGACGCAGCAGCCAAGATGCAGTGGAATATTGCCCTGATCCTGGAGGCAAAAGCGATTGAGGCCGAGAAGGTACGGAACTGGACGCTGAATCATTTGAATGGGGATACCTTTCTGACGCATGGCGATCAGGTAGGCGAGCCACTTAAAATGCATGATCAGCTGGTGGAATTGCTGGAAGGTTTAACCCGGATGGAGACGGGACTGTGCAACAATCTCAAAGCGGTGATGGTACAGAACGACAGCGAAGATGGCGGCGGGTTGGACGGTGGCATGTTTGGCGGCATGGATCTGGGAGACATGGGAAAATGAGTCTGATGCGGCGTGAGCAGGAAGCTAAACTGGCCCTCATTGAATCCATTGCACACAGTCAGCAGGCGTTGGCACGCATTCTGGACAGTGTAGCCAGTGTAACTGCTCATTCGGAAGTATCCGCCCGCAGTCTGGCTGAGAACATTCGTCTGCTGAGTCGCTATCAGGAAGAGATGTCTCGTATGGTAACGGGAATCAGGCTGGCCCGAATCCAGCATGGGGAGCCTGGATTGCCGTGGCTCAAAGACCCCGGGTGTGCAATTCGTATCGTTCGGGACATACAGGAGGAATGATGACATGTTAAAGAAGAAGAAAATACGACTGAGAACCAAAAGAGCTTTGGTAACTCGTGGAGCCCGATTGCGTAAAATTCGCAAACTGCGTGCGCTCAGAGCCAAACGTGTGCTTCACAAACGCCCACTTAAAGGACGCAGTGCGTGGCTCAAAAAAAAGAAACGGACGGTACGGCGGCACCGGAGTCCGAAGCCCGTACAACCAATCGTCCCGGCTACCCCTACCGATCCGAACCCGGACGGTGCGTACAGCCAGGGATACAACGAGGCATACAACGAGGGATTCAACGCGGGTTTCGCCAAGGGATTCGAGGACGGACATCAGCTGGCGTACAAAGCACAGTAACCGAATAGACGCTATTATTCCTGCATGGAATGATATCTGTATAGCAGTTAGCCCGGGGGGACAGATCCCTCCGGGCTATTTGCATCGCCGAAAAGCGGACATGCCCGTGCAGGCGGATGTGGAGGGCAAGCGCCAATTTTGCGCCTTGCAGGACACCCGTCCATGATGCATCTGACCCCGAGGCATATCCTTTAGAGGGAAGACCAATCTCGGGGAGAGTCTGGAAGTGAATCTCCTGAAGGAAGACAGGGTGAAGAATGTGGCAAAACGAAGACACCGTCCGCTAACTGAAGCGGAGACAGCTTACCGCGGCGGATATGCAGAAGGCCGCAGATTTGGCGGCTGTCAAGCCATGATGGAGCGGGTGCAGATGTATGAACCGACCCTGCGGGACATGAAGGTTCTGTATATTCCGCAAGGTTTCGATGCCATCGATGAAGGTGTAACCCTGGCCCTGCAGCAGTCTGTACGTGAATGCGTTGTTGGATCGCCAGCAGCGATGTTGCAGGAAGCCAGTCAGCATCGACCCGATGTTGTGCTCGTCATGAATGGTCTGCATGTATTTCCCCCAGATCATCTGGAGCAGGTGAAGGGCATACGTGCACTCGGTATTCGAACAGTTGTGTGGTTTGTGGATGATCCGTATTTCACCGAAGATACAGTGTCCCTGTCTCAACACTATGATGTCGTGTTCACGCATGAAGAGGCTGCTGTACCTTTCTATCAAGGTCATGGAGCTAGCCGGGTGATCTATATGCCACTCGCGGTGAATCCGGGAATGTTTCAGCCGCGTCGTGCGGCACCGCAGCATCAGTACGACATTTGTTTTATCGGTACAGGGTTCTGGAACCGGATTGCCTTGTTTGATGAGCTGGCCCCTTTTCTCGCGGACAAAAAAGTATTCATCGCGGGTAGCCAGTGGAACCGGCTGGCACGCTTTGATGTACTAGGCCGTTTCATCCACGAAGGATGGATTGCTCCCGGAGAGACAGTCGATTATTACAATGGCGCCAAGATTGTCATTAACATTCACCGAACTTGTGAGAACGGGGAAGACAATCGCAACACCCATCATCTTCAAGGTCACTCCATTAATCCACGCACGTATGAGATTAGCGCTTGCGGCACAATGCAGATTACGGACGCACGTGCAGATTTGCCCCGTTATTATAAGCCGGGATATGACATCGAGACGTTCACCAATGCAGCAGAACTTCAACGCAAGATCGACTATTATCTGAAGCATGAAGAAGAACGACAGGCGATGGCATGGAGGGGACTTCTCACCACGATGAACCAGCACACATTCACTCGCCGCATCGGTCAGTTGCTGGAACATCTGTAATCCCCATCTGAAGTACAGCACCAACGAGTATCCTATCCCAAAAAATAAAGGAGTGGCGGTATGTCTCTCAAACACCGTAAAACCAAAAAGGTTCATGCACCTGTACTGAGCCTGGCTGATCAAGCGCGCAAAAATGGGCAACATGCCGGATATGACGCAGGTAAGGAAGAAGGATATCTGCGCGGTCGCGCCAACTATATTGTGAATTGTGCACAGGAACCGTTGCCCTTCCGGCAAATTCACGTGTTGTATGTATCTTCGGGTAAAGGCTTCCCTTACTCTCCGTTGGATGAGGCCATCATGGCCACGTTACAGGGAATGGTCGCTCAGGTAACCCTCACTGATCCGCGCCAACCGGTTTCTGAAATTGCATTGCAGACGCGTCCTGATCTGGTGCTTGTGTTGGATGGCATGGATATTCCCATCGAGCATATCGATGCGATTCGCCAAGCCGGCATTCAGACGGCGATCTGGTTGACCGATGATCCGTACTATACAGACATGACACTTGATATCGTAAAACATTATGACCATGTCTTCACGTTGGAACTGAACTGTATTGATCTATATCGACAAATCGGCTGCACGTCGGTTCACTACCTCCCTTTTGCCGCATTCACCAATCATTATTTTCCGATTACAACACCTTCCACGTTAAAACGGGATGTCAGCTTTATCGGCTCGGCTTACTGGAACCGGGTATACTTCTTCAATCCGATCATGCCTCAGTTGATGTCACACAATACGGTATTTAACGGAATCTGGTGGGATCGTCTGCCTGAATATACTGCCTACGGTGAGAAGATTGAACTCGGCCGCTGGATGAGTCCTCAGGAGACCAATGATGTGTACAATGGCACCAAAATTGTCATTAACCTGCATCGATCCCACGAAGATGATTCCGTCAATAATAATCACCTCAAAATTCCGCCAGCTTCACCGAACCCGAGAACGTTTGAAATTGCCGCGTCCACGACGCTGCAGTTGACCGACGCACGGGATGATATTGCGCGTTTCTACAAACCGGGTGTGGAGATTGAGACCTATTCCTCGCCGCAGGAGTTACTCGACAAGGTGGAATATTATCTTACTCATGAGAAGGAACGCCGTGAGATTGCCCTTCGTGGACTCGAACGTACCCTGAAAGACCACACGTACGGCAAAAGAATTAATGAAATGTTAACCATCATATTTCCTTAATCCTGGCCGGGAGGAGGTGTGCACAGTACCCTGTATCGGACATCCGTATACAGGGTCCGTGCGGCCATGGCAACGAAACCAAAGATGATGTTATTTTCACATGTATGCAATACTCGCAGCATTACAGGTGCAGAGAAGCTGCTGCTTCATTTTATGAGAGAGATCGGTACGATCTTTGAATGTGTGCTCGTTGTTCCCCAGGAGGGAAAGCTTGCGGGGCTTGCCCGAAGATTCGGCATTCAGGTCAAAATATGCACTCTGCCGATGCTTCACGGTGTGTACACACCTTACTTGGGTATTGCAAATGATGCGGAGCAACTTCGCCATACACCAGCCTATCAGGAAGTGATCTCCCTCATCCGGGAGACTGCTCCCGATCTGATTCTAACCAACACCTGTGTCAATGTGATGCCGGCTGTAGCGGCAAAGTCTCTTCAGATTCCGGTCATCTGGAAGATTACCGAGATCATTCATACGAATGAACATACATCCGAGGCGATCCAGATGATTGGACGTTACGCCGATTGGATTATTGGGATATCCGAAACAGCAGTGGCCCCATTCCATGAAGCTGGCATGGGTCACAAATTGACGATTATTTCTCCTACCTGGGAACCCGGGCTACCCGCACCGGACCGCTGGGTTCAGCTGCGCGAACGCAAGCGCAAGGAACTCGGTTTCAAATCATCGCAGACCTGTATCGGTTATATTTCTTCATTTATATATGAAGCCAAAGGATTGAAACCTTTTGTGGATATGGCCTTGAGGATCTGTGAAACGAATTCGCGCTGTCGCTTCTGGATCATCGGGGCACCATCGGATAAAAAGTATTACGACGAGTGTGTATCACGGGTGAGAAAATCCGGGTATTCACGCCGATTTACCTTCACTACGTTCGAAGAGAACGTATCTCTGGCGTATACCGCCATGGATATCGTGGTCATCCCAAGCATGGTCAAAGAAGGATTCGGCATGACCGCACTGGAGGGTCTGTATTTTGCCAAACCCGTCATCGCTTTCGCTCAGGGTGGACTGAAGGAATTAATGGAGTCCGTAGGCAGTGGTGCATTTCTGGCCCCACCGGGCGATAGTGAAGGGCTTGTCACCTTGGCGACAACCTTGTTGAATGATTCAGAGCTGGCTTCGAATACGGGATGGCGCAATCGGACAGAAGCGGAAAAGCTCTACGGGCTTGAAACCTACCGCACGAAACTGCATACGATGGTGACACAGTGGTTATTGCGTTTTCCCGGATGGTTTGCTTATATCCAACCTCCGAATGGACCTGTGTATACCCATGGGGAGGGAGGACTACGCACTGTACTGGTTCTGGAACCGGCTACGGTTCGGGCACTGTTATTCCCGCTGACTGTCATACAGGCGTTGCCACAATCCACATTACCTCCAATCGCATTGGGTCACGATGCTCCTGTTGCTTCAGCTACTGGCCCAACGGCAAAGTTGATTCAACAGAGAGGCAAAACGCGAAAACGTCGTCGCAAGCCACTTGCATCTCATTCTCGCCGAGACCTTACGAGGCTGAAACGTACTTCTGGAACTGGCAGACGTAAGGGGAGACACCGTACAACGAAGGGACCGCGTCCGCATATGGGGAAATCGGCTAGCCGCAGACGCAAATCTGCCAAGGCGGGACGTAGCCGGGCAGGGCGCAAAGGTTCCAATACAAGATGAAGGCAGGGATTACGATGAAGATCATGACGGTGCTGGGTACGAGACCTGAGATCATTCGGCTCAGCCTGATCATTTCCAAGCTGGACCAGTACGCGTCCAAACATATTCTGGTACACACGGGACAGAACTTCACGGAAAGTCTCAGTGGTCTCTTTTTCAAGGAAATGGGCCTGCGCGCACCGGATTACGTTCTTCAGGATGAAGCGGCCTCTCTGGGACGACAGCTGTCCTCGATGTTTACGCAGATGGAAGATCTGATATTGCAGGAGAAGCCCGATAAATTGCTGCTGCTTGGTGATACCAATAGTGCATTATGTGCAATATTGGCTGAGCGCATGGGTGTTCCTGTTATTCATATGGAAGCAGGCAATCGTTGCTTCGACCTGGATGTGCCTGAGGAGAAGAATCGCAAGGTTATTGATGCCATCTCCACCGTCAACATGCCTTACACGGAACAGAGCAAGAAACATTTGGTCAGCGAAGGTGTACCAAGCAGGCGCATCGTGCTCACGGGCAATCCCATCTATGAAGTAATGCAGCACTATGACGCACAGGTAAGTTCGAGCAAAATACTCAAAAAGCTCAAGTTGAAGTCCGGGCAGTACTTTTTGGTTACTGCTCACCGAGCCGAGAATGTGGATCATGCTCCTCATTTGCTGGAGATTATGAAAGGGTTGAATCAAGTCGCAGAAGAACACGGGTTGCGTGTGATCTGCAGCATTCATCCGCGTACGGCGATTCGGATTGCGGAGCATCTGCAACTGGAGATGAATCCGTTGGTAGAGTTTCACGAGCCGTTTGGATTCTTTGACTTTGTGATGCTCGAACGTCATGCACGCTGTGCGCTCACGGACAGTGGTACTGTGCAGGAGGAGTGTTGCATTATGGGCGTGCCAACCGTAACGATGCGTCGGACTACCGAGCGGCCCGAAACAGTGGATTGCGGCAGCAATGTGGTCTCCGGTCTGGATGCCGCGCGCATCGCTGATTGCGTGAAAGTCATGACAACGATGTCTGCCGATTGGGATTGCCCGCAAGGTTACAAAGCAACAGATGTATCCAGTAAAGTGGTTAAATTTCTGCTTGGAGGGAAAATGCATGTTTGAAAATAAGCGTATACTCGTGACTGGTGGTACGGGATCATGGGGTTATGAACTTGTGGCTCAACTGCTGCCCCAGCAGCCCAAAGAAATTATTGTATATTCCCGGAACGAGTCCAGCCAAGTGGCCATGAGTCGTGAATTTGAAGACCCGCGTCTTCATTTCCGGATTGGAGATATTCGTGACAAGGATGCGTTGACGGCGGCTTGCCAGCATGTGGACTATGTATTTCATCTGGCAGCGCTCAAGCATGTTCCGGTGTGTGAAGACCAGCCTTACGAAGCGCTCAAAACCAATGTGATTGGTACACAGAACGTGATTGAGGCTGCGATTGAGAACAAGGTGGAAAAAGTAATCTATATCTCGACTGACAAGGCTGCCAATCCGTCCAACTTCTACGGCATGACCAAAGCGATCGGCGAGAAATTAATTGTATATGCCAACTTGTTGCACAGTGACACGAAGTTTGTTACGGTACGGGGCGGTAATGTCCTGGGAACGAACGGCAGTGTGGTTCATCTGTTCAAGAATCAGATCCGCCAGAAAGGGCAGGTCTCCATCACGGATATGAGTATGACCCGGTTCTTCCTCACACTGAAGGATGCAATTACCCTGCTGTTCAAAGCTTCGGTGGAAAGTGTGGGCGGAGAGATCTTTGTCATGACGATGCCAACCTGCAAAATCGTTGATCTTGCGGAAGTGCTGATTGAGGATTCCGGCGTGGAGAATGTGGCGATTGTGGAACGGGGCATTCGTCCAGGTGAGAAAATCCATGAAATTTTGATGAGTGAATTCGAGAGCATGACCACCGTTGTCTACGATGAGCAGTACCTGGTTATTCTTCCTACCCTGGGTATACCGGGTCTGCGTGAACATTATACCAATTGTCCCCCAGTCTCCTTTAACAGTTTCAGTTCTGAACACCAGCTCATGACCAAAGAGGAGATTCGTGAAATTCTGAAGCGCGGAGGATTCTTGTCATGAAACTGCTGATACTTGGTGGAAACGGAATGGCCGGCCATATTCTGGTCGACTATTTCCGCCGTCAAGGTGTGCACAGCGTCTTCTACACATCTCGGGATGTCACGGACCCGAATGGTCTGCTCCTGGATGTGAACGACAGCTTCATGGTTGATCGACTGGTAGAAGCGGTGCACCCGGATGTCATTATTAATGCTGTGGGTGTGTTGAACAGCTTCGCAGATGAGGACAAAATCACCGCATACCATATTAATGGTTTCCTGCCGCATCGTCTGCGGCGGGTTGCGGATGAGATTGGTGCACGTCTGATTCATATCAGCACAGATTGTGTGTTCAGCGGGGACCGGGGAGCATACCGGGAAGATGATGTTACGGATGGAACGTCTGCTTACGCCATCACCAAAGCGCTTGGGGAAGTGCAGGATGAAGGCCATCTGACGATCCGTACGTCCATCATTGGACCTGAGATTCGGAAAGGCGGCATTGGTTTGATGCAATGGTTTATGTCCAGTTCAGGGGAAGTCGGCGGGTATACCCGCGTATTCTGGAATGGTGTAACCACGCTTGAGCTGGCCAAATGGGTCGACCATTACCTGACTTCTTCCGTTAGTGGTCTTATCCACCTGGCTCATCCGGCGCCTGTCAGCAAGCATGACCTGCTTGTGTTGTTCAAGCAGACCTGGGATAAGCAGGATGTGACGATTGTGCGTGATGACAGTGTAGTGCAGGACCGGACACTGGTGTCCACTCGCGAGGATGTGAAGACAGACCTGCCGGATTATTCTACAATGCTGAAGGAGCTGGCATTATGGATGGAGCAGAGCTGACAGGCAAGAAAGTGCTGATTACAGGCGCCTCCGGTTTTACCGGGCGACATGCCGTATCTTATTTTCAAGAAGTTGGTGCAGGGGTTGCAGCAGTCGTCCGCAGACCGGATGTGCATTCGTTTGGTAAAGATACGGAGGTCCATGTCTGTGATCTGAACGATAAACAGCAAGTACGTCATCTGATCGGCGAGGTGCAGCCCGACTATGTGCTGCACCTCGCTGGCAAAAATTCAGTGCCTGATTCATGGGCTGATCCGCTACTGGTCCTGGAGACCAATGTAATGGCCGTGCTGTATTTACTGGATGCGCTTCGCAGTTGCCCGGCAGCACGAACCGTTATTGTAGGATCGAGATTAAAATATACGCCAGAACCTGGCCGGATTCCCCAGCCTCCGCATCCATACAGCCTCAGCAAAGCGCTGGAAGAGATGGTGTCCTTGTCGTGGATGTCACTCTTCGGACAACAGATCATGCTGGCAGAGCCGGGAAATCTGATTGGTGCAGGTCCTTCCACAGGCATCTGTTCACTGCTTGCGCGCCATGTTGTTGCCTGTGAGCAGGGTGGCAAAACCGAGGCTTTCCGTCTGTCTGGACGGGACAATACCCGTGACTTTCTCGATGTGCGGGATGCGGTCAGAGCGTATGCGACCCTTCTGGTACAGGGGGCCAGTGGTACGGTATACCCGGTGGTGTCTGGTGTCGAGCGCAGTCTCGGTGAGATTGCAGATCTGTTGCTGTCCATGACAGAAGCGGAAATCCCTGTTCGCTGGGATGGAGCATCTTCTGGTCCGGACGGTTCGGGAAAACAGGAGGAATTATCACTTCTGCGCAAGCTTGGCTGGCAGCCGATGATTCCAATAGCCACATCGCTTCAAGATATCTTAAGTGATGTTCGTGCCCAGCAAGGGAGGACGACAAGTTGAATCCGAGAGTGTCCATTGTCATTCCATTCTATAACTGCCCGTATGTGCCTCAAGCGATTCAGAGTGCCCTGAACCAGACGTATCCTGATGTGGAGATCATTGTTGTGAATGACGGTTCCATCCGTCATGCCGAGTTGCTTCAACCCTATCTTCCTTACATTAATGTACTTGGCAAAAGCAATGGCGGAACGGCTTCGGCACTTAATCACGGCATCCGTCATGCCTCTGGTGATTATGTAGCCTGGCTCAGTTCGGATGATTTTCTGTACCCGGATAAAATTCGTTATCAGCTTGAGTTTATGCAGCGTGAGAATGTACTCGTCTCGTACACGAATTTTCACTATATCAACGAGCATTCTGCTGTTACCCAAATGCATGGTGGACCTGAACCGATGTCGGATCTGGACTTACTGCGACGGTTTGTTAACGGCAATCCGGTCAATGGCTGCACAGTCATGATTCGCAAGGATCTCTTTAGCGGAGTGGGGCTGTTCGATGAGCTACTGCCTTACACGCACGATTTGGATCTCTGGCTGCGTATTCTTCTGAACGGTCATCGTTTTCCATACCTGAATGAACCACTTACTGCGTATCGTTGGCATGGGGGCATGGGTTCACTTCGTCATGCGGATGTGATCGGCAGAGAGGCATCCATGGTATGGTCCAGATATCGCGAACCGTTGTTGCAGCGAATCGCAGCGCTTGGCGGGTAGCGTAGGGAGGGCGGTTATGAAGGTCACCAGGTGGCTGATTAACGCCCTCTTTGCGCAGCATTTTACCTAAGGCAGTAAGAGGAGGGGGAGGGCCGAATGGAGCCGAAAGTATCGATCGTCATTCCTTTTTATAATTGTGCGTATATCGAGCAGGCGGTTCACAGCGCCATTCACCAGACGTATCCGCATATTGAAGTGATCGTGGTGGATGATGGGTCAACCGAGCACGTGGAGCGGCTGGAGCCATTCATGGAGAATATCCGTTATATTCGCAAAGAAAACGGCGGAACCGCGACAGCATTAAATGAGGGCATCAAGCATGCGACGGGGGATTACTTTGTCTGGCTTAGTTCAGATGATGTGATGCTGCTGGATCGGGTGGAGAAGCAACTGAAGTTTATGCGAGAGGTTAAGGCTTCATTCTGTCATGGTGCCTACCATTATGTGAATGAGAAAAGTGAATGGTTGGATACGGTGCAGCCGGAAGTCGGCAGTCGTCTGGAGATGTTGCAGGTACTGCTTGAAGGTTGTCCGATCAACGGCTGTACGGTCATGTTAGAGATGGATGCATTTGAGCGGTTTGGCTTGTTCGATACCGATTTTCGCTACACCCATGACTATGAGATGTGGATGAGACTGTTTCCGATGTATGAGCTGTTCTATTACAATGAACCTCTGATGTGCTACCGATTGCATGAGTCGATGGGAACCAAACGGCATTTCAAGGCACTGGTTGCCGAGATGGAAAAAGTTCAGGAGAAGCATAGACCTATTTTACTCAATTTGCTTCAGGTTGGCGGTTATTGGAAATAGATGGATTTGACTGATGATGGCTGAATGGAATTGGTGTTAAAAGGATAGAAGAGCACCCTTATCAAGCATGTTTAATGTGCTAGAAGTGGGGGAGCTCTTTTTTTGTTCCATGGACGATCCTTGGACAGGTAGGTAGGAGGGTTGCCGAAGTCTCTGTATAATGAAATGAGCGCTAACGAATGTGCAACGTCTTATTAGGGAATTACCATGAAAAACAAATCCTAACGAATCTCAGTCACGTTATTCCTTTGCAGAATGGCTCTTGAAGCTGGAATTCGACCATGATGGATGAAATAACGTCTCTGTGATTCGTTACAAGAAAAAACTGTGCAAAAGGAACCACTAGCGTGTTCTGGGTTCGTTAGAGTACAACACAATAAAATCAAATAAGGGGTGTCCTCTGTCATTCATATGACAAATGGGACACCCCTTGATTAGTATTCCGGCATGTTATACCTAGAAGGCATATCATTGGACAATTCAATCTTTTGAATTCATGATCGCCATCGATGCCGGATCGGGAAATACATAGCTTTTGGGCAGCTTCTTCATCAATTCATTCATTACTGCGTAATCCACGTCGATGTGAGGTGTGGAGACAGGCGTCGAGAACCAGCGATTGTATAGATCACTCGGTACAAGTAACGTCATATCGGTTGTCCTCCTCTGTATATGGCTTCTTGGTAGACTTGAAATGTACGAAATCCCATCACTTCCAGTGAACGGTGTTGTTCAGCCCAGGCTTTTGCCGCAGCTCCCACTGTTCTCCGGGTAACATCATCCTCCAATAGTGCATCGAGTAGTTCGCGAAGCGAGTCGACATCCTGCGGAGGAACAACCCAACCTGTACGTCCAGGTTCGACCATCTCAGGCATGCCGGCTGTACCACTGACGATAACAGGTACACCCGCCAATTGTGCTTCGGTAACGGAGAAAGGCTGGGTGTCCTGCAGGCTGGGCTGGACATAGATGTCTGCATGGCGCAGGAAGGAAGGAATATTGTCCAGCTTGCCCCAGAACACAACATCGGCTCCAATGCCAGCACTCATAGTCTGTGCGCGCAATTCATCGAGCAGATTACCTTCTCCAGCGATCCAGCATACCCAGTCGGAACGTTTACTTTTCAGACTGGCCAGTGCCTTGATTAACACATGAATGCCCTTGATGTATTCAAGCCTTCCAGTAAAAGCAATGACTTTCTTACCCGCAGGTGGTCGCTGGCGGAACTTCACAGCTGCTGAGGCACGGTAGGTTGGCAGATCTACAGCATAGGGGATCTGTCTGAACTTTGATTCAGGAACTGCAAGTTCTGTAAGCGTACTCTTGATCCAGTGGCTTGACACCAGAATGAGCTCCGATTGTGCTGCACTTCGCTCCTCCAATGAGAGAAAATAACGCCCACGCTTGGATTGCAGATATGAAGGGAGAGTAAGCTGCGGGTTGGAATTTTGAGCATCGTAAAAGGCTTCGCGTGCAAGAGCGCCATGATAGCTTGTTACGAGGGGAACATGACGGTTCAAGATGCGCTTTATCGCTACGGCGGCTACCGGATCTTGCGCATGAATAACGTCATAGTGGTTCACTCCCAGATAAGCGGCGCCCATCTCGAAGGCATATCTATTCAGTTCATAATAAGCGAGAAGAGGATCGGCGGTGAATTGTGGCAGATCGGTCGGATTGAGTTTGGCTTGCAGCATGGGCCACACCGTATCCTTGGAGAAAGCGCGGTTCAGATTACGAACATATACTTCGTTCTTGGCACCATTGGTGCCCATGATATCAACCTCAACACCAAGTTCGATCAGCCTGTCGGCAAGTTGTTTAACATAGGTCCATATGCCACCCATATGTGTAAGCTCCCAATACGTAACGAGCAGAACTCTCATAGCTACCTCCTTGTCACGGCCTGCACCGACCGAGCTTCTATGCTTTTATTCTATGAAAAAAGAGGACTGAAAGGTCGGGCATTTCCGTGCAATTGGTCGAAAATGGGTGAATGCAAATGGCAATGGACGAGAGGAAGCATATCCTATGTATAGAGAGGCTCATGGTGCCGAAGGAGGGATCTGTAATGGCGGCATATTTAATCCATATTCATGAAAATTTCTTGCAGACGTTTGTTCCCATCAAGTACATGGACGTGGAGCTGGCCTATGTGGGGGGCGAGGAAGGCACCGATGTTTTTGTTGGTGGAGCCGGTATGCACGGAGAATTGTACCGACATCTTGTTCATATAGGGTCCAATACGAGGGGAGCGGGCGGTAATCAGGTCATTCATAATCTGGACGTAACTTCCGAGCCTTATGAGCTGAGGATTATCAGCAACAGCTCTTTACCGAATCATCTGGTTATTCGATTGTATTGCAGGAGTATTCACGGTCAGACATTGGGCATACTGTCAGAATGTCAGATGATGAAACTTGCAGATTGATATGGAACTAATTGAATAGTCAAGGATCAACCATTGTGTGGAGCAGGGAAGTGCCTGTTCCATTTTTTTTGTGTGGCATCCATAGAGAAATGTATGAAAAAATAGCTTGACAGCAAAGGTATTTTCATTAAAATTAGATCAGTATTAAACGAAAGTTTAAAACGACGATTTAAAACGATAGTTTGAAATTGGTCGTCAATATAGGCTGAGTGAGACGCATGGATAACTCCGTGATCTCCTGCCGGAAAAGAGTGTGGAGAACGTGAAAGAACAAACAGCAGTACCCCAGGAGGCGGCAGAGTTTTCAATTAAAACGATCATACTGCCCCTTCTGGCTATTATCGTCGGGATGATTATGGTTATTCTGGACAGCACGGTTGTGAATGTAGCCATTCCGAATCTCGTTCAATATTTCGAGACGGATCTGAAGACCATCCAATGGACGGTTACGGGATACACCCTCGCTTTGTCTGCGGTGATTCCGCTGGCAGGCTGGTTAACGGACCGTTTCGGTGCCAAAAGAGTATTTCTGTTCACGATTGCCATGTTTACCTTGGGTTCTGTATTATGCTCGATCGCCCAATCACCTGAGCAATTAATCATTTACCGGGTCATTCAGGGCCTCGGGGGAGGCATGGTTGCTCCTATTGGAATGGCAATGGTCTTTCGTCTGGCTCCTCCTGAACGAAGAGGTTCGATCATGGGTATGCTCGGAATTCCGATGCTGCTTGCTCCTGCACTCGGCCCGGTATTGTCCGGTTGGTTTATTGAATCACTGAGCTGGCACTGGATCTTCCTGATTAACTTGCCTATTGGTATTGCAGCGTTCATTTTATGTATCAAATTTCTGCCTGATACAGATCGTGGACGCACGCCTGCACTGGATCTGCTGGGCATGATTCTGGCGCCGATTGCATTCTCAATGCTTGCTTATGGTGTGAGCGAGGGTGGAACGAGCTGGACATCTGCAACAACACTGACCGGTGTCATTGTGGGTGGTGTAGCGCTCATTTTGTTCATTATCGTGGAACTTCGTCATCAGAATCCATTGCTCGAACTCCGGGTATTCAAATCATCTGATTTCTCACGGGGCATTATTCTTGCATGGGTGTCACAAGTGGCGCTGTTCGGTGCGATGATTCTTATTCCGCTTTATTTGCAGCAGATCAAAGGATATACTGCATTGGAGACAGGATTGATTCTGCTTCCACAGGCTCTGGCCTCCGGAGTAGGTATGCCGCTCGGCGGCCGATTGTTTGATAAAATCGGTGCGAGACCTCTGGCTTTCGTGGGTCTGGGCATTATCTCGGGAGCGTTGTTTATTCTGTCCTCCATCACGGCAGAGACAGGTCTTGGACTGATCATCACGGCTCTGATGATGATGGGTCTGGGTATGGGCTTGTCCATGATGCCACTCAATACGCATGTATTGAATGCTGCACCACGTAAGCTGGTTGGACGGGTTACACCGCTTACGGCTGCTGCCCAACAAGTGGTCGTGTCCTTTGCAGTTGCAGGGCTTACCGGTTTCCTTACGTCAAGAATTGCAGACAATACAGCGAGTACGGATCCGACGGCTATAGTGCAAGGTCTGGTGGGGGGCTTCAATGATACGTTCTTCCTGGCCGCTTGTATTGCATTGTTCGGATGTTTGCTCAGTCTGATCCTGCGCAAACCTAAACCGATGCCGGAAGAAGAACTTCAAAATGGCGACAAGCCTGATCCCGCAATGATGATGGGACACTAAGAATTTATACAACAAACCATATTAAGGCAGTTCAGAGAATGTTGCTGAACTGCCTTTTTGTTATGCTCAATGAAAGATTCGCAGTGCGGTCATCATTTCACGGAAGGAATGGGCATATCGATCGGGTGAGAAAGACAAGCTCATGTGCTGTCTGCCCTGAATGCGGATATATTCCCGCAGTTTCTTGTTCGTCATGAGGTCCCTTGCTTCGGCTACAGCCGCTTTTACATCTCCAATTGGATAAAACTTTCCGGTCTGATTATGTGTGATAAAGGAGCGCACACCATCCGAATCCGTACTGAGCACCGGACAGCCACAGCTAATGGCTTCAGCGACGGCGTAGCCGAATCCTTCCAGCAGGGAAGTGGATAACATGATTCCCCCTGAAGCGGCAACCATAGAATAGTATGCAGGCATCTGAGAATGAGGAACATTGATGAAGATGCCAATTCGATCCTCAAGCCCGTATTCTGCCAGCATGTGCCGGAACATGACTTCATCTTCTGGATTAGCCAAAGATGGATCGTGGAATAACCATAGTCTCGCTTTTGGATTTTTTTTGATGATTTCACTCGATATGATTAAATATTCCCGCCAGTTTTTGTTATGTTCAAGTCGTCCTACCCAGGCCAGCACCGGATAGGGGGGCGTATCCACCAACATCGGTGCGAAGGTGTCCGTATCAAGCATATTGGGAATGACGAACCGATGAAGCCAAGGACAGATATGGATGAACATATCCAGCAGGTGGTCTGTAGGAGGTATAACGGCAGCATCGCAATGGGCTTGAAGGTAAGGCACACCCATCTGTATCGTTTCCAGAGCCTGATCTCGTGTTCCGAGTCCCTGCGCTTCATAAATGATTCTACCCGTATAACCAAGCGCTCTTAAGCGGCCGGGCATAGCGATGTCTGAAGTGGCGATAATCGCATCATAATGATGAGTATGAATCAAATGATGGATATCCTCGTCACTGGATGCGGTGAAAATGGGTGTATCACTGTTGTTCTGCAAACCTGAGCCTGTGTTGAGATACAATAGGTGCGCTTCAATGCCATGACGCTTCAGAACAGCGGTGCGCAGTCGATTTAACGTATCCACGCCACCGCTCGGAATATAAAACGTGAATAATACTTTCACACGATTCACCCTCTGACTTTTGGTCAGGAGCACATTCTCCTGTACTCTATGTTACGTTGGCTTTAAGTTCAGGGTGTGGGTGTTAACCAGATTGTTCACATTTTGGACAAAATTTTTTAAGCTATCTTTTAAGTGACATTAAGCTGAGGTTAGGATAGCTCACGTATTATACAAGGAACTTCCCGTGTACATCATTTATTACATAAGTTCAACGTAACATTTACACGATAACGGAGAGGGCAGAAATAACTTGAAGAAGCGAAGCGTTCGCCTGAAAGCTTTCTGAAAAGAAAGCTACATCGGAAGCATACGCTATCCCGGGATTTTTCCTTCTGAATGAAGGAATCAAAAAAATCTGGGGATAACAGTGATCGGAAGGTTATTCTGTCATCGGAGTGCAAGTGTAATATTTTCAGTTGAATTTATATAACGAACGATGGTGCACGGGTATTTTAACGGGAAAGGATGAATGATGTGCTCGAAGTGAAACAGGTCAGCAAAGTTTACGAAGGGCAACGCGGCGTACATCAACTGGATTTCACCATGGAACGTGGTGAGATTGTCGGGTTTCTCGGGCCAAATGGTGCCGGGAAAACAACAACGATGCGTATGATTACGGGCTATGTGCATCCAACCGCGGGTTCCATTATGGTCGATGGTGCATCGGTGCATGAGCAGGGTCAGCGCGTTCGTTCCAAGATTGGGTATCTCCCTGAAACTCCGCCACTGTATCCCGATATGACGGTGCAGTCCTATCTTAAATTTGTAGCCAATTTGCGGGATGTTCCGGCACGTGAGGTTAAGCTGCGGGTCAGTGAGATGGTGACCAGACTGGGGCTTAAGGGGCGCGAAAGGCAAATGGTACGTGGGTTATCCAAAGGATACAAGCAGCGTCTCGGACTGGCAGGAGCCATTATTCACAAGCCGGATCTGCTGGTCCTGGATGAGCCAACATCGGGCCTGGATCCCAACCAGATTATCGAGATCAGAGATCTGATTCGTGAACTGGGGGAGAACCATACGGTACTGCTCAGTACGCATATTTTGCCTGAAGTGAGCGCGCTCTGTAATCGAATGTTGATTATTAATCAGGGACAGCTCGTACTGGATGGTTCACCTCAGCATTTCGGATCAGCAATGGGGGATCAGTTCAAGGTGTCGATTGAAGTGAAGGCCACTGCGGAACAATTACATAATGTGCTGACACCGTGGGAGAAGGTGCGGAGTGAAGTCATTCAAGCGTCGGATGCAAATACCACCAAAGATACTTCTCTTACTTCAGATTCATCGAACACGGTCAAAATGCTTCTTACTGGAGAAAACTCGGAAGATTTCCGGGAGGAGCTGTTCTACCTTCTGTCTGGAGCAGGACTACCGATCCTGGAAATGAAGAAGGAGAATCTCAGTCTGGAGCAGATTTTCCTGAAGCTGACCACCACCGAGACAACAGTCACAGATACGAATTCGGCAGATGTGGATAAGGCTGCTGGGGCAGCAATGGATCAGGAAGTTACGTTGGACAACGAATCGTCGAGTATATCGGGAACATCACCGAGTACAACAACGAGTACAACAACGAGTACAACAACGAGTACATCAACGGATGCTTCGTCCCATTCCGGCAAAGGGGATGACTCCAAATGAGACGAATGATGGCAATATGTAACAAAGAGCTGCAAGCTTACTTTCTGTCTCCGACGTCTTATTTTGCTTTTGCCGTATATGTTCTGATGACCAGTCTGCTATTCTACTCCAGTTTCGTATATTACCAGCCGAGTATAGTCGATTATCGTCTCGTACTGGGGGATACGTTATCCATGCTGCTGTTTGTCGTGCCTTTATTAACGATGCGGCTGGTTGCAGAGGAATTCAGACAGGGCACGGATGAATTGTTGCTGACTTCTCCCGCACGCGTAACCGAAATTATTTTTGGCAAATATCTTGCTTCTCTGGCCATTCTTGTCGTACTCATCCTGTGCAGTCTGGTGTATCCGTTCATCATGTCGTTCTATGGAACATTGGATATGACCACGGTATTGATGTCTGCGCTGGGTTTATTGTTCCTGGGCGGAAGCATGATGGCGATTGGACTATTCGCTTCCACGTTATCGCAACATCAGATGGTGTCTGCGGTGGCGGGTTTTATTATTTTGCTCGTTTTGTGGATGCTTGATTCATTCGCAGGCAATACAGGATCTGCTTTACAGCAGTGGCTGGACCCGTTTGCACTGACTAACCGGTTTGACAGCTTCATGAAAGGCGTGCTTAGTGGACCGGATATATTGTACTATGTCACACTTTCAGGTGTTTTTCTGCTGTTAAGCATTCAAATTGTCGAACGGAAGCGGTGGAGGTGAGAAGATGAAAAAATGGTTAAGTCATACCAACAGTACCGTGCTGTCTGTAGCGGTGATTGGCATCTTTATTTTGCTGACACTATTCCTGAATTCACTTGGCGGCTTCCAGCTCGATCTGACCTCGAACAAACAATACACGTTGTCTGACCAGTCCCTTACTGCGATCAAAGACGTGAAGGATGACGTCAACATTCTGGTGTTAACCGTTGAAAATGCCAACAACACCGTGCTGAATCGTGAGGTTACGGATATGGTGGAGGAATACACGAAACGTAACAGCAAGCTGAAACTAAAACAATATAATCTGACGCAGGAACCAGCACTTGCATCCAAATACGGTATAACTGGCAGCTCCATTGTGCTGGAGCAGGGAGATCAGCACAAAGTGATTGATATCGCCAGTTTGTTCACTGCGACAGGTGACGGAAGTGACGGATCATATCAATTCACAGGTGAGGAAAAGCTAACACAGGCGCTCATGAATATGTCATCCACCGAGATGCATAAAATGGTCTTTTTGACCGGACATGAAGAGTTGAGTCTCGATCAGATGACTACATTGCAATCCTCTTTGGAACAAAATAATGTGCAGACGGAACCGTTGCAGTTAAACCAGGCCGGAAAGGTTCCGGAGGATGCAGATGTGCTTGCCATTATAGGTCCACAACGTGATCTCAGTGATGTAGAAATGAAAGCCATTCGCACCTATTTGAGCAATGGGGGCAAGCTGTTATTATCCCTCGGATTCGTAGAAGATATGAAATCCAGTTGGAAAAACATCGATGCCCTCATGGCAGACTATGGTGTCGTTGATGAGCATGCGGTCATGGTGGATAATCAGCAAGCCAGTACGATGGGGCCACTATGGGTGGTGCCGGAGTATGGTACACATGCAATTACGGACAAACTTGCTGCAAGCCAATTGTATCCGATGTTGTCGTTGTCGATTGCATTGACCAGCAAAGAACAGGATAAATATACCGTTTCCCCATTAATTCATTCTTCGAATGACAGTTACGGAGAGACGAATATCGGCGGGTTATTGCAAAATGAAACAACCAATGATGCCGAAGAGGACATTCAGGGTCCAGTGGAACTGGGTTATGCAGCCGATACGACGGATGGCAAACCGAAGGCGGTTATTCTGGGCTCGTCCATTTTCATGCAGGATTCGGATATTGCGAATGGCGGAAACAGGGACTTTATTTTGAATACGGTGAATTATTTGAGTGAGAAAGAAAATGGATTGACGATTCGCCCACGGGTACAAGCAGGCTATGAGATGGCATACCTGAACGGCGAACAGGCCAGAACGATTTTCTTCGTGGCTATTGTAGCGTTCCCGCTCATCTTTGTGATCATCGGTGTACTCTTATGGTGGAGGCGCAGACGGGTATGAGAAAATGGTTCCCAACGATTCTGGTGGTCATCGTTCTAATTGTGGGCTGGGTATATGCGGCCAATCAAAATTATTTTCGGGAAGAAGAAGCCGTGCAAGCCAAGTTGCTCGGTATTCAAACCGGGGATATTCAATCCATTACAATACATGACTCGACGGTGGAGACATCCGGTGCAGCAGCATCTTCGACCCTGACGCTGGAAAATGGCGTATGGCAGATGGTTGAGCCGAAAGCCTATCCCCTGAACGGTTACAGTGTTAGCAGTTGGCTGGATGCTCTGAGTGGTGCGAATCAGGAACTGGTGGTGGAAGAAACACCGGCGGATCTGGATAAGTACGGATTGGGAACAGATGCTGCACGCATGGATATCAAACTCAAAGACAATCGGGAGATCAAACTGGCGATTGGTGGCCAGCTTCCAGCAGATGATGCACGGTATGTGCGTGTTGATTCGGGCCCCGTAGTTGCCGTACAGACAGAGGCGATTACCAGCATAGCCTTGTCTCGTCGTGATTTGTTGGACACAACACCGTTCAACATGGATGAGACGAATGTGGGGTCACTGGAGTGGGAAGGTGGAGCCGCTACCTGGATGTTAACATCGACATCGGAGAACAGTGCTGCAGAGCAGGCCTGGACACTGAATGGTAAAACGATTGAAGCCACAGACGCCGTATCTCTTATCGGCAAAATCAAAAATCTGTCGACAGCAGATGACGTGCGCAAAGCGTCCGAGCTGAAAGGTGCTGTTCCACGATTCACCTTGTCTGTTGAACAGACGGTAAATGGACAACAAGTTCGAGATGTGTATCGGGGGCTTACGGTGCCATCCGAACCGGATCAGATTTGGGTCATTACGCCGGATGGTCAATGGGCATATGCCATGGATGCGACAAGTCTAACGGAAGCCGAGAAATTCCCGGATACAATTAAAGCTTCAACTACTTCTTCAGAAGAGTCATCAAGTTCTGCAAATGACAACACGACTTCCCCATCAACAGACGGGAAATGAGCGGGGCGGAATATAAGTGATATTATTGTGTTGAGATGCGAGTATTATTTCGAGCAGTGCTGCGAACGCAGCACTGTTTTTTTTATTTTATATAGCGAAGAAACACCTGAATCTACAGGGAAAGGTACCATATCCTTTCAGCATATCGGTCCGTACAGAAGCGCATCCTATCTTTGTGACCAAAACCAACATACATTGGAGGATGAGTACATGCCAGCAGTCAAAAAGGCAACCGCTATTACGTTATCATTATCTACTGCACTCTTTGTAATGGCCGGATTGACAGGATGTGGCACGAATCGGGATACCAACAATCTGCATACACAAAGTGTTCGTCAGCAAGCGAGCGGCATTAACCGTTATGGTGTGGAAACGAACGGCATGGATGGCATCCGTGCGAAAAGTTATCGCATGCATAATGTCACTGACCTGAAATCCAGTGAGGAGCTGGCCAAACGCATCACGGAGATGAAGGAAGTTAAATCCGCCCGTGTCATGTTAACGGATCGTAATGCATATGTCGCGGTTCGTTTGGCAGATGGTCATGCAGGCAAATTGGATAGCAAGTCCAATGGTCGTACAAGCATGCTGGATGGAACGATGCGTAATCATGCCAGTGATACCATGCGTGGGGGTAACATGAATCACGATATGGGTGGCATGCGTGTGAATGGCGGTACGGGCACGATGTCTCCGTACAGCACCAGTGGAATCGCACCAGGGCTGAACACAAATTCAGCAACGGATCGCAGCCATATGGGTAATGATCGTGGCATTTATGGCACGATGGGCACAGGCGCGGTTGGCATGATGCGTGGACTGACGAACAGCGGAAAAGCACGCGGGACGGACGATGGGCATTACGGCATGAAGAGTGAAGGACAGCGTGTAGATAGCACGGATGATAACACATCAGCTGAGATTAAAGGGAAGATCTCAGCCAAGATCAAGCAATTTGCACCGAACATCGAGAATGTATATGTATCAGCCAATCCGGAATTTGTGGAACATGTGGAGAACTATGCCACAGATATTCGTAACGGTAAGCCGGTCAGCGGCATGATCGATACGTTCCAATCCATGGTGGAGCGCATTTTCCCAACGAACGGAACAGATACCAATCACCGTGATGGCATCCTTGACGATGGCCTGATGAACCGTAATCACAACGGTGGGGTCATGAACCGAATGAATCGGTAGTTCATAAGACAGTTGAACAAGTGTGCCTTTGCGCAGATGGTAACATCCGCTGCAGGGGCATGTTTGTTTTACGAAATCATTAATACATATACAACTGCAGCTGTTCTCTTTGGACAATGAATCATATAATTACTGCCCATTTTTCTTATAAAACTGAACCAACGCCCTTGACTTGACATAAGATGAGTTGACTGTATCCCCTTAACCTTGTTACACCAACACAACCCGAGCAAGGAGGGGTGAACATTGAAGGGTATCGATCATAAAAGCAAATTTTTGTTGACCCACCGTGAACGCGAAGTATTCGAATTACTGGTTCAAGACAAAACAACGCGTGACATCGCAGGGCAGTTATTCATCAGCGAGAAAACGGTGCGTAACCATATTTCGAATGTGATGCAGAAACTCAATGTTAAGGGTCGTTCGCAGGCAGTTGTCGAGCTGATTAAGCTTGGAGAACTGAAGATTTAGTTGCGGATTACAGTTAGGATTAAGTAGCAGCATGAAAGCCTTTCTCTATTCTTTGTGATGAAGAATGGGGCAAGGCTTTTTTGCTGCTGATCTACAGTTAAATAATATCAGATCATTCGTTGTTACGGCATTGAAGTCGCCCAATCATTTTGTAAAAACATAAGCTATGTAATGACCACCATCCGAAAGGTTATCATTACATAGCTTATGTTAAAAATTGAACATTCATTAATTCAAAGTCCACTCTGCAAGAAGCTCTCATCATAAAATCAATGCCAATAATTCCGTCAAAGCCGTAAGGCTCCTGAATTGAACCAAGTTGAATTGGAAAATCAGTCAAAGCAATGTGCTCAATATGAAAATTGGGAATGTACTGTTCATAGCAAATTTCGCTCGTTCCACCTACCCCATACATTCTCTTAGCTCGTCCATTAATAAAATCAAGCTGTATACCTACTGCAGCTAATGCTTCGGTATCAAATACCGTTGCTGCACAGCCAGTATCAAATAAAATATTATGCAAAATGATAGATTGTTTATTATGTCTTATGGTCAAGGATACGATAGGTAAGCCTTGCTGTAGTTGTAGTTTCATGTTCGTTGCCGCACTCCTGAGAAAAATTCCTCTACTACCTCAACATCGTTTCTGCTCGTATGAAATACGTATAACTCGCGTGTCGGATGGAGCTTGTGCAGTTTTTTATAACCGCTCCAGGCTTCTTGAGGATTATCATAGTTTTGAATAACAGCGATATCCTCTAGTTGACGTACATGGTTGCTGGAGCTTGCCTTGATTGCTTCCACAAGTACAAAACGATCAGGGTGTAATTCAGTAATCTCTTCCCATTTCATCGGCATCACCTCGCTTGGATAGTCGTATTTTTATTATAGCATAGTTGTTTAAGGATATAGGAAGTAAGCGCGTTAAATGTAATTATGTGGTACCTTATAGTTATTGAGAGATTATATAGTACCAACTAATTAAATCTAAATCTGCATTAGTTGCATTAAAAATGAAAGGGCGAGCTGAATGGACCGTTTCTTAAATGAATTCGAAGAACAATTTCGAGCGGGGTTTCTACCCGATCTGGAACAAACGCTGGCTAAGGTGCAGCATGAAAAAGTATATGCTTGTGCATTTGGAACGGACAGTGATTGGGTTACCCTGTTTATGGCGGTAAATACGGAAGAATCCCTGGCGAGACATATTTCCAATATGAAGAAGCAAGGACTGTGTGATAGTGAGGAGGACGAGATCTATTACAGATGGGGCTGTTCCGAATATCAATATGGCGAGGATTCGCACTTTAACCACATCAGCCGATTGTTGTATGCAACAGAAGAGGTCCAGGAGTATAGGGATGAGATCATTCGAATCATCGCCAAAGTTGTGAATGAGACAACAGATGACGTTTTTGCCCGGTATGGACAATGCAAAGCAGATATTACGTTTTTCGTTTCCCTCACAGATGACGATCTGGCGGAGGAGATTGAGAATCAATCGGTTCATCAAATGACTGTTCCCAGCTTAGCCAGCGAGTTCTTAACACGATACGATGGCATGAATTAGACCGAGTTGACTTGAGTTGAATGGGAACTGGAATCAAAATAAATTGAATCGTTGTATTTTGAGAGTCTTTCCTCTTCTTTATCCAAAGAAGGGAAGAGGCTTTTTTTATTTTAGCGTGAAAAATAAATAACCTAATTCATATCACTTTATCACTTGTTGATTCCCCTGCATTTGAAGGAACGTCCTCCATCTTCTTTTCGAAAATGGCTGATAAAAGAGCTGCTCCAGTTCCTCGAACTGTGCTTCATTCAGATGAAGATAAAGTGCTCTTTTCGCTATTTTGGCGGCAGGCTGGGAAGAAGATTTCCGCCCTCCGGCTTTGCGTTTGATCGGAATATGAAATTGAAGCAGATTTTCGAGCTGATTCCAGCCTTCCCAACTGAGCCTACCTCCGCGTTTCCAGTCGATGGCATAGAGGGCATAGTAGGCATGTGCTTCTGTTTGTTTGGCAGCAATAATCCAGATGGAAGAGATGAACTTATCCCGTTGTCTTCGATTCATTGAATGGCTCCTCCTTTGAACGCGATCATATCTCGATTCTCAATATAAGGGATACCCACTATGTGTATCAAGCAGGTGAGTGTCTAAACACGTTCAGCATGAATGCGAAAGTCATGTGAAATTCCTCTTGATTTGCAGGATCGTCTTCATTAGAATGAAGTTATAAAAATGATTTTCTTAATTTATTAAAAATATATAAAAATAATTTTCATATAAGTGAGGTCCTTATGGCAGCCATATTACGTGCGTTGCAGCAAGAACTGAATAATCTTCCGTCTCAGGAACGCCGTATTGCGGAAGTCATTATGCAATCTCCATCGGATATTCCCGGCTGGACGATTAGTCATCTGGCAGAGCAGAGTGGCACCAGTGCGGCGACGGTGACCCGCTTTTGCAAGTCGTTTCATTTCAAAGGTTTTCCCGATTTCAAAATGAAGCTCGCCGCAGAATTGTCCCACGCGTCAGAGGAAACGGCGTATCAGGATATTGTTGCGGGCAACCCGCTCTCCAAAATTGTCGAAGCTATCGAAGCCAACCACCTCGCGTCTATTGCAGATACGACCCGTTTGCTGGATTTGGGCAGATTGGAGCATGCCGTGCAATTATTGTGCCAGGCTCGCCGCATTGATCTGTACGGTGTGGCTACCTCGTCGATTGTTACACAGGATTTCTATCAGAAATTGGTGCGGATTGGCAAGAGTTGTACTGCTTTCTCCGACTCCCACATGCAGATTACATCCGCATCTTCGCTCGCTGAGGGAGATGTGGCGATGGCCGTATCCTATTCAGGCGAAACACCCGAAACCATTGATGCCTTGCATTGTGCCAAACAGGCCGGAGCTTCTACAATTTCACTGACTTCCTATGGCAGTAACGCACTCGCAACGGTATCCGATATCCCGCTGTTCACTTCTTCTTTGGAAGAGGGCATGAGGCGCGGAGATATGGCTTCACGTATTGCCCTGCTGCATGTGGTCGATATTTTGTTCACAGGTATGGTAAGTGCCGACTTCGACCGTTTTATCCCGAGATTGGAACAATCCTATCACAACGTGCAGTCCTATCGCGTACAACACAACGGAGGTGCTTAACCAGATGAATATACGTATTTTTGAAAATGAAGAAGATTTGAATGCCACGGGAGCAGGAGTCATCGCCAGTTTATTGCAGACCAAACCACGTGCAGTCCTCGGACTTGCAACGGGAAGTTCGCCTGTAGGCATATATAAACAGCTTATTGCGTTGTATCAAAAGGGATTGGTCAGTTTCTCGCAGGCTTCTTCATTCAATCTGGATGAGTATGTAGGGCTTCCAACAGAGCATCGCGAAAGTTACCGCAGTTTCATGAACGAACAATTATTCCATCATATTGATATGGATCTTGCTAGAACGCATGTACCTGATGGTCAGGCTGCCGATCTGGAACAGGAATGTAAATCCTATGAACAGCGGCTGGATGATCGTGGACCCGTGGATCTTCAACTGCTGGGTATTGGGCATAATGGTCATATTGGCTTCAATGAACCGGGAACTGAATTAACTGGACGCACACATGTTGTAGACCTGAAAGAAGAGACGCGAAAGGCAAACGCACGTTTCTTCGATAGTCTCGATGAGGTTCCGGCTCAGGCGATTACGATGGGTGTCGGTACCATTTTGAAAGCCAAACAGATTCTGCTCATTGCCCGAGGCGAGGAAAAAGCCGAGATTATTCGCGAGGCGTTTATGGGTCCAATCACAACGGCCTGTCCTGCATCGCTGTTGCAATGTCATCCGAATGTAGTGGTATTGCTGGACCGTGCGGCAGGGAGGCTGGTGAGATGAGCGGAGCGAATAACCGTGAACCTGGGAGTCAGCGTGATGAACATATTTCTCTTCTTCAAGGCAGGTTGCTCCTAGCAGATGAGATTTTGGAAGACGGTGTATTAGCCTGGAGGGATGAAAAAATCCTTTATGCTGGGGTACCGGAAGGTCTGCCTGAACAGATTTCGAGAGAGGCAGTGTCCATGCCTGTACCGGAATGCGGCCTTATTGTGCCTGGGTTCATTGATATCCATGTGCATGGTGGGAACGGAGAAGACTTTATGGACGCAAGCCCGGAGGTGCTGGACAAGATCACTTCTTTTCATAGTACGCAGGGAACAACAGCGATGCTTGCAACTTCCATGACCGCTCCAAAAGAGCGTCTGGACAGCGTACTTGCTGAAGTGGCCCGCTACCGTTCAGGCGAAATGCCATATGCACAGCTTGAGGGTGTGCACCTGGAAGGACCCTTTTTCAGTCCGAAATGGCCTGGTGCGCAAAATCCGGAACATATCATGCTGCCTGATGTTTCCTGGCTTGAAGCATGGGAGAAGCAGTATCCCGGCCTAATCCGTCAGGTTACGTTAGCACCGGAACGTGAAGGCGCACTTGAAGTGATCTCATGGCTGCGTGAACAGCGGATTACAGCGGCACTCGGCCACACCGATGCGACCTATGAAGAGGTGGAGCGGGCAGTGGAAGCAGGACTGCATCATGCGGTACATACGTTCAATGCCATGACACCGTTGCATCATCGGCAACCTGGAGCTGCCGGAGCTGTGTTAAGTGATCCACGCATCAGTGCCGAGGTGATTGCCGATGGTATTCACGTACACCCTGCGGCGATCTCGATCCTCGCTCAGCTGAAGCAACAGGATGATCAACTCGTGCTAATCACAGATGCCATGTCTGCTGCTGGATTAGATGACGGCGAATACAAGATCGGCGACCTGCCCGTCATCGTGAAGCATGGCGAAGCCAGACTGAAGGACGGCGGCGCACTGGCGGGAAGTACACTGACGATGATTCGCGGTTTCCGTTACCTGGTGCAGGAAGTGGGCTTGAGTCTGAACGCTGCATCACGCGCAGCGAGTCTGACCCCCGCACGCCTGCTGGGCATTGATCACCGGACAGGTTCCCTGGCTCAAGGAAAGCAGGCAGATATCGTTTTGCTGAATGCGGAGTTAAATATTGAAGGTGTATGGGTGAAGGGCAGACGGATTAGTGAATAAGTTGTAGGGTGGAAATGTTTGCGGAGAGGCAACACCTTGCACAATATGTTAAAATAGATCTCAAAAAGACGGGATCTGCGGATCACGCATAACGGAGGCGTGAAACATGGAACGTAACGCTATGCTCGAAAATGATCCGTTCATCACAGTGTTGGCGGAGAAGTTGCACATACACGGATATTATGCATTTTATGGCGAGCATTACAATGAGACCGATATGGAGCTGTACCGCAGGCATCTGTTTACATCATTCAGCAACATCGTATGGGTAGAGCTGGATGCACGCAAAAAGTATATGATTGTCGATCATCGTGGACGCAACACGGTTATGAAACTGATTGAAGGTATGATGAACACACGCAGAACACTGCGGGCGAATCAGGCCATGGCGGGGACTGATACTTCTGGAGTCCAGCAGGAAATCGCACACTTATCCAAGCTTGTGCACATGCTGAAATTCACGACTTTCCGCACATAAATGGAATGAGGGGAGTAGAATCTGGAGGATGTCCCGAAAGTGGGTTACACCTTCTAGTTATAGGGGCTAATAAACGTACATTGAAACGAAATAGATCTAGATCGCCAATTACAAAAGGGGTGTACCGTCATGAAGTTGGACGGCACACCCCTTTTGTATACTTTTATACCTACCTACTACCCTACATTTGTAAAGTAGGCTCAATCCTAAAATCAGTCTGCGACAAGCTGCAAGGTAGTGAAGGGGACGAAATCTATTCAAATAAAAACGATGACTGTAGGCCACCGTTTTTGTAATATCTACCTGCCCCTCTATGAAGTTGAGTAAATAATTTACACGTTAACGGAGTGGGGAGAAAAAAGCTGAAGAAGCGGAGCGTTCGCCTTTATCACCCGAATTTCTCCCTTTAGAAAATGAAATCAAAGAAATCGGGGGATAACAGCGATCGGAAGCTTATTCTCCCCGCGTAGTGACCTCCGTGTAAGAGTGTTTACAAACTTTTCAAAAACTGAACAATCGTCAACAACCCTTTATCAAAATTCTCCAGGTTGAAATGCTCGTTCGGAGCATGCAGATTCTCATCCGGCAAACCGAAGCCCATCATGACAGCAGGAATTTCGAGTACACGTGAGAGCTTCTCAACAATCGGAATGGAGCCGCCATCTTTGGTAAAGAGGGCACGAACGCCATACACATGCTCATACGCATCTGCCGCTTTTTGCAGAATGGGATTGGAAGGATCGGTGTTGAACGCAAAAGCTTTCTCGATCTGTTTCACATGCAGCGTTGCACCCGGTTGAACATGAGCGCGCAGATGTGCTTCGATACGATCCAGTACATGTTGTGGATCTTGATCAGCCACGAGGCGGCAGGTGATTTTGGCATGAGCTTCCTTCGGAATAACCGTTTTGCTGCCTTCGCCCTGGAAACCGCCCCATACGCCGTTCAGTTCCAATGTTGGACGAGCGCCAACACGTTCCACGAACGAGTAACCTTCTTCGCCGTACAATTGCTCCAGCCCGAGGTCTTGACGAAGCTGTTCTTCATTGAAGCCCTGTTTCACAAATTCTTCTCTCATCTCAGGAGACAGTGGCAGTACGCCGTCGTAGAAACCATCTACACTCACGCGGCCTTGCTCATCATGCAACGAAGCGAGCAAGGATACGAGTGCGTGCAGTGCGTTGGGTACACCGCCACCAAATGAACCGGAGTGCAAGTCGGTATTGGCTGTGTTCAGATCCACGTGAAGGGAGCATAGGCCGCGCAGGCCAGTGGAGATCGCCGGTTTACCTTTTTCAAGCAAGGACGTATCCGAGATCAGTACCATGTCTGCACGCAGCTTGTCCGTATTGTCATTCAGATAGATGGGCAGGTTCGGGCTGGAGATTTCCTCTTCGCCTTCAATGCAGAACTTGACGTTAACCGGCAGTTCTTTGTTCTCGGCGAGAATCGCTTCTACTGCCTTGATATGTAGGAAGATCTGTCCTTTGTCATCCGTCGCACCACGGGCATACAGCTTGCCATCACGAACGGTGGGTTCGAAAGGTGGCGTGTCCCACAGGTTAAGGGGGTCTACAGGTTGTACATCATAGTGTCCATAGATCAGAGCCGTCGGTTTGCCGGGGGCATGCAGGTGATCTGCATAGACAATCGGATGTCCAGCTGTTTGAATGACCTCTACGTTTTCCATACCTGCACGTGTGAGCGCATCTGCTGCCCATTGTGCTGCACGATTAATATCCTCTTTATGCTCTGAAATGGCAGAGATACTTGGAATGGACAACCATTCATTCAGTTCTGCCAGGTGTTTTTCTCTATTTTGTTCGAAATAAGTCTGTTCTTTCATTAAAAAGGCCTCCTTCATGTTTGCTATATCTCATTGTAATCCATTTTGTCATGTTAATAAAACATTGGTTAAAAAATAGATCCGTTTCAGATCGTTTCATTCACCGTAAGATTGTGCGTATAATACAAGAAAAGGATTTCATCCATATATTCTCAGGGGAGTTGAAGAAGTTTCCATGACAGTCAGACCCGATGCAAGCAGGCAGGTGAGCAGCGATGGAACCGACTAGGAGCGATCGAATATTTGGCAGATTCAAGCGGTTATCCGATTTGAAGGCAGGAAGGCATAAAGGACGATTTTATCGAAACAGCCTGATGCTTATTTTGCTCATTGCCAGCATTCCCGGACTAATCACAGGTATCGTCATGTATCAACAGGTTGTTGGCCGGATGGAAACCGAGTTCAATCAGATGCATCAGAACCAGATCGAGAACCGGGCACGCAATGTGGATGACCAGCTGGCTTATCTGGAGATGAACTTATCCCATTGGGCTTTTGAACCGAGGTTTGGCAATGCACTGCGAACGCTGGATTTTGTGTATTATTTTAATGAAACGCAGGAGATTGTGACTACCTTATACGTATTACAAGGTTCTCATCCGCTGATCAAGTCAGCACAGCTGTATTTGCAGGAACCGAAGCCAATCTTGTTTAATCGGGATTATACCGAATTGAACGATGAAGCCAAAGTACAAGCATATGATCGATACCTTTCCATGGGGAACCACGTGTACTGGACAGACTGGGTTTCCAGCATCAACAGAGATACCGAACCTTCGACCAACGATAGTCCACTGCATACGGATGCAGGCAATGCACTTGTTCTAGTACATAAGATACCGGGAGAGAGCATGAATCCGTTTGGTGCACTGATCATCACGCTGGATAACGAGAAAGTCGCCAGTTTATTGAAAACGCTTACTCCTTATGACGAAGGTTTGACGTTCCTCATGGATCAGGAAGGAAACACTCTGGTTACCGGGAATCCGGGAACGGCGGGAGAGACTTCTGCTTTTGAGCAGCAGCTAAAAGAAGAAGTAGCCCTGAATGCGGGCAGCCGCTCATTCCTGTTCCGATATGAGGATCAGACCTATTCTGTCTCATACGGTTCATTGAGTCGGATCGATTCAGACTGGACTTACGTCTCCGCAGCACCTTTGACCTCTGTCACTTCGCCAGTCAAGCTGGTATCCAAAATCATCGTTATTGCGAGTGCAGGCAGTCTCATCCTGGGATTGTTGTTATCCTGGTTTGCTTCCCGCCGCATCTATTCGCCTGTAGCACGGATGCTGCACCTGCTTACGCCTGGCAGAAACGAAACAACACCAATGGATGCCAAGCTGGACGAGTTTGAGCTGCTGGAGCAACAGTGGAACGAACTGACCTCCCGGAGTGTCACGGCACATCGCCAATTGCAGGAGCAGCTGCCCCATCTGCGCGACAGCTTTGTCTTACAACTTGTACAGGGGCATCTATATGCCTATAACGAGCAGGATCTGCAGCAACGGATGCGTAATCTTGGCTTTGAAGTGGAGGGCCAGCAGTTTTTGCTGGTGCAGATGTATTTTACGGGATATGAGCAGCTGCAAGGCAGATTCGGAAGCCAGGACACGGGACTGATTACTTTTGCCGCAGTGAATATCACGCAGGAAGTAGCCAAAAATTATTTTGGGCAGATCAGTGTTATGAATTTCCACGACTTGTCTTCCGCCATGCTTGTGATCGCTCCCCAGAACGAACCTGTGAAGTCACAAGCGCTATTATGGGGACAGGAACTGGTGGAGGTCATTGGACGAACGCTCAAAATGAAGGTGACCTTGATGGTCAGTCGCCCGGCGGCTTCAATACAAGAACTGCCTGGACGATTCGTTGAGATGGAACAGGCTGTGGCTTATCGCAGTGTGGACGAAGGAAGTCAGATTCTCGATCTGGAGGATGAGGAGTGTTTCCGCAGAAACGAAGCAGCTTCCTATCCGCTTGGGCTGGAACGCGAGTTGCTGCAGGCGATCAGGCTGGGCAAGCAGGACGAAGCTGAACGTGTGCTGGAACAATTCATGAGTGAGATTACGAGGACAGGTAGTACCGAATTTCAGGTGCAGCAGATGATGCTGCAATTACTCGGCAGTATTCAGCACATGATGTTGCAAACGGGGGTCACACCTTATAAGCTGTTTGGTGGTTGCAACATGTATGAACGCTTATCAGGTATTCGTGAACCTGTACAGATGAGACAGTGGATGATGAATGAGGTATTCATACCTTATATACAAGAGGTTGAGGTACGATCCCAGGAACCGCTGAAACTGGTGGTGGAACGAACGATGTTGTACATCGATACACATTACCGCAGCGACATTTCGCTGGAAAACTGTGCTGACGCGGAGCAGATGACACCCTATGCACTGAGCAAGGCATTCAAACAGGTATCGGGCATCAATTTTATTGACTATCTGACACGTGTGAGAATGGAGGCGGCGAAGGAATTGTTACGGGAGACAACGATGAAAATCAATGATGTTGCAGCGGCTGTGGGATATCAGCATAGTTATTTTAATCGGATTTTCAAGAAACAGGAGAGAGTTACCCCGAGTCAGTATCGCGATCAATGGTTTGGACAATAACCGTTTATATCTTTGTCATTTCAGACCGGCATTCAGCTTTAGTGGATGTCGTTTTTTTTCTTTTTTTTACCGTGATACAAAGAAGGATAAACTCGCAAAAATGTGCAATTCTACCTGCTACGTTATGTTCAGTTTCTTGTGAAAATGGCGTTATAGCGGGCTTTCCAGCGAGTGCACTGGAGGTGTGCAAAAAATGAGGGTTGCCGGAAACGAAGCGGCTGTATAGTCTGAGTATCAGGTTAATTGATAACGCTTACATTTTTTTAGGGAAGGGGAGTCATGATGAACGGGAAGACGGACTGGAACAGTAACGCCACTGCAACTGCTCAAGCGGATATGGCCACAAGGCCCATGAGACGAGAGTCTAACTGGAAAAGGCAGATCAAACGAAACAAATGGTTATATGTGCTTGTGCTTCCCGGCTTTTTGTACTTTGTCATCTTTAAATACTTGCCCATGTGGGGGATCATCATTGCCTTTCAGGACTACCAGCCTTTTCTGGGCATCCGCGAGAGTAGTTGGGTGGGGCTAGAGAACTTTACGAACTTCTTCTCTAACCCGGACTTCTTCCGACTATTACGTAATACGCTGGTCCTTGCCCTGTATGATCTGATCTTCTTTTTCCCGGCACCGATCATTATCGCCTTGTTATTAAATGAAATTCGGGTCGCTTTCTTCAAAAGAACGATTCAAACGCTGGTCTATGTCCCCCATTTTGTATCCATGGTGATTATCGCCAGTATCACGTACGTGTTCCTGACCCCGCAAGGCGGGGTGTTATACGACCTGATCGCCTGGATTACTGGCAAGCCTATTGATGTACTCTCCAGTCCGGGTTCGTTCCGTCCGCTCATTATTGTGCAGATGATGTGGAAGGAGATGGGATGGGGCACGATCATTTTCTTGGCAGCCCTCGCAGGTGTCGATACGGAACAATATGAAGCCTCCATTGTGGACGGCGCCGGACGATTAAGGCGGATGTGGCATATCACGCTTCCCGCGATTCGTACGACCATAGTCATTTTGCTTATTCTCAGACTGGGGAACTTCCTCGATACCGGATTTGAGCAGATCTATCTGATGACCAACTCCCTCAACCGGGATGTAGCGGACGTATTTGATACGTATGTGTACACGGTAGGGATTACGCAAGGTGCATTCAGTTACAGTACTGCTGTTGGACTATTCAAGTCTGTGGTGGGGATTATCCTGGTGCTTGGCAGTAATAAACTTGCGAAAAAATTCGGCCATCCCGGAATTTATTAAGGAGGAGCGCCCATGAACAGCCGTCTATACAACAGCCCTGCCGGCAAGGTATTTGATATCTTTAATTACGTCATGCTGGGGATTCTGGGCATATTAACCGTCCTTCCGTTCCTGTATATTATAGGGAATTCTTTCGCAACGGAAGCCGAGATTACCGAACGCAGTTTTTTCCTCATCCCGAAGGTATTTTCGTTCAGCGCATATGAATATATTTTCTCCTCGTCCACGATCTTTCGCAGCATTGGCGTTTCGATCTTCATCACAGTGGCAGGTACCCTGGTGAATCTGTTCTTCACCCTGACGATGGCCTATCCCCTATCCAGAAGTGACTTCTGGGGTCGCAACGTCATGATGAACATGGTGATCTTCTCAATGTTATTCGGTGGTGGCATGATCCCAACCTATCTTGTCATTCGTGGACTGGGACTGCTTGATTCCTACTGGGCCCTTATGCTTCCTGGCGCGATCAGCGCTTTTAACTTAATTGTTGTCAAAAACTTTTTTCAGCAAATGCCGCCCGGGCTGGAGGAAGCTGCCCGCATCGACGGCTGTTCGGATCTCGGGGTGCTGTGGCGAATCGTTCTGCCTTTATCGAAGCCGGTCATTGCCACGTTTGCCTTGTTCTACGCCGTAGGCCATTGGAACAACTTTTTCTCGGCACTTCTCTATATTTCCGACAGTGACAAATGGCCACTGCAAGTCATGCTGCGACAGATTGTGTTGCTCTCGCAAGCCAGTGTCGGAGATATGGCGAACATGGACCCCAATTTTGTACAGCCACCAGAGCAGTCGATCAAAATGGCGGTGATCGTTGTAGGTACCATTCCGATTTTGCTGGTGTATCCGTTTTTGCAGAAGCATTTTGCCAAAGGTGTCATGTTAGGTTCAATCAAAGGCTAAAGCCAAGGGGGAGAACGTATGGGACAAAAAACGGGATTCAAAAAAGGGGCACTGCTACTCTCTGCGTCACTGGTACTTAGTACAATTCTGGGCGCATGCTCCACGGACAAAGCAGATTCAGGAACCGCTGCGGGTGGCACCGATCAGCTCACGATTATGCTGCCGAACTTTGAAGCGGAGAATCCGCCGGACAACAGCCCTGTGATTCAGAAGCTGGAGGAATTGACCAAGGTTGATGTTAATCTACAATGGGTGCCGAGCAGTTCCTATGAGGACAAATTTAATATCACACTGGCTTCGGGTAAACTTCCGCAAATTATGGTCGTATTGGGGAAATCCCCAAGCTTTATCAATGCAGCCCGGACAGGGGCATTCTGGGAATTGGGTCCTTATCTGAAGGACTATCCGAACCTGAGCCAGATGAATGAAATCATCACCAATAATGCCTCTATCGATGGCAAAACGTATGGGATATATCGGGCTCGCCCACTGGGACGTAATGGGGTGACTATCCGTAAGGACTGGCTGGAGAATCTGGGGCTGGAAGAGCCGAAGACGATTGATGAATTTTACAATGTATTGAAAGCATTCACGAAGGATGACCCGGACGGTAACGGCAAGGATGATACGTACGGTCTGGTAGCCAGCAAATTCACGGGCCCATGGGATAACATGCAGGTGTGGTTCGGTGCCCCCAACAAATGGGGAGATGATGGCAGCGGGGGGCTAATCCCTGCGCATGAGACACCGGAATACATGGAAGCACTGAAATTTTTCCGCCAGATCTACAGCGAGGGTCTGGTGAACAAGGATTTTGCCGTGATGGATGCAACGAAATTGCCTGATCCATTTGTGAACGGGCAAGCGGGTGTCATGGTGGATGTAGCAGATAATGCGCAGCGTATGGATCAGAAGATACTGGATAAAGATCCGAATGCCACAGGACGTGTGGATGTGCTGCAAGCCATGGAAGGTCCAAAGGGGCTGCGTGATATGCCAACGTCCGGATATTCCGGAATGATTGCCATCTCCAAAGGCAGTGTCAAAACGGAAGAGGAACTGAAGAAGGTACTGAGTTTCCTGGATCAACTCAATGAACCAGAATTGCAGGCGCTGCTTGGGAACGGGCTGGAAGGCAAGCAGTATGAGAAAAAAGAAAACTATATCATCCCTTCCACTGACAAGCTTGCCCTCCGCGATCTGCAGGGCTTGAATCAGATATTGATGTTTGTGCCGGAGGACAAAACACTTCGCGTGCAACAGACACCTGTCCGTGAAAAGGTTGCACAGGTGCAGAAAGCCAATGAAGAGATTGTCATCGCCAATCCTGGCGAACCGCTGATCTCGGATGTTTACGCTCAGAAAGGACCGCAGCTGGACAATATCATTAACGATGCGCGGATCAAATATATCGTAGGTCAGATTGATGAGAAAGGATTCGAAGATGCTGTGGCCCTGTGGAAGAACAACGGCGGAGATGATTATGTGAAAGAAGTCAATGAACTGTACGCTGCACTGAAGTAGTCTTATAAGCAAAAGCCCGGCAGCCGTGCTTTCAGGGTAACGGGGACAGCCGGGCTTTTTTTATCGCTGTAATGGCTTGATCCGTGAACAAAAAATTCATCCAACTTTCTGGAAATTATGACTTCCTGAATATGGTTTTTGATGTATAATCAAAGCGAAACAAACCTATTTGAACTTAAATGAACGTTATTGGTAAATCTGGATACCGCACAATCTTGAACATGCAGGGAGGAAGGCAACATGTGGAACGGGGATGCTTTTGATAATCCCGAGGCGCAGTACAGGATCCATCCCTTTTGGTTCTGGAACGGGGATATGCAAGATGAGCAGGTTAAGCGGCAGGTGGCTGAGATGGCCACGCAAGGTGTAGGCGGATTCTTTATCTGTCCACGTCAAGGACTGCAAATTCCCTATCTCTCCGAAGCGTGGTTTGATAAGGTGCGGATTGCAGTGGAAGCGGCGGCCGCTCACGGCATGCAGGTATGGTTATATGACGAGTATCCTTATCCGAGTGGAATGGCTGGCGGGGAAGTGACTCTTGATTTTCCTGAAGCCAAGCAGCGTCAGCTCGTGCATCATCAGATGGTGGTTCAGGGCGAAGAAGCTGTGGATCTGGAGTTGCCATGGGGACGAGTCTTGGTTGCCAAGGCGATTCCCAAGGATGCACAGGGCAAACGGTTGTGGCATGAATCCATTGATTTGCGCAGCAAAATCGGCAATATCCAGACCGATCAGGTCTATCAGGAGACCGGACTCACATCGTATAACCGCAAGCGGTTCTTCACCTACCAAACAGCGTTCCGCTTGTTGTGGGATGTTCCCCCGGGTGATTGGGAGTTGATTATATTTCAGGAGAAAGAAATCGATGATTTCAAATATTACGGCAACTTCGTCGATCCTTGCCATAAGGAAGCGATGAGCCGATTTATTGAACTGACACATGAGCGTTATAAGTCAGCGGTTGGAGATCAATTTGAAAGCGTAATCAAAGGTATGTTCTCGGATGAAATTGCACCGCTGGGTCGTATCCCCTGGTCACCACAGCTTCCCCGTTATTTTAGCGAGCGTTGTGGTTATAGTCTGATCGATTCGCTACCGGCTTTGCTATATGGCGATGTTCCGAACGCGCATCGGATTCGGTATGACTACTACCAGTCGCTGCACCTGCTCCTCCGGGAGTCCTATCACAAACAGGTGCATGACTGGTGTGAGGAAGCAGGAATCCAGTATGCGGCTGAAGTGCCTGGCGTACGGATGACCACCCAGTTGTACAGCCACATGCCAGGTGGTGATTCGGCACATGAGAAAATCGGAAGATCCTTATCGTGGATTCTGGAACGTTACGGACAAAAGATGCGTGACAATCCCAAGATGGTCAGTTCGCTTGCCAGACAACTGGGCCGAAGTCGCAATCTGATTGAATGTTTTCACAGTGTAGGCTGGTCCATGACGCTACAGGATGCGAAGTGGATGATTGATCGCATGGCCGCTATGGGCACCAATTTCTATAACTTTCATGCCTTTTTCTATACGATCGGTGGGCTTGCGAAGCATGATGCACCGCCATCTCAATTTTTGCAGAATCCCTATTGGAAGCATTTTCGGCAGTTGGGGGATTATACCGGACGTTTGAGCTATCTCATGAGCACCGGAGCAGCAGATATTCGTATTGCCGTCCTTGACCCAACGACGACATTCTGGAGTCTGATGGGTAATCCGCTGCATGGATTTGAGTATAGCGGCGAAGACGAAGCAGAACGGGTGCAACTGAATCGTCTAACGAAGGACTGGATGAGGATCACGACACATCTGCTTGAAAACAGACGTGACTATGATCACCTTGATCCCGAATTGTTGGCTGAAGCTGACTTAACGGATGGCATCATTCAGATCGGCGTTGCCCGTTATGACGTACTGATTCTGCCACCGATGCTGAATCTGGAGGCCGCGGCCTGGGAACAGGTGAAGCGATTCGTTCATCAGGGAGGAACCGTCATTTCTGTTGGGATGCCTCCACATATTGCGATTCAGCCGGGAAGTCCGGAGGGAGATGAAGCTACCCAGTTCTTTGGTGCGGGCGAGCAGCCGCAAGAGGTGTACTGGGGCCGTGGAGGGGACACGGGTCACGATAACCGTGAAACCATGTGGCATCAAGGTGAGGGGAATGCTTATTTTCTACCCGCAGGAACGGGGCAGGGAGATGACTTTTCGCTGGAGCTGATCTCTCTCCTGCTCGATCAGGTGTTGCCCGAACCCATCTGCTGGATTATGGAGGAGGAGAGCGCCTCCCTGTTGATGCACACCCGTCAATTGTCGGCTGGAGAGCACATGGTTTTTTTGACCAATCAGGAGGGTCAGGACCTGAAGGGACAGTTGAAGCTGGTCGCCAGACAGCTGTGGGATGGAACGGAGCTGACAGAGGCTGCTTGTCTGGTGGCAGAACGACTTGATCTGGAGACAGGACAGCTTCAGACATTACCGTTTACGAGCAGTGGCGGGGAATGTTGTATTTCACTTACGCTGGCGCCTTATGAAGCACATGCTGTTCGTCTTACTTTACAACCTGCGAAGGAAGAGGCATTAACAACGAAGGTGGATGTAACAGACAAAACGGGTTCGGCGTTCGTAAGGGTTGTATCGGCAGGAGCTAATCAGGCCCGTAAGATCATGGTCCCTTCGGAAGGGCCATGGCGACTGGAAACGGTGCAGCCTAACATTTTGCGAATGGGACAATTCCATCTTCAGGCTTCCAATACTAATGGTGTGATTCTGGAAAGCCAGCATGTAGCTGTAAAACCGTTTATTGATCAGGCGGCAGAATTATCGAAGCAGCAGCATCTGCCAGTCCAGTTTAATCAGGTATTTGGCACACCCAAAAAGGCATCCGTTGCTTACCCGATCGAGTGCCGTTATACGACCACATTTGAGCTGAGAACGGCATTGTCTGCATGCCTTTTATTCATGGACAGAGCGGCGATCTCGGGCACTTGGTCGATGGAGATTAATGGGCATCTGCTTGAAAAGGAACAATTCGATCCAATTGAAATAACCGACCACAATAATATCGCTTGTGATATTACAGAGCTGCTGCACAGCGGTCTTAACGAAATGACAGTGATTGTGCAGGTAACGAAAGATGAGGATGGCCTCGTGGATCCCCTGTATCTACAGGGAAGATTCGGCGTGGAGTTCCATCATGAAGGCATGGCTTCGCTTGTACGGGAGTCGGACACGGCCCTTCGTATCGGACCTGAACCGCAGCCGCTGTATCCCTATTTTGCCGGGGAAATGAGTTATAAACGCACGTTCTGGCTGGATGAGCCAGGGGAAGATGTTGCCTCATTTGAACTGGAATTCAGCGATTGGCGGGTGCAGGATGTAACGGAAGTGCGGGTGAACGGACAAAGTCTGGGTGTACGTTGCTGGTCTCCGTATCGCTGGAAGGGAGATACCTCATGGTTGCGTCCAGGGGCGAACGACATTGAGGTGAGGATTACCAACACGTTGATTGGTCTGCTGGAAGGTACCTATTTTGATTCAGAATATCATCGATTACAGGATGCAGGTCAGGTATCTGCGGAAGAATTCAGATGAAGGAGTGAACGTATGAGTACAACCCAATCAGAACAACAAAGACTGGACCCGGTTTGGGTCGCAGATCAGGGGGACGGAACCTACCGTAATCCGATTCTGCATGCGGATTACTCGGACCCGGATGTGATTCGTGTAGGAGATGATTTCTATATGACGGCTTCGAGTTTCTCCCACACCCCGGGGCTGCCGATTTTACACTCGAAGGACCTGGTGAACTGGAAGCTTGTCCGCTATGCCATTGAACGGCTGGATCTGCCAGGATACGATGTGCCTCTTCATGGCAAGGGCGTATGGGCACCCAGCATTCGGTATCACGACGGAAAGTACTGGATCTTCTTCAGTACGCCGGATGAGGGCATCTTTATGACCACGGCGGATCACCCTGAAGGCGAGTGGTCTCCGCTGCATCGGGTTCATGAAGTGAAGGGCTGGATTGATCCTTGTCCTTTGTGGGATGAGGATGGGCAAGCCTATCTGGTACATGCTTTTGCCCATAGTCGCAGTGGAATAAAGAGCAAAATTCAGGTGTGCCGGATGACTGCGGATGGAAGTAAGCTTCTGGACGAAGGTACGATCGTCTTTGATGGGACCGAACATCATCCGACCATTGAAGGGCCTAAGTTCTATAAGCGCGAGGGGTATTATTATATCTTTGCTCCCGCTGGAGGAGTTAAGCCGGGCTGGCAGACTGTTTTGCGTTCCAAACAGGTATTTGGGCCCTATGAGGATCGAATTGTTATGCATCAGGGAGCTTCCTCGGTCAATGGTCCCCACCAGGGAGGATACGTGGAGCTGGAATCCGGGCAGTCCTGGTTTATTCATTTTCAGGATCGGGATGCCTATGGGCGCATAGTTCATCTTCAGCCAATGACTTGGACGGAAGACGGCTGGCCTATTATTGGAATAGACCGTGAAGGTAATGGAACGGGTGAACCTGTGGATGTGCACGTCAAACCGGATGTAGGAGCAGCTCATCCTATTAATGTACCTGATGTATCCGATGATTTTCAGGCTAAGCTGGGCCTGCAATGGCAGTGGCAGGCAAACTCCCGCCCCGAGTGGGCCGATGCAGGTACGGAAAGAGGACTGGTATTACCTGCACATCCATACCCGGAGGGAATTCAGTCCTTGTTCGGTGTACCTCACCTTCTCTTGCAGAAGCTGCCTGCATCTGAATTTGAAGCGACGACCAAGCTCACGTTCCTGCCTGGACAGGAAGGAGATCAGTCAGGTCTCATCATGTTCGGAGATTCGTATGCAAGCCTGTGTCTGTTACGGACAGAAGACGGAACCATTCGGTTATCCTTGATTCGCGGAGCCAAACGTGCAGATAGCCATCTGCAAGCAGATGAATGGGAGGAAACGGGGCTGGACTGGGAGGGCCAGGGTTCGCAGGTCAAAGGCTGGACCGTTCATCTTCGGCTCACCCTGATAGAACCTGCCTTGTGCCAGTTCAGTTGGAGTGAGGATGGAGCGGAGTTTCAGCCGATCGGTACACCATTTAACGCCACAACAGCCCTCTGGGTTGGTGCGAAGATGGGCATCTTTGCTGTAAACACGCGGTTCGCGAATCGTGGAGGTCAGAGTGTTTTTCGTTATTTTAACGTGAAGGAAATTCGGGATTAGGGAGCAAAAGAAGCAGCAGGAGGAGGAGCAAAATGGGACATCGTATTCAGTTTGACCGCTATCCAGGTGGTGTGATGAAAGCGTTAACGCTCAGTTATGACGATGGAGTGGTGCATGATCGCAGACTGGTGGAGATTTGTAATCGGTATGGTCTACGGGGAACCTTTAATCTGAACTCCGGTACCTTAGGTAATCCAGGCCGCATTGAGGCTGGGGAAGTCGCTGAACTTTATACGGGGCATGAAGTAGCCGTTCACACCGTTACTCACCCTACACTACCTTATGTTCCGAATGAACTATTGACCGAAGAGATTATGGAGGATAGAAAAGCATTGGAGCAACTTGTCGGTTATCCGGTACGAGGCATGGCTTATCCCAACGGAGGGTATGACCGTGCGTTAAGTACAAAGCTGGAGTGGCTTGGCATTGATTATGCCCGTACCGTTGAATCACATGGCAGATACACGTTGCCAGACCGTCCACTTGAGTGGCATCCGACCTGTCATCATAATCATGATCTGGCGGTACATGCCGAACGTTTTATCCAACATTCCAAAACAGGTACGCCACTATTACTCTACGTCTGGGGTCACAGTTACGAGTTCAATGACAACGACAATTGGGAGATCATCGAACAGTTTGGTCAGCAGATTGGCGGCAGGAAGGACATCTGGTATGCCACGAACATTGAAGTAATTGCCTATTGGAAAGCGGTGCAACGACTGGAGTGTTCGGCAGATCGATCCATCATCCATAATCCGTCTGCCATCCCGGTTTGGTTCACGGCAGATCAGCAGGTTGTTGAAGTGCAGGGCGGGGAGACATTGCGGCTAAGCGAACGAATCAAGGTATAAGGAAGGGAGCTGACGATCATTCGTTATTTTCATGAGAACGAGGCGATTGCAGGCAAGGTGTACGATTCAATTCCGGATATATTGACTACGGTGGCTCAGCGTTATATTGGTGATCATCCGAAACATTCCTTTTTGCTTCGAGCCTATCATCAGGGTGGTTTTCGCAGGCTTGGCGATTATCGCTACGACCTGAATCTGAATGAGAAATGCGCAGACGCGCGTGTAGGGCAGTACGTGTATCTATGGGGCAAGTTATGGAGCGAGCAGAATACAACGTTAAATACGGGCCTGAACTGTTATAGTCCGGTGACGATCTATGTGAACGGCGAAGAGGTATTCAAGTCTGAGTTGTTGCAGGAGTTATTTCCCGAGCGAAGAACCCAGATCCCGATTTCCGTTAACTATGGCTGGAATGATGTGTTGCTGTGTTTTGTCAAAACAGAAGTAGGATTCGGCGGTATTTACGGAACAGCCTCGTTCAAAAATTTCCCGCTGCACTTCCTCACTCCTGGGGCAGATCGTCAAGGACAGGAGGGCTGGTTATATTCGGAACCCGTCGATGAACCTGTATTCTCTCTTCCTCGTGACGGCATGACGGAAGAAGAAACGGGCCTTTCCTGGAATCCACGAAGGGGCTGGACAGATGAGGAGCAGAGCAGGGGGTCTTTTGCCCGCATCTTTGGTACAGAAAAGCCCGCTGTTGCCTACGCATGGTCCAGATTGGATGTAACTTTGCCAGGAACATTACCAGTTATTTTAAAAGGCCGTCATGATGGAGCTTTGACCCTGTATGTGGATGGCACAGAAATGTATTCTGCTGGACATAGTGCCAGCTTCCACATCGAACTCCCACGCCGCTACGGTTCCTCGGATTTGGTCGCAAAAGGTGAAAATCAGGCAGTCGGCGGTTCATGGGGATTCACGTTGGAAGATGCCGAGCGTTCGGGTTCCACAGGCTGGAGACTGAAGCCGCCTCATCCGGTTGCGGGATGCTCTGACCCCTGGCTGTATACAGGTGTGTTTGTTCCTGGCGCTGAGCCACCCCGCACCGATATCGTGCGAACAGATACCGTATTTGATGATGGCGCACAAGGTGTGTATTGGCGGGTAGATCTGCCCGACACCCATGTTCGTCCCTATCTGGAGAACACACATTACGGAAAGTGGAATTATCCGCTTGGTGTTACCCTGCTTGGACTGCTACAGACTGGACAGGAATTGGGACGGGATGATTACATTCAGTACGTGCGGCAACATATTGAACTGAGCACTTCATTTGACCGTTATGGTCTGTGGGACCGTGAAGCATACGGTGCGGCAGGGATTAATAATCAACTGTCTGCCATCGACAGTCTGGATGATTGCGGTTCGTTTGGGTCCACGCTGCTTGCTGCGATGGAGTTCGGCGATATTCGTGGTGGAAGAGATACCGCGGATCGGATTGCGGGTTACATTACGGATGAGCAGGAACGTCTGGAGGATGGGGCCTTTTACCGGGTTCGCGGCAGTGGGGAGATGCGTCAGGAGACGATGTGGTGTGATGACTTATATATGAGTACACCATTTCTGATGCGTTATGGTCAATTGACAGGTGATGGGGCGTATTGGGATGATGCAATCAACCAGTTCCTGATGTTCCGTAAATACCTCTATCTTCCCGAACAACAGATCATGTCCCATGTGTATGATTTTGTGCGTGGTAAGGCAACAGGCATTCCATGGGGACGCGGGAACGGCTGGGTGCTCTTTTCATTAACCGAACTGTTAACGATCTTGCCACTTGATCATGTGAAACGGCCGGAACTATTACAATTCTATCGTGATTTAAGTCAAGGTTATCTGGCGCTGCAAGGGGAAAATGGACTTTGGCATCAGGTGCTGAACCGCCCGGATTCGTATGAAGAAACCTCCTGTACATCCATGTTTATCTACGCTTATGCCCGTGGTATTCGGGAAGGGTGGCTGGAACGTCCAGAGCCTTATCTGGAGGCGGTACGCAAAGGATGGGAAGGCATGACGCGTTTGTCGATTGATTATAAAGGCAATATATACGGGGTATGCCGGGGTTCCGGATACTCGTTTACCTCCTTGTATTATCGCGATGATCTGGGTTGGAATCTGAATGATACCCATGGGATCGGTATTGTGCTTTTGGCAGGTATTGAAGCACATAAGATGAATCAGCAGCTACATGAGGCGTCTATCTGAAACTCAATCATCCATTGCTTTGACTCTAGTTGACTAAACGATTTCTTATATGTTTACCTAGTAAAAAGGCTATAGAGAGTGGGAAAGGAAAGTTATGATTCCATTAGTGTATGATCAGATTAACCATTGGGGAAGAGACGACGAATTTTTCCTTGCATTGCTAAAGAAATTAAAAGTAGAGTCTATAGCTGACTTAGGCTGCGGAACAGGAAGATGGACTACTCACCTCGTTCAGTACGGCTATAAAATTACAGCTATTGATCCCCATGAAGAAGCAATTGAAGTGGCGAGAATGAAAGATAATTCAGGCAACGTGAATTGGATTGTAGGAGATAGCTCAAATTTACAAACCAATACTTATGATGCGGTCATTATGACTGCCAATGTTGCACAGGTATTTCTTACAGATGATAGTTGGCAGAAAGTAATTTCAGACGTATTCCAATCCCTGAAAGTTGGCGGTCACTTTATATTTGATGTTAGAAACCCATTGGTAAAAGTGTGGGAAGAGTGGGAGAAGGACAGGACTCCTGACTTAGCGAAAGATATGCGAAGTGGAGACCCTCTTGAAATCCATACAGAATATGAAGGGTTTGAGGGAGAAGTTTATACTTTTTATGAAACTGTGAAAAATACTAAAACAGACGAAGTACTGGTTCATGAAAAAATGCAGCTCAGATTTCGAAATCAAGAGGAATTGCATGAGTCGCTGAAACAAACAGGTTTTTCAATCATTGAAACATATGGTGATTGGGAATTTAAACAAGCAAATTCTAAAAATCGATCCTTTGTTTTCGATTGTGTAAAAGAGAGTCATTAATTTAAATGAAGTCCATCGTAATAGTGGCTATGGATAACGAACTGAAAGAAGCGGCAATGCCCTCGGGCTTGCCGCTTTTAGCTGATTATAATTTCAAATGGCATGATAGCAATACCATACACTTACCTTCACCAAACTATATGGATAATTCCGTCGTAAACCCGGATCAAAATAACTCCAGCTGCTCCGGTCCTTCTTCCTCCTCCGGTTCAGTACGGTCAGGAAAAGGCTTCACCGGCAGATCCAGCAGATCCATCATCATCTGGGCATTCGCCGCCGCATCGCCACCGGAGTTGTTGTTAAAAATAACATAGACGTCCTTGCTCTGCTCCTGCAATTGCTCCAGATATCCTTTCCACTCCAACAGCTCTTCCTTGTTGTAACGGTACAGATAACGGGTCTCGCGCCAATTGGGCGCACCGTTCTGATGCCAGCCGGACACATTGCGCCCGTGCATGCGAACCAGTGTCATGTCCGAATCGGTGGCCTGGGGCACGATGGGAATGGACCCTAAACCCGCCTGAGGCTCGTCACATACGCTGTGAATCCAGCCTTGCTCCTTCATGAACGAAAGTGTTCGCTCACGCATGTCATCTTCATACCAACTGCGATGCCGGAATTCCAGGGCGCATGGAATTCCCTCCATGCGAAGTTTTACTTCACGAAGCTCTTTCACATTGTCCTTATTACATTCGAACCAGGGCGGATACTGAAACAAGGCTGCCTGCATCTTGCCGGCTTCAATGACGGGTTCCAGTGATTCCCGAAAAGCTTTATACATCTCCGACGTGCTGGTGAAGTAGGGTTTGCCTCGCAGATGTCCGGTCATTCCCTGATAGGCTTTGATGATAAAAGCAAAGGATTCGGGCGTCTCAGCAGCCCATCGAGCCATGCGATCCCGCGGCTGTACGGCGTAGAAGGAACTATCCACCTCCACGGTGGAGAAGTATTGACCGTATAGACTGAGCTTGTCTTTGGCTTTGGTACGGTTCGGATAGAGATCTTCCTGATCCCCCCATCCGGTAAGTCCGATGTGAATCATAAGAACACCTCCTGTTGCTTATAATTAACCGATTCGCAGGGGTATGCGCATGATTAACATTATATCGTGTACATTTTGGCTCTTCAATGTAGGCAATGTACCGGGATTTTTTTGAGTTTGCAGAATAAAGACGTTACAATACATTAAAGCTAGGGGAAATGACCAGGCCTGCACAAAGCGCACTACAGATAGAGGGCCGATGACCATGTGGAGGGCGAGATTGAATGACGGAATGGTACGAAAAGAGTTTTGGAGAAGATTATCTTCTCGTATACAAGCACCGGGATGTGCAAGGTGCCTATCAGGAAGTACATAAAATGATCAATTGGTTGAAGCTTGAGCCTAATGCTGAAGTATTGGATCTATGCTGCGGTATGGGACGACATTCCTTGGCACTTGCTGATGCAGGATTGCGAGTGACGGGAGTTGATCTGTCCGATGTGCTTTTACGTGAAGCGCGGATAATGGATGACGAACACCGAGTAACCTGGTGCCATGCAGACATGCGTGAACTCCCCCTGAAAGGTGGCTTCGATGCCGTAGTCAATCTGTTCACATCGTTTGGTTATTTCCTGGAGGATGGAGAACAACTGAAAGTATTACGTGCCATTCATCGCATGCTTCGCCCGGGTGGCAGCTATATTATTGATTTTATGAATACGGCTTATGTGACTCGTCATCTGGTGCCGCACTCTGTCCGAGAAGATGAAGGGCAGCGAATTGAGGAGTTCCGCAAGATCAAGGATGGATTTGTGCAGAAGGAAATTCGTATTACGGACACCGCATCCGGACATGAACCGCGGGTATATCAAGAGCGTGTGAAGTTGTACACAAAGGATCAACTGAGTCAGATGTTAAGTGCAGCCGGACTCCGGGTAGATCAGGTTCATGGTGGCTATGATGAAGAGAAATATGACGAGCAGACTTCTCCGCGAATGATTTTTGTGGGTCGTCGTCCTGTGGAGTGAACAGAGACCGTCCGGAAGGAGGATCACATGAAGCGAACAGAAGAGATGTCCATGCCAGAGGGCATGCACCGGGTCAAGATCAGCATGGCATTTCCTTTGCGGTGGGTGAACAGTTACGTGTTATCAGAACCGGATGGGAAGATAACCATTATAGATCCGGGGCCGCGTAATTCGGAAACAGAACAGGAGTGGAGTGAAGCGCTGGCAGATCTCGGCCTGACCTTTGGCGATATTCGTCAAATTGTACTGACCCACCATCACCCCGATCATCTTGGGTTGTCGGGTTGGATGCAACAGATGACGGGGGCATCCGTCCGAATGTCCACACGCTCCCGCGAAGAAGCTGATTATATGTGGGGACCTGATTCACACATCGATGCAATTTTACCTGATTATTATGGTCGTCATGGTATGCCGGAAGACAAGACTGAGCAGATACATGAACATATGAAGGCATTTACTTCGCAGATCACGCCACTTCCGAATGTCACACCGATTGAAGATGGCGAGTGGCTCGATATGGGCGGGAGACGTTGGGTTGCTGTGGAGACGGGTGGACATGCCCCAGGCCATTTATCCTTTTATGCGCCGGAGTCCATGGAGATTCTGTGCGGAGATGCAGTTTTGCCACAGATCTCACCGAATATCAGTCTGCAACCCGGAAGTGACCCTCAGCCATTGTTATCTTATATGGAAGGATTGCAACGTCTCGGGGACTTGAATGTCAAGCAGGCGTATCCAGGGCATCGGAACCCTTTTGCCCAGTTCAGCGAACGGACAGTACATCTGCTTGCTCATCATGAGGAACGTCTTCAAAAGATGACGGAGCGGATTCAGGAGTCACCAGCGAGTGCGTATGACATCTGTGTACACATGTTTGGCAATCGGCTTGGTACCCATCAACTGCGGTTTGCCATGAGTGAGACGTTGGCCCATTTGCAGGAGTTAGTTCGACGCGAAGTAGTGAAGCAAGAGCAGCAACCGGATGGTACGTTCTATTTTCAAAACTATACGGAATGATGATATCGTTATGAAATGATAATTCGATCTTATACAGAGGCCCGGAACAGGAAATTCACCTGTTCCGGGCCTTTTTAGCCTCTCTTAACGGTTCATTCATCTATTTTTAAGCCAGCGTGCCTATGATACATCTATGAACTTCGCTAAAGAAAGCAGGGAAGAGCGATGACCAGAAGAAAACGGAATCAATGGAGAAAATGGCAAGCTTCAGCGGCAGCAACGTTGACTGTGGCTGCACTCTTTCAATATGTAAGAACTTCGGATGCCTTTGACGTGGCTTATGCAGCAGCAACTGGCACAGATACAAGCGTTACTGCTTCAAGCCAGGCAGGTACGCGTGATGATGTGATAGATGAATGGATCAACAGCACAACGGACAGCAACAACTGGAATACGCAGGACAATGATAATGATAGTCAATATAATGGAACATCCGATAGCACTCAAGCAACTCAGCCGGATCGGAGCATGAGCAACAAGGGAAGTTATTCGGATGCTCAGCGTTACGGACAAAATGACCAGGATACAGGCTCCGGTTACAGCAGTGGCAACTATCAGTCACGTACAGGTGCATCATGAGCCGCACGGAGCAAGTCGCTCGTCCGCTCCGGTTTCAATTCCGTGCAATGAACACGGATGTTGAAGTGCAACTGTCCGCTGGCCGGGAAGAAGCTGAACATGCAGCAACCTTGGTGAAGAATTGGTTTGAGACGCAGGAGCAGCGCTTCAGCCGATTTGTGGCAGACAGCGAGCTGAATCGTCTGAATCACTCGACGGGATGGATGCCCATCTCTGCTGCAATGGATGAAGTTTTGAGTCTGGCCTACGGATATATTGGACTGACTGAAGGGATTTTTCAACCGGGTATCTCGCAGGCTCTTCAGGATTCAGGATATGATCTAAGTTTTGAGAAGATACAGCAACGACAACCGCAACGTCCGCTGCTTGAGCGCATTTTGCGAACGATAACACCTGAAAGCTCAGGAATGATGGAAGATCGTCATGACCACAGTCGTCCGGGATGGATTCAGCGGGAAGGTAGCCGGATGGTTCATCTGGATCCCGGAGCTGAGCTGGATCTGGGAGGCATCGTTAAAGGATGGGCGGTGGAGCGCATTGCGGACTGGTTGCAGAGAACATTGCATATCCCCGCGGGGTTAATTAACGCGGGTGGAGATATTCAGGTATGGGGTACATCGGACCACCCCCAATGGACCTTGAAAGTAGCAGATCCTTTGCAAGACCAGAGGGATGTGACTGGTGCGGTTCGCTTACAGCGAGGAGCTGTTGCAACTTCGGGTATTTCGCATAGACTTTGGCAAAATTCAGACGGAAGCATTGCGCATCATCTCATTGACCCCCGAACGATGAAACCGGCGGATACGGATGTGCTACAGTGCACCGTTTTGGGACAGCATGCGTCGCAATGCGAGATTATTGCCAAGACGGTCTGCATTCTGGGGAGTGCGGAGGCGGTGGGCTGGTTAAACCGACATTATGATCGGCATGATGTCTTGTGGATAACACAGGATGGGAGTACTTATTTTAGAGGGAATACGGATACGCTTGCTGAGCACTGGCTCGGTTTTGATCCGGATCATCGCTTCAGTCTGATCTAAACGAGAACAAGTCTAACAGATATGGGGGAGCCGGTTATGGCACAATGGATTGTTAATTACCTGCCGACGTGGAATATCATTCGAATTAGTGGAATTGCTGCTTATGTGCTGCTCTTTGCCGGTGTATTTTTGGGCATTGCTCAAGGGATGTCGATGGCCAAAGGCAAGCCCAAAGCAGCCATGTTCAAATGGCATACGCGAACGACCTGGCTCGCCTTCGGACTTGGACTCGTGCATGCGTTAACGTTATATATTGATCATTACAGCCCATTTACCTGGGGGGAACTGCTGATTCCTTTTACCGCCTCCGTGCATCCGATCGGCAGTGGTCTGGGAACGCTAGCTTTCTACGGACTGGTGATTGTCCTGTTATCCAGTGATCTGCGGAACAAGCTGGGCCGCAAATGGTGGTTCATGTTCCACATGCTGTCCTATCCCGTGTTCATCGGTCTGCTGATTCACGGCATGGTTACGGGAACGGATTCTGGTAATATCTTCATGCGGATGATGTATGTATTTACCGGTCTCAGCATAATCGGCATCACTGTGCTGCGCGGCATGTTGCGAGAGCGCAAAGGTCCCGAGATCACGATTGGACCGAAGTGGACACCAGCTGAGCCAGCTGTCGACCAGAAGTGGGTTGAAGGTTTTGGTTTGGCGGGCAATGTACGGCCCAAGCATCTAAAATAATAACGTGTCAATCTTCAAAAAGATTCCTAGACATGCAAAAGAAGCGGCCATCAGGCCGCTTTTTTTATGAAAATTATTTCGTCGAACAGTCATTTCACCAATCATCCACCACATATCCAATGAGCTGCAATGACTTACGATATGCACGAGTTACGCGTTATACAGCGTCATCGCTGACAGGTTTTTCTCCCAGTGCTTCTTCAAGCTCGGATTGTTTGCGATGGGCGATCCGACTGCTCGCTGCCGATGCAATCGCACCTACAATATCATCGAAGAAGGTATGGACAGGACCCAGGCTCTTGTCATTCAGTCGCTCGAGCACCCCTGGTTTCAGCTTGTCCACATAACCATAATTCGTAAATCCAATGCTGCCATATACATTGACGATAGAAAATGCCAAAATCTCATCCACGCCATACAGTCCTTCGTCGTTCTCAATCATCTCCTGCAAAGGAGATATGAGCTGCCCCTGTTCTGCAAGAATATCAAGCTGAATCCCGGTCAGGACGGCGTTCTGTACCTCACGTTTACGGAGAACCATCTCCACATTTTCAATACATTCTTCCATTGTGAGACCTGGATAGTATTTTTTCTGCAATAACATGACCAGTTCCGCGATCTCAGGGATCGTGACGCCCCGCTTATGCAGCCATTCCCTTGTTGCCTCCGCGACCTTGCGGCTATTCAGACTGTAAGGGATTTTTTCTTGCTCAGGATGTTCCATGGGCGATTCCTCCTCTGAAGTTAGCAATGTCCCTACTCTTGTTTCCTAATACGTATTAACCGGTTTTACGTTTCTTTAAGATCATCGAACTTATAAGTTTTCAGTGAAGCTTTTATCTTTTAGTTATTTTTTGGACAAAGGCTCGTATACATGGTAGTACAAACTGTAAAAATGATGAGGGGGAACGTGATCATGAGAAAGATCCATTCTTTGCGTACGGTATCGGCAGCTGCACTGCTGAGCATTCCTATGGTGTTGTCAGGTTGTGGCATGTTTGGAGCACTGCCTTCCGAAGCTGTTGATCCACCACCGCCCATCCAGGAAGCAGCCATGATCCAGGCAGCCGAAGGGAATGGGGCACTCGCAACGCTCCCGTTAACGACGGTATATCTGCAAGACCAGCAGGGACTGCTCGCTCCGGTATCCCTGACTCTTCCTTCCGGAACAGATGCCAGCAGTCCCAAGACAGCTCTGGATACACTTGTCACAGGCGGAGCCTATGCGGGTATGTTGCCTGAAGGATTCCAGGGCGTTCTCCCGCAGGGAACGGTTGTGCAGAATGTAACGATTCACGCGGATGACAAGCTGGCGGTCGTGGAGTTCTCGGGTAATTTTTCCAAGTATGATGCGAAGGATGAACGGAAAATGCTAGAAGCTGTCACCTGGACATTAACGGGAACACCTGATGTGGAGAATGTGCAGATCTGGGTGGATGGCAAAAAGTTAACACAAATGCCGGTGAACAGCACGCCGTTGCCTGAACCGCTGAATCGGGCTGTGGGAATCAATCTGGATCTGGGCGATACATTGGTGGCGAACAGCAGCCCGGTCACGGTCTATTTCTCAGCAGCTTCACCAGCAGGCATCCAATATTATGTTCCAGTTACACGTCTCGTTACTCCTGGTGAAGACCGGGTGCAGGCAGCATTGAACGAACTGATCAAGGGACCTGACAAAGGCGGCGAATTGGAAGAAGTCATGACAGGCGGAACAGAGCTGCAATCGGTCAAAACGGCTGAGGATGGCACAGTAACGGTTGCCTTGAAAGATGATATGTTTGCCGAAGGGGATATCGTACCTAGCGAGTTGTTACAGTCTGTCGTATTAACGACCGCGGAGAATACAGCCGGCAAGGATGCCAAAGTGCAGATCGAATGGAACGGCCAAAAAACGGTCATGGGTGATGATAACCGGGATTACAGTGCGCCTGTTTCCAAGCCTGAATATATCAACGAAATTCCGATTTAATGAACACAGAATGCATAAGGATGCTTTTAATTGAACTCTTTGGTAAAATATAAGGGATTCGTAAGAGTGTGAACAAGCTCAACATTACAGGATGCTTAAGTCGTAGGAGGCAGAAAAAATGAGATCAAACGGACGAAACAGCGAACAGCTGCGCCCGCTGAATTTAACAGTGAACACGAATAAATACGCCGAGGGCTCTGTACTGATTGAAGTTGGAGATACAAAGGTGATCTGTACAGCTACAGTGGAGGAACGTGTTCCTCCCTTTATGAAAGGGCAAGGAAAAGGCTGGGTAACGGCTGAATATTCCATGCTGCCACGTGCAACACACACTCGGAACCAACGTGAAGCCAATCGCGGCAAATTAACTGGTCGCACCATGGAAATCCAGCGTCTGATTGGCCGGGCACTGCGCTCGGTGGTCAATTTGCAGGCACTTGGTGAGCGCACCATTACGCTGGACTGTGATGTTATTCAAGCCGACGGAGGCACACGCACAACGTCCATTACAGGTGCGTTTGTAGCGCTGGCGCTTGCGGTGAACAAGATTTCCCAACAACACAAACTGCAAGTATTCCCGATTACAGATTTCATTGCTGCGGTAAGTGTGGGCGTTGTGGGTGAACAGCCTGTACTGGATCTGAACTATGATGAAGATTCCAAAGCCAAGGTGGATATGAACCTGGTGATGACAGGCGGCGGTAAATATGTTGAGCTTCAGGGGACAGGTGAGGAAGCGCCATTTGATCGCCGTGAGCTGAACGCAATGCTGGAACTGGGCGAACAGGGAATTTTGGAGATGATCGAGCGTCAAAAAGAAGTACTCGGACCGATTGCGCTTAAGATTGGCGCACGTGGATTAGGGGAAGCGTAAGATGAGCTTGGACAGCCCAATCCTCATTGTTGCAACCCGTAATGCGGGCAAAGTCCGTGAATTCGCTCATGCTTTTGCACCACTTGGAAAAGAAGTCAAGAGTATGTTTGACTACCCGGAGTTGCCGGATGTGGTGGAAGACGGTGTAACGTTTGCAGAGAATGCCTGGAAGAAAGCCAAAGCGGTTGGTGATGCGCTTGGTTTGCCCGTTCTGGCAGACGATTCAGGACTTTGCGTAGATCTGCTGGACGGGGAGCCGGGAGTATATTCAGCGAGATATGCAGGCGAAGGAGCAACGGATGCACAGAATAATGCGAAGTTGCTGGAAACGCTGGAATCGTTGAAATCCGGTGAGGACACCGAGCAACCGCTCCTCAGTCCCGCTCGATTCGTCTGTGCATTGGTACTGTACGATCCGACAACCGGAGACAAGTATGAAGCAGAAGGCACTGCGGAAGGCTGGATTACGGCTCAAGCTGCAGGTGCTGGTGGTTTTGGATATGACCCACTCTTCTATGTACCTGAATACGAGATGACGATGGCAGAGCTTACGCTCGAGCAAAAACAGGCGATTAGCCATCGTGGTCATGCGCTGAGAGCGCTCGTATCCAGACTTGAAGGCTGAGACTAACCGGAAACATCTTGCTTGAATTTAATGATATGTGAACAATCAAAGCGTTAATGGAAGGACAGGAGCATTCCGTTGGAATGGTTCACCCGCCATTAACGCTTTTTGTATGAAATGAAGTGCATGAGTCGGGGGGGATGACGTCCATCCATATACCTAATGGCAGGATTATTTCTGTGAATACGATACAGAACTTATGTTCTTATACCTACATGAAAATTGGCTTGCTTTGCACGATTGGGAATCTCATTGGGACTGGAGTTGGAAGAAGTTGCAAGCCTTGTGTGGTATGGGTTAACATTCAAAATAACGAATCATATATGAACCTTAAACGGAGGGATTTGCTCATGCAAGAAGTGAAGCTTGTTGTATCCTACGATGATTATGAGGAAGGCATTCGTATGGAAAAATTAATTAAGGATTTGGCCGCTAAACCTGAGGCCGGCTCACTGGAAAGTCTGGTCATCGGAGATTGGGGACAAGCTTATGAGAACTCACCTCAAGAGTTCATGAGCACACTCATCGAGTCGGCTTCAAGCTTTCCGTCATTGAAGAAACTATTCATCGGGGATATGGGATTCGAAGAATGTGAAGTGTCGTGGATTATTCAGACGAATCTTACCCCCTTGTTGGGTGCTTTTCCAGAGTTAAAATCATTCTCGATCATGGGCAGTAGCGGCCTTAGTCTGGAACCGCTCCAGCATGCCAAGCTTGAAGAATTGATTATTATCTGTGGCGGTCTCCCAAAAGAAGTGTTATCTTCGATCACCCATGCCAAATTGCCTGAATTACGTAAACTGGAATTATATCTGGGTGTCGATAATTATGGCTTCGATGGATCACTTGAAGATGTACTGCCTTTGTTAGAAAAAGGATTATTTCCAAAGCTGGTGTACTTGGGTCTGAAAGACAGTGAAATTCAGGATGAGATTGCGAAAGCAGCAGCTGAAGCACCTATTCTGGATCAACTTGAAGTACTGGATCTATCGCAAGGAACGTTGTCCGATGAAGGGGCAGAGGCCTTACTTACCAGTGACAAGATCAAGCAGCTGAAACATCTCGATCTAAGTTACCATTACATGACCGATGAAATGATCCTTCGCTGGAACCAATCGGGTATATCCGTAGATGTAAGCGACCAGCAAGAAAGTGATGAGGATGACTGGCGTTACCCGTCGTTAACGGAGTAGAGGATGTCGGGTGTTACGGAAGTGAAGGGAAATCAGAATCAACTCCTAAATGTACCCGATACAACGCGAGATCAGCCCTTATTATTGATTGGAAATCCTAATAACAGGCGAACGCAAGGGCTGCAAGAGGCCAGGCACAGATTGGGTTTGAAACCTGCCGTTGTACTGTCTTATGCCCAAGTGCTCCAGAACTGGAGACAGGGGCGAACGATCGCGGATACAGTAGATTCAAATCTGCCTGTACCCCTGATTCGCATTGATGCTCCTGGTGAGGATTGGGAAGTAGAGCGTGAATTGTTATACCTCGGGGCTATGAACGATGTGTCACCCTTATCAGATGAAATGGTTGCAGAAGCATTCTCCACAGGGCAGGTACTTGCGCTGGAACAGGAGTGGGGAAGAATCTATGCCCCTACTCAGTGGTTCCGCGGCTGGAAAGCATGTCTGAATCGAATCGGCCGTGAGACTCGGGAAATATGGCCTGAAGTTCGATTCATGAATGATCCTGCTGACATCCAATTGATGTTTGACAAGAGAATATGTCAGCAGCATCTATACTCTCATGGGGTTCATGTACCTCCTGCACTCCAGTCTTCACAGCCGATTCGAAGTTACACTGACTTGCGTACAGCGATGCAATCGGTCGGTATGAACCGTGTATTTGTGAAGCTTGCGTGCGGTTCCGGTGCCTCAGGTGTTGTCGCGTATCAGATTAACCCACGTACAGGTGACGAAATCGCCGTAACGACGATGGGAATGGAACAGGCGCAGGGCAAGACGATTTTCTATAATGAAGGACGTTTACGCAAGTATACCCGTAGTGACGAGGTTGCTGGGTTGATGAACTGGTTATGTGCAGAAGGTGCACAGATTGAGCGGTGGATGCCCAAAGCCACGCTGGATCAGCGGGCCTATGATATTCGCCAACTGGTTGTGGGTGGACAGGCAGGTCATGCGATTATGCGGCTGAGCCGTACACCGATTACCAATCTTCATCTGCGCAATGAACGAATGCTGCCTGCCGAAGCAGGGCTGGATGAACAGCGGATGTCGCTGGTTCGGACGGCAGCGCAGGCAGCCATGTCATCATTTCCCAACTCGTGGTCAGCCGGAATTGATGTGATGCTTACGAGTGGTTCGAATCCGCGTGCCTATGTGCTGGATGTGAATCCGTTTGGAGATCTGTTATACAGGGTTGAGCATCATGGCCTCGGAACCTATGAGTGGGAAATGGAACTTTTACGAAAGGAGCCTATTCAACATGCCTGATATGAACACCATTGTGGGCTCCCATGATCTGTTAATGATTACATTGGACACGTTACGATATGACGTAGCCAAACTGGAAGAGGAGAATTGTCCTAATCTGTGCGGTTCGGGTCCGTGGGAGAAGCGTCATACCCCGGGCAGTTTTACATATGCGGCGCACCATGCTTTTTTTGGTGGTTTCATGCCGACTCCTGCCAATACGGATAAGGCATCTCATGTAAGGTTGTTCCATTCCCGGAATACCGGACTCAAGACACATCCGCATACCTGGCTGTTTGATACACCGGATATCGTATCCGGGTTCGCAGCTGAGGGTTACCGCACGATCTGTATTGGGGGCGTCATTTTTTTTACGAAAAAAAACCCGCTTGCAAAAGTGTTGCCTGGTTATTTCCAACAGAGCTACTGGCGAATGAACTTTGGGGTGACCAACCCCAAATCGACAGAACATCAGGTACAGCATGCGTTAAAGCTGTTGGAACAGACACCGCCGGATGAAAAAATATTTTTGTTTTTGAACGTATCTGCAATTCATGGTCCCAATAAGTACTTTGTAGAAGGAGCCAGGGAGGACTCGGTGGAGACGCAGCGTGCTGCACTACGATATGTAGATGAGGCTCTGGGGCCATTGTTTGAGGCGATGAGGCAACGTGCCCGGCCTGCATTTTGTCTGGCTTTTTCTGATCATGGTACAGCGTACGGTGAAGACGGGTATCAAGGGCACCGGCTTGCACATGATGTCGTCTGGACCGTACCGTACCGTGAATTTATAGTATAGAATGTATCGCTGTTATCTTATTAATTTTATGATGATAACAACAACCGGAGACAGGAGGAAACCGATGGACAAACATGTACAACATACAACAACAGGTCATTCCACACAGTCCGGACCCAATATAACTACAGGTCTCAGGGAAGTACTGGCATTCCCGTATCGATCTTACTTATACTCTTATCCGCACAAGACCGCATATCGGGAGCTTGACCCACCTCTGCCTTTGGAGCCACTCTGGCAACGTGAAAATACCGATACGTATTTTTTATATATGCATATTCCCTTTTGCGCTGCTCGTTGCGGATTCTGTAATCTATTCACCCTGCCGGATCGACGGGATGATACGCATGAACGCTATGTGGATGCACTGGAGCGTCAGGCAAAGCAGTGGGCACCCATTACATCTCGCAGGCCATATTCGAGGTTCGCGATTGGTGGGGGAACGCCTACACTATTGAATGAGGTACAGTTGAATCGTCTGTTTGATATTGCCGAACATGTGATGGGGCTGGACCCTGCGCAAGCATCGATTTCGGTGGAAACGTCACCGGATACGGTTACGGAAGCGAAGCTTGCCATCATGAAGGAACGAAGTGTCGATCGGGTTAGTATGGGCATCCAGAGTTTTATTGAAGCTGAAGCATCTGCCATCTATCGTCCACAGAAACCGCAGGAGGTCGAACGGGCGCTTGAGAAGCTTACTCGTTATGATTTCCCATTGTTGAATCTGGATCTGATCTATGGTCTGCCAGGTCAAACGGTAGAATCGTGGATCTATTCACTGGAAAGAGTTTTGGCTTACGAGCCGGGCGAAGTCTTTATCTATCCTTTGTATACTCGGGAAAATACGATTGTGAAGCCTGATGATATTCGTCGTCAGGGACCTGACATTCGGATGGAGCTGTATATTGCTGCACGTGAGACTTTAAAAAGTAAAGGGTATGTGCAGTATTCGATGCGAAGATTTGCCAAGGAACAATCGTTCTCCAAAGTGCTTCTGCCTTATAGCTGTCAGGAGGAGGGCATGGTGGGTCTGGGATGTGGCGCACGCTCTTATACGAGTGAGGTACACTATGCTTCCAAGTACGGTGTGAGTTACAAGGCCACACAGAGCATCATTGCCGATTATGTGGCGACTGAGCGCTACGATGTGGCGGATCATGGTATCGTGTTAAGTCGTGAGGAACAGAGACGCCGTTTTATTCTGAAAGCCTTGCTGCATCGCGAGGGATTGACGTTGTCTGACTACCAACAACGCTTCGGTACCGATGTGATGTCCGACTATGCCTGGTTGGCTGAACTGTTGACAGAGGGCATGGCGCAGCTGGAGATCGATGAGGACAAGCAGGTACTGCGTCTGACAGAAGAAGGACTGGGTTACTCCGATGCGATTGGAGATTGGCTTATATCTGCCGAAATTCGTGAACAGATGGAAGGGTTTGTTTTCTCATGAGAGCAACATTGTATTATCGGGGGAAGTTGTCTTCCTGTAATTACGACTGTCCATACTGCCCTTTTAGCAAGACGGTGGATTCCAAAGAGACGTTGGAAGTGGATGAGCAACAATTGCGTCAATTTGTGAATTGGGTGAGGGAGCAGGAGAGTGCCGGGCATCAATTTTCGATTTTCTTTAATCCTTATGGTGAAGCTTTGGTGCGACGCTGGTACCGGGAAGCGATGATTGAGCTGTCCCATATGCCGCATGTAGATAAGGTTGCGATCCAGACCAACCTGTCCGTCAAGTTGGATTGGGCAAGGGAGTTAGATGCAAATAAGGCAGCTTTTTGGGCGACGTATCATCCTCGTGAGACCAAAGAGGCTTCCTTTGTTAAACAATGTCTGACCCTGCGTCAGATGGGACTTGCTTTTAGTGTCGGTACGGTAGGACTCCGTAGTGCTTTCTCCGCCATTGAGTCGATGAGACAGGCATTGCCGGATGATGTGTATATGTGGGTTAATGCCTTCAAAGATCGGCCCAAGTATTACACGCCAGAAGAGATTCAGTTTTTACGTGAGCTTGATCCACTTTTTGAGGGCAATTTGCAGGATTACGAGAGCTTGGGTAAACGATGTGCTGCGGGTTCGGAAGTATTTTATGTACAAGGGTCCGGGCATGTGAAGCGGTGTTACAAGGATCGCCGAATCATAGGGCATCTGTATCGCGATGGTCTGGAAGCTTTGGATGCGGATCGGCCCTGTCGTATGAAGAAATGTGGCTGTTACATTGGTTATATTCATATGGAGGATTCTCCATTCAGAGATACGTTTGGCAATGGGCTGCTTGAGCGAAATCCGGTATTGATGCGTTAATCGAATGCAATTTTTTTGAACAGAATTATGAGTGAATGAGCTTCATTGCTCACAACCGATATGGATCGGCATAAAGTACATCTTCGGAGTGAACGTGAAACAAACCACAGTGGTTTGAACACGCCATAATGGAGGTGTATTTTTTTTGTTTTTCGTGTGGAAGGTGAATTTGTTTTCTTCTGGATAAGTCTTGAATTGCTTGGAAAATTCCCGAAAATATTTCATGAGTGTTTTATGGTTCAAATTTCATAGTTATTGGGTTAGTAATCTTAGGAATAAAGACCCTAATTCAAATGATATGGGCATTTATAGTCGCTGTATATATTTACAAATGGGTCTAAAGACTTAATAATTCCTAAGGGAGGCCAGATGCGAGAAGTTTGAAACAGCATGTACTTTATTTGAACTTTCGGGGGGATAAACATGAAAAGAATATCGATTAGCCGAAAATTACTCTTGGGATTCTCATCTGTATTGTTGTTATTGGTAGCGGTGACAGTCATAGCCTATACCCAATTTGTATCTGTCGATAGGACGTATACAGAATTAATTAATGATAGGACAACAAAATTACTACTCATCAAAAATATGTCGATAGATCTTAAATCACAGCAGATTGCTTTGAGGAACTATGTGATGGAAGACAGCTCAGAAAACGAACAGGAATTTAATCAGGCTTATGAAAATTACATAGCGTTAAGTGAGGGGTTAAAGCCAACAGTAACAAGTCAGAAAATGAAAGATTACCTTACGCAATCCGATGAGTCGATGAACAAGTACTATGCATTAGCACAGAATATTATGACATTGACAAGACAGGGGAATAACAGTGAGATCTCAAGGTTGTTCCAGGAGACAGCACCAGGCATCATTGCAGAGATTGAAGGAATTGTGGAAGCAATGGAAAAACATCAACAAGATGCCATGAATTCAGGAGTTGTGGATGCCAATCTTCAGATTGCCCAGGTTCTTCGGTGGATTACGATTATCGGAATTGCTTCTATTCTAATGGGGACACTGGTGGCGCTGATCATTGGCAGATTGATCTCCTTGCCAGTTGCTGCCGTTGCACAAGCTGCAAGCCGGATTGCAGATGGTGATCTGACGGGTGAAACCATTGTTGTTCGTAATCGGGATGAGATCGGAGATATGGCGGAATCCTTCAATAAGATGATGGGGAATTTGCGTCATTTAATCCATCAGGTGGGACATAATGCGGACCGGGTAGCGGCTTCTTCTGAAGAGTTAACGGCGAGTACAGAACAAACAGCAGCGGCCACCGAGCAGGTAGCTACAACGATGGAAGAGATTGCGACCGGTATGGATACTCAAGTGAACATGGTGGGAGATGGATTCCATACGATCAATGAATTATCCACAGGTTTTCAGCAGATGACAGAGAATACACAGAATATGTCGAATGAAGCAATCCAAGCATCAGCCAAAGCCTTGTCTGGTAACGAGGCAGTTCAATCCGCTGTTGGACAGATGAATTCTATTCATCAGACCGTTCGAAGCCTTGCCGCAGTTATTGAAGAGCTGGGCAATCACTCACAGGAGATTGGGCTCATGGTGGGGAGCATATCCGAAATATCTGCACAAACCAATCTGTTGTCTCTGAATGCAGCCATTGAAGCTGCAAGAGCAGGCGAGCATGGCCGTGGATTTGAGGTAGTTGCTACCGAGGTGCGCAAGCTGTCTGACCAATCGGCGAAATCAGCGGAACAGATCAGTGTACTTGTTACTGCCATTAATAAAGGCATGAGTGATGCAGTCCAATCTATGGGAGAAGTGACCGCTGAGGTTCAAGAGGGTATGGAACTTGTTCATAAAGCGGGAGGTACGTTTGAAGAAATTCGTGAAGCTGTCAGCAATGTCGCTGGCCAGACTCAGGAGGTGTCTGCGTCAATAGAACAGATGGCTGCTGGTGTGGAGCAGATTAATGTGTCCATGAAGACCATCATGGAAGTAACAGAGAATGCGGCTGCAGGAACAGAGGAAGTTAGTGCAACGTCCGAGGAACAACTGTCTGCCATGCAGGAGATCGCTTCGGCAGCCACTGATCTTTCGTCCATGGCGGAAGAGTTACAGGAGTCCGTCAGTCGATTCAAAGTGTAATGGTGGATAGCTTCTGAGTGAAATTCTAACATTTACGAATGTCGTGGTTGTGATATTAAAACAAGGGGGTGCCAAGGGAATAACAGCGATGCTGTTCTCCTGGCACCTTTTTTTTGATGACTGAGCGAGCGATCAGGGGGTTATTCTAACGAATGGCAACTTTATATGTCCGTAACCAGGTGTTGATCTGAGTCAGGTATGCAAACAACTGTGGACCGGACATTAACTGTCCGAACCACGGAAGATTGGACGCTGCATCCGGTGAAGACGCGAGATTGCGGATCTGAGCTTTGTCGATCAGAGGTAAAATTGGAGATGTGGGATCATCCAGGATATCAAGCACCTGTTGTTTGACCGCGGCCAGATATTGCGGATTATGTGTTTTCGGATACGGACTCTTTTTGCGATATAACACATCGTCAGGCAGGACACCTTCCAGTGCTTTGCGCAGAATACCTTTTTCCCGCCCACCCGTTATTTTCATTTCCCAAGGGATATTAAAGACGTATTGGATCAGACGGTGATCACAGAAAGGCACCCGTACTTCCAATCCTGCACCCATACTCATCCGGTCTTTGCGATCCAGAAGAGTAGGCATGAAACGTGTAATGTTCAGGTAGGACATCACCCGCATTTGTGCAGCTTTACCCGTTTCCCCATCCAGAAGAGGCACTTCAGCTACTGCATCCGAATAGCGGTCTGCTAAATAGTCGAGTGGCCGAATCCATTCTCGTATCTCAGGCGATAAAAGCCCTGCTCGCATGTCAGGTGCTACAGACCATGGAAACGTACCGGAGTTTAGCATCTCATCCCGATGGAACCAGGGGTAACCGCCAAACACCTCATCCGCTGCTTCGCCTGAAATGGCAACCGTGGCCCCTTTTTTGATCTCTTTGCAGAACAGATAGAGCGAGGAGTCCACATCTGCCATGCCTGGAAGATCCCTTACCAGCATGGCCTGTGTCAGTGCATGAACCAGCTCTCCATTCTCAATCTCAATCCAGTGATGATCGGTCTTGAGTTCATCCACCATTCGTTTAATCCAGGGGCCATCTGCACCCGGCTGAAAGGAATGCGCCTGGAAATGCTTGGCGTTATCCACATAATCGACAGAATACGTACTGACTTGGCCTTGCCCGGTCCGGTTGTAATAATCCACGGCTAATGCTGATAATGCACTGGAGTCCAGTCCTCCTGATAAAAGAGAGCATACGGGAACATCCGAAGCCAACTGGCGCTCCAGTGTATCTTGCAAGAGTGTACGCACCTCGGCTGCGGTCTCTTCCAGATTATGTTCGTGATGCTGACTTTCCAGTTTCCAGTAGGCATAGGTTCGGATCCCGTTTCGGTTATAGATCAGCGCGTGTGCCGGCTTGAGTTCGCTCAGTGAAGAGTACACGCCGTGTCCTGGTGTCCGTGCAGGTCCTACGATAAACACTTCGGCCAATCCTTCCGGGCCAACAGCTGCTTCCACATCGGGGTGAATGAGCAGAGCTTTAGGCTCTGAGCCGAATACGAGTGTATCTTTGGCATTACTGTAGAACAGCGGTTTTACGCCAAGGCGATCCCGTGCGATGAAAACCTGTTCACGTCCCCCATCCCATATGGCAAAAGCGAAAATGCCGTTAAACCGGTCAACGCATGCTGGTCCCCACTCAATATAAGAGGCGAGCAACACTTCCGTATCACATTGCGTGCGGAACTGATGCCCCCGCTGGAGCAATTCCTTTTTCAACTCGGGTGCATTGTATAGTTCTCCGTTATACACGACGGTATAGGAGGTATCTCCCTGTAACGCATGCATGGGTTGTGCTCCGTTCTCGGGGTCCATTACACTAAGACGCCGATGTCCAAAAGCACAAGGATTGGAGATCCATGTACCTGAAGCGTCGGGCCCCCGGTTCGACAAGCTATCCGTCATACGGACCAGCAGCTCTGATTCCTGTGTCAAATCCCGATTCCACTGTATGAAGCCGGTAATACCGCACATGGTTTGTTCATCCTTTCTTGGTCGAGTCATTCATCCGTATGGCTGCTTCGTTACGGGCAACCAGCAAATGTTGTCTTTTTCGTCAGAGGTCGTAACAAATATATGCCGAAAGCAGGCATAAAATGTCTGTCCTCTTCGGAAACTAGTTGTAGGGACAACGGCCTCAACATGCCTGTGAAGGAGAGAACATGCAATGGACAGTTTGAAGTATTATGTGTCTGTCATGGGCCGCTCCGTTATTCCGGATCCGTCGGTAACATCGTATGAATGGATCATTCAGGCAACGCCGCAGGAAGCGGAGCATTTACTGGGACTGCTTAACCTCATGCAGGAAAAGGAGGAAGAAGCCTTTCCTGGCATGGTATTCCCATGGCCAGATACACCGGAGGAGTCCGTCAACCGTGCGTATGAAACGGTATTACAACAGGTGTATCGGGAGATTTACCGATTAGGCACACCAGAGACACGACACCAGATTGAACAAACGACATGATAAGAACAAAGAAAAAGGAGCGCGATAACGAATGTATGCCATTCAAGATGCCAAAATACGCAGATTAACCGAGGTAGACGGATTATCCTGTGCAGAAGTGGAAGTGCAGCCTGGAAATGCTGGAGATCCGTCATTACTTGTATACGTGGCCTCAACTCAACCTGGAAATTCGCTGGAAGTTGTTCGGATTGTACGCAATCACTCCGATTCGGCGATCGACTGGTATAACAATAATATGCATACTGCGTTTGAAGAGGCGACAGATACCGCATTTGAGAACAGCGAAGGCATGACAGTTGAGGAAGATAAATCGAGATTTCAAAGCGAGTTGTTTGCCTTTGGTTTGCTTGGTCCAACACTTCAGCGTTATCTGATCGGTCAGGCTTAACAGGCAACGCTCTCCAGCAACATATGTGGTAATAGCGGGCTAGGGTTCAATGTTGAGTATACGTAGACAGTAACCTATTGTTGTTATAACTTCACTTGGAACTGGAAGAACCCGCCGTTGTTAAACGGCGGGTTTTGTTATGCTTAATCAGATCAGGTGGACAGGTGATCAAGCATACTCGCGCAGCACTTGAATTCCTTTGACCACGTTGTACAGAAAGCTTAATCCGTAGATCACAAAAAATAGAATGACAAATCCGACGGCGGAACCCAGGCTATGTGCAGTCACGAAGAAATAAAATAGCGGAATGGCAGCCAGAAAGGGGAATACATGGGAGAACAAGGCGCGTTTCGCATGTCCTTCAATGTAAGCATCCTTGGCAACAATCCATATAATAATGGGAAACAGGAACGGGGCAAAGAAAATACTAAAGTAGGATAGGGCTGATAAAAGTTGTCTCATGACAAGTCTCTCCTTCAATAATCATTGAAATGTATGTATGCAAAACATTACCCAACAACTCTGACAATGAACATGTTTGTGATCAACTTGCTCCAGTTGTCCCGATCTCCTCAATATAACCTGGTTCAAGCTATCATATTCTCAAAGGACTTGGAGTATGAGAATAATACAATAATACGGTAAAGTACATTTATAGAGGTTGTTCAAAAGTTTGCTTTTGATTACGAGGGATGCCTATGAATCCGTATTTAAAATATAATTATTAATTTTTTTATAAAAGTATTGAAAAATATAGAAATCGGAGTATAATAAGAACCGCGCCGAAAATTTATTATACATATTTGTCTCAGTAGCTCAGCTGGATAGAGCAACGCCCTTCTAAGGCGTCGGTCGGGGGTTCGAATCCCTCCTGGGACGTAAAAAACAAGAAGCTTCCTTGGGGAAGCTTCTTGTTTTACGTTCAGGGGAAGAGAAACCCAATGGTTCGTCGGAGCATTCACTTCGTTAGCACTACTTCGCAGTCTCGACTGGAAGGAGAGTATCCCTCTATCTTTGAGTCCAGGATGAGTGTTTTATTGCTTATACCTATAAGCGGTATAGAATTTATATATTTTAATAATAAACAGTTCTATGCCACAATGAGGATATCCATAACGAAAGCGACGGTGGTTTCCATGAAATCTATAAATCAATGGCAAGCAGAGGCGTATGACAACAAACTGGCTTTTGTGTCCGGGTATGGCAAAAACCTGATCTCTTGGCTTCAACCCCAAAAAGGGGAATACATTCTTGATCTGGGTTGCGGGACGGGGGATTTGACGTATGAAATTTCTCTGGCCGAAGCTGAAGTTATTGGTATAGATGCATCGCTAAACATGATTAGCCGTGCGAGGGAGAAATTTCCTGAAATTCAGTTCGTGGAAGGAGACGGTCATCAATTTGAGACGAATAGATTGTATGATGCCGTCTTCTCCAATGCGGCCCTGCATTGGATGCGAAGTCCGCGGTTAGTGGTGGATAGCATATGGAAGTCATTGAAGCCCGGAGGGCGTTTTGTCGCAGAATTCGGTGGTAAAGGGAATGTACAGACCATTGTGAATGCATTAGAGGAGGTTGTGGAGCGAAACACGGGCATTCGTGCTTCAGAACGCAATCCCTGGTATTTTCCTTCAATCGGAGAATATAGCCATATTTTAGAACAACGCGGATTTCTGGTACGTCATGCCTATCACTACGATCGACCTACTAGATTAGAGGATGGAGAACAGGGTATAGTAGGCTGGTTGGCTCATTTTGGAGGCGACTATTTCACAGGTTTCAGTCCAGATGAGATACACCAATTGTGTCAGGAAACCAGTCGGATCGTGATACCTCAACTTTGGAGAGAAGATGCTCTGTATGCAGACTACAAGCGTCTGCGTATTGAAGCTGTGAAGTTAGAATAAGAGTAATATTTGCAATATTTAACGTTGTTAAAAGAATTGTATGAATGGTTTTTACACTAATCATTCCTCACCTATATACCAAGAATCTCTTTCAGCTAAAGAGACTCTTGGTCTTTTTTATTTTGCATTATTTTAAAAATGAAATATTCAAACGACAAATAATTACAAATGGATATTTTTATCATACTCAAGACCCATATAAGTAATTTCTATATCATATTTGTAAGTATTTAGAAGGAAAATGTGGTATTTTGATAGAATAATTTACCAAGGGTCAATCTTCTTGCAGATAGGTGGTGAAATTGGAGTGCGTATTGCAGTATGCACAAACAGCAGGAACCCATCATGTGGTGAGGTATTTACATTAAAAGGAGGGGCTAAGCCTTGAGTAAACGATTGATATCCACGTTATTAAGTGTTCTGATGGTCTTTTCCATTATTCTCCCCGCGGCTGGAGCCGCTCCCGCAGATTTAGCAATTCAGCTTGAGAACATACCAAGTACAGCCGAAGCGAAACAATGGAGAGAGATTCTTGCAGGGCGAGAGGCAAAACTTGCCGCAGATCCATTTTTGGATAAAAGCTTGGAAGGCCTGGGTGGAGAGAACACCCGAGTGATTGTTGAGCTTTCCAATAAACCTGTTGCCGTAGCGCAAGGTGAATCAACCCTCTCTGGAAAATCTTTTACCTCCTCGATGGAAACAAAGGCTGTGACTCAAGTTGAGCAACAACAACAGTCATTTGTACATAGCCTCACTCAGAAGAAAATCAAACATGAAATATTAGAAGAATATGCATATGCCCTGAATGGTGTAGCAATTGAGCTTAAAGGAAATCAAGTGGCACAATTGCTTCAAATACCTGGCGTGGTCAGCGTATATCCTGACCTTGAAGTTACAATAGCGCCTGAGACAGATGAAGTGAACCCGTACATGAAAGATACAGCACCATTTATTGGTGCGCCTGAAGTATGGGATCTGGGTTATAAGGGAAATGGCATCAAAGTGGGTGTCATTGATACCGGGATTGACTACGAACATCCGAATTTGCAAGAAGCTTATAAAGGCGGTTGGGACTTTGTTGGAAACGACAATGATCCGTATGAAGCAACTTATCAGGAATGGAAAGCTTCAGGGGAACCTGAGTTTAACGCTAATGGAAGTGCCTATTACACATCCCACGGTACGCACGTAGCAGGAACCATTGCTGCTCGCGAAGCGGGGGATTACGGCATTGTTGGCGTTGCTCCTGAAGCAGATATCTATGCTTACCGTGTACTTGGACCGTACGGTAGTGGTCAGACCTCATGGGTGCTCGGCGGCATTGATCGTTCCGTTGAAGATGGCATGGATGTAATCAATCTTTCGTTGGGTAACGCCGCCAACGATCCGAGTTATGTTACTTCCGTTGCTCTTAACAATGCGATGTTGTCTGGTGTGACAGCGGTCGTAGCAAGTGGTAACAGTGGACCTAACCGGTATACTCTCGGTTCTCCAGGTGCATCTGCCATGGCTATCACTGTAGGTAACTCCACAGGCCCTAGCCAGCTTATTACAGCGGATACTCACTTCTGGACTGGTGAAGAAGGCGAGGAGACACAACCTGAACAACAACCGGTGCCAGAGGTTGAACCATCTCCTGAACTGGGGTCAGCACCAGAAACAGAAACACCTGAAGTCCCAGAACAAGACGTACCCGCAACCGCTATTGAAGAAAGTGCAGCAGGTGTGGAGGACGTGGTTTCTGAAGAATCTGAAGTTCCGAATGTAGAGGAAGATGCAACAGAAGCAAATACGCCATCTGCATCACCATCTGCACCAATTGATGATTCTCCTGAAGCTGCTCCTGTGGAAGAAGAATCTGTAGTTGCTCCGACTGAAGCTCCACTGGCTGTTACAGAGTCTGTTTACCGTCTGGATCTGATGGGATGGAGCCTGTCAGCAGACCCTGAGACCGTTTTGACAGGGAAATATGAGCTTGAGTATGCAGCACTGGGTAAACCAACTGATTTTGAAGGCAAGGATTTTACAGGCAAAGTAGCATTGATTCAGCGGGGTGAACTCGCATTTGTAGAGAAAGTAGCCAATGCGAAAGCCGCTGGAGCCTTAGCTGTTATTGTATATAACAACATTCCAGGTCCAATCGGTGTAAGTCTGGGGGATAACTTTGAACTCATTCCGACACTGAGCATGTCCAAAGAAGATGGCGAAGTGATCAAGGCTGAGCTGGACGCGGGACAGGCCGTTGAAGTGAGCTTTAGTGATTTTGAACGCAGCCAAACGCCGGGTGATGAAATGAATTCATCCAGTTCACGTGGACCTGCCAAGGTCACATTGGATATCAAACCGGATATTGTTGCACCAGGTACAAGCATCCTGTCTACCATTCCTGCCTACGGGAAGGATGAGCCAGATGCGGATTACGCACAAGCCTATGATCGTAAATCAGGTACAAGTATGGCTACACCACATGTAGCAGGTTTGATTGCGCTGTTGATCGAGAAGCATCCGGACTGGACGCCATTTGATATCAAAGTTGCGCTCATGAACAATAGTAAAGTGCTGGATACGACGAAGTTTGATGTTTTTGATCAAGGTGCAGGCCGTATTCAGGCTGTGAACACCATCGATCCTGCTGCTTTTGTCAAAGTGCTTGATGTAACTCAATACACAGAAAGTGGTTCTGTTGTTGAAAAGGAAAATATCACCGGAAGCATCAACTACGGTAATTTCCTGAGCACAGATGAAAAGACGGTCACCAAAACGATTAAAGTGGAAGCGTTGAATGGTAATGGCGGGGATTACACCGTAAATGTGAATCCAACTCGAAATGTGTCTGGTGTATCCGTTGCGGTAGACAAGAATTCCTTCACACTGAATGGTGAGGAAGAAATTGCAGTGACAATCACCGTTCCACGAGGGGTTACTGCGACTACAGAAGCACAAGGATACATTGAGTTCTCGAACGGAACCAATACTTTTACTGTGCCATATGTTGCTCATTTCAATGTTACGTTAAGTGGAGTTAAATATATTGAAACGGTAAAAGGCACTGAAAAAAATACATTCCACTATCCATTGAAGGCGGATGGTACGCTGGATACGCTGAATGTTGCGATGGAGTTCTATAATCCGATGACATTTGCGCTGATTGAGATTTATGATGGTCTTAATCCGGAAGGTGGATATTATCAAGATGGTTATATCGGCTCCATTTTCGGCAACTATTTTAACTTCAATGCAAATGCAAGGTACAACCTTGCCTGGAACGGCACATATGCGGATTACACAACGGATGAAGTGACTGAGATTCCGGATGGTTTATATACGGTAGACATCACTACCATTGGTACAGACGGCAAAACCTACAAGGAAGACACGCCACCCTTCTTGGTGAAAAAGACAGCTCCGATTGTAACTGCACCAGAAGCGTTGGAGTTCAAAGAGGATGAGTCTGCTGTTATTGATGGTAGCGTGGAAGATCTGTACTTCCGTGTTGCTCCTGCACTTGCGAGTGGATGGGACATTGCTTTTGATGCGGCAGCTTCCCTGGACGCAACGTATGTTGTGAAAAAAGAAGATGGTTCGATTCAAAAAGAAGGTGTTTTTGAAGTACAACCTGATGGCACCTTCAGCCTTCCTTTGGTAGGGATCGAAGCAGGCGAGTATGTCGTTGAACTTACGGTAAAAGATCAACAAGGACTGGCGGGTACAGCCAATACGGTCCTGAAGTTGGAAGCTGTGGAGACTGAACCTGAAACTCCAGCTACCAAGGCCCCCGGTACGCCTGTATTGTCTCACAATAACTGGGTAGGCAACGGTCTGCCAGAGGGCTCGTATATCGTTACCATGAACTTGTGGTGGGGCGAGAACGGAACTAGCTACAAGTTATATGAGGACGGGGTTCTTATTGATACGCAGAAGTTGACTTACAACGCGCCTTGGGCGCAGTTTGCTCAGACGAAGATCACAGGCAAAGCCAATGGCACATATACGTACGTGGCCGAGCTAACAAATGACAAGGGAACAACGCGGAGTCAGACGTTGACTGTTCGGGTTACCAACGCAGCACCAGGCAAAGCAGTTCTCTCTCAGGATAACTGGGATGGCGATGGCAATTATAAAGTGACCATGAACCTGTGGTGGGGCACCAATGCTACAGAGTATCGTCTCTATGAAAATGATAAGTTGATCGACACGCAAGAACTCCGTGCGGTATCACCTCTTGCGCAAAGTGCTGTGACTAAACTGTCCAACAAAGCATCGGGTACGTATACGTATCGGGCCGAGTTAATTAACGCAGCTGGAGTTACCAGTACAGACACAATTAAGGTAAAAGTGAAGTAAGTTCTTCCACATTGAAGCTGATTTAATTAATGAAGGAATTGTTACATGCAGAAACGGCCTCCATCCTGATGAACAGGATGGAGGCCGTTTCATTTGCTTCTTTTCTATTAAATGAGTTGGATGACTAACCTATCATTCGATTTTTGCTGGCCCGAGTCCCTGCGATTAGTAAAGCAATGGCCAGAATGACCTGTATCAGCAACGGAAGGGTCCATCCTTTTGTCCAGTCATGAAGCATACCGAACAGTAGAGGTCCCACTGCTGCCAGCATATATCCGAAAGACTGGGCCATGCCAGACAGGCTGGCAGCCTGTCTGGCATCTTTAGTACGAAGGACGAAGAACATCGTTACCAGTCCAAATGACGCTCCAGCACCTATTCCTGCCAACGTGACGCCGATGGTAACGAGCGAACCGATGCCGGTTAACAATAACGCATACCCGACAATTAAAGAAGAGCACGTAATCGCGGTCAGAACACGTTGATCTCGCGTTCGGCCGGCAAGGATTGGAACGATAAAGGTAGCTGGCACACTAACCATCTGCATCAGGGAGAGCATCCATCCTGCTGAGGTGGGACTGAATCCTTGCTCGGCGAGAACCTCGGGAAGCCAGGTAATCGTCGTATAGAAGATAAGGGATTGCAGACCCATAAATAAAGTAATGGACCAAGCGAGTGCAGAGGTTCTCAGACGCACAGGTGCCCCTTCGCTCTGGGAGGCAACATATAACATCCGCTGGCGACCTGCGGCAATCTGGGGGATCCACAAGAGAAGCGCCAGTATGGACAACAGGGCCCACATGCCCAACGAGGCGCGCCAACCCATAGACGTAGCTCCGGCTACGGGCACACTGACACCTGAGGCGATGGCGCCAAATATATTCATGGATACAGAGTATAGTCCGGTGACGATACCTACCCGCAATGGAAAATCACGTTTGATCAAACTTGGCAGGAGCACGTTGCTTAATGCAATGCCGCATCCCAATATTGCGGTTCCTGTATATAAAGCCAGAACAGATGGGAATAAACGTAAGCCCACTCCCAGAGTTACGATGATAATAGCGATCAGCAAGGCTGATTCGAGTCCTAACCGTTTGGCAAGACGCGGTGCAAAAGGAGAGACTGCTGCAAAGGCAAGCAAAGGTAGTGAGGTCAGAAGCCCGGCCATCGTATGACCGATACCTGTATCTGAGCGAATCATTTCCACTACAGGTCCGGTTGCCGTAATCGGTGACCTCATGGTAGCGGCGATGACGATAATGCCTGCCAATAACAGGCCGAAACTTTTCGATGTCGAAGAATGTTCTTCCTTGGTATGGATGGACGAGTGCTGCTGTATTGAAGATAACATTGATAAAATCTCCTGTTTCCTAATAGGTTAATATGTATGGATTGTTACATTATCCACTTCGTAAGCATAACATTCTATGTCAATATTGAACAATGAATTGAAAAAAACACATATATGAACGCGGGACTGTGACTATACATGGACCTGACATACTCTAACGAACCCAGGAGGTCTTATAATGGGAAAAACCGCTATGTTCAGATGCTAACGAACCTCTGCAACGTTAATCAGGCTATTAAGTGCAAATAAGTGAGATAATCCCCCGGAATGGTGAAATAAGCTCTGTAAGATTCATTAAAATTCCATGATGCCGAACTTGGGTCAGATAAAGTGTCCTATGTTCGTTAGAACATCGATACTATAAAATGTGACCCTTGGAGGGCGCAAATGCAAACCTTTTGATGAAGCGACATAAGAGCACGTAGCGAAGCGAATGCTCCGACGAACCATTGGGGTTCTCACCCCCAGAACGCAAAGAAACTTCCCGAAGGAAGTTTCTTTAATACGTCCCAGGAGGGATACTCTCCTTGCAGTCGAGACTGCGAAGTAGTGCTAACGAAGCGAATGCTCCGACGAACCATTGGGGTTCTCATCCCCAGAACGCAAAAAAACTTCCCGAAGGAAGTTTTCTTTAATACGTCCCAGGAGGGATACTCTCCTTGCAGTCGAGACTGCGAAGTAGTGCTAACGAAGCGAATGCTCC